>CAZMFP010000009.1:0-103511 GCA_964565605.1 uncultured Desulfocapsaceae bacterium | reverse complement strand
CACTCGTCCCGGATGTACCACACCTCATATCCGGTTCCTGTTCGTCGCCCCGTACATTTGGATTGGGCTTCCTCCAGACCCCACCTCACGATGACGCCCTTGCCCTTCTCCTAACCTTCGGCTCCGATTATACCTGGCACGGGGACTTGCACCCCGCCAGTTCTGTGCCATGCCCGGCACACACGATATCCGGCTCAATGATTAATGGGCGAGACATGGAAACATAAGGTATTTCCTGCTTGGTAATGATGGAATCAATATCATCTATATTATTAATTCCACCAACCACAATGACAGGAATAGAGATTTTGGTTTGAATAGTAAGGGCTGCCTCAAGGTTGTAGTTTTTTAAGGGCTTTGGCTGGGGAATCATTCTTTTAAGAATCGGTGCCATAATTCTTTTCACAAAAGATGGCAGATTTTTATACTTGAAATTATGGGTCATTGCCGCTTGAGCCGGTAGCTTCTCTCCACGCATGGTGAATAAACCGTCCTCAAAAACACCGCAGGAAATTTCAATTGCGGCACAACCTGATAGTTCAAGCATTTCGGCAATCTTTGAGGCCTCGTTAACAGTCATACCGTTTTTTCGACCATCATAACCATTCATCTTCACGAGAATAGGATATTCACCAACCTTTTCTTTTGCCAGTTTAAAAATTTCACTCACAATTCGATACTTATTGGCCAGTGTACCGCCCCATTTATCTGTTCTGCGGTTAGAGTAAGAGGATAAAAACTGACAAAGAAGATAGCCATGCGCTAAATGAAGCTGGACACCATCAAACCCAGCTTCCTTTGCACGAGCAATAGCTGAAACAAAGTTATTGATTATGGTCTCAATGTCAGCTTCCGTCAGCTCGACTGGCAGATCTTCACTATAAAACCGATCCCTCAGCGACGAGGGCGCTACTGTTGCCAGTCCAGTTATTTTTGATCTTGTCTGCCTGCCACAATGAGCAAGCTGAGCAATGATCGGTGCTCCGTTTTCATGTACCGCATCAGTCACATCTCTCCAAGCCTTGACACAATCATCACCATCGATCATGGTCATCCTGTATAGTGGGCTTTTACCATCTGCCTGAATACCTACATAACCTGTGATAATGGCCCCAGCCTCTCCTTTTGCCAGACGAATATAGAGTTTTTTCAACTTCTCGTTAGGTAGACCTCGTTCATCGGCCATACCTTCATGGGTGGCTGAGCGGATAATTCTATTTTTGAGTTGAATTGTTTGAATTTCCGTTTCTTCAAAGACTTTTGGATTCATATTTTTCCTATTGCTTTTCTGTCCACTCTCAAAATACTTACCGATTACCACTTCATCATTGGTAAAGGTTTCAAAGGATGAGTCATGAACTCTTTGAACGTGAGGTCGATCAGCCTTCGATGAAAGCCCGCATTTGGATATTGTTTTTGTATTTTGTTAATTGCTTCAGAAGATAAGCCGAATTGAAGCAATCCAAGAGTTACATCGATCCAATCGGCCTTTCTGAAGAGCTCGATTAGAGACAGTGAGCTTTTTTCTTCCCTGAATGGCTTTATCTTGTGATGGTTTTGAATCATCTCAGCAATTTCGTTTTGCCACTGGTCTAATTTGTGTCTTTCAAGATACTCTTTTGCCAACAAAACCGATGGCTTGAGATAATTGAACGTTCTATGGCTCCATATGCCAAGATCATGGAAACACGCTGAAATAATAATTTTCTCTCTCTGTTCGGTGGTGAGAGCCTCTTCCAGGCACCAAGAAAAATTGATCAGTCGACAGATATGATTACGGTACATTGTAAAATCGTCTCTGAGAAGATTTCGATACCTTTCTAAAATATGATCAATTTGAGCGATAGTGTTGTGTTCCATTAATTCATTTATGGCGTTTATCTTCGTGACAAAATTCGGGTCATGGTGTTATCCCCTTCACATAGGTCTTAATAATGAAGTCGAGATATGGTTGATCATAGCTTTGAGGTTTTTTTGTTAAACCACATTGGGCCAAATATTGATTGCGCGATTGAAACCAGTATGCAACAAGGGAGATGAAACCTAAGATGACGAACTCCGGTTGAATATCATCACGAATGATGCCTTCATTTTGAGCCTCTTTAATAATCGATATTCCCTGCTGTTTGAGCTCGAAACATTGGTAGTCATCTTCCTCACCAATATCATCTAACTGCGCTCTACCCAACAGTTTAACAAACTGAGGATTATCCTGAAAAAAGGTGAAATACCCCCGGATAGACTCTTCAAGCCTCTGTATTCCCGTCAAATCTGGATTGTTGAAAGTAGTGGACTGGACTTCAAAGTAATCGGAAAAGCGGCGATTAAAGACTGCCTCCCAAAGTTTACGCTTTGTGCCAAAGTGGTAATGAATCTGACTTTGTGACACTCCCGCCTTTTTTGCAATTTGTGAGGTTGAAACTTCTCCAAACCCCCTTTGGGCAAATAGTTTCTCCCCTGCATCAAGGATATCTTCTTTAGCAGCTTCTGGATTATACCGTCTTTTCATATCATTACAGTTTTTTCAATTCGATTGTTCGATTTAATTATAACTAGAGATGCATTGATGTCAAGGTAATTTAGTTCTACCATTTGTTTCAATTCGCATAGGCAGTTGTGTAAACTTTTGTCCTCACCTGCATACTAAAAGATGCACTTTGTTTCCATATACACACTATCAATTATCAACAAATCAATTAAATAGTTGAAATTATACTCTTTTTGATAGCATTCGTCTGTATTATGTCATTGGCACTTAATTTGCTAATAAGCTGATAATATGCGCATCGACTTTATGTCTTTCACCTGCAATGGGTTAAAAACATAAAGCGATAAAGATAAATTTTCACTTTTGGAGGAAATGAATGTCACGCACACAGGAAAACATGCCGACTATTATCATGGGCGGTGTCATGCTGATTTACGGCCTCATAGCCAAATCAGGTGCTTTGCTACCACTTATGAAGTATCTGTCTGTGCACAAATCCATGGAATTGCAGGTCTCAATGGGTATCATCGTTGGTATCATTGGACTTGCAGGCGGTATTATCAACATGGTTCGTGAACCGAAGGATACCGTTTTCGATCGGTTCATACTCCAGCCTTTAGGCGGTATTTTGATGCTGCTCTTGCTTGCCATGGCTGTTCGCTGGTATTTGGAACCGCTGGTCAAGATTATGAGTAAAGCACTGCAACCAACCCTCGGATTTAAAATCTACAAAGTTCTTAATTTGAACTATGTTGTCCTGGGTCTGCTAGTTGGTGTTATTATCACCAACACTGCCGGAATTCCAAAGTTCGCCGCTTCCGGTGTTAAGTGTGCCCGTTTTGTTCTGAAAATGGGTGTTATTATGCTGGGTGCCCGTTACAGTTTTGCAGAGCTTGCCAAATTAGGCGTCTATTCTGTCTGGCTGATTGGTATCTTTGTCTTGGGAACTGTCTTTCTGGTTCTCTGGCTTGGAGGCATATTTAAACAGCCAAAGACGATGACCGGAGTTCTTTCTGCCGGCATGGGCGTCTGTGGTGTTTCGGCAACTGTTGCTGTCGCTCCGGTTGTAAAAGCAAGAAGTACCGAAATGGCCTACACCATCGGTACTATTCTCTCCTTCGGTATTATCTGTATGTTCCTCTTCCCGACTATCGGTAAGTTGGCCGGTATGAACCCGGTACAATTTGGTGCTTGGGCCGGAACCGGTATTTTGAACTCCGCACAGGTTGCCGCTGCTGCCCTTGCTTTTAACGCCGTTGATATTAAAACACTTAAAGTTGCTGAAATTTTCAACATAACCCGCGTTCTCTTCCTGCCTATCATCGTACTGGTATTGGCTACCTGGTTCGGTAAAGAGACTGGACAGAAATTGAACTTCAAATCTGTTGTCATCGACAAGTTCCCGATTTTCATTCTCGGATTCCTCCTTCTTTTCATCATGTCTTCCTCAGGTCTGTTCTCACCTCCAGGTCACTATAAAGGAAAATATATTGATGTGAGCTATAATGATCGTACCCAGATCACCTCTGAAGAATGGGAAACTCTTGATAAGGCCATAGCAGACGGCTCAATCAAAGGACTTTCTGAGGCACAGATGGAAGCTGTTATGGATCTGCATAAACAGAAGCAGATCGCTGGTGATTTCGAAGATCGGAATAACAAGAAAGTTTTCGATCAAGCCGGTCGTGCCCGCATGACTCAACTCCAGGGTATTCTTGCCGGTGTCAAGGCCAAGAAAATCAAGCTGGACAAGGAAATGAAAGGTGTTATCAAGCATGCCGTCAAGCAGGTTAAGAAAAAGTCCAAGACTGTTACCACTTTGACCGATGCTATGATCTGGTTCTTTGCTTTTGGTCTTATTGGACTTGGTATGCAAATCACTAAGAAAGCAGTTCTGCAGGCCGGTGGATGGCCGCTTGTCATCGGTGGTATCTCCGGTGTGACTAAGGCGGTTCTCTCATTCTTTGTTGTACTGTGGCTTGTTAAAGACGTTGTCTTGCACTAATTATTCTTTACAGGAGATACAAATATGAGTGAGAAAAAAGTAACCATCGAAACAGGTGAAGCCGGAAAGGGAACATCTGAAATCAAAGAAGATGCAAATACTGAAGAACTCGAGGAACGAGCACTCTCAGTATTTGCCAGTGAAAGAAATGAGGATTTAACAGCCCTTATTTTCTGTCTTATTACAACCTTTATTGTTTTAGCCACTACAAAGTGGAACTGGTTCTAGCACTTATTTTTCATGAACATTTTGTTTTAAACAGTCAAAAAATCAAAGCATTAGCTCAATAAATTGATTTTGAATTATCTATTTTTAAGCAAATGTTCACCAAGTGATAAAACCTGCTAACAACATACTAATTGGGTTTTTCATAACCCGATGAACCAATAGGCAAACCCGCAATCGTCGTATACGGTTGCGGGTTTGTTTTCTTTCCATTGATAATTACTGTTCAATCCATAATCAGCCGATTATAGTTCCATCATGTTTACTAAAATCCTTCTTTGTACTCACGGTTCCAAGGGCGCCCAAAAAGCCGAAAAATTTGTCTTTGAAAAACTCAGAGCCCAATTACCGAATGCTGACATAACTGTTTTAACCATTATCGACAAAGACTGGTCGGTCATGACCGGAGATGATTGGCTGAACACATCTAAATCTCGTAACACCTTTATCGACTATGTTGAAGCTCAGATGAGCAGAGAAATAGAAGCTGACTGGCAGCGTATTAAACAAACCTACCCACAGGCGCAAGATGTCCGTTATATGCGAGTAGTTGGTGATATTGAAAAAACCATTGCCGAAGTTGCCGAAAAGCTGGGTTGCGATTGTATTGTTGCCGGCGGATACCGGAAAAAACCCAGGCGGTTAACAAGTCTCAACATGGAACCTGGGTTAGCTGCAAGAATTTCCAATGAAAAGCTGCACCCCATCCTGACTGTGCCGCTACTGACCATTAACTAGCCTTGGATATGAACGATCCCCTCATAAAAGAATTTGACTGTGGTCTTGAAGTTCAACCATCGGCAGAAGACCTTCAGGTTCAAGAATGCATCAATCCTGATAAGCTTCTTCGACTTAATCCTTTCTGGTTTGTTGAGAACTTACGTGTCGAAGACCGTAAATTCACGGCAGATCTGAAAGATTACAGGAATGAAAATGAATTTCAGTTGAGTGGTGAACTGATCTACGATGACAGTAATCTTCTCACTGTGACCTTTTTAAATGGCGAATGGGAAAAGATCAGTCTGTTTATTAAAGAAGACAAGCAGCTATGGGCAGAGGTCCAGTTTCGTGAACAGGTTGCCAAAGAAGATTCGGAAGAGGAACAGAACCTCATCTACTGGCTGCGTGGGATAAAAGAGTACCTTCGACTCTATTTCAGCAAGACTGTCAATACACTGTTCTTCCGACTGGTGATGAACAAGATGATCCTGAAAATGAATCCATCTCAGAGAAAAATCTGCGTGATGCTCATCAGGTTCACCATCCTCGAAATCGTTGTTATCGCAATTATTGTCGTCGGATATTTTGCATTTATGAAAGAATAGGCCAACAATCATCTTCTATGGGGTATCTTGAAAAATGAGATGTTACGTTCAAGTTCAAGAAACAGCAATTATTCAAGATGGCCTATAATACTCCCCTTCTTCCTGTGCCTTAATCTTTCTTAGGGGTAACAATTGCCACTGCGCTTTTGCTATTATTAAAATAATTTGCAGCCAGCGCAGTCAATTCTTCCTTGGTGATAGCTCCAAATTCTGCCAGAATTGTCGTCGGCCAACCAAGTTGCTCGGGGTGCCTTGATGAAAGTGACAGGACAGAGTTCAACCAGTAATTGTTGGTCCGTATCATATCTTTAATCGAAGTGAGCGATGGCGCTTTTGCACGAGCCAGTTCCTCTTCAGTCACTCCGCCTCTTCTCAATTCTTCAGCCAGCTTAAATACCTCCTGCTTTAACAGCTCGATCTTTTCAGGTTCAACAACTAACATCACCTTCATGACCCCATAGTCATCAAAAACCCGGCTGGAGCGGTTATAGACAACTGGAGAATACGTGGCACCCAGTTTTTCTCGTATCACCTTACGCAACCTGTCCCTAAAAACAGAAGCGAGAGTGTGCAACCGCCTGGTCCGATTAATATCCCAGAAATCTTCAGTAGGCCAGCCGATGACCAGCAGTGCTTTATCAATCTTTGTATCCACTTCCGTATGAAACTGCTCTCCATCCGGAAAGACTATTCTTTCCTTTTTCTTTTCATAACTGTTTCTCATTGGCAGATTACCTAAATACTGACTCGCCATGTCCATCATCATTTCAAGGTCAAAATCACCTACAATGGAGACTTCCAGCGAGCCTTGCCGAAAAGCAGGCAATACCCAGTCAGCAATCTGATCAAGGTTAATCGTTGAGACCTTTTGCCATGGATCCAAGCCGAAAAAGTCATTGTTACCACCAAAAAAACGATCAACTCTCAGCTGTGTCTGGCCGTTAATATCCCGGGCAAGGCCAGAATACATCTGCCCTACTCTCTGTTTTGAAACCTTGTACACATCCTCTCGTAGACCGGGATCCTGAAGATAGGTACATAGAAGCTGAAAGAGGTGCTCCGCATCTTTTGTTACACTTTTCCCCATCCATTGAAAACTGGATGATCGTACCTTGAAATTGAGAGCTGCCGTTGATCCGGCAAGCGCATTTTTTATCTCCGATTTTCTCATTTGGCCGCTTCCGGAACTGTTTATGACCGATTCTGTCAACAGACGCATACCACTGATCGGCTCGTTTAGTTTTCCCCTGCCGATATTGGCAATAAGGGAAACACCGTTCTTTTTAAAATCGGTTCGTTTGACATTGACAATTACACCGTTGGCCAACACAAGCCGTTGAGCATCTATTGACTCAAACCTCTCTTTTACAACTGTTTCAATGCGCTTTGCTGTCAGATCCAGGTAAGGAAAGGCAATTGTCTCTACCTGTACGGGTTTACTGACTTCCTGGTGAAGTGACTGGGTATACAGTTCCTTCATCTGCTTAAGAGACTCATCTGCTGTATCTCCAATGACAACATTACCGGTAACCGTAATCAGCCTGCTGTCACGACTCCAGGTCTGTCTGATTGTTTCATTGAGCTGAGCTGCGGTCATTGCTTCAATGATCGGCAGATACAACTCTTTTTCCTGATGCGGTGACTGAAAAACACGATCGTTATTGATATGATAAATAATTGAATTGGCAAGCTGTTTAGAACTTCTAGTATTAGCGGTTAACACAGCAGATTCGAATTTTGTCTTAAGTTCTTTTCTAACACGGCTGACTTCTTTTTCTGTGAAACCATACTGCAGAGCCTGCCGAAGCGTCTTCTCAAGCCTGGTTATGGCATCACGCCAGTTTTCCGGATTGGTTTTCACATGTATTGAGCCGTAACCGATAGTTCCCATATATGTGCCACCGTAATAACTGCCACTGGAAAAAGGCACGTTGCCGGACTCGATCAATTTCTGCAACCGGTGGCGCATGATAAGCGCAACCCCATACTTTCTCAGGTTGTCTGTCTGCAATGTAAACGAATCGTTTTTTCTCGGTTCATTCCAGACACTTTCAATGGCTAACTCCGTTTGCCCCTCCTCCGGTTCATGATGATAAAAATATTTAATTCCATTGTGATCAATTTTACCAAGCGGCGGGCATTGAGGCTGTTCCGCCCCACTTTGTAAATGAGCAAAATGTTTATTCAGAAACGGTTTAACCTTTTCCGGCTCAATATCTCCAACAACAACCAAGACGATATTTTCCGGCCGATACCAGTCATTGTAATAATCAAGTAGTCGTTTCCTGTTTGCACCCCGTATGGTTTCCTCAATACCGATGGGCATACGATCAACCAGCCGCATGCCATTCATGGTGAAGCGAGTGGTTTCCACATGAGTTCTGTAAGATGCCGAATCCCTTGCCCGCTTTTCAGAAAGAATCACACCCCGTTCCCGCTCTACCTCACTTTCAGGGAGCAAAGCACCTCTGGCATAATCACTCATCACCAGGAGCCCTTTATCTATTTCCTCATCTGAATTTC
The DNA here is from genome assembly GCA_964565605.1 of uncultured Desulfocapsaceae bacterium. Taxonomy (GTDB): domain Bacteria; phylum Desulfobacterota; class Desulfobulbia; order Desulfobulbales; family Desulfocapsaceae; genus CAZLGM01. The sequence goes on along the minus strand of CAZMFP010000009.1, from coordinate 94,945 downwards.
CAGGTAGAAGAATGTTGTATACCGTTTCGTCGTATGTTGTGTGAGCATTGGTGTCACCACCGAAATTCATACCGATTGACTGGAAATATTCAACCAATTTACCTGCAGGAAAATTGGTTGTACCGTTAAACAGCATATGTTCTAGAAAATGTGCAAGACCACGCTGTTCATCAGTTTCATGAAGTGAACCTGCCTGAATATTGAGATAAAGAGCAACCCTGTTCTTGGGTTCACTGTTTTTCATCAGCACATATCTCAAGCCATTCTCCATTTTACCGAAACGGATAGACGGATCGGGTTTGAGATCGCTCTTTTCATGGGGCCAGTATGTGGAGAGACAGTCCCATTCACTATTCTGAGCAGTTTTGGCCGACAGTGTAAGCGGTAGAACCAGTAAGCATAAAAAAAGAATTGTTGAAAAAGTTCTATTTTTTCTCATTGTTTTAAGTATGTACGTTTAATCGAGTAAGGTTGATCATCCATAGAATGTTCTATTCATTACTCCTGAGAGCCCAATAATGAATTGGGGGATGAGTGTGAGATATACACAATAAATCCAATCCTCTGAATTTCAAGAAACAAATAGACCTCACAGATCCAGGATACAAATTGCATTCACTATTTATTCTCGCTATGTTTGGCATTTGGCCAGATTAAGTCCCTTGCTATCCTATTCTTCCATCTTTGCTGTCAATTGCCACGAACCTAAGGACCCAGGGCCGCAGCCTTTAGAGGTGATAAAATAATGAACACATCAGTAGAAACAAACCGTTCCAGTCAACTAATAAAAAGTTCAGGACTTCAAACACGGTTTTTAGTCGGGCTGGCTGCTATCTTAATTGTCTTTTCCGCTATTGCCTCAGCCGCCATTTATTTTCAATCTAAAAACCGAATTGAAGAAGATGCTTTTCGCCAGGCCGAGCTGGTTATGACGGCCATGGAGGCGAATAGAAGTTACGTTCGTGAGGTGTTGCGGCCCAAAATGTATCGGACAATCGATCAGGATAATTTTATTATCGAGGCAATGTCTTCATCCTATATCAGTCGTGCGGTTATGGACCGGTTTCAGGAAAAAGTGTCCGACTTTAACTATCGAAGGGTTGCCATTAATGCCCGTAATCCGGACTTTGAGGCAAATGATCAGGAGTTGGAAATGATTCGCTACTTCAATGAAAATCCGGAAGTAAGCGAGTGGCATGGAATTATCATGAAAGATGATAATCGTTATTTTATGCATTTCAGGCCTGTCAGATTCAGGACATCGTGTTTTCATTGCCACGGAGACCCGCTCACGGCTCCTCAAACCATTATCGACACCTATGGTGAGAAAAGGGGGTTCTTTCGAAAATCTGACAATGTTATCGGTGTCATCAGCGTTGGCTTACCGGTTGAAATGAGCCTTGTCAAAATTAAGGAAACGGCCATCAGTGTCTTTATTTCAATTTTCCCATCAATCATCCTGTTATACGCTATTATTTCTGTGTTTTTTAACCGCATCATCGTTCAGAACCTTAAAAACCTGGTGGAAATTTTCAGAACAACCTTGAAAGATGAAAAGAATGTCCATCTTCTTGAAGCATCACAGTCAATTGATGAAATTGATGAACTGACCAACGCTACAAAATCCATTGCGGAACAGTTAAGGATGAACCGTATACAACTGGAAAATTATGCGGCCCAGATTCTGCAGAGCAAAGATCTGCTCCAATCCGTCTTTGACGGCATTGCTGACCCGGTCATCCTGATGACCTGTGATGGTCGTATCAGGATGGTCAACAACGCCTTTCTGAAACGCTATGAAATGAAAATCGACCAGATTGTCCATCATCGGTACGATGATCTTCCCAATCCAACCTGGTGCCCTGTATCACGATGTAAGTCAATTATCGAAAATCCTCCTAAAATCCCTATATCCAAACAGGTTCAACTCGAAAATGGTGAGATTTTCTTTATCTATTTTTATCCAATTATGGATGAGAACTCCGAACTCGATAGTCTTGTTTGTTATGTCAAAGATATTACCGAACAGAAACAGCTCGAACTGAAGATGCAGCAGACAGAAAAAATGGTTGCTATGGGTCAGCTGGCTGCTGGAGTTGCCCACGAAATCAACAATCCGCTGGGAGTTATCCTCTGCCACCTTGATCTTCTTAAAGACAACTCCCATCTCACCGGCGATATGCTCGCTGATCTTAAAATCATTGAGCGCCATGCGGGTAACTGCAAAATTATCATTTCGGATCTGCTTAATTTTGCCAGACAATCCAAGACCTACAAGGAAGTCGTGTCTATCAATATGATCATCAATGATGTTATTGCCATAGCGACCAAGCAGCTTGAAAAGCATCAGATAAACATCAGTTTTGAGCAGGACGAGGCTATTCCCCATTTCTATCTTGATATCAACAGGTTAAGACAGGTCATGTTGAACCTCATTTTAAACAGCTGTCATGCTGTTTCCGAGAATGGTCACATCTGGATTCGAAGCTCCTATTTAAAATCGGATAACACATGCAGCATTATTGTGGAAGATGATGGCTACGGTATTGTACAGGAGAATATCGACAAGATATTTGATCCTTTTTTCTCGACTAAAGAACCTGGTGAAGGAACCGGTCTTGGTCTGTCGATCAGCTATGGTATTATTAAAGACCATGATGGAGACATTCAGGTCAACACAACCTCAAAAGGCTTAACCAGGTTTACCATAACTCTGCCAATACAGATCACCAAAGAGCTTAGTTGACAAATGGCAGATGAATATCAATTTTCAGCACTGGTATACGATTTCATCCTCTCCAGACCACTTCGGCCGATCAGAAACAGTATCAGCTCGTTTATTCTCTCCCACAAACATAAACGAATAATTGATGTTTGCTGCGGCACCGGAGAGCAACTGCGGCTACTGGAAGGAAACAGCCTGCAACTCACCGGCATCGATATCTCGGAGAGCATGCTGAAACAGGCCAGAAAGAAATCACACAATATCAAATACATAAAAACAGACTGGTCACTACCTCTAAAAGAACCATTAACGCCTGAAGTGGATTGTGCCATTATTACATTTGGACTTCATGAGAAGAGGCAGCAGGTTTACAACCAACTGTTCATCAATACCTTAAAAGCTGTAAAGCCTGGTGGACATATCCTTCTGTGTGATTTTTGCAGAGTTAAAGAAGGTTTTACTTCACAACTGATCGGCCATTATTGTATTCCTGCAATTGAACGATTAGCCGGCCAGGAACATTTCGCTCATTACCGCCACTGGATGAAATCTGGTGCACTGGAAGGCTTCTGCCGTCACCACAATCTCAATTGTCAAACTCTATCGTATCATTTCAAAAAATGCGTATGTCTTTATATGATTCAAAAGTGAGCAGATAATGAAATTACAAGGAAAAACAGCACTTATCCCCGGCGCAGCAAGACCAATAGGTCGTTCCATAGCAACAACGTTAGGGGAGTTGGGCGTTAACCTGGTCCTTCCCTGTTTTGACTGGCCCGAATCGATTCTTGAAATGAAGGAAGAGTTCGACCGCAAACAGTTTCACACCTACTGCCCATCGGTGGATCTTCGTGAGCCACCACAGGTGCAGAAATTAGTACATGATATAACAGAGAAATTCGGTGCACTTCATATTTTAATCAACAATATAGAGCGGGGAGGCATGCCCATTCTGCACGGCTCATATGAACATGAACTCAATAAAGATCAATGGCAGCTCGAGATGTCCACCTGTCTCCAAACCAAATGGCTTCTGTTTACCAATTGCCTTCCCCTGATGAAACAATCGGGGAGTGGCACCGTTATCAATATTTCCTCTGTCGCTGCTCTAACAGGCAGGAGTGGCGCCGGTGCTGTATTCTTCAGTGACGGCTACGCTGCTGCCAACAGAGCAATTTCATCCTTTACTCAATCATGGGCAAGGGAAGGTGCTCCAGAAATTCGGGTAAACGAGCTGATGCTTGGCCTCATCGACTCACGCCACGGCAGACAGACTCGAGGTTGGTCTCTTTTATCTGATGATCAAAAAAAGAGGATTTTCGACAATCTCCCTCTTGGCAGAATCGGTGAACCGGAAGATGTTGCCAAGGCTGTTCACTTTCTCGTCAGCCATGCAGACTATATGACAGGAGCAACAATTCGGCTTGACGGCGGTTTTGTCATTGGCAATGAAGCAGTACCACCAATTCCAGAAACAAAACTGTAATCAATTGAAAGAGTACATTTACGTCAAGAACTCGCTTGACTCGTATTTCTCATGAGTTGGGACGGCTGCATATGTGCGAAGTGATCCAATGATCTTTAGCTTCCTATGCTTATTAGAGCAGTAACAAAATAGATACGACGGATCACCTCGCCTTTGGTGAACAGCTTGGGAGCAACCAGCCGTCAACTGTGATCAAAAACTACCGAGCACAATCAACATGTTCTCGAGTTACCCTCAAACTGTTACTGTGAAATCCGGGATAAGGCTCTCTTGGCAAACTGCCCAACTGTTGATGTGGTTAGCTTGCCTTCATAGTAGAAGCGAAGTTCCCGTGAATCATTTGTAAACATCATGATTTTCTTGGTGTTCTGAACTGTTCCAAGTTGCCCCAGGCACCAGAGTGCCATGCCGCAGATAACCGGATCCTTTGAAAGCAGATACTGATAGATGTCTTCCTCAAAACTGAGTTCATTCAACATTGAAGATCGAGTGTCAGCTACCCGGCCAATTCCCCATAGAAGCCCTTTCTGCAGTTCGGGAAGTTCCAGAAAATTTCCATCCTGAAAAAGCTCAGGTCCATCATCTCTTGTATACGAAACAAGCATGTGAAGATACTCTTGGGCAAGACCCTCATGTTGGCACATGATTTCACCCATAGATTCCGGAGCTCCCCAACCTATCCCGCCCGACTCATCGTTAAGACTCCATAAAAATCGGCGCATTATCAGTCTTGCCTCTTCCATTTCTTCTGCTGCAAGTAAAGGAACAACAATTCCGAAAGCGGAAATAGCATGCCAGCGAACCAACTCCTCGGTTCGACAGATTGCGGAAAAAAGCGGGTTGATAAGATCTTTTGGTCTATATTTTAGTATTTCCTGCTCTATTCCGGACCAGTCTTCTTTTGCCAGAAGGGAAATAATCTCTTTTTTTATTTTACGACTGTTCATAGGTATATTATTTGGGATATATTAATTTTTCCGATTTGTCATACAACACAGCCCTGCACCAGGTTTTGTTATTTTGTCGACCTAGTCTTGATTAGTCCCTCTTAGGGGGGTCATGGGCTCAGATTAAAGTGTGATTGAACCAAACAGTATTATTTGATAATAAGTATTCGTATCAATTAATCAAACCGAAAACAGACAATCGATTGAAAACCTTCGTTTACAATCGATTCATCCACTTCTAAAGTTAATATGTTTATGTTCACCAAATGAAAAAACAAGAACAGGATCAATCTTTTATGCAGCAGGCCATTGACCTTTCCAGGGAGAAAATGTTGGCTGGAGAGGGTGGCCCTTTTGGTGCAGTCATTGTCTTTGATGGTAAAGTTGTCGGTAAAGGTTGGAATCGGGTCTCTTCAACCAACGACCCAACTGCACATGCAGAAATCGTCGCCATTCGAAACAGCTGCAATACGCTTAACAATTTCGAACTTGAAGGCTGCGTTCTCTATTCAAGCTGCGAACCATGTCCCATGTGTCTCAGTGCGGCATACTGGGCTGGAATCAGAAGAGTTGTTTACGGCGCTGATCGGTTTGATGCCGAAAAAGCAGGATTCCGTGATAACTTTATCTACCTTGAACTGCAACGCCAGAACCACCAGCGCCTTATTGAAATGGAACAACTCCTGAAAAAGGAATCACTTCACTCTTTTAAACTTTGGGAAGAATTCGAAGACAAAATTGAGTATTGATACAAAAAATATCGTTTTTATCCACGGCATGTGGGGCAATGGTTTCTACTGGGAACAATACAAAGATTTCTTCTCAAAAAGAGGTTATCAGTGCCATATCCCACACCTGAGATTCCATGATATCACTCCATCCGAAACTCCTGACCCCGCCTTAGGAACAACCGGTTTACTCGATTATGTTGATGACCTGGAGAATTTCATCACAAGATTTGATGAAAAACCAATTATTATTGGCCACTCCATGGGAGGTCTCATTGCCCAGCTACTCGCAGCCCGCAACCTGGTTCAATCAGCGGTGCTGATCACCCCTGCTGCTCCAAGCGGAATTTTTGCAGTGAAGCTGTCGGTGCTCCGAACCTTCTGGAGGATCCTCACAACATGGGGTTTTTGGAATAAACCGTGCCGACTCTCTTTTAACAGCGCTGTCTATTCAACCTTCCATCAACTTCCCTACGCCGAACAGATCAGAAACTATAATCAATTTGTGTATGAGTCAGGCCGGGTAATCATGCAGATTGGTTTATGGCTTTTTGATCCGGGAAAGGCAAGCCGGGTGGATGAGTCTCTAGTTAACTGCCCCATGTTCGTAATAGCAGGAAGCAGGGATAGAATGACACCACCGGATATTGTCAGGCAAGTGGCAAAAAAATATGAGCCTAATTCACTCTACAAGGAATATGATCAGCACAGTCACTGGATTATCGGGGAGCCGGGCTGGGAAGAGGTGGCTGAAGATATCTGTTTATGGTTAGATTCAACGGATTCAGCAAAGACAGATTGACAGCAGTCTGGTACGCCATCAAATTGAGTATCTTCAGAGGGTACGATGTAGATACAATTACTTTTCCTCATTGAGGTCATCGAGTCTCTTCATTCCCTCCATAAGAAGCCCCATAAATCCACCGATTATTTCTTTTTCCCTCTCTTCTTTTGTCAGTCCCTGGACAAATTTAAACCGACCATAATCGTGGGTCAGAACATCATAGAAAGCAGCTTTTCCCTTTTTACTTCCATGTTTTGCATCTACAATCTCACCCTCATGGAAGAGGATAACCGCATTGCTATCATAAAAATCGAGCTGTAGTTGACCGCTTCTCATATTACCATTCAACATCTGACATAACTCAACTGTCGGTATATCGGAGATATGACCAACCATCCCGGAAGCAAGCTCTTCCGCTCGTTTGAGATTAATCTCAGTGATCCTTTTGGCCTGCAGTTTATAGAAGAAAACCTGGAGGACGGGATACATCTTCAACAGATGGTTGAAGTTTTTCCTGCTAAGCAGTCCCAGCCTGCTTTGGCCCTTGGCAATGACCGTTGAAGTAACTCTGTCACCCGAGAGCAGACTCACTTCACCGAAAATCTCTCCAGAGCCTATTTCACCCAGAGTAATACCATCTTCATCGACAACAGCGACACGACCGGAAAGGATAATACAGAGGTTCCTACCCTGATCGCCTTTTTGTAAAATTACGCTTCCTTCGCTGTATGATTGAATATCAAGCAGATTTGCCAGATCAACCAGATCGTCCTCTGAAAGATTATTGAATGTCTCGTTTTTCTTGAGTGTTGCAATAATATTAGCAACCGGTTTAAATTTTTCCCTCTTTTTTGCGGCAACCAATAATTTCATCTGAGGAGTAGCAAACTCCTTTTCTACTTTAAACTCAAAACGAATAAGACCGGAACAGCCGCCACACTCAAACTTGTTGCCTTTGGCTTCACCCTCTTTGAAATGCTCAAATGCCACACGCTGAGAGATGATCTCCAGCAAATCACCAGCCAAAACAAGACAGGTGGACTTCCCTTTTTGCAGGGATAAAATACCATCTTCTATCTTCAGCTCTTCACCAACATTATACAGAGGACAACGATTCTCCTCGGTTACGATAAAAACTACATCCCTGGATCGCATGATGGATTTTACCTGTTAGTTGTATGAAAATGTTTCTGTACTGACTGATTACAGCAAAACAAACTCTCCGGTCAGTCTCGATTAATAAGAAGATAGATAACAACAATAAGTATAACGGCACCGCCAAATACGACTGGCAAAATTTTACCAATCTGAATCGTTCCGCCCACAATAAGGGTGTTCATATAATTGGTACCACTGAAAATCCAGACCCCAACACAAATAGCTATTATAATAATGATGTTGAACTCTTTTTTAACCAGCAGGTATAAAAGAGTGATGACAACAGGAATAATAAACCAGGGATTTTGCAAAAGGCCGAGATAATCGACATTTTTCAACTGCTCCGGAACTCCTGTTGAGCGGATCAACTCAACTACCTGTTTAAAATACTCAATCATGGTTGCCGCAACCGGTTTGACTATCCTGTTTGCTTAGATTGTCCTGCGATCGATTAAACACTTTTATGGCACAAAAGGAGCCGCACATTGAGCAGGCATCGGTTTTATCTCCACCACCTTTATGACGATAAAGGGCTGCCTTCTCAGGATCAATTGAGAGTTCGATCTGGCCTTTCCAGTCAAGATTATTCCGTTTGACCGCCATTTCGTTATCTTTTTCTATGGCGCCGGGAACTCCCTTGACGATATCGGCTGCATGAGCCGCAATTTTAGAAGCAATAACCCCTTCATGCACATCTTTGCTATCCGGTAGTTTAAGGTGTTCGGCCGGAGTTACATAACAGAGATAGTCGGCTCCAGCAGAGGCGGCTATGGCACCACCAATGGCACTGGTTATATGGTCATAGCCTGGAGCAATATCGGTAACCAGGGGTCCTAAAACATAAAAAGGCGCGCCTTTACACATTTTTTTCTGCAGCAGTACATTTGCTTCAATCTGGTTCAACGGCATATGCCCTGGCCCTTCAATGATAACCTGAACACCGGCATCCCAGGCTCGTTCGGTTAACTCGCCCAGAGTTATCAATTCCTGAACCTGGTTTCTGTCAGTAGCATCGGCAAGACAGCCTGGCCGGATACCATCACCGAGGCTTAAGGTCACTTCATGTTCTTTTAAGATGGCAAGAAGATCATCAAAATATTCAAACATCGGGTTTTCCTGCCTGTTGTGGCTCATCCATTCCAAGGTAAACGAACCTCCCCTGCTGACAACACCCATAATCCGTTTCTGGTTTGACAGTCTCTCTTGCAGATGGCGATTAATGCCGCAATGGATCGTCATGAAATCGACCCCGTCGATGGCCTGTTTTTCAATCACTTTAAACATCTCATCGACAGTAACATCAACAATCTCTTTTTTGTGTTTTTCTACCGCTTCGGCAACCGACTGATATATCGGTACCGTACCCAGGGGAACGGGACAGTTTTTCAGAATACCACGTCGTACTTCATCAAGATCACCTCCCATGGAGAGATCCATTACCGTATCTGCTCCAGCGCGCACGGCAACATCGAGTTTTTCTATTTCATCATCGAGGTCGGCCATATCGGTGGAAGAACCAATATTTGCATTTATTTTGGTTCGTGTCTTCTTTCCAATGCCGATAATTTTTGTGAAATCGTGATGAACATTTTTAGTAATGGCTAGATTTCCTTGACGTACACCTTCCATGACTTCTTCAACAGAAATATTCTCATATTCGGCACACTGCTTAAAAATTGGGGTTACCTTGCCTTTAAGTGCATCTTCTCGTATAGACATTCATTACTCCTTGATGGAAATTCTAAGCGCAATTACTTGAAAAGCTAATCATTTCAAATAATAGCGAAAATAGTTAGTTTATCGATTGAAATTAGAATGGTTTATCTGAAACACCGTATGTATTAGGTGGGTGGATAGTTAGTTGTGAAAAAATCATGATAATTATAGATGTAAATTTATACTCAATCGGATTAAATAGATTACCGTTGACTGAAACTTTGAATAATAAACCATGCGTGTGGTGTTGTAAATATTAACCAAAATAAATATGAATAAGTGCTCTGCTAATAATAGTTCTCCCTCTGAAAGGCAAATTCATCCACGGATGATCCGTGAAAAGAAAACAATGAAGGTGATGATCTCCCTCTACTGTAAGGCCAATCACAACTCGACAAACAGACTCTGTGAGGAATGTGAACAGCTCTATTCCTACGCTAAACATCGCCTGGGTTTATGTCCATTCCAACAGGAAAAACCAACATGTGGGAATTGCACAATTCATTGTTATAAACCGGATATGCGTGAAAAAGCCAGAAAGGTCATGCGATTTTCCGGTCCACGGATGACCTGGCGTCATCCAATTTTAGCCCTGTTCCATCTATTTGACGGTTTTCGCAAACCTCCTGAGATTAAGAAAAAAAAGAAAGTTGATAAAGAATGTAGCAATTAGCCTGAAAGGATCGCTATGAATAAACTATTTCAATCCACCAGCATCAACGGACTCGAACTCAACAATCGCTTTATCCGATCAGCCACATGGGAAGGTATGTGCGACAATGACGGATGTCCCACCGCAAAACTCACCGACCTCTATGTTCAACTTGCCAGGGGTGGAGTTGGGCTCATCATTACCGGTTATGCCATCGTAAGAGAAGATGGAAAACAGCTCCCGGCAACCCTTGGGTTACATCTGGACGATTTCCAACAGGAAATGGAGAAGATGACCGATGCGATTCATTCGGCTGGAGGAAAAATCTGTGCCCAGCTTGTCCACGCTGGTGGCCAGGCCACTTCGCAGAATTGCGGTTCAACTCCCATTGCACCTTCCGCTGTAGAGGTTGATCAGTATCCGGAAGAGGTTCAGGAAATGAGTATTAATGAGATAAACGATGTCATTTCCTGTTTTGGCAAAGCTGCAAAACGAGCAAAATCATATGGTTTTGATGCTGTTCAGCTGCATGGTGCCCATGGCTATCTTATCAATCAGTTCCTCTCCCCACTAACCAACAGACGACAAGATGAATACGGCGGCAGTAACGAGAACCGGTGCCGTTTTGTTCTTGAGATTTATCGTGCCGTCAGACAACAGGTTGGAGAGGATTTCCCGGTGATGATTAAACTCAGCTGTAATGATTTTCTCGATAATGGGGTAAGTCTAAAACAGGCTACCATGGCCGCTCAGTTACTGAGCAGGGAAAGAATCGACTGTATTGAAGTCAGTGGAGGAACGCCCGCTTCCGGTAAAAAGAGTCCTGCCAGAATGAAAATCAATAAAAAAGAACTGGAAGCCTATCACTTGCCCCTTGCGGAAGAAATAAAAAAACATGTCGACTGTCCGATAATGGTTGTTGGCGGCATGAGAAGTCTGGAAGTAATGGAGCAGGCCGTAAACCAAGGTAAGTCAGACTATATTTCAATGGCTCGACCGTTTATCCGGCAACCGAACCTGGTCAATCTCTTTTCCGAGGGAAAAATCAAGCAGGTTGACTGTATTTCCTGTAATGGCTGTTTTCTACCGGGAATAAAATATGGCGGGATAAAATGCGTGATTGAAGAGAAAGAAAAGAAAAAGGCTCAAAAGAAGGCTGAACAGACAGATCAATAAGAAACAGAATGGTTGAGCTGTACACCGACACCTTCAGCTGTCGGTGTACAGCAACAATCCAGTCTTACAGGTGTATATTATTTTTAGGAATCGCCTTTTTCTTTCCAGTATTGGTCAGTTCCAGTGGAGCCCATCCACCCGTCAACAGTTTCTGCTCGTGAAAAGTGACATGCCGAAAATAATAGCTGCCATCTGAGTCTTTGGCTGCCGCTGCGGCTTCAATATGTCTTGAGACAATCCGACTGTTTCCACCGGACTTTCTATCGATCCACCAGTCTTTGTCAACAATGACAAGTCTCTCAATTTTTGGCCATCCCTTATTCTTGAGAATATTGATCATCTTCTTCTGCATGGCCATATCTGTCATTCCCGCCCTGGGCATCTTCTGATTTTTTCCAGCTCCAGCCCGAATATCGGCAAGACGTTTTGCATATGATGAATAATTGTCACCCTTGATGGTAAATTCAGCCGCCGCATGGACTTTGCCATACGATTTTACCTCTAGTTTTACCCGGTGACTGCCAGGAGAAAGTTCGCTTATAATTTTTGTGAAAAGTTCCGGTCCAAACTTATAACCGTTTTTTTCAGGCCAGTTAATATCTTGATCCGTGTAATTCACCATCTTGTCCGGCTCTGGAGCGATGTCTATGATAAAATAGTTACTGTTATACAAATCTGCCCGCATCATATTCACAGATTTATAGGCTTTCTGTTTTCCATCAACGTGAAGATAAATAAGGATGTAGCTCTCCCCAGTAGCTTTTTTCCAGGATGTTTTTGTTTTCAGAATGCCATAAATAGGGTCACCGGCTTCAAACATTGTGACCGCCTGGGAAAGATTATTGGGATCAATAGGAGATTTTGAAAAACGTGATCCATTCAACCCCTCTGCCGATCCAGGTTGAACGGCTTTTCCAGCCATCGTCCCTTTTTTTGCTTGATTGGAAGTTTTTCCATCCTGCTTCTGAACGGTTGTAGTTCCACTTTTTTGGGTTTGCTCTTTATTGCTCCTTTTTTTTACTTCCGATGTCAGATCATCAACGCCTTTTTCTACAGCTTTCACACCACTTTTTACAGATTCACCAACCTTATCGACCATTTTACTGAAATCGAAACCAAGTACAACTGAAGGCTGCAGCAGTGCGAAAGCCAAAAAACAGCCAAGAATCTTTCCTGTCACGTTCATCATCTCTCCTTTTTAATCAATGGCACTCTATCCTGGTTATTTCATGAACAATTTATTCCTGTTCACAAAACAAGTTGAAATTAAAACAAAGTCCTATTCAAAAGCTACTTTATGAACGTTCCTGAATGTTCATGAAATAACCAGGATTGAACAGAACTCTGCTGATTTTTCCTTGATAAATCGTATCTTCTATCCGGTGATTTTTGTTACTGCCTCTTCATAGCGTAAACGGCTCTTTTCGAGAATTTCCTCTGGCAAAGCCGGAGCAGGAGGCGTCTTGTCCCAGTCAAGGGTAGAGAGATAATCACGCAAAAACTGCTTATCAAAACTCGGCTGCCCTTTTCCAGGTTCATATTCATCCAGAGGCCAGAAACGTGAAGAGTCGGGTGTTAACACCTCATCGATCAGGATCAGTTCACCATCAATCTCTCCGAGTTCAAATTTTGTATCGGCTATGATAATCCCCTTTTCCCTGGCATAATCAGCAGCGCGGGAATACAACTCAACACTTATTCGGGCAATCTCTTCAGTTTTTTCTTTACCGTATATCTTCTCCATTTCCTCTATGGAGATATTCTCATCATGATCTCCCTGTTCCGCTTTAGTTGAAGGAGTAAAGAGAACCTGATCAAACTTGTCTGATTCCTGCATACCCTCGGGAAGCTTAAAACCGCAAACAGTTGTATCTTTCTGATAGGCCTTCCAGAATGAGCCTGAAATATATCCTCGAACAATGCACTCAACAGTCAACGGTTTGGTTTTCTTTACCAACATGGATCTGCCTTCCAGTTCGTCTCTATACTGTCGGCAAACATCCGGATATTCATCCACATTTGCGGTTATCAGGTGGTTTTTTACAACATCACCAAGCAGGTCGAACCAAAACAGTGACAACTGGGTCAAAACCTTTCCCTTTCCAGGGATAGGGTCATCCATCACCACATCGTAAGCGGATATCCGATCGGTAGCTACCATCAGCAACTTATCATCATGGCCCGGTATGGCATACATATCACGTACCTTACCTCGATGAACAAGGTTCAGTTCAGTAAAATCGGTGCTAATAACTGTGAGACTCATAACAATTTGCTCCTTCTTGTTTCTTTCCTTTCAATACAATCGGTCAATTATCTTCTTTATCTAACAACCTGATTGCCCCATTACTCAGTAAATTGGAAAGGGAATCAGCTTATCATCGAAAATCAAATACTGTCGCTGTGAGTAAAACAAAGTAAACTCAACATGTTAGGCAAGACCCCTTCGGCCTGCGGCTTTGCTGCGATTTCTATTGATACATACCCAAAAACCAAGTTTCTTAGCTCTGCTGAGAACTAGGGGGCATCAGATATAACAATGCACAATCAAAGAAATGGACATTATCAATAAAGGCGAAAAGTATACCGTATTTCAGCTATCCTTTCCCATCTTTTTAACCTTTTTTCGCTCTACTTTTTTATACCTGGAACAACCGGGAGACTCCCAGGCAACCAGCTCAGATGTTAACGATCCCAGAATAATTTTTGAATTGATCTTCACCGGTATCCTGCACTCATCATCGGTAAACCAGATGACGGTATCACCCCGCTTGTCATAGAGTCCTTCAAACTTCATAATAGGCATAACTTCTATGGTATCCACCGTGCCTATTGCTGTTTTTTCAAGCCGTGTTTTTCTCATCACCTCAACAGCGACCTCATTTCGCCGGTGGTCGGCAAACGTTGGTACAATAAAAGGACGGTTCAACTGTAGATCCATCACTCTGGTAGCCAGAAAAGAAGAAAATTCATTATGAACCAACCCATCGACATGATACACGACCAGCGGGTTTTCATTATGACGGTACCAGACCTGCTTAATTCTCTGCCGATACCTGGTCACCCGGTGAGCTTCATAATTCCAACCCTCTTTCTGCCACACCTCGTAGTGAAATGGTAATCGTCTCTTACCGGATACTTTGGTCACATGTTTATCTTTGACCGGGTAAATGTATTCAAAGATACTGTCTTTTGTGGTGGCAAGCACCCGGATTTCCAAACCATTTTTCCGCTCATTCGTTTTTTCAATTTCAATATTAAGCTCACCAATTTTTATCCCCCCTGTCCAGGAAATATCATAGGTAAATTTTTCCCCGGCATGATAGGCGGTTTTAAATAGCTCGGGGCGCTGTTTGCCATAGGGTATTTTTTTATCAGTACCCCCCCCTTTTGCAGATACTGTTGAAACAAAAAACAGAAGAGGCAGAACAATGACGCAAATCGGTAGTATACAACAGTGAGTCTTCTGAGCGATTTTGATAAGAGAGGGTACCACGTTTACAGTAGCTGTCGTCACGGTTGATTTACAATCGTATGATGAGTAAAGAAATCCATGTGGCAATAAAAATGGTCATAGAGATAATACCATTCATCGAAAAAAAAGAGGCATGGATTTTTGAAAGCTCACCGGGACGTACAAGGCGATGCTGGTTAAAAAGAGCACAACCGGCAATGGCTAATCCAATATAATAGATCCAATTTAACTGCTGTATATAGCCGGTTAAACCAAAAAAGATAAAGGCTAGCAGATGAAAGAAACCGGCCAGTCGAAAGGCATTTTGCTGCCCCAGTCGCGAAGAGAGGGAATAGAGATTTTCTTTGAGATCAAAATCGCTGTCCAGGCAGCTGTAAATGGTATCAAAACCAGCGACCCAGAATAATACTCCAATAGAGAGCACCCATGGATACTCGGTTAAGGAACCGGCCACGGCAACCCAGCCTCCCATTGGCGCACAGCCAAGAGCAAAACCGAGGACCAGATGACACAGAGAGGTAAACCGTTTGGTCAATGAATAGAAGAGGGTTAACCCAAGAACAAAAGGTGAAATTAGAAAGGTCAGCCTGTTGAGCTGGTAGCAGCTAAAGAAAAAGAGTGCGCTGAAGATGAGAACCAATGTCCAAGCCTCAACAAGTTTAATTTCACCTGCAGGAATAGCTCGCGTAGCAGTTCTCGGATTTTTCTTATCAAACTTTCTGTCAACAATGCGATTAAATCCCATGGCACTGGTTCTTGCACCTACCATGGCAAGAATAATCCAGAAGAGCACAATCAGCTTTACCGTTCCCCGACCAGCTAAAAATGCTCCAGTCAAACCAAAAGGCATGGCAAAGATGGTCAGCTTGAACTTGATCATCTCAAGCAGGATTCCAATCTTTTGAAACAAATCCTTCATCATTTCCAGCGCTGTCTGTTGGGTATATAAATGCCGAGTTGATCAGCCAGCCTCCAGCAATAGGTTATGGCGGAGTCTTTTAATGTTTCCGGCTTGAGATAGAAACTCGGCATAGGCGGACAAATCACCCCTCCTGCGTCATGGACCTTCAGCATATTTTTCAGGTGGGTGCGGTTAAATGGTGTTTCACGAACGGCCAGTACGAGCTTTTTGCGCTCTTTTAACATCACATCAGCTGCCCGATGAATCAAATTGGATGACAACCCAGCCGCTATGGCCCCAAGACTGCCCATAGTACAGGGCAAAATAACCATGGAGTGATATCCGCTCGAACCGGATGAAGGAGCAGCAGCAAAGTCAGAATGATCATACCAATGGCTGACCGCCTGTAATTGTTCCGGCTCACATTCCAGCTCAAGGCCAATCACCTCTCTTCCTGCAAGAGAGCAAATACCATGAAGCTCAACCTCTTCGATACTCTCAAGCATCTCTAAGAATGTTTGGAGATAGAGCATACCGCTGGCCCCTGTCACACCAAGGATAATTTTTTTTCGCTGCTCCATTTCAAACCCTTGTCCGCTGCTGAAAAACACCTAATGAAATTGTCATAAAGATTGTATTTTTAACGGCAATGCATTTGGTGATGCTTCACTCCGCTGGATCATATAGGAAAAAAATCGATCTAATGCCTCTTTCTTTACAGGACCCAAGTCATACTCTATTCCGCCCAAATAGTTTTGACAATCCATAACATCCATGGGCAAACGATGGGCAACATTTGCGCAGATTGTCTCAAGATTTTTCTGACCTTCTTTTCGACAACGAACAAGTTCTCGATGGACAGCCTGGATATCCTGGGGGCGTTTAACACAGAGTTTCTCCTGTACACAACACAGGGCAAAAACAAAAGGCAAACCTGTATGCTCTTTCCACACTTCACCAAGATCCATTTTATATGGGAAGTTGCCTTCTGTTGCCATCTGCAGTGCCTCATCTCCAATAGCCAGGATGCCATCAAATTCATCATGGGAATGATCACTGACAAAACCGCTGTAATAGTCTGGCTTTACACCATAGAACTCTTCGAGAATAATTTTAACAAGCCCAACGGAGGTTTCCGACTGGCTGCTGAGCAGCAGACGACTGCCTGAAAGTAATTTTGGCGAAACTCTTGCGAAAAGAAAGACCGAGCCGACGGAACCGTTGGCACTGATGGAGAGATCAGAAAGGATTCTGTATTGTTCGGGTCTTGCGCAATACTCGTATGAGGAAACAAATCCAAGATCAATCTCTTGCCCGGCAAGCATTTGGTTCAATCTGGACGGTACAGCCTCAATAAGCTGCCATGCAGGAGGATGTATAGAATTCTTCCAGGTCTCATGAATAGGAGCGGTGTTGATAAAATTGACCATACCGATTCGAAGGCGAGAAGAATCCGTCATTTTCATCATTATCCTGGAAAAGGTTGTAAACTATTGCACGATCAGTATTAAGCTTAGACTGAAAGACAATAATTATCTTTTCTGCTGTCACCTATTGTACAATGGAGTAATCCATTCTACGCTGCTGTGGAGAAAAACCGGCATCTTCAACCAGGCGCCTGATCTCATTTTCGGAAAGCCTGAAACTCACTCCGGCAGCGGCCACTACATTTTCCTCAATCATGGTTGAACCAAAGTCATTCGCCCCGAAGAAAAGTGATAACTGGGCAATTTTTGGTCCCTGGGTTACCCATGAAGCCTGAAGATTGTCAAAATTATCCAGATAAATCCTCGATAAGGCCAGCATCTTCAAATAGTCCATTCCACTGGTTTTTACTATCCTGTGACTGTCGGCCAATACGGTATTGTCCGGCTGGAATGGCCATGGGATAAAAGCGGTAAACCCACGGGTTCTGTCCTGAAGTTCTCTTAATCTGCGAAGATGCTCCAGCCTTTCCTCCATCGTTTCAATGTGACCGAACATCATGGTGGCAGTTGTTCTGAGACCAAGGTTATGCGCCTCTTCCATAACCTCTATCCATTGATCCGCATTGCATTTCCTTGGCGCAATAGCTTTTCGCACACGGTTTGATAGAATTTCGGCCCCTCCTCCCGGAATGGAATCAAGACCGGCATCAATGAGTCTTTTCAACACCTCTTTGATATTTAAACCGGATATATCAGAAAAATGATACACTTCGGGAGGTGAAAAACCGTGGATATGGATGCCTGTACTTTTCATAAAGCGCAGCATCTCTTCATAATACTCAAGTGGTTTATCCGGATGCAGTCCTCCCTGCAGTAAAATCTGGGTTCCGCCAAGCTCCTGGGTTTCCCGTATCTTCTGTTCGAGTTCTTCCCTGGTCAGCAGATAGCCACTCTTATCTTCCGGAGCCTTGAAAAAGGCACAGAACTGACAGGCGGATATACAGATATCAGTGTAATTGATATTCCTGTCAATAACATAGGTCACCAGATTGTTCGGGTGACGCTGCTTACGTATGATATCGGCAAGAAAACCGAGTTGATAGAGATCAGCCTTGCCTGCCAACAACAGAAATTCATCGTCGTTGATACGGCTACCTTGCCTGACTTTTTCAACTATTTTACTGATCATGATGTCGGATCATGAGTAGGTTTGCAGAACGGTATACAGGGTATCCCGTTCGATTGGTATCCGGCCTGCTTCTTTTATCAGCCGAACAAGGGTATTGGAACCAATAGCCTGTTGAGTATCCGCGCCAGCCATATGGGTAATAACCTCTTCCTTCACCGTACCGTCCATATCATCGGCACCAAAAGAGAGGGCGATCTGGGCGAGCTTCGGCCCAATCATTACCCAGTAGGCTTTTATATGGGGAAAGTTATCGAGCATCAGCCTGCTGATACTGATATTTTTCAGATCGTCCATCCCTGTTGTACGGGAAAGGTTATCAAGTTCTGTGTTTTTCGGATGAAATGCCAAAGGAATGAAAGCGAGAAAACCGTTTGTTTCATCCTGGGCTTCACGAAGGGCAATCAAGTGTTCAAGTCGCTCTTCAACTGTTTCAATATGACCATACAACATGGTAGCATTGGTGTGCAGCCCATGACGATGGGCTGTTTTGGCCACTTCAAGCCAGTCACTGCCCGGTAGTTTATCCTTGCAGGTCAACTCGCGAATTCGAGGGCTGAACACTTCGGCTCCTCCACCGGGAATCGAACCAAGACCGGCGTCTTTTAAAATTTCCAGGGTGTCTCCAATGGATTTTCCGGCCAAATTGGCCAAATGAGCAATTTCAACACAGGTAAACGCCTGGATATGTACATCCGGTCGTACCTCTTTCATCCCACGAAGCAATTCAAGATAATACTCAAATGGCAGGTCAGGATGAATACCACCAACCATGTGAATCTCTGTGATCGGCTCATCGAGTCGCTCTCGAACCTTCTGTTTAACCTCATCAACGCTCATCTCATAGGCAAGATCATGTTCTTTTTGTTTGCCAAAAGCACAAAATTTACACAAATTCGTACAGATATTGGAGTAGTTGATGTGCTGATTGTAGATAAAATAGGCTTTATCCCCATTAAGCCGGTTTCTAACCATGTTGGCCAGATAGCCGATAGCTAAAACTTCATGGGAATTATATAAGGCGGCTCCGTCTTCGAAGCTAAGGCGTTCACCCTTTTTTACTTTGTCCAGAATCGATTCGAAACCGGCCTTCTTGATAAGATCTTCCATAATAAATAAAAAAGCCGGACAGGTTTGTCCGGCTTTTTCCAATTCTGATTATTCTATTAATCGATAAAGAATTTTAACTTTTCCCGGCGAGAGGAATGACGCAACCTGTTGAGCGCCTTTTTTTCAATTTGTCTGATTCGCTCTCTGGATACATTGAATCGTTTGCCAATCTCCTCTAAGGTGTACTCAGCTTTCTCACCGATTCCAAAACGAAGTCGAATAATCTTTTCCTCGCGCTCGCTCAGTGTCGACAGTATTTCCGTCACTCTGCTGGCAAGCTCTCGCGTTCGCACTGCGTCATAGGGAGACTGGGACTCCTGGTTTTCCAGAAAATCCCCCAAAGTCGAATCATCATCTCCTACAGGAGTCTCAAGAGAAATCGGCTCTCTTGAAGCTTCCAAAATGGAGAGGATTTTATCCATGGACAGGTTAGTTGTCTTCGATATTTCAAGAGGTGTCGGTTCACGACCCAGCTCTTTAAAGAGTGCGTAAAAAGCTTTGAAGAACTGACTGCGTAATTCAAGAAAATGTACAGGAAGCCGGATGGTGCGTGTCTTGTCCAGTATGGCTCTGGTAATAGCCTGCCTGATCCACCAGCTGGCATAGGTTGAGAACTTGTTTCCCTTGGTGTAATCAAAACGAAAAACAGCTCTCATCAAACCAAGATTCCCTTCCTGAATAAGATCAGCAAGGGTAAGTCCCTGATGCATATATCTTTTGGCTATGGATACGACTAATCTGAGATTAGCCCGGATCATAATGTCTTTTGCCGTCTCAATTGACCGGCTATAGGCTTCAAGAATCGCCTGCAGCTCAAAAAGAAATCGCTTATCAGGATATTTCTTCGCAGTACTGACAATTGAGTACCGCATAAGGTTCAGCTGTTGTTTTTTCGGCTTTAAGGTGGGGTCTCTTTTTTCCCAGAGATCAATCCGCTGTTGCAGCAGCTCTATTTCGGCAATTCCGGATGTATCATTTCGGATTGCCTGGATGATCGAATCAAAACCTTCACGAATCGTCTTTGAGTATTTGGCCTCTTCTTCCGGAGTGAGCAAATCGAAGCGGCCCATTTCTCTTAGGTACGTCGTTGTAGTTTCTTCGGCCTCATGTGTTTCTTCGCTGATAAGGGTGTCATCCAGAACGTCATCCTCATCGCAATCTTCATCGCTTGTCTGCTTCCAGGTTTCTCCGGATAGGGTCTTTTTCTCTCCACCCTTATCGGCAATGACGAGTTCTATGTTGTGTAGACCGAGAAAATCAAAAATTTTCTCAATGACATCGGTGTCGATTATTTCATCCGGTATCAGCTCATTGAGCTTATCAAATGAAATGCACCCTTCTGTCTCACCGATTTTTAAAAGATTTTCTTTTAATTCCGTAAGCACTTGTTGACAACCCCGAGAGTAAATATGTCTTTACATTCTTTCTAAAGCGTATGCTATAGTATAGACGAGTAATTTCTTGATAGTCGACCATCACGAACCTAACATGCCCGACAAAAAGAAAGTATTATAAAACATTAAACTGTTATTAGCAAACAAATAATTTGTGCAATACAATCCTGGGCAGTAACAATTTTTTTCTGTGCTCTGATAAAGATTGTGTATTAGACCAGGTTTTCATCAATATAACATAATGTCGATTGAATGAGATTCAAGGTCTCCAACTCGAAGTAGCGCGCAAAATTCATATCCGGTATGATATTATATTTACACTCAACATGGAAAAATCATATTCTCTTATCAAACAGATTATCATCGAATACTCTTCATTTCAAATTGTAAGCGAATCTTTATGAAATCTTTTTTATCAGGACAACGATCAAGCGGTATTCTTGCCCATATCACCTCACTTCCTTCTGATTTTGGTATTGGCGATATAGGTTGTTCCAGCTACAGATTCATCGATTTTCTGGAAAAAGCCGGTCAACAGTATTGGCAAATTCTACCGGTTGGTCCCACTCACACTTTTTTTGACAATTCCCCCTATATGTGCTGCTCCGCTTTTGCCGGAAATCCACTGCTTATTTGCTGTGAACTTCTTGCTGAAGATGGATTAATAAACAAAAGCAGCCTGGAAAATCATCCAGAATTCAAGCCATACACAACCCAATACAACTCCGTCGCTTCATTCAAACGATCACTTCTCGAGGAAGCTTTCAAACAGTTCACTCTCGGCAAAAACGAAGATTTCGCCAAGTTTATCGCCCAAACTGAGTGGCTTGACGATTATGCCCTCTTCATGGCTTTAAAAGAGAAATATTCTTTTAAAGGCTGGTTTGACTGGCCAAGAGATATTGGCAACCGAAACCCCAAGGTAATACAAACACTCCACACTGAGCTTAAAACCAAAATCGACTATTTCCGTTTTGAGCAGTATGTCTTTTTTAGCCAATGGAAACGTCTACGCACAAGAGCTGAGAACAAGAGTATCCAACTGATTGGGGATATCCCAATCTACGTCGGTGTTGACAGTGTGGATGTTTGGGCTAACCAGGATATCTTTTTGCTTGACCCGGACAGTTTTCTGCCAACTCATGTGGCCGGCGTCCCGCCCGATTATTTTTCCAAAACCGGTCAACGGTGGGGCAACCCTCTATATCGTTGGAACTCCAAAGACAAAAAAGTTACAGATAAACTGTATGGCTGGTGGAAAAAACGAGTTCAAAGTAATTTTAAACTTACCGATGTTGCCCGAATTGACCATTTCCGTGGATTTGCCAATTACTGGTCTATTCCAGCTGATGAAGAAACAGCGGTAAATGGCGAATGGCTCAAAGGCCCTGGAGAAGACTTTTTCACAGCTCTTTTAGCGGAATTAGACACCCTGCCCATTATTGCCGAAGATCTCGGTATTATCACAGAAGATGTTGTCAAACTCCTGGACAACCTAGGTTTTCCTGGAATGAAGATTCTGCAATTCGCCTTTGACGATAAAGAGGACAACAGCTTCCTGCCCCACAACTTTTCGACTCAAAACTGCGTTGTCTACACCGGAACCCATGATAACGACACAACACTTGGTTGGTTTTTAAGTGATTCGTTAACTGAAGAGGAGCGTGAACGAATCAAGCTGTATGCCAACAGAGAACATCATGACCATTCACCAATCTATCATGATCTCATCCACCTTGCCTTTGGCTCAATTGCAGCCCTTGCCATCATCCCTCTACAAGACGTTTTGGGATACGGCAGTGACTGCCGAATGAATACTCCATCAACAAGCCGAGGCAATTGGAGTTGGCGATGCACTGCTGATGCACTAAAAGATGAAACAGCCCAATGGCTCAAGCGGAAAACAGTTCTTTTTGGCCGGGCAAATAAAGAACAATTATCCCAGAATAGAAATGAAACTTGACAAGCACTCTTCAGTTCAGTATTAAGGACCATCTTACCGGGCTTAATGGCCCCATCGTCTAGCGGTCAGGACGTCGGCCTCTCACGCCGAAAACAGGGGTTCGATTCCCCTTGGGGTCACCATATACAAAGGAGTTATGAGAATTTCTCATAACTCCTTTCTCTTTTTTTCCAATCAAATTCTAAACAACCGATGAAAGCTTTGCTTAGAACGAAATGTAGTCAATTTGTCGAATTACCCTTCCGTTGAGGATCAAGGGTTTTATAGATGGTAGGATATTGCTAGATTTTCTTTAGCCAAACACACATTCAGACTCTTTATGTGATCCTATGATTACACTGGCAAAACCGACAGCACCTGACAGTTCACATCATCTGAGGATCTTAGGTAATCAGGATAAAATTGTCGGAATCCGGTGATGCTACTCCAAAGTATTTGACACAATAGAGTGAACCCGCCCTTCAAGGATATCATCTCCTTTTTCAATGACATCAACAACACGCTCCTCCAGCTCCCTTCTTCTGTGACTTGTCAGCTGTTTGGCGGTAACAACGACAATAGGGATATTCATAAATCGTTCATCGGCCCTGATAATTCGCAGAAAAGTAAAACCATCCATTTCCGGCATCATTAAATCAAGAAAAATCAGATCTGGAATTTCCGTTTTCAGAACCTCAAGGGCATGTTTCCCGTTTGAAGCAGTCTTGACGTTTACTGGATGTTCTCCCAGTATTTCCTTAAAGAGTTCCAACACATCTTCGTTATCATCAACAACAAGAATGGTTCCTTTAAGTTTTTCACTGATATCTTGTTCAACAATCTTTCTCAGCTCTTCAGGGTCAAGAGGTTTGGTAAGCGCATCCAGCGCACCGAGATTCAGGGCTTTTCGTTTATCGGCAATAATAGAGACGACAACAACTGATATCGATTGTAACTCCGGATCACCTTTTAAGGTCTGGAGTACTTCCCAGCCATCCATTCCGGGCATCATTAAATCAAGTGTAATAATGTCTGGATGCCACTCTTTAGCTATTTTCAACGCTTCTGCTCCATTAGAAGCGGTTATCACTTCAGTGCCCAGTTCCTGCAAGTAATCTGAAAGAAGATCACGGGCATCCTTGTCATCATCAACGACCATTACTCTCTGCTTTGAAGAGATCACCGATCCCATATCCATGTTGGCAACCTGAGCGAGAATAGATGCTTTTTCATTCTCTTTATCTTCAGAAGCTGTGTTTTTGGCAACAATTTCTTGGTGAAGATCCCCAGAAAAAGATTCCTGCATTTCTGTTGTTCCAAGCTCATTGCCATCATTTGATACAGGCAGAAAAAGAGAAAAAGTGGAACCGCTTTTTTCCTCACTTGCAACTTCTATGGTTCCGCCAAGAAGGTTCATAATATTTTTACTGATGGTCAATCCCAGACCAGTGCCGCCAAATTTACGGGTTGTTGAGGAGTCTGCCTGTCGAAATGGCAGGAATATCTGATCAAGTTGATTTCTCGACATACCGATACCTGAATCGATGATATCTATCTGCACTACTCCTTTCTGGTGCCAGCGTGGACGAATGGTTACTCCACCGTCTGGTGTAAATTTAATCGCATTTCCGACAATATTGATAAGAACCTGCTTGAGCTTCTCAATATCCGTTTCTACACGTGGAAGTTGTTCCGGCAGATCTAGCAAGAGATCAATATTTTTGGCATCGGCCTGGGTATGAAGCATATCAACAACATCAACCAGCAAGGGTGAGAGTTGAGATGGACGAATAGTAATCTCCATTCTTCCAGCCTCTATCTTGGAAAGATCTAAAATATCGTTAATCAACCCAAGCAAATGCTTACCGTTGCGATTAATCTTCTCTGAGAAATTCAACTCTTTGTTTCCGAGCACCTTCCCGGTGTTTTTCAATAAAATACCGGAGAAACCGATAATTGAGTTAAGCGGAGTTCTCAGCTCATGGCTCATATTCGCAACAAATTCACTTCTCTGACGATCCGCTTCCAGCAGCTCTTCATTGGCCTGCTCCAGCTTTTTCGCCTGCTGCTGCACCTGTATATAAGTAAATGCGTTATTCAGCGCCGAACCCAATGCATCAATACTATTTTTAATATTCTGAATCCGCTTATCACCGACACGATGCAGACAGGCTAATACAATGACTCCAAGGCCGCTGCCCTGAAAAGAAACGGGAAGAGCATAAACTGTTTTGAGCTCCACATGGGTAAAGCCAAGGTTGACCTTTGGAAAAACGTCATTTTCGATACCATCAAGGATTATCCACTTATTATTCTTAAACGCTTCGCCTGGTAACCCCTTGTCAGGATCCTGAATAACCAGTTCTTTTAACGCTGTTTGATCTATTCCCTGTTCAACGATTTTAAAGAGGTGTTCCGTGCTTTTATCGATGATGTAAAATTGGCCAAGTATCGCATCGGAAAGATACACGAGATAGTCAAGACCTTTTTTTGTGAGCTTGTTGATATCAACTGTGTTGATATCAGACAGAAATTCGCCGAATGAAGCCTGGTGTTTATGCTCACGGGAAAGCAGAGCATTTTTCTCTTCAAGCCTTTCTCTGTTTTTTTCAAGCTCCCTCTGTTGACTTTGCAACTGATTAACCGAATCCTCAATACGAGCAGCCATATCATTGACAGATTTTGCCAGATTGCCAATCGAATCACTGCCTGTCTCTTCAGATCGTGAAGAGAAATCTCCTGAACCTATTTCAACAGCAACCGAGGCCAGGTTTGCCAAACGACGGTTGGTCCTGCGAATGAAAACCAGAACTAAAAAAAGAACAAGAATAACCAGACCAAAGCTCGCAATTTGGATGATTGTCTCGTTGAGACTGATAAATTGAGGAAGGATAACTACCCCAAGCAAAACAACCAGAATAGCAAGAAGAACCCAGGTCAACGGACCCATCTGAAGCTGTGCTCGCAACGCTTTACTCATAATGTTTCACCGTTTGAGTACATGATTAATGGGTTCGAAAAGCATATCTTCATCCATGATCGGCTTTGGGATATAGGCATCAAAACCAGCATTCAGGAATTTTTCTTTATCACCTTTCATTGCATGTGAGGTTAAAGCAATGACCGGAACTCCTTCCCAGTGCTTATGCTTATGAATAACCCGAACAAGCTCCACTCCATCCATTCCAGGCAAGGATATATCGCAGAGAATGACATCCGGTTTATATGCTGGATCTTTTTCAAAAAGAGCCAGAACCTCATAGCTGTCATAGCAGCTTTTCAGGGTGTACTTATCTTCCAGGAAAGCATAGACCAGGTCCATGTTATCTTCATTGTCTTCAATAACAAGAATATCAACCATTGCGATCCTCCTGTCTGTTCAAGTATTGATGGAATGCTCTTTTGAAATAACGGCGAATTGGGAAACTTCGTTCATAGATTTCGAATAAAAACGAAATATAAGAGGATTATACTGATGCGGTGGCTTAATCGCCAGCGGAAAACCGGAGATGCACCTCGTGTACAGACTACCTCGTCTCTTTTTTCATTTCAAGAAATCTAGTCTGAATAGTTCATGCAATATCAAACTACACAACAATAAATTAATTAACCTCAGATTGAGCCTGAATCCAGCCCTTACGAATATAGTAGTTCTGGCCACAATCGTGCCAGTTGTTACAATAATCATCAAAGCCCTTTTTCGGATAATCAGCGACTTCGATTTTCCCGCGACCTATTTTACAGACGCCGCCATCAACTTCCTTCAATTTGAAATATTTACAGCTCAAACAATTTTTATGAATCATCCTGAATCCGTGACAAAGAATATAAACAGTACATATACCTAATGATGTGATGCAAAATCATAGGACCAAACTGCAACAACTACCTGCTGAAAATCTCAGAAAAATCGATACTTCTCCCACCGTCTTCATAATCCTTTAAGTGATGACAATCAACCAGCACGCAGGGAAAACCATCCCGCCTCATTTTATCTAGAAAAAGGCTCCGGCTGTCGTCCTCAATCTCTTTATCTTCTGAAGGATAGCAATTATAGACAATACCCAGAAGAGTGAGGCCTTTTTGACGAATCAACTCCAGTGCTGAAAAGGTGTGATTAATGGAACCGAGACGGCTTGAGCTGACAAGGAGCACTGGAAGATTTTGTTCAACAAGATAATCAAGCAGTGTTTTTTCTCTAGTCAGTGGGACCATGAGACCGCCAACTCCTTCTAACAGTACCCGATCATAGGTCTCTTTTAAGGTGTTTGTAGCCTGTTTGATCCGTTCAGGATCAATCTCGTCGCCAACAAGCGAGGCCGCCAAATGGGGTGAACAGGGTTTCGGAAAAACATACGGACAGGTCAGCCCATCCTGGTCAACAGGCTGTGGTTCCATTGCCATTATCCGCCGATGCTCAATGATATCTTCACTTAGATCGGTGCATCCTGTTTGAGCAATTTTTTGAGTGATAACTTTTTCACCCATACCAAGCAGATACCGACCAAGCAATCCGGTTACAACCGTTTTACCAATTCCGGTGTCAATTCCGGTTATACAGATAACAGAAGATTGCATATTATGACCTGTGACGGCATATTTCTTCGAAAAATGCACCTTTTGAGAAGAGTTGTTTTCATGCCACTGAGCTGAAATTGTTGAATAGATTACTGATTTCTATTTTTTTGTAGCAATCACCAGTGTTGAAGCATAGCTGACCGGTACTCCTTTGGATGTGCCGAATCGCTTTGTATACTCCTGAATGAATTGATTCATTTTTCCAGCAGTCCAGCGATACTCACTGACACCACCGACTCCTGTAGCCTTAAAGTGTTGCAGAACTTCTTTTGGGGTTGGAAAATAGAGAACATCTTTCCGATTTCTCAAAAACTTTATTTCAAAATGGGATTTAAGAATATTGGTTAATCTATCCTCACCATAATAGTGAAGACCGATATTGGTCAACTGCCTGAACTCCTGCAGGGTTCCAGGACTGAACATGGTAAAGGCAAGATGCCCATTTGCACTCATGGATTGAGAAAGCCTGGTAAACAGTTTCTCCAA
The DNA here is from genome assembly GCA_964565605.1 of uncultured Desulfocapsaceae bacterium. Taxonomy (GTDB): domain Bacteria; phylum Desulfobacterota; class Desulfobulbia; order Desulfobulbales; family Desulfocapsaceae; genus CAZLGM01. The sequence continues at coordinate 67,074 of CAZMFP010000009.1, read as the reverse complement.
GTCTTCGATCCACTGGAAAGTGGCACTTGAAACAACAAGATCAAGTTCGGCTGGAATCGTCTGTTGTTCAATATCTCCAAAAACCGGGATGATTCGGGTATTTTTCTTCTCTTTAAGCCGAGCTAAAACGGTTTGTTGAAACTCAGGGACCAGATCGTTGATATACAGTGTGGCTATATCAAACCGATCGTACAAGCTCTTGGTCATCATCCCTGTACAACAGCCGATCTCTAAAACTCGATCATATGCAACATCGGGAAGCTCGGACAACAGATCAACCAGTTCATCATCCACCATTTTCTGAACAATGGCATGATCGTCATAGCTTGTCAGGGCTCGTTTAAAACAACGAGCAACTTTATCTTTTTTTATCCAGAAACTCATAATAATAAGTTTAAACTCAATTTAAGGTGGATGACCCCATGGGCTTAGTCACCTTGATATGCAGAAAACTTTCAACCATTTCATCCCAACTTGTCCACTTGTAAAAGGGAAAATGATAACCATTCAGTGAATGGATCTGTTTTTTCTTCCAAAAATAATACTGATTCTTAGTCGGCATTATGAAATCGTTTTCTGAAATAACAATAGTGTCATAAAGAGAAGTTTCAACATCCAGGTTATTCACCTTGTCAAGCAGGGAAAGAAGCTCGATCTGCTGGTTTTCAAGAGATCGTTTCGGTCTATTTGCCAGAAAAACACTGAGAATTGATTTTTCCCTGCACATCAATCGATAAAAGGTCAGTTGGGCCGTTTTACTATATTCACGTGCCATTTGATCAAAAACCGGTAGTGGTATTCCTTTAATATCATCAACTGGAGAGAGTGTTCCGTTTACTGCAATCGTTGCGGTAAACCTGCTCTTCCACTCACCAAAAAGACGCTGCCCTGCCCAAACCCCCATAGACCAACCAACAAGAACCACTTTTTTATATGAGGCCAAAAGGGTTTGAGTATCCAGCATCAGATCCATATCCGAATAATCGAACAGGATCAACACATCATACTCCTTTGACTCAAGAGGTTGAAACGGATGTTCATCCATCCCCCAGCCATTGCAGAAAATGATCAGCCCAGAACTCTTTTTACATTTTAGCCAAACCGATTTCATAATCTTTATAGATATTGACTTATTGTATCCGACAACTCACAGATATGGGTCCAATCCATGGAAGCACACAGAGAAAGCCTGAATCTCGCCGTTCCTTCCGGGACTGCCGGTGGACGCACAGGAAAGATGAGGTATCCCCTGGTCCGCAATCTTTCTGCAAGCTCAACACATGCTTTATTTTCACCAATGAGGACCGGGATGATGTTTGTCGTTCCTCCAGTCTGCAGATTATGTTTTCTCAATTCCTCTCGTAGTTTTACCGAAAGCTCAATAAGGTGACGTCGACGATCCGCTAACTGTTCAATGTGCTGAAAGACAAAGAGGTTCCAGAATAGAATAACGGGTGGCAAGGCTGTGGTGAAAATAAGGGAACGACTGCAATTAATCAGAACATCACGTATCACCCGATCACAGACAACATAGGCACCAAGCCCGGCAAGAGCCTTACCGAATGTTCCCATGAGAATATCAATCTCCTGGACAACATTCTGCTCATTGGCCTTACCAAGTCCTTCCGGGCCATACAGGCCTACTGCATGGGCCTCATCAATATAGAGCAAGGCACCAAATTCTTTCTTCAGATCAACCAGACGCTCTAAATCAGCACAATCACCATCCATGCTGAAAACAGACTCACTGACGATGATGATTCGGTTATAACGAGCTCTATTCTTTTTGAGCAGGGATCTGAGATGATCGTAATCGCAATGTTGATAACGCTTATACTCAGCTCTACTCAGCCGAAGACCATCATGGATGGAAGCGTGGTTGAGTTTATCTGAGAGAATCAGGTCATTTTTATCTGTTACAGACGGGAGTATACCGATATTGGCATGGTAACCGGAGTTATAGAGAAGACAGGACTCTCGCTGATAACTTTTGGCAATCAAGTCCTCCAGACGATTTGCAATAGAGCTGTCACCAGTGAGCAGTCTTGACGAACAGCTTCCCAGACCGAATTGATCGATCCTGTTTCCTGAGTGTAACTGTGAATAGAACTGGTCCAACAATTGACTGTCACCGCCAAGCCCCAGATAGTCATTGGATGTCAGGTTCAACAACCGCTGCCCTTTATAACTGACAAATGGGCCATCATGGTCCTCAAGTGGTCTTAAGTGTCGAAAGCTGTTTTTTGCTTTGAGATGCGCCAGTATCTGTTGGTACTCCCTGCTCACACTTTCCCCTCCTGTTCGATGACCTCAATAAAGCGATCTGTCAGTGTTTGCAGATCATTATCATCAATGCAGTAAGGCGGCATAAGGTAGACAAGTGTGCCAAAAGGACGAACCCAGATCCCCCGCTCCACAAATCTCTTTTGTATAACCGCCATTTCAACAGGCTTATTTACTTCAACAACGCCTATTGCACCGAGCACCCGCACATCTGTAACGTGGTCCATTTCACGACAGCAGGCTAGTTCATGATTAAAATGGTCTTCTATCCGTTGAATATTGCGCTGCCAGTCCGATTCTAACAGCAGATTAATGGAGGCAGCAGCCACTTCACATGCTAAAGGGTTTGCCATATAGGTCGGACCATGCATGAAACAGTAAGGCTCACTACTGGAAATGACTGTGCCGATTCGTTTAGTAGCTAAAGTTGCCGCAAGCGTCATGGTGCCACCGGTCAAGGTTTTGCCAAGACACATTATATCAGGGGAAATCTCTGCATATTCACAACCGAACAATCTGCCGCTTCTTCCAAGACCTGTTGCGATCTCATCTGCAATCAGTAAAACATCAAACTTATCACATAGTTTTCTTACTTCTCGTAAATACTGGGGATGATAAAAACGCATACCCCCGGCACCCTGAACAATCGGCTCAAGAATAACTGCACAGAGCTCTTTATGGTGTTTTTCGAGCAGTAATGAGAAGGAATCAATATCATCGGGTTGCCAATCACTTCCAAAAGTGCAGTTTGGGCGATCGGCAAAATAGTATTCCGGCAGAACTTTATTAAACAGATGGTGCATCCCGGTGACCGGATCACAAACCGACATGCAGTGAAATGTATCACCATGATAACCGGAACGAAGAGTGAGAAAGTGTGATTTTTCTCTTTTTCCAAGAGCAACATAATATTGAATAGCCATTTTCATGGCCACCTCAACCGCTACCGAGCCGGAATCTGTAAAGAAAACCCGCTCAAGCCCCTGTGGCGTTATCGCAATGAGTTTTTCAGCCAATTTGACAGCAGGCATGTGGGTCAATCCACCAAACATGACATGGCTGAGTTTCTCGGCCTGGGTTTTAATGGTATCGACTAGAACCGGATGACTATATCCATGAATCACAGACCACCATGAGGCCATACCGTCAATGAGCTCACGCCCATCCATCAATCGGATACGGACACCCGAAGCGGACTCCACCGGATAAACCGGCAATGGATTCACAATAGAGGTGTATGGATGCCAAATAGACTGCCGATCAAAATCGAGCACTTTTTTTATCGATTCGGCGGATGAGGTCATGATAAAGAAGTTGAACCGGAAAAGGAAAAACCCAATTCACGAATATGGCGCATATCATCAGCCAGGCTGTTGCCGACAGTGGTCAGGTAATTACCGACAATGGCGCCGTTGGCACCCGACTGGAAACATTCGTATTGTCGTTGTTGAAGCAGGTTTCTGCCACCGGCAAGCCGGATGACCGCACGGGGGTTAATAAAACGAAAAAGAGCAATGCAGCGCAATACTTCTTCGGTACTGATTGGCTGGTATTCACCAAAAGGTGTATTGGCTATGGGTGTTAAAATGTTAATCGGAATGGAGAGAACCCCCAGATCTCGCAACTCAAAAGCCAGTTGCAGCCGATGTTTCTCGCTCTCTCCCATGCCGATAATGCCTCCTGAACAAAGATCCATGCCGGCTTCCCGGGCAATCTTCAGGGTTTCGACTTTCTGCTCATAGCTGTGTGTAGTGCAGACCTGACTGAAAAATTCTTTACAACTCTCAAGATTACAGTGATAGCGGATAATTCCGTAACTCTTGAGCATGGCTGCTTTTTCAGGTGTTAAAAAACCCATCGATGCACAAAAAAGAAAACTTGTCTCCTCATCTATCCGGGAATAGATATCTCCAAATTGCTCAAGCTGCTCCTTGCTGGCTGAACGACCGGCAGTTACCAGAGAGATCCGTTTCACACCGTGATTGTCATTGTCTATGGCCTGTTTAAGGGCTTCTTCTGTTGAAATGAGTTCATATTTTTCAACAGCTGTTGAATAGCGGGCCGACTGGGCGCAAAACCTGCAATCTTCTGAGCAGTTACCGGATCTGGCATTAATGATTGAGCAGAGATCAAAATGCTCTTCATGAAAAAATCGACGTAGATGATCGGCCCCCTGGCAAAGAGCTTCGAGATCCGAATTAATCATAAGATCATGGGCCTGGTCAAAATCAAGCTGAGCGCCATTTTCTATTAATTTTACGAGGTTTTCGATCATATTTCCAAGTGGGATTCTCTCTTTCAAAAGATGAAAATGGGCATGGGGGGCCTGGGAGTTTTATGCCATTTTCTTCAGGCATTTCTCCAGGGCTTCAGGAGTATCAAACTGAAGAGCCAAACATTTGGAGCCTCTAGGAGCGATTTTCCGTATCATCCCTTTCAGCACAGTTTTAGGACCAACCTCGATGAAAGTATCAACTCCTGCTGTGATCATGTTAGAAATAATCTCGAACCAGCGTACCCTTGAGGCAATCTGGCGGGCCATCATCTCCTTGATCTTTTCTGTGTCATTTTCAGGAACTGCCGTTACATTAAAATAGACTGGAACTGATGGGGTTTGAAAGGGAATCGTCTCTATAAATGATTTAAAATCCGGTATCGCCCCGGCAACAAGTGGACTATGGTTGGCAACAACCACATTAAGGGGGATAATCCGTGCTCCTTTTTCCTCAAGCACCTCACCAACCTTATCCATGGCTGCGATCTCTCCTGAAATGACGACTTGCTGTTCAGTATTATGGTTTGCCGCAGTTACAATACCTTTGTCGGTAAAACCTGCAAGAACAGTTTCAATTTCTTCAATGGTCAATCCTAAAACCGCCTGCATACCACCAGGATTGGCATCACCCTCCCTTTCCATCAAGGCACCACGTTTGGCTACCAGCCGAAAGGAATCTTCAACACTGATAACTCCGGCACTACTCAACGCCGAGTATTCACCGAGGCTATGACCGGCATAACAGCTGATTTTATCTTCTGCTCCCAATGCCTTTTTTAAAGCTGTATAGCAGATCAGGTTGGTCACCATTATTGCCGGCTGCAGGTAAATAGCACGGCTCAGCTTTTCTATGGGTCCTTCCATGATCAGTTTGGATAACGGAAAATCAAAAACCTGATCAGCTGTTTCCATGATTGTTCTGCAGTCCGCATCACTCTCTATAAACGCTTTACCCATACCGATATATTGTGATCCCTGTCCAGGAAACAGTACAGCTATTTTCATTCTCTTCACTCCTTGCAAAAGGCCCTATTGATGAGCCGGAAAAGATAAATTTTCGTTATTCTTTTTTAGACGGATGGTCGCTTTCTCCGCCCCCCGGCCTCAGATTGATCAGCAGGAATAGTCCAACACCAATGACGATGGCCGAATCGGCAACATTGAATGTTGGCCAGTGATATTTTCCAATATAAACATCCAGGAAATCGACAACATGCCCAAGCCGCATTCGATCGATGAGGTTACCGATGGCACCACCACAGATACAAGCCAGAGCAAAAGAGTATACTCTGTTTTCATTCTGGATTTTAAAATTATAGACCGTTAAACCGATAATTGCTGTCAGTCCAATCACCAGGAAGAAGACATGTCGCCAGATAGAGTCAAAGCCTGCAAATATCGAGAACGCAGCACCTTTATTAACCGTGTAGGCCAGATTAAAGAAACCGGGAATGACTTCCAACATTTCATATAACTCGAAAGTATTGATAATCAAAAGCTTGGTCAGCTGATCACCAATAACAATCAACAATATGATAAGAAAATATAGCATGAATCAACCAGGAGACGTCTCAGCTACCTCACCCTGCAGTTTCTGTGATCACAGCATAGCAACGACTGCAGATACTTGGATGTTCATTGCTATCTCCAACAGTGGTTGATCGGGTCCAGCAGCGTTCACACTTTTCTCCCCTGGCAGGGCGAACCGCCACAACCAGCCCCTCTATTTCCTCACTTTCAAAGGTGACATTACAGCTCTCTTCCGCCTTCAACTCACCAATTTCAGAAACAATCGATATTTCTTTGAGACTTTGCCACTGATTACGACAAAAATCCATCTCATCACTTCCTGCTGTGACAAGGACTTCAGCCTCCAGTGGGTGACCAATCACCTTTTCTCTACGGGCAATCTCGAGTGCCTTGGTGATCTCTGAACGTATGGCGATCAGTTTTTTCCATTTTTCATCGGTCTCATTATCAATTTGAAGATCGATGTTTTTAGGAAATTCAGCAAAGAAGATCGATTGTTCAAGAGCTGCATCAGCACCAATATTATGCAGGTGTTCCCAGGTTTCTGCAGTGGTGAAACTTAAAATCGGATTCATCAATCTCAGCAGACCGTCAAGAATATCATAAAGGACAGTCTGAGCTCCACGCCGCTGGATAAAATCTGTTCCGGAAGTGTAGAGCCGGTCTTTAAGGATATCAAGATAAAAGGAGCTCATAGTGGTGCCGCAGAAATAGTTGACACTGTGATACACCACGTGAAACTCATAGTTCTCATAAGCCTGCATGACCTTGGCCTTGAGTTCCTCAAATCGGTTGAGTGCCCAGAGATCAAGCTCTTCCAGATCAGTGTAATCAACCCGATCATTAGCGGGATCAAAATCACTGAGATTTCCAAGCATATAACGAAGAGTATTTCTTATCTTTCTGTATGTATCGGATACCTGTCTTAAAATCTCATCGGATACCTTGACATCATCACGATAATCTTCACTGGAGACCCAGAGCCTTAAAATCTCGGCTCCATATTTTTCAATGACTTCGCCGGGAGCAACAACATTCCCCACCGATTTAGACATTTTTTTGCCAAAACCGTCTACCACATATCCATGGGTCAGAACATTTTTGAAAGGTGCATTCCCCCTGGTACCAACTGAGGCCAACAGAGCGCTCTGGAACCAACCCCGATGCTGATCACTTCCTTCAAGGTACAGGTCCGCTGGAGCGTACAGCTCATCACGCTCTTCACATACCGCAGCGTAGCTGACTCCGGAATCAAACCAGACATCAAGAATGTCTTCTTCCTTCTCAAATTCACCATGACCGCAAACTGGACAAGTAGTTATTCCATTTAAGAAATCTCCGGTCTCATATTTAAACCAGCAATCAGCCCCTTCTTTTGTAAAGAGTTCATCAATTTTCTCTACGACATTTTCATCTTTGATGATCTCACCGCAAGACTTACAGCTGATGATTGTAATAGGCACACCCCATGAACGCTGTCGAGAAAGACACCAGTCCGGCCGGGACTCTACCATTGAAAAGATTCGTTTCATTCCCCAGGCCGGGATCCATTTCACCTGTTCAATGGCTTTAAGGGATTTGTTACGCAATTCATTTTCATCCATTGAAATAAACCACTGTGGAGTTGCCCGATACATGACCGGTTTTTTACAGCGCCAACAGTGGGGATAGCTGTGATCAAGCTCACTTTTTTCAATGAGCACACCGGAGCTGTTCATATCATCACAGATAACATCATTGACATCGGGTACCTGCTGGCCTTCGTAGGGACCAGCCTCAGCAGTATATCTGCCTTCGCTGTCAACCGGTGAGAGAATATCAAGGCCATAGTGAAGACCTGTCTGGTAATCATCGGCGCCATGCCCTGGTGCTGTGTGAACACAACCGGTCCCTGCCTCCGTTGTTACATAATTGGCCAACACCATCAAAGAGTCCCGCTCAAGGAAAGGATGACGACATTTTTTCCCCTCAAATCCTCTGGCAGAAAAAGTAGAAATGATCGAGTAGTCTTCTTTTCCGACTTCTTCCATCACCGTTTCAACCAAATCCTTGGCCAGTATCCATTTTTCGTCACCAATCTGTACAAGCGCATATACAAAATCCGGATGAAAAGCAACCGCCAGGTTGGCAGGCAAAGTCCAGGGAGTCGTTGTCCAGATAACGGTGAAAAGCTTATCTCCTGACAGAGATGGATCCACCTCGGACAGATCATCTGCCACCGGAAATTTCACATAGATCGATGGAGATGTGTGATCATGATATTCAACCTCTGCTTCAGCCAGAGCTGTAGTGCAGGTGGAACACCAATAGACAGGTTTTTTATGGCGAATCACCGAATCGGACATCAGAAAACGATTAAATTCCCTGGCAATAGCTGCCTCATAGGGAAAATTCATCGTCAGGTAAGGAGTATCCCAGTCACCAAGAACTCCCAGACGTTTAAACTCATTTTTCTGGGTTTTGATCCATTTTTGTGCATATTTTCGGCAAGCGCCCCTCTTGGATAAAATTGGGATAGTATTTTTTTTCTCTCCCAACTCCTTGTCCACATTATGCTCGATGGGCAGTCCATGACAATCCCATCCTGGGATATATGGAGCGTTAAAACCGGCCAGCCGTTTAGATTTGAGGATGATATCTTTGAGTATTTTGTTAAACGCCGTACCCAGATGAATATGGCCGTTGGCATAGGGAGGGCCATCGTGGAGGACAAAAAGAGGTTTGTCCTTGCCATGTTCCTGGAGCTGCTGATACAGACCTTCTTTTTCCCAGCGCTTCAAGTAGTTTGGCTCTTTCTGGTTCAGGTTTGCCTTCATTTTGAACTTGGTTTTGGGCAAGTTCAGCGTATCCCTATAGTCGATTTTCTTTTCTGTGGTCATACGAACACCATTTTAGGCCTCTTTTATCGCGGCCATTTTATTTCAACAATCAAATATGAATTAAACTCAGGTTGTTATTTCAAGTGAACATGTAAACTTACTCCCTGTACTGCACATTGCAAGTTTAAAGTGACTTTTCAAAACCGATATTTTCTCTTCTTTTTCACACCTCTTCCTCTAACTACAAGTTGTTTGTCCAGCGCCCATCTTGCTGATATTGCAGCCATTTCTAAGAACACTGACTACAAACTGAATCCGGCAGCTTTCCCATTAAACCCTCGCTAACCAATACATCTTTAATTTGACAATTGTCATTTTCTTCTTTAAATTAGAAAAGTTATACACAATACAGCCTTCCTGAAGGATAGTCCCGAAGGTGCTGAAACCATTCTCTAAAACTTTATCAGAGTAAATAATGACACAAGTAATTGCCATGGCCGGAAAAGGAGGAACCGGAAAAACAACCACCTCCGCTCTGCTTGCCAAATATCTGAAGAAAAAGAACTTAACACCCTTTCTGCTCGTTGATGCGGATGCCAATGCCAACCTCAATGAACTTCTTGAACTTGACGTGGATCTGACCCTTGGAGAAATCAGAAAAGAGCTTAAAAGTGATCTTCCTCCCAATGTGACCAGAGATCAATATATGGAAATGAAAGTTCACCAGGCGCTTATCGAAGAAACAGGTTTTGACCTGATGGTTATGGGACAACCGGATGGCCCGGGGTGCTATTGTGCAGCCAACCAGTATCTTGCTATGACTATGGACAAGCTGGCAGAAAATTATAAATATATCATTGTCGATAATGAAGCCGGCATGGAGCATCTCAGCCGAATGAACCTTCGGGCAATTGATTATCTTCTTGTCACTTCCGACCCATCAGCAAGGGGAATATTAACGGCAAAACGTATATCTGATATTACCGATCCGTTAGGTCTCCAGATCAAGAAGCAATATCTCCTGGTAAATCGTGCCCCACAACCGGTAAGTGAACCATTACAGGCCAAAATCGATGAGGCTGTTACCGATACCGGTATGGATCTGGGCGGAGTAATCCACTCCAGCGAGGAACTCATTAACCAGGAACTCTCCGGAGAATCATATCTTAATCTCGATGATAATTCCCAGGTCATCCAGGAAGTCTTTGCTATTTTTGATAAAATTTTCACGGAAGATTAATACAAAGTGAAAAGAGTCGAGTAAAACAATTCTAATTCCCCTTATTTCCGCTCGCGCATTCTGACCATATGACAGTAGAATTTAAAGAAGCGCCGACAACAATGGTTGAGGCGATTAAAGTATCAAAACGTTATCCTCCCGAAACCCATGCTTTAATCGATATTTCAATCTCCATTGCCACAGGGGAAATGTTTTTTATTACCGGCATGTCAGGAGCTGGAAAAACAACGCTGCTGAAATTGATCTGCAATCAGGAGGCGCCGACCAAAGGGCTTATCGAAGTGAATGAGCTGAACATCCATAAGCTCAGAGGTAAAGAACTGGCCCATCTCAGACAGAAAATCGGGGTTGCCTACCAGGACTTCAAACTACTTGACGATAGAACGGTTGCAGAAAATGTGGCCATTGCCATGGAAGTCTCGTATAAAAAACCGCAATTTATCCGAGAACGGGTCAAAGATCTGCTGGACAGACTCCTGCTCTCAGATAAGCATGATACCGTAGCAGGGGAACTCTCACGTGGAGAACAGCAGCGTGTCACTATTGCACGATCAGTTGCTAATTCTCCCGCTCTCGTTTTGGTTGATGAACCAACAGGCAATCTTGATGGTGAAACAACAGAGCGAGTTATGACCCTGCTTAATCGGGTTAATCAGGGTGGTTCCACCGTTGTTATCGCCACTCATGACCTCTCGATTTTTTCCAACACCAGCCATCGGATCATGGAACTGAGAAAGGGTCGCATTCATTCATTGCGGGGAGGTGTTCAGTTATGAGTTTCTGGTTTGCCGTCATTCGACAGGCGGCCCGCAACCTCAGGCAGACCTGGGCCTCGCAGTTCATGACGCTTTTAACCGTCAGCCTATCCGTTCTTATTTTTGCCTTTTTCTATCTTATTTACACAAATATGATCACCATCGGCACCAAAATGGGTGATGATCTTCGCCTGATCGTTTACCTGGAAGAGGAACCAGGGCCGGAAATGCAGCAGCAGCAGCGCAACAAGATCACCAATTTTGACAGAGTTGAAGACATTCGATTTATCTCAAAAAAAGAGGCGTATGACCGCTTCGCCGCCCAGCTTGGTAATAACCAGGACGTTCTTGAGGATATGCCGACCGATTTTCTGCCGGCATCAATTGAAGTTATTCCGTTAAAAAACCTGCGAAGCCTGCAGCAGGTCAAGCTGTTTTCTGAATATCTCAGGAAACTCCCAGGAACACTTAAAGTTCAGTATGGCCAGGAATGGGTGGAACGTTTCTATTATTTCACCAGGCTTCTTTCAATCGTTGTGGTGTTAAGTGCCAGCCTGCTCATACTGACAACCATTTTCATGGTAGCCTATACCATCAGATTAACAATCATGGGCAGACAGGCAGAACTGGAGCTGTTAAAGCTGGTTGGAGCAACCAACAGTTATATTCGTACTCCTTTTCTCATTGAAGGTTTTTTTCAGGGGCTTCTTGGCTCAACTGTCGGTATCGGTTCACTTTATCTGCTCTTTCATTGGATACGAATAAAATTTACCGGACCTGGTATTCTCTCACTTTTTGAGTTCACCTTTTTCCAAATGTCGACCCTTGTGACGATTATACTCATTTCAATTGCCCTTTGTACCATCGGCAGCTACACTTCGATGCGGAAATATCTTCGCATCTGAACACGTGTTTACCCAGGCTCTCTAGAAGATGCTTTCTTTTCGCAACATCATTTGTTACCGCTTGTTGATCTCTTTTTTTCTTCCAACAGTTTGTCTGGTACTGTTGCTGCCTGCGACAATTGAGGCCAAGCAGGAATCGTCTAGAACAATTGAAAAACAGCGTATAGAAAAAGGTATTAAACGCTATCGTATCCATATACGCAGATTACAGCAGGGCGTACGAAAACAGCAGAAGTTGATTAAAAAAAGTATTGAGCAGGAAAGAAATCTGCTTGCCGAATTGGAAGATATTGACAATCGCCTTCAGGAACAGAAAGAAAAACTTGGTGCACTTGAAGAGCGAATGGGAGCTCAACAGTTACTCATCAACGCAAAAGAAAAGGAATTGAGCCGGGCCATCAGCAATAAGGAAGCGGTCCAGCTTCATCTGCAAAAACGGATCAGCGCCTATTACAAAATGGGCCGTATTGGTCTGATCAATGTTGCCTTTACTGCAGAAACACTACCTTCATTACTCAAATTCCATGACGCTTTCACCTACCTGATTGAATATGATCAGTCCGTAATTACGACCTATAAACATACGATACAGGAATTGTCCAACGCCAAAGAACTGCTTACCCTGGAGAAAAACCTGCTCAAAGAATTCATTATCCAGGCCAAAGAGGAAGAGGAACGGATTGATGAGACAAAAAAAGAAAAACTGACATTGCTCGAACACATCAGGACCCAGACAAAACTGCACCAACAGGCCATTTTAGAGCTTCAGAGAGCATCTGCTCAACTGACCTCATCGCTTCAACATATGCAGATAAAGAAAGAGACCTTCCAAAAAGGTTTTATCGTAAAAAAAGGAAAGCACAGGCCACCTGTCAGCGGCTTCGTCCTCTCCACTTTTAACACCAAGGTTTCCAACAAACTGGGCATTTCAAAACTGAACAAAGGAATAGATATCCAGGTTGCCAATGGATCCAGGGTCAGAGCTGTCTTTGATGGTGTCATTACCTACGCGGGTTATCTAAGGGGTTATGGAAACACGGTAATTATTAATCATGGACATAACTATTTCTCTATAGTTTCCCGCCTGGAGAGACTGGCGGTGCAGGTAGGACGCAGCGTAAATGGAGGCGATATAATCGGCATCACCGGTGACACTGCGATGATCATGGAAGACGGAATTCATTTTGAAATACGTCACGGCTCAAAACAGCTTGACCCTTTGGATTGGCTCGACACCGCTCAACTAAAACTGAAAGAGACTGTAAACTAGAATGACAACTGCAAAAAAAATATTTCTCACAGTCACTCTTGGGGTTGTTTTTTCCCTCTATTTATCCTTGGGTATTGCAGCGCAGATTTCTCAAAAAGACAGGGAAAGCACCTATAAACAGTTGGAGCTTTTCTCCAATGTTCTCTCAATTCTCCAGGAACATTATGTCTCTGAGATCGACTCGCAGCAGGTTCTCAATGGCGCTATTAACGGTATGTTGCTGTCTCTTGACCCCCACTCATCCTACCTGGGACCTGAGAGTTTTCGCATGTTACAGGATGAGACACGGGGCAGTTTTCCCGGCATCGGTATTGAGATTACTATTGTCAATAACATACTCACAATTGTCTCCCCCATTGAAGGGACGCCTGCTCATAAAGCAGGGCTGAAAGCCAAAGATATTATCGTCAAAATAGAGGGTGAACCAACAAAGAATATTTCAGCTCTACAGGCGGTGAACAAAATTAGGGGCCCCAAAGGTTCCCAGGTAAAAATAACCGTTTATAGAAAGGGCTGGGATGAACCGAAAGACTTCATTATAACACGTGATATAATCCCTCTTGTGTCGGTAAAATCTTTTTTTCTCGACCCCGGTTTCTTCTACGTACGAGTGACAAACTTCCAGAGTCAAACCACTAAGGATTTTAAAACAGCACTGAGAAAGGCGGCAAAGAGCCAGCAGATTAAAGGAGTCATCCTCGATCTTCGGAACAATCCCGGAGGTCTTTTAAATCAAGCCGTATCCGTTGCCGATTATTTTCTAAAAAAGGGATTGATCGTCTACACCAAAGGCAGGCTTGAAGACCAGAACATGACCTTTAGCGCCAGAAATACTGGTGAGAAGGACTATTATCCTCTGGTTGTTCTTCTTAACGAAGGATCTGCCAGCGCGGCAGAAATTGTTGCCGGAGCAATTCAGGACCATAAACGAGGTATCCTGGTTGGTACCCAAACATTTGGCAAAGGTTCGGTACAGACAATTGTTCCCCTGCCCGATGGCGCCGGCTTGCGGCTTACAACCGCCTACTACTACACCCCTTCCGGACGTTCCATCCAGGCAAAGGGAATAACACCCGATGTAACTGTCAAACTGCTGGAACCATCAACTCAACTGGAAATAAAAAAGAAAAAAGATAGTCCTAAAAGAGAGGTGGATCTACAAAATCACCTGATTGGTCAACCGAATTCTAGAGAAGAGAGGAAAAAAGGACAAAACAAAGTAAAGGTGCCGACTTCTAATGAAAAAGAGCTTATCACTCAATTGCTTGAAAAAGACAATCAGCTGCGCACAGGACTCAATATTCTTAAATCCGTCCATCTCTACTCGAAGTTTAAAAGGAACACCAGCCAATAAGATCCTTCGAATATTTTGCTGGTTTCTACTTCAACCGTAATCAGACACATTTCATGACGTTACCAATAGATTTTTAAGCAATCCATCTAATGAAAAATTTAAATATGATTGCCCAAGATTCCCAGCATGAGTAAGAAACTTGCTAATTTAGTAAGTATTAGCAGAAGTCCTTGCGAGGCAGCAGTCCGTGACAGGTAAGCGTAGACTCCGATCTCGCCCTAACTGGTAGAGATTGCTCCGTTTCACTCGAAACGACTGTATTTAATTTCCATTATTAATGAGCTGACTCTCTTTCCAATTTGTCAATAACAGGAGAATCAGAAATTAAAAAAGTAACAATCCACTAGTACCCCAACTCTTTTAGAAACCTCTCATTTCGGGACCAGTTTTTCTTCACCTTGACCCAGAGTTTCAGGTTAACCTTCTGGCCGATCAATTTTTCTATATCTTTTCTGGCAGCAATACCAATACTTTTGAGCTTATGGCCGCCTTTACCGATAACCATCCCTTTTTGGGAAGAACGTTCAAGTATGATGGTGGCATGGATGGTTACCTTTTGAGTATCTGGATTTTCTTTAAATGAATCGATAAGAACGGCCGATGAATAGGGTATTTCCTGCCCTGTCAATAAAAACAGTTTCTCCCGGACAATCTCTCCAACTAAAAACCTCTCGGAAGCATCGGTGGGAATATCCTCGGGAAAATAGCGATGCCCCATGGGCATAAGCTTCAAAAGCTCCAAGAGTAGTGTGTCCACTCCTTCACCCTTTAAAGCGGAAACAGGAATAACAGCATGAAATGGATATAGTTCTGAGAAGTGGGTAATCATAGGCAGCAGTTCTTTTTTTGGTACCAGATCAATCTTATTAAGAAGCAGGAACGCCTTGGATTCAACCTGTCCCATATAGTCGACAAATTCCTTTTCCCTCTCCTGTCTTGCCTCTTTTGACAGCTGTTTTGCTATGTCCACCAGGAAAAGAACCACATCAACCTCCTGCAGACTGTCCAGTGCTACACGGACCATCTCTCTATTCAGGGGTTTATCAGTTTTGTGCAAGCCCGGGGTGTCCAGTAAAACAATCTGGTAATCCTCACCGTTTACGACTCCCAGAATCCGATTTCTGGTGGTTTGGGGTTTGGGTGTGACAATAGAGATTTTCTGTCCGAGAAGCCGGTTCATCAAGGTCGACTTACCGGCATTGGGTGGTCCGACAATGGCTACAATTCCGGACTTGACCGGTTGTTCGAACATATCAAATTCTTCTATATTCATTTCAGAGTGCCTTGAAAGTTGAGTTATTTTGCCAAGAATTAGGAATAGGGAAAATAGCAGTTATTCGCGATGTCTTTCAAGCCATTTCCTCTGTGCTGCATCATACATTTGTATTCTACTGTACATCAAAACGAGTGTAATTTGAAATAATTGATATATCACTCTCTTTTATCTTCTAACTAACTATTTTCTTAATACCGGGAAAGAGTGGCCTGGTTGACATTCCTGTTTCCAGAATAACCTATTTAGTTAACAGCATTATGAATTGAAGTGCACTTTCGATATTTCAACCGCAGATTGCCTTTATGCCAGTAATTATTTAGCAAAAAATGGTCTGGCGAGTAGTCCGCTCCTCTCTATTGCTGAACTTCAGTGATGACCATCAATTTTTTATAAAATCAGAAAAGAAAAATAAAATTTTGCAGTGTAGATAAAAAGTGCTCAAATGATAAAATCGAACTATAGTGCCTTTTTTTAATCGTACATTTTTCTGCCTGATCTGTGCGCGCATGTTGGAAGTACCTCTGATTGATATCAATCGGTACTATCAAACGCTCACTGACTCCGGCTCTACTTATATGTTTTCGCAGATCCATGATAACCACAGGAAATATAATTGAATATCTTGATAACGGTAAATTTATCTGTGGTTTCGTCATTGAATCCCAGCCTAAACGTGTCAGGCTGATAAACCAGAATGGCCGTGAGGTCAATCTGCCTATCTCTCGCGTAGTCCATAGTTCTCAAAAATCTTTTCAAGATCTGACCACCCAGAAATCACGGGTTGAACTCCTACAATCAGTTGATACTAAGCGCTCTCAACTCATGGGCGAAATCGATCTTGAAATGATCTGGGAACTTGCCAGTGAAGAAAACAATAGTCACTTCAAACCGAATTTCCTGGCAGAGCTCAGCACCGGCAGCACAGCCGATGATGACAGTGTGGCTGCTTTCCTGCGCTGTGTCTTTCTTGATCGAGTGTTCTTTAAATACAAAGAAGGCAAGATCCTTGTCTTCTCACCTGAGAAAGTCGAGCAGCTCAAACATCAGCAGGAAATGGAAGAGAAAAAAAGGGAGTTGATTGCAAATGGCGCCCAGGCATTGCAGGATCTGGTTAATGGCAGAAAAAGTGGAGAAACCATCAGAGAAGAATGTGGCGAGTGCCTGGAAATAGTCGGTAATTATTACCTGTTTGGTAATGAAGCCCAACATAGCGATATCACGAGGCAGATTCTAAAAACAGCCGGGCTGAACAGACCACACGATCCATATCATATTATGGTAAAAGCTGGATTATGGGATAAAAATGAAAACATACCTCTTCTAAAGAATGATCTTCCGGTCAATTTCTCTTTAGATGCCATACGACAGGCAGAATCAATCTTACAAGTTGGTAATCACTCTCTGTCCGATGATCCAGCAAGAGTAGACATGCGTCACCTCTCTCTAATGACGATTGATGGGGCGACAACTCTTGATTACGATGATGCCTTGAGCGTTGAGCAAATTGGAGAAAATTATCTTGTCGGTGTCCATATCTCCGATGTAGCCCATTATGTCAAACCGAATGACCCTCTTTTTAAAGAAGCGCTCCAGCGCTGTAGTTCCCTCTATTTTCCAGAATGCCAAGTTCCTATGCTGCCACGTCACCTGTCCCAGGGAATCTGCAGTTTGAGGGAAAACGAGGTACGTGCAGCAATGAGTTTCATGATTCTTTTGGATAATGAGGCTGAGGTTTTGAAAGTTCGCATTCAGCGCTCAATAATTCAAGTAGCTCGTCGTTTAAGCTATGAAGGTGTTGACGGGATGATCGACAGTGATCCCGAGTTACAGACCCTGGCCAATCTTGCCAGAAAATTACGGAAAAAGAGACTTGAACATGGAGCGCTCCTTCTTCCCTTTCCCGATGTAAATATTTTCATCGATTCACAGGAACGGGTACAGGTTCATCTTGGAGATGTGGAAACACCATCGCGCATCCTGGTATCAGAAATGATGATCCTTGCGAATACTCAGACGGCAAAGTACCTCTCCGACAGGATGGTTCCCGGTCTTTTCAGATCTCAGGGACCACCAAAAAAACGCATTGTCCACGGGGAAGACAGTGACCTTTTCCAGAATACTCTTCAGCGAAAATGCCTTTCAAAAGGGGAACTTTTAACAACCGCCAAGCAACATTGCGGTTTAGGAGTCAATCACTATACAACTGTCACCTCTCCAATACGTCGATTGCTTGACCTGATCATACAACACCAGCTCCACTCTGTGCTCAATCGAGAAGAACCGATCTTTTCTGAGGATCAATGCAAGGATTTTGGTTCACTGATCAGCCGAACTACCAACACTATAAATAACGTCAAACAGCAGCGACATCGATATTGGCTGCTGAAATATCTCGAATCAAGAAAGTCGGAACTGTTTGATGCCCTCGTTATTGACCGTGGTCCAAAACGGACCAACCTGCTCCTCTCCAAAATATTATTCGACTTTGACCTCCCCTCAACAGGTAACAACCAGGTCAGCCCAGGCTCCAATGTGAAGGTCAGAATTTCACGGGTCAACGCCCTTGATAACATGATACGTTTCGAATTGGCCTAATAATTGGCCTGAGCACTCAGCGCTGTTAATCTTTGGCCCATTGGGAATTGAGCCAGTAATTACAGTAAACAATCCTGTAGATCTGAGTGACAAGATAAATTCGTACTCCCTGGACTTCCACATGGTTTGATCCCAGTGACAAAATTTGACAAAAAGGGACCATTCTTATGGATATACTTGGAATTTCCGGTCAACCGGTTGAAGACAATAGCGAGTTGGGCTTAGACCCAGGTAAAGATAGATATTTTGTCGGCAAACAGCTTTTCAGATGTGGGCACTATCCAGTCAGCTAAAACCGTAAATAGATAAACATGGTCATAGAGTGTAAGATTATTTCCGGAAGACGTACAAGTTCACAGGTGACCCATCTTTTGGCAGCTAAGGTCGACAGAAGATGAAATACCTGTGATCTTGTATCCTATTTGCTTTTACCGCAGCACTTCTTATACTTCTTCCCGGAACCGCAAGGACAAGGGGCATTGCGACCGATTTTCTCACCTTCCCTGCGGATCGTTTTAGGCGCTTCACCCTCATCACCTGCAAGATCTCGGCTCATCTGCATTTCCTGCTCATGCCGCTTTCTGCGCTCTTCTTCCAGGCGTTCAACGTCGTCCTCACGAACAACTTCAACCCGCATCAAGGTGCCGATGGTCTGCTCTTTGACAGTTTCTATCATGTTGCCAAACAGGCCAAAGCCTTCCTTCTTATATTCGTCCAATGGGTTTTTCTGACCATAGCCGCGCAGGCCGATACCCTCTTTAAGATGATCCATGGAGAGAAGATGGTCTTTCCAGTGGGTATCAACCATCTGAAGAAGAATGACCCGTTCCAGATGCCGCTGGGCCTCAGCTCCGTTTCTCTCCTCCCTGGCTGCATATTCTTCATGAACCAGCGCCACGAGTTTTTCGCTAAAGGTATCCGGATTCAAACCGGTTCGATCGTTATCCGACCATCTTGGCTGGATATGAAACAGCTCAAACATTCTCTCGTCAAAACCATCCCAGCTCCAATCCTCCGAATCCAGCCTGTCCTGTGAAAATTCAAGAACAACTGAGTCAACCAGATCATCAATCATATCCTGAATGACATCTGTAATATCTTCTCCCTGCAGTAGCTGGCGACGCTGTTTATAAATCACCTCCCGCTGCTTGTTCATAACATCATCGTATTCCAGCAGGTGTTTACGAATATCAAAGTTATGACCTTCGACTTTGCGCTGGGCATTCTCAATGGCCTTAGTGATCATATTATGTTCAATGGGTTCATCTTCTTCCATTCCGAACTTATCCATGATTCCGGAAATGCGGCTGGAGCCAAATACCCTCAGCAGGTCATCCTCAAGAGAGAGATAAAACCGTGAAGAACCAGGATCCCCCTGACGCCCGGAACGGCCACGAAGCTGATTGTCGATGCGGCGTGATTCATGGCGAGAGGTCCCCAATATATGAAGTCCTCCCACATCAACAACTCCCTCTCCGAGTTTAATATCTGTTCCCCTACCGGCCATATTGGTGGCAATGGTGACTTTCCCCTTCTGTCCAGCTGAGGCAATTATCTCCGCCTCACGTTCATGATGTTTGGCGTTGAGTACCTCATGGGGGATTTTCTTTTTCTTCAACATCTTGGAGATCATTTCCGACACATCGATGGAAATGGTACCCACCAGGACAGGTTGTCCTTTCTCATGAAGATTTGCGATTTCACTAATGACCGCGTTAAACTTGGCTGTTTTATTTTTATAGATAACATCGGCATAATCGATCCTGATCATCGGCATATTGGTCGGCATGATGACAACATCGAGATTGTAGATCTTTTTAAATTCTGCCGCTTCTGTGTCAGCCGTACCGGTCATGCCGGCCAGTTTATCGTACATCCTGAAATAGTTCTGGAATGTGATAGATGCAAAGGTCTGATTCTCCTTCTCAATGCTAACACGCTCTTTTGCTTCCAGCGCTTGATGCAATCCGTCGCTGTATCGACGGCCTTCCATGGTTCGACCAGTAAACTCATCAACAATGACGACTTCCTGCCCCTTGACAATATAATCGACATCCCGCTTAAAAAGTGTGTGGGCCTTGAGCGCCTGGTTGAGGTGATGCAGTTGTTCAATGGAGGTGGGATCGTAGAGATTTTCAACACCAAGCAGCTCCTCACCTAACTCAACACCTTCTTCGGTCAAAGCAACCTGTCTTGATTTTTCATCAACCGTGTAATGGGCCTCAGCCTTGAAATTAGACATTATTTTCTCTACGTTGGTGTAGAGATCTGTGGAAATTTCGGCTGGACCTGAAATAATCAGCGGTGTTCTTGCTTCATCAATGAGAATGGAGTCAACCTCATCAACAATGGCGTAATTGAATCCGCGCTGACAAAACTCATTCATTTCGAACTTCATATTATCCCGCAGATAATCAAAACCAAACTCATTGTTTGTTCCGTAGGTTACATCAGCCCCATAGGATTCACGGCGTTCATTGTCATCCATACCATGAATAATCTTGCCGACACTCAACCCCAGCGCCTGATAAACCTGGCCCATCCACTCAGCATCACGCTTAGCCAGATAATCGTTGACCGTGACGACATGAACGCCCTTTTCGGTCATTGCATTGAGATAGACCGGTAAGGTAGATGTGAGTGTTTTACCCTCACCAGTCTTCATCTCGGCGATCTTTCCCTGATGGAGAATAACCCCACCGACCAGCTGAACATCATAGTGACGTTCACCCAGAACCCTCTTTGCTGCTTCACGCATTACCGCAAATGATTCCGGCAGCAGATCATCAAGTGGCTCTCCCTTGGCAACCCTTTCTTTAAATTCAACCGTCTTTGCGGCCAACTTGGTATCATCGAGAACCTGTACAGATTCCTCCAGTTCATTAATCCTGTTCACCAGGGGTTGGATCTGCTTCAACACCCGTTCATTTTTGCTTCCAAATACCTTTGTCAGTACTTTTCCAATCATTTTTATATGTTCTCTAATAGAAAAATTATTTCTGTTAACGGCTAAGGTTGATTTACGTTTCTATAATTAGTGCTTCTTCGTCACAATCGGGGAATTTCGAACAATTAAGACAATCACTCCAAATCTTATGAGGTAATTCATTCTTGTCAATATCTTGAAATCCAAGTCCAATAAAAAAAGAGCGCTGATAGGTCAGGGTAAAAACTCGACTGATACCAAGCTCATCGGCCACTTGCAGACACTCTTTGACAAGACTGGAACCGACCCCCTTCCCATGGGATTCTTCAGCCACAGCCAGTGATCGGATCTCCGCCAGGTTTTCCCAGCAAATATGCAAAGCACAAACACCGACTATTGCGTCGTTTTCATCACAGTAGACAATGAAATCACGGAGCTGATCATACAGCGAACTGACTGATCGTCCCAGCAACAATCCTTTATCGGCAAAGTGGTTCAGAAGTGAATGAATGGATTTTACATCTTCCATTCTGGCATTACGGATCATATACGTAGTATTTTGGGTTAGAAATTTTTTGGATAATGAAAAAGTAGCTGTAAAGACACATTTTTTTGATCCAGTTACTCTTTTCCAGGTTTTTTCTTTTTTCCTGCCTTCAAAAAGGTTACCGGCTGTTTATCCGGAGCAACACCCTTTTCAAATGATGAACGAACAACAGCACTGGATTGCAAAATTGATTGACCAGCCCATACGCCGAAGAGAAACATCCATAAAAATATGCAGAAACAGACTGCCCCTATGCCGACTATTGATTTTCGCGTCAGTACAAACCGAAATTTTTTAACCGTTTTTTTCTTCTTTTTTTTAACAACCATGCACAAATATCAATTTGCCTGACTTTTCAGTATTAAGAGCCATATCTTTCAAAAACTGACTCTTTTGTAACTATTGTTCTATGAGTTAAACAGAACAGATCTACATCTGTTCAGGAGCATTGAGTCCCACAAACTCCAGCCCATTTTTGAAAACAACCAGAATTGCTCTGACAAGTGCTAATCGGGCACGACTTAAATTCTCATCATCACCAATTACTTTGTGCCTGTTATAGTAACTATGAAACTGTCCGGCAAGTTCCATCAGAAAAAAGATCACCCTGTGCGGTTTCAGGTTGATAGCGGCCTCTTCGATCATCGTTGGAAAGGCGGCAATCATCTTCAGCAACCGGACCTCTTCTACCTGATCCAATAGGGAAAGATCGTCGATGGACCCCTCAAGACCTCTGCGTTTGGCCTGCCTGAGAATTGAGCAGAGGCGAGCATGGCCATATTGAACATAATACACAGGATTTTCCTGACTCTGTTTCGTTGCCAGATCAAGATCAAATTCGAGCTGGCTGTCAGCTTTCCTCATCATAAAGAAAAACCGGGCAACATCAATTCCGACCTCATCAATCAATTCATCAACGGTGATAAAGTTCGCTTTTCTTGTCGACATTTTCACCTGTTTTCCTTCCCTGGTCAATGTGACAAATTGATGTAAAAGCACAGTTATTTTCGAATGATCATAGCCAAGCGCTTTAATACCAGCCAGGACATCAGGAACGGTGGCAATATGATCGGCGCCGAAGATATCAATCATCCAGTCGAAGTCCCTTCTGATTTTCTCTCGATGATAGGCAATATCAGGCAAACGATATGTTGGCTCTCCAGAGCTTTTTATTATGACCCTGTCTTTCTCCTGGCCGAACTCTGTTGTTTTAAACCAGACGGCTCCATCCTTCTCGTAGACAAAACCCTTTTTCCGCAATTCACTGACTACGGAGTCGATATGACCATCTGAATAAAGTGACTGTTCATTATAGTAATTGTCAAACACAATTCCCATACGGCCAAGTGTTGCTGTTATATCCTTAAAAATTTCCTCTTCTGCCTTTTTGGTAAAAACAGCAGTGTCATCACAATCTTTCAAGCCATTTCCATGCTCATTCAAGAGAGACATGCCGATGTCTCGAATATAATCTCCCTGGTAACCATCTTCCGGAAACTCTACTTTCTCTCCAGCAAGTTGTAGATATCTGGCTTTTACCGACTCACCAAGGACCCGCATCTGCCTACCGGCATCGTTATAATAATACTCCCGATACACATCGTGACCGGTCACTTCTAGTAGTCGACCTATGGAATCTCCCAGAATTGCCTGGCGGCCATGCCCTATAGACAGAGGGCCTGTGGGATTGGCACTTACAAACTCGACAAGAACCCTCTTCTTCTGGCCCACATCCGAACGACCAAAACCTTCATTATTTCCTATTACTTCAGGAATCAGACCCTGCCAGACATCATTTTGAATAAAGAGATTGACAAATCCGGGGCCGGCTATCTCCATTTTTCCAATAAACTCTGATTCATTTTCTAACTTTGAAACGAGTTTTGCTGCTATTTCCCGTGGATTCTGTTTCTCGATTCCGGCCACAACAAGTGCCATATTGGTGGAAAAATCCCCCTGTTTCTCATGTTTTGGCACCTCAACAGTATACTTACCCTCAGCCGCACCGGACCATAATTTTTCCTCTACTCCTGCATGGAAACAGCGATCAAGTATATTTTTTACTCGTCTTTTAATCATGACTGTTTTGTATAAGTTCTCTCGTTATTATTTCCCAAAAGACACAGCACCTCATAGCTGATGGTACCGGCCCACTGGCCAATTTCATCAGCAGTAATGGTTTCTTTTCCCTGAGTACCTAATATCACAACCTCATCACCGGAACAGACCCCCTCTAAATCCGTGATATCGGCCATACAAAGGTTCATACAGATACGTCCTCGAATGGGAACTCGTTTACCATGAATAAGAACCTGAGCCCGATTGGACAAAGCCCGTAAATAGCCGTCTTCATAACCGATGGGCAGAACCGCCAGGACACTTTCTTTTTGGGTCACATAGGTGTGGCCATAACTGATGCCGGATCCTGCCGGAACCCGTTTCACCTGAAGAATTTTTGTTGTAACGGACATGGCGGGGATCAGGTGTTCTTCCCCGCTGTCCTCCAAGCCCGGTTGACCATCGGGGTAATAGCCGTATAACCCTATTCCTGGTCTGATCATACCAAAGGAGCTTCCCGGCACATTAAGCACTGCCCCGGAATTGGCAATATGAAGAAGAGATTCAGGGTTACCAAGAGCATCACATAAAGTCGTAAAACGCTCTTTAACGTCCGCACTGGATACATCTGCCGGAATTTCCGATATGGGAAAATGACTCATCAAACCGGTGAAATTAATTCCCGGCAACTGATCGATTCTTTGTTTCAACACCACCGCTTCTTCAGCAACAACCCCAATTCGCCCCATACCGCAATCAACCTTTAAGTGCACCCCAATCTCTACATTCCTGTTGGTTGCCTCACGTGAGAGAAGTTCTATAGAAGCAATATCAAAAACAATCGGAACCAAGTTAAACTCAAAGTACTTTGCAACATTTTCCTGATGACATCCTAAAAGAACATAAATATCTTCTACTATGCCACTTTGGCGCAAAGCGACACCTTCGCTGATTTCAGCAACACCAAAAGCATCACAACCGGCAGAAGCAAATACTTTGGCTGCTTCAATCATGCCATGACCATAGCCGTCGGCCTTCACCATTGCCATAACCCGTGTTTTATCATCTGCCCTGTTCTTAAAAAAGTGAAAATTGTTTTTCAGGGCAGCCGGATTTATTCGCACCTGGTTCCAAGAATCACCCATTCTTTTTCTCCCGGGAAGGGCCGGTTTCTGATGCCTGATCTTTGCCAATGAGATGGAACCAGGTAAACCATGCATGTCTGGAAGAAAGGAGCAGTCCCCAGCCAATGGCAACATAGAGAAGGCCAAGGTAGTGCGCAGGAAGAGATGAGTTTCTCAAAACAAATCCTGATGCAATCATAACCAGAACCATAAGCCATGTTTTCACCGAATAGACCGCACCAATACAAGTGTTGTCGCCAAACTGAAGAATTCGCTTTATGCCTTTCCTGGCAGATTTATCGAGAACAAAAATCGACTTCAAACTGCCAATGATGAAACTAAGGGCAATAAACCATTCGTATCCTGAACCGACAAGACGACTCAATCCACGATAGGAGAGCATCAGACCAACCAGCGGCCAGATTGCCGCTGCCAGAAAAATATGCGTTCTTCGATCAACTCCAGGCTTGAATTTTTTAAGCTTTTTCCTCATCAGAAACAGACTCACGCCAGAACCAGGTTATTTGCAGAATGATTCATCTTGTTTTCTGCAAGTGTCATAAAAAAACTAAAAGTTTACTCCAAACAGCCTATGAAGGCCAGTTATTCTACAAAAACAAAACCCATTACAACGGGAATATTTCTTAGGCTGAAACAGATAGAAAGTCAGGTCAAATCATGAAATCCAAACTGCGTAGATACCTGCTGAGCTGTTGCATATGGCACAAAAGGGATTTCATCCAGGTTCACATATTTTCATTTTACATATGTGGGTGTCTGGAAGTAGTGCTCATGAGGGGGTATTTTCAAAAAAATAAGCCCATCTCCTCAATGAGAGGGGATGGGCTTAAACAATTGAAATGGTAATATATTGAATTACATTTCAGTTACGGTGATGGCTTCCTCTGGGCAAACCTCAACGCAGGTTTCACAACCAAGACATTCGTCCATTTCTACAGGCTCGGCCTTGCCGTCCTCAATCTCGAATACCTGAGCGGGACATGCGTTTACACATTCTTCATCACCAGTACATTTGTCTTTATCAACAACTACTTCCCACATAACTCTACCTCCATAAATAGATAAGATATACTACAACTAGAATTTCTAACTGACCGGATGTCAGGACGAAACGCTTCTTCTTTCGCTAGCTTTATTTCGTGAACTATCCATTAATTCAGGGGGTGCACTTTGTCAAGAGAAATAAACCTTTCTCTAAATGCCTGTGACTTTTTTCGTATGTACATCACGTTTTAGAGAACCGGTTTTGTTTTCTGCTTTTTTATGGTATAGACAGACCTCCAATAATCTATCATGAGGAGGTCTATTTATTGTGAAGAAAAAAGCAGGAAAAGTGTCGAACAAAAAACCGGTCGTTGAAAAAAGAGAACTGGCCATGGTTGAAGGTATTTTAGAAGGCAGCCCCGAGGGCATCGGTGTTGTGATTGTAAGAATCGACTGCGGCTGCAGAAAAATGGCCGCTGTTGACAAAGACGGAGAACCGGCTTCCAAGGTTATTATCTACCGGGATAACGCCGAGTCTATCTGCGACAAATGCAAGGAAGACAACGGCGCCTACTTCCGAGTCACAGAGACCTTTATCCATTGGGACGAGCCGCAACCGGCAGAGGATCTGAAAGAGAAAATCGAGGCTAAAGTAATCGGAACCCCAGCGGCCACGAACTGAACAATAAAGTTACCCCGGATTACTCTTTCGGCATTTGCTGATAAACGATGGTGCCCACTGCGGTGTCCCACCGGCATGGATGTGTGTATACATTGCCAGAACATTTTTATAACAGAGTCCGTCGCGGCCTTGCAGGAATCCGGTCCCTCTTTTAATCTTAAGAGCAAGCCTATCTTCTCTTCCGCCATAGGAAAGAATCGTAGAATAGCGGAACTCATGTCCTTTAACTGTCGCTCCCACCGGATAAAACGGATTTTCCTTTTCCACCTCAAATATTGAATATCCATGGGCCTGGGGCTTTTTTGACATACCAAAATGCACGGGAAAAACTCCTGCCAATTTGTATCGAACACCATCAAGTTCAATCGACTCTCCCAGGTAGATCAGACCACCGCATTCGGCATATATAACAAGTCCGTTTTCAGCAGCTTCTTTGACAGATTTCCGAAAGCTGACATTGGCGGCAAGTTCTTTGGCCGATGTCTCAGGAAAACCACCGCCGATATAGAGCCCGTCAAGTTGGGGCAGTTTGTCTTCCACCAGGGCATCAATCATTATCAGTCGTGCTCCGGCCTTCTCCAAAGCCTCCAAATTTTCCGAATAATAGAATTGAAAAGCCGCATCCTGAAGCACACCAATCCGTACTTGAGGATGAGTAGGTGGTGGTGGACTATCATCGTCTCTTTTGTTCTCAATTGATGTCATCAATGACTCAACCCGTTTAAGATCAATATTCTCGGAGACGACCTGGGTTAAATAATTAAGGGCTTCGAGTTTTCCCTCATACTCCTGGTGAGGCACCATGCCCAGATGCCGCATGGGAAAGATGTCTCTTTTCATTCGCGGAATAACACCCACCACCGGAATTCCCGTTACCTCCTGAACAGCCTCGGTAATTATCTTTTTCTGCCTCTTTGTAGCTACCTGATTTAAGACTACCCCCCTGATGTCAATCCGCTCATCCAGCTGCTGACACCCCAGAACAAGAGCGGCAACGGTACGAGTGGTTTTGGTACAATTTACAACTAGTAAAACCGGTATTTGCAATAATATGGCGAGTTCAGCGGTCGAGTAACCTCCCATGGAGTTGACCCCGTCATAGAGCCCCCGATTGCCTTCAAGAACGGCTATCTCTCCTTCCCTGCTATGGGTGAAAAAAGATCGGCAAACCACCTCATCATCCATTAAATACTGATCCAGGTTATAGCATTTGTGGTCTGCCGCTAGTTTCAGCCAGCCGGCATCAATATAATCAGGTCCCTTTTTGAACGGCACAACCCTCTTTCCCTTTGCAGCAAAAGCTGCTGTCAACCCGACCGAAACTACACTTTTTCCAGATCCGCCGGAAAGACCAGCAACAGCTATTGCCTGGGTTGTTATCTGATTTTCTGATTTCAAATCTTCCATAGAATAGTTTAGTTTATTCATCCGACTAAAAGACCCGGCAGTCCTTACGAAACAGACAGTCAATGTTCATTCTTTCCTTGTAAGGTCCAAGCCATCCGGTATATTTCAAGCATTCTTTTTTCCAGTTTCTTGCGATACTGCTCTACCTTTTCTGAATCCACATCAGCCTCAACATAAAGTGGTTCACCATAAACAAATTCAATTTTTGAAAATGGTTTTGGCAGAACAGTTCGGTCCCATGAGCGGATTGTCCAATAACTTGAGGCCGACCAGTTGACCGGTAAAACAGGCGCGCCACTTTTTGCCCCCAGCAGAATAGAGCCAGCCTGCACAACCAGAGGAGGCCCCTGGGAACCGTCAGCAACGAGACCCACATTCTTTCCCTCTCTGATTGCCTTTATCAAACTCTTCAGGGCGGCAACACCCCGCCGGTTCCTTGATCCTCTAATGGTCTGAAAACCAAATTTTTCAGCAATTCTAGCAATATACTCACCATCTCTCGAACTACTTACCAGCGCCACACCAGGCGACTTACGAATATGATAGAAAATATAGGCGATGGCATTGTGCCAGAACGTACAGATGACAGCCTGCTCATGCTCCCTGACCTGTTCCCTGTAATGTCTGTCATGTTCAGTTACTCGAAGTGTTGAAAACCAGATCTTCAGTATCCAGTAACCAATTATCGGCACTATCCAGTGAGAAAGCCTGGTGGTCAGTTTTTGCTTAGCCAATCTCAATCTCCAATTTTCTTAGGCTCTTGATTCGGTCACGGAGAATAACTGCCTCTTCGAAGGCAAGTTCTTTTGCCGCCGCATGCATTTTCTCTTCAAGTCTTGCTATCTCTTTTTCAAGCTCGCCAATGGAACCGTAGAAACCAAAATCTTCAGCTGTTTCAAGCTGAGCGGTTTTCTCATCATCAAACTCATAACCGGAATCTTTCAGATACTGATGAATAGTATCTTTAATTTCAGAGCGAATGGTTTGAGGAATAATATTGTTGGCCCTGTTATACTCATCCTGCAGTTTTCTCCGCCTGTTGGTTTCTTCAATAGTGCGCTGCATCGATCCAGTTATTTCATCAGCATAGAGAATTACCAGGCCATTTGCGTTTCTGGAAGCTCGACCACATGTCTGGGTTAATGAACGTTCCGATCTGAGAAACCCTTCTTTATCAGCATCTAGCACCGCAACCAGAGAAACTTCCGGAATATCCAACCCCTCCCTGAGCAGGTTAATACCGATCAGAACATTATAGTCTCCCTTACGCAGATCACGAACAAGCTCAACCCGTTCCAATGTCTTGATATCTGAATGGAGGTAACGCACATTAACATCGAGTTTTTCATAGTAGTCGGTCAGGTCTTCCGCCATTCTTTTTGTCAACGTGGTCACCAGAACAGCTTCATTTCTGGTCGTTCGAATCCGTATTTCCTCAAGCAAATCATCTACCTGGGATCCTGCCGGTCGCACCTCTATACGTGGATCAAGCAGCCCGGTTGGTCTAATAATCTGTTCGACTACCCGCCCTTGGGCCTGCTCCTGTTCATACGGGCCCGGTGTGGCTGATACATAAATGACTTGATTGATCCGGTCACAAAATTCATCAAACCGCAGAGGACGGTTGTCAAGAGCCGATGGAAGCCGAAAGCCAAATTCAACCAAAGTCTTTTTACGGGACCTGTCTCCATTGTACATCCCATTCAACTGGGGAATGCCGATATGACTCTCATCAATAAATAACAGAAAATCTTCAGGAAAATAGTCAATCAGATTGGGTGGAGCGCTGCCTTCTGGTTTGCCGGTCAAATGACGACTGTAATTTTCAATACCATTACAATAACCAAGCTCCTGGATCATTTCCAGATCAAACATGGTTCGCTGATCCAGCCGCTGTTCCTCAACCAGCCGATTCTGTTCATGCAATTCATCAAGACGAATCTTTAATTCCTCCTTGATGGTTTGCATTGCCCGCTGCAGATTATCCTTTGAAGTAACAAAATGAGATCCGGGAAAAACAGTATATTCACCAAGGCGTTCCAACACCTCCCCTCGCAGCGGATCAATTACAGTGATGGCATCAACGGTATCACCAAAGAATTCCACTCGTATTGACCGCTCTTCTTCATGGACCGGAAATATATCGATCACATCACCTCGAACCCGGAAAGTACCCCGATGAAATGAGATATCGTTCCTTTCATAAAGCATAAAGACAAGCCGTCTTTTTACTTCATCCATGGGGTACTCATCGCCAACCTGGAGGAAGCAATGCATATTCTTATACTCGTCGGGTGAACCAAGGCCATAAATGCAGGATACAGAGGCGACAATAAGAACATCCCTTCGAGTTAAAAGGGATCTGGTCGAGGAGTGACGCATCTTGTCTATGGCATCATTTATGGATGAATCTTTCTCGATATAGGTATCGGATTGAGGGATATAGGCCTCCGGCTGATAGTAATCGTAATAGGAAACAAAATACTCAACAGCATTTTCAGGAAACAGCTCTTTGAACTCTGAGAAGAGTTGGGCAGCCAGTGTTTTATTAGGAGCAATAACAAGTGTCGGTCGTTGAACTTCTGCAACAACACTGGCCATGGTAAAGGTCTTACCAGAGCCTGTTACACCAAGGAGAATCTGGGACTCTTCTCCCCTCCGAAGTCCTTTAGACAGGTTTTCTATGGCCCCTGGCTGATCTCCTGCGGGAGTAAATTGGCTGACGAGTTGAAACGCTTTATCCATTGATACCTTAGAGACACTCTATTTTGAGGTCAAATTAAATGAAGATGAATCCGTGATAGTAATTGTGAAGAGATATACTGTGGTTGAGTCGTTCATGTAAAGCAAGAATAGTATTTATTCCAACAAAAGTAATACAGTCTCACCCTAGCTTAAGAAAAAAGTCACACCGATTACAACAAAACTAATTACTGTTATCAGCGCACTTTTCTGATCGATCCTGGCCAGCCTTCGCAGTGATATATACAACGAAATTGGCGCAACAAAGGAAGTGATAATCATAAGCGCTGAATACCAGCTTTGTGATTGGTCCAGCGCAACTTTCACACCCGCAAGTACGAAAATTGTTAACGGAACCGCCAAGCCAACAAACAGGCCAACGGCGGCTTCAAAATACCTGACCGTTTTCCCTCTTCCTGATACCAGGCGGGTAATCAGCTGAACAAGCGGAGTAATAACGGTCACACCAATAATGAGTCCGAAGTACTTTAAGAAGATAAAATATGAGATAATGCTCAACTCTTGCATTTTTACAGTAATCTGTCTATAAAACGTTAGGAAAACAAAGAAAGGCTATCCCTGTAGATACACTCGTTTTTACATCGAACCTGACAGACGGATCGTCAGGTAATCGGCTGCATAGTTTGCATAGTTAAGGGCTTGCATGTCCTGTGTTTCTACAGTTCACTATAATAACCAAATAACAGAAAACCATCTACCTGAAGGTAAAATTATGTCACAAACACTAATTTGGCTGTTAATAGCACTGGTTATAATCATTCTGCTTGTCTGGTTCTTTGGATGTAAAAGCTGTGGAACCAGTTGTGAAAGCACGTCTGCTCCAGAGCCGCCTCAACCATTAAAAGGTGAGGATTCATCAGAAAGCGCACTGGAAGAGGGCTCTCAAGGATCACAGCCGGCCACACAGGAAGCGCCGCCGGAGGGTGAAGCTGACGACTTAAAGAAAATAAGTGGAGTCGGCCCGAAACTCGAACAGACCTTGAACGGTCTTGGGATCTACTATTACAAGCAGATTGCCGAGTTCACCGAAGAGAATGTTGAATGGGTTGATACTCATCTCAAGTTTAAAGGACGCATTGAGCGTGACAACTGGATTGAACAGGCAAAAGAGCTTATAAACAAGAGTTAGTTTCCAGGATTTCTAGATAATCAGAATCCGTCAGGCAAAACATCGACTGATTCTGTATAAAAAAGCTGCCCTTCAGGGTGGCTTTTTTTATACCTGCCGAACAACCATAATCCTGAGTTCGGTCATATCTTCGATGGCGTAACGTATCCCCTCTCGGCCGACACCCGAATCTTTCACGCCGCCATACGGCATCTGATCCGCTCGCCATGAAGGAACGTCACCAATAATAATTCCGCCAACTTCAAGTTTTTCCCAGGCCTGATAACACTTGAAAATATCCCTGGTAAATATTCCTGTCTGCAGACCAAAGTCTGAATCATTAACTTCATCCAATGCCTTTTGAAAATCGGTAAAAGAGGAGAGTATTGCTACTGGTCCAAATGCTTCTTTCCGGTATAAATTATCTTCAGCAGAAACATTCTCCAGCAGGGTTGCTTCGAGCATCGCACCCTCTCTGTTACCTCCGCAGAGAAGTGTGGCACCATTATTCACAGCCTGATCGATCCAGTCTTTTAAACGAATGGCTTCTTTTTCTCGTATTAATGGCCCGATAAAAGTGTTTTCGTCGACAGGATCTCCCATCTGAAGTCGGCTGGTTGCCGACACCAATTTTTCTTTAACGCTCTGATAGACCGTCTCGTGAATGATAATACGCTGTACCCCTACACAACTTTGGCCCGATTGGTAAAATGCACCAAAAATGATTCGGGAAACAGCTTCATCGATATCCGCATCATGATCTACTATGCAGGCAGCATTTCCGCCAAGTTCAAGCACCACTTTCTTCTTTCCCGCCTTTGCTTTCAGATTCCAGCCAACTTCAGGAGATCCGGTAAAACTGAGAAGCTTCAACCGTGAATCAACAGTGAACAGTTCGGCCCCATCCCTGGAACATGGGAGGATTGAAAATGCACCCTCGGGCAGGTCTGTTTCGGCAAGCGCTTCTCCTATGATCAGCGCCCCAACAGGGGTTAAAGAAGCCGGTTTCAAGATAAATGGACATCCAGCGGCAATAGCTGGTGCCACTTTATGGGCGGCAAGGTTCAATGGAAAATTAAACGGTGTAATAAGTGAGCATGGTCCAATGGGAACGCGCCTGGTAACACCACTGTAGCCGTTCGTTCTTGGACTCCTGTCCAGAGGAAGAAATTCACCATTTATACGGACAGATTCCTCGGCTGCTATGGAGAAGGTTTCAATGAGTCGGTCCACCTCTCCCCTGCTGTCCCTGATCGGCTTACCAGCCTCTATGGTTAGAGCAATGGCCAGTTCCTCTTTTCTTCGAGTAAATGTCTCTACACAATGAAGCAGGACATCCCGCCGCTTGTATGCCGGCATTTTTGCCATCGGTTCGGCAACGGCAACCGCAGCCTCAATTGCCTTATCAATTGTTTTCTCATCGGCAAGAGCAACTTCAGTTGCAATCTCACCGCTATACTTATTCGTTATTTTAAGATCTTTATTGGCAAAGACCTTTTTGTTGGCAAGATAGTATGGATAGTGTTTCTGTAACATGATGTCACCTCCGCGCAATTAACATTCTTTTGCAGCAGATACGTTTTTTTAAGAATTAATTGTTCATATTGTACATTGAATACGACCCAATCTCTTGGTTAATAACCGATTCTCCCGATAATCAACCTTAACTGTCAGCAAGACCGGCTTATCATAACTAAATGCCTCCTCAAGGGCCGGTCTGAGATCAGCCGAATCCTCAACCCGCATACCGATACAATCAAATGATTCTGCCAGCTTGACAAAGTCCGGATTATTAAAGAAGAGATCGGTATGTTTACCAAACTGGTTTTCCTGCTTCCATTTAATCAAACCATATTCATTATCTTCCCAGATCATGACAACTATATTTGCCCCAATTCTCCTGGCCGTTTCAAGTTCCTGGACATTCATCAAAAAGCCGCCGTCACCACAGACCGCCAGTATTTTCTTCTGCGGGTAAACCACTTTAGCCCCAATGGCACCAGGTAAGGCAAAACCCATTGAGCAGAAACCGTTGGATATCATACAACTATTGGGTTCTTCACAATGATAGTACCTGGCTATCCACATCTTATGAGCACCAACGTCACTGAGAAGGATATCACCAGCGTCAAGCACCTCACGTATATCCCAAATAATTTTTTGCGGCCGAATCTTCCCTTTCTGATCATCATCTTTATGTTCTTCAATGTCCATGATCATCTTCCGCCTTAATTGCTGCTGATAATCAAGATCAAAGGGATTTTCATTTCTCTTTTTCACCTGCTGATTCAACATCCACAGCGTATGGGAAAGGTCTCCAATAATTTCCACATCAACCGGATAATAACTGTCAATTTCAGCAGGCAGATAGTCAATATGGATAATTTTTCTTTCCTTACAATCGCACTTGTTCCAAATTGACGGTGGATATTCAACCAGGTCGTATCCAAGTGTTATTATACAATCTGACTCGTTTACCATATCCCAGGTGTAATCACGCGACTGCAGGCCGATGGTGAAAAGACAGGTCGGATCGAGTCGTGACACTGCACCTTTTCCCATAAAAGTCGAAACGACTCCTATTCCGGTCATACTGCTGAACTCTCGTAACTGCTTGGATACTTGTTTTCTAACAGCTCCGTTACCGGCAAGAATTATTGGTCGACGTGAAGAATAAAGAGTGTCTATTGCCTGCTTTATTACCTTATCATCAGGTACAGGACGTCTTGGCCGCACAACGGACAGAGGACTTCCACCTGCAGCCAATTGGGCAATATCATTTGCCAACTCAATATGACATGCGCCAGGTTTTTCCTCTCGAGCTATTTTAAAGGCCTTACGAACGACTTCTGCAGTATTTTCAGCATTGAGTATCGGTTGGGCCCATTTGGTAATCGGCTTAAACATGCCAACAACATCCATATTTTGATGGCTCTCTTTATGCTGCCTGATGGAGTCGGCCTGTCCAGTAATAACAACAAGAGGTGCCAAGTCCATATTGGCATCGGCCACTCCGGTCACCAGATTAGTTGCACCCGGCCCAAGTGTTCCGAGGCAGACCCCAACTTCTCCGGTCAATCTACCATATACATCGGCCATAAAAGCTGCCCCCTGCTCGTGACGACAGAGTATGAAGTCAATCGACGATTCTTCAAGTGCCATCATAAATTGAACATTTTCCTCTCCGGGAACTCCGAAAATATATCGAACACCTTCGTTCTCAAGACACTTGACAAACAACTGTGCAACATTACCCATTGCTTTCCACCTTAAATACTCAATTCATCTTATAACAGACCGTCATTTCTCTTTTATTAACACCTTTAAAAACTAATATATAGCCTCTTGAGTGAAGGTCGTAAAGACACTCCTTTCAATTTTCAGCAAAATCTGCTGCCAGGGTACTGCCAATCCAACCAGCATTCCATTTGCAATCGAGTCAGGGGTGTGGTAGTTGTATCATGTTAGTGAGACACTCCCCAACTTGAATCTATCATTTTAAAGTTTATAGGGAATAGCTGTATGATACTATCACGAATACTCACCTTTCCTTTCGCAATTAAGAAATGCTCAACCGCTAACCCTTTCAAATAACGTTTCTTTTTCTGCTAATACAATTGACCAGCACATAATGTTCTCCATTCTCTTTACCGATCAAGGTGCTCCATGTAAAGCGGCAATTGCGGCTGCCTGTGTTAACAAGGCGCAACTCCGAAATGTCAAAGCTACGGTTGCTTCTGAGATACAGGCAACAGAGAAAACATTTATGGAGGAACTCTTTATTAAAAATGATCTTGAGTGGCCATCCGAGATCATTTCATCAACCAGTTACAATCCATTTGAGTATGATTTAATCATCTCGTTTGATCTACCAAAAGGTTTTCCGTATCCGGAACTACCGGGAAACGCCCTTTTGGTCAACTGGCAGGTTGACGACCCGATTGAAGATTTAACTGATCATAAAAATCTTGTTCAGTCGTGGCAGGGAATCATCAATCGAATCAACAATCTGGTTGAAGATCTTTTCAGTCAGGGATACTTCAATGCATTTATACAAGCCAAACGAAATCGGGAACTCATTCTTGATAATCTCAGCGAGGGAATTATTGCCCACGGACTGAACCGACAGTTTTTCTATCTCAATGCTGCTGCAGAACGAATTACCGGTCTGACAAAAAAGGAAATTCAGGGCAAAGACTGTCATGATATTTTCCCAAACAAATTCTGTTCATCCCACTGCCATTTCTGTGAAGGATCTTTAGTACCGCTGTTTCCTACAAAACCATATCCACTTACCGTTAAGAATAAAAACGGTGAAGAGCGACTGGTGGAAATGAGTGTCGTACCGCTAAAAGACAACAACAATCTACCAATTGGGGTTGTCGCTTCCATGAAAGATATTACTCGTGAGCATAATCTTGCGACCCGTCTTGGTGAAGTGGCGCAATTCTCCGGTATTGTCGGAAAATGTAAGAAGATGCAGGATGTGTTTCAGACAATTCGGGAACTCTCAAAATCAGATGTGTCAGTACTCATCCAGGGAGAATCAGGCACAGGAAAAGAACTCGTCGCTTCTGCTATCCACAATGAAGGCCCTCGGAGCCATAAACGTTTTGTCACCGTTAACTGTGGTGCATTACCCGATACTCTTTTAGAAACTGAGCTATTCGGTCATGTAAAAGGCGCTTTTACCGGAGCCATCCGTGATAAAAAAGGACGATTTGAACTTGCTGATGGCGGCACACTCTTTCTCGATGAGATTGGAGATATCTCCCCTTCCATGCAGGTGAAGTTATTACGTGTCCTCCAAGATGGGACAATGCAACGACTCGGCAGTGAAAATACAACAAAAGTCAATGTTCGTATTATTGCCGCTACCAACAAGAATTTAAAAGAGGAGATTGAAGAAGGACGCTTCCGGGAAGATCTGTTCTACCGCCTGAGCGTTGTTCCTGTTTTTCTTCCACCGCTAAGAGAAAGAACAAATGATATTCATCTTCTTGCTAATCACTTCCTCAAAGAAGAAGCTTCCGATAGCCTTGACAAAACTCCATTTCTCTCCCAGGAAACCTTGGATCTGCTGAAAGAGTATAATTGGCCCGGCAATGTCAGAGAACTTTTAAATATTATCCGTTATCTCCTTGTAAAATGTCCCAACGAAAAGATCGAGCCCAGTTATTTACCACCGGACATCCAGGAAAAACAGATCAGTTCTGCCCGGGTAGTCACTCCAATTAAGGGAAAACGAGAAAAGCTTGATCGACAATCGGTACTCAATGCCCTTCATGAATGTAACGGAAACAAAGTAAAAGCTGCTAAACTGTTACAGGTAGGACGAGCTACTCTCTATCGATTTTTGAGTAAGCATCAGATGATCTCAGGGTAATCCTGTCATCTTCAAACAACAGCAGTCCACACCCCTCACGTCACCCAACAGGGAGTTCTTAACCACCCTTATAATTAATGCATCTCAACAGGGTGACCTCTTCAAGCTGAAAGAATAGAAGCCATTGAAGGTTACTGCCCAACGTCCTCGTTACGGCGCGAATTGTTTGGCAGTAACTGTCTCACGGATTTGTCACATGGCCGGAGGATTAACGGCAGAAGGTTCTGATGGTGGTGTACCAGGAAGTTGTTGGGACTGATAATCGGAGGGTAAATCACATTTTTGTTCGCTGAACAGCGAACCGCGACTCCCTCACGTACTTCCCGTGAGAAAGCCAAACAGATTCAAACCGATGAATAGACCAAGAACGACAACAATTAACCATTCCAGTTTTGACTGTTTCTTTACTTCCTGTGGAGGGGTCTGATTCTGTGCATCCATTGTATAAAACCTTTTAAAACAATTAATTAACGACTTCTATTTTAACAGTTGCAGACATAACCGATCAGTCCATCATCATCAGGTTGGATGAATAAATCCCCCAACTACAGAGACTGACAAAGACTACAGTAAGTACGATTGACAGACGAATCCACCTTTTCTGGGCATTGGTAATGATCTTTATAAGAGTAGGATTCTTTTTCCCCAGTTCAAATCCTCCTGCGGCAAGCGAGTAGAACACACCACCAAACAGACTGATATAGATTGGATATCCGATGAAATAATAGCCTCCCTGCAGGATATCAAAAGGACAATGGTGGGTTGGAATCTCGTAAAAATAAAGTGAAATAAAAGCAATAATCGAAGCTATGGAAAAACCGAAAAGCAATAAAGAACTCAAAGCAAGCAAATAACTCAAAAATGCTTTTTGGAATTTAAGCCAGAGAATACTGATGGCCAAAAAGAGAAACACAACAGTGTAAAACCCGACCATCATTGGCAAAACAGGTAAGGATGATAAAGAGGCGGCCACTCCAACGGATGCGTCACTGAATAAGGCCCCGCAACAGGAGGTAATGACATTGGGTTTGAGTTGAATGAAGTAGAGATACGTCAGGACAGCGTCTAACAGCAACAGAGGCGCAAGGACCAGAATCGCCTTATATTTGAACTTAACCAGGGGATAATCTTCCGCCTGCTGGTCAATATAGTTGACGGCTATCCAGCCGGCCGCCAGAAAGAACACAGCAATCTTGGTATAGAGCAGATACCAGCCGACCGGATTGGCATTGAGTGAACCGGTGGCACACATGGCACCGATGAAAATCGTGTGAATATCATCAACCGTATAGATAAATAGAAAGCCTGAAAGCACCTCAAAACCAAGGACATAATTCATAATGGTGGAAATGAGGTAGGTCCTGCGCTCCAGGATCAACTGCCGGGCGGCAGAAGACTCAAGGTTCCACTGAGATATGATTGTCACCCCGAGGATCGAACAGACAGATACCATCAAGGCCACAATTAAGGAACCGATGAGGAGCGAGAGGACGGCAGGATGAAGAATCATCTATTACAACTCCTTTACCTGGCCGTCACGCATTTCTATAATCCTGTCGATAAAGGAGCGTTCATACACCAGCGGATCATGGGTGGCGATAATAAGAGTCTTGCCCTCTTTATTGAGTTTTTTCATGATCTGAATAAACTCCTCCGACAGGGCCGTATCCAGGTGGGCTGTCGGCTCATCGGCAAAGATGATCTTCGGCTCATTTATCAGGGCCCTGGCAATGGCGATCCGCTGCTGCTCCCCTCCTGACAGATCGCGGATCTTGGCCCGCTTCTTATGCAGGACAGCAAGGCTCTCAAGGATGCTCTCGGCCCGTTTATCCATCTGATCCATATCGACTTCTGAGGGATACAGTGGCAAAGTCACGTTTTCAATGACACTGATATCACGGATCAGATTGAACTGCTGAAAGATAAAACCATACGTATCGCGTCTGATTCCAGTAAGGAATTTTTCAGGCAACTTGGCCACATCTCGACCGTCAACGATAATCTTACCGCTTGTGGGCCGGCACATGCAGCCAAGAAGGCTTAACAAAGAAGTCTTGCCGGAACCGCTCGGTCCCTTAAGAACAGTTAAACTCCCCTCTTCTATGGCCACAGTGACATCATCAACCGCTGTTACTTCATCCACCTGGCCATCATTATAGATCTTTGAGATATTCTCAGTCTGTATGATTGTTTTGTTCATAATTGATAACTATGGTTGTTTCAACCAGCTATAGAAACCAGACCAAGTCTGGAATGACGTTTTGTTAGCTTTCTGCAAAATTTCATCTCACGATAAATGGTCAAGAGTGCTATAGATTTGATTAAGCAAGTCCAATCGCTATAGCAAAACCTATGCGGTTGGCCTTGCTTGATCAAATATGTAGTGCTCTTGGCCATTTATCCTCGCATAACAACATCCGGGTCGGTGATAGCCGCCTTCCAGGAAGGAATAATGGTCGATACCACATAGGGTAATACCGTTAGAAACAGCATCACAAACAGATGATAAGGATTCAGATACGGGATTGGATGAAAGGATGGAAAGATAACCGACCAGCCCTTGAGCGCCGGAGCCAGAAACGAAGCGCCGAACAGGAAAATATGGAGATAACCCAGGAGAATACCAGTGAGAAACGATGTGAAGGAAATCACCACACCTTCCCAGAATTTCAACTCAAGGATATCAGATGTTTCCCAGCCAATGGCCTTGAGAATGCCGATTTCACGTTTTTCTTCAGCACTGAGCCCTGTCGCCTTATCCCATGAGAGGATGCAGAAGGCGATGAGCGCTCCTGCAAACATGGTCATGACCATACCGGAACGCCAGTTAAAGACGGTGTTGTAAGTCCTGATGATCTCGCTCTTCATGATCGGCCGGGTATCGGGCAGCAGAGCTTTAATCTTCTGGGCCACCAGTGATGTTTCCGACTCGTTATACACCTCAACAATCAGGTCGGTGGCCTTTTTTTCCTCTATTTCAAAAATATCAATAAGATCTCGATAATCAAAGACAATCAGGTCATTGGTCAGCAGTTGAGATTCCGCTTTAAATATACCGGTAACCGTCAGACTGTAATAATCCCCTTTGCCGTCGGTGAGAATGAGATCTTCACCCACCTTGATTTCGCGGGCAGCGGCAACACCCTGGCCGATCACAACCTCTCCTTCCTCAACAAGCATCTCTCCTTCTATGAGTTCAAGCTCCTCAACCTCAATTCCAGCTCCCAGGAAAGTGTAGTTGCCGCCGGTCAGGAAGTCATAATAATAGCCCCAGTATCTGGGTGTCACCTCACCGACACCTGGAATAAGCTTGATAATCTCAATGTACTCTTCATCGATCAGCTCATGTCGACCTCCTGCCAGCTTCTGAACAATAAGCTGGGGAGACTCGGCCAGAACATTAAGCGCTTCAATCTTGAGCGAGTGGGTCAAAAAAAGAACAGACGACAGCACTCCGATAATAAGGCTGAAAACAACTATTAAGGCAAAATTCTTGTATTTCCTTCTCATGAGAGATGAGAGAGCATATTCAAGGATTTTGAAGTGGCGTTTCATGGGGAGATTTATTTTTTCTTTGTTATTTTGGTTGAATCGGTCCGAGGCGGTGGAGCCATGATTGAACCGGCTGGAAAATGCTCCATGGAAGAAGGAAAATCCTGAAACGGAGTAAAAAGATCGGCCTGGGAGGGATGCCTCGTATAGCGGGCTTCCGTCCAGATGGCAAAATCTGTGAGCTGCAGTTTAGACACCAGCTTCCCTTTATCCTGCACCTCAGTCTTTCTCAGTTCTATTTGCCAGCTACCGTACCAGAAAAAACAGCTAATCAGAAGACATTCAAGGACAATGAATGATATGAACCACTTGTATTTCATCTCTCAAATTCTACCGTTTCAGCGGGGGATAATCTCTTTGGTGATCTCAGAAAACCGGTACTTTTTCTTTCCAGCATGATCCAACATAAATATCTTTGCTTCTGTTTCTCCCTTGACGGGAATCAATTCATGGCCCATGGGACCGAGCACATCACTGCCGACAATGAAATAGAGATCATCGGCTTTCATGACCTTAGTTGTGTAATATTCGGTAACGTAGATATCGCTCACGTCCTCCCGCTTGAGCTTTTTCTCATACTTTTTCATTTTAAACAAGAATTTAAACATATCCTTGCATCCGTCAAATACTCGATAGCTTCCATCCTCAAAGACAATTTGAGCAACCCACTTCTTGTACTTTTTCACAAACATGCCGCAGACAGGGCATTTATCTTTTTTTGAGAGCTTGATGAACTCTTTTGCATATATTTCTTGCGAAAAAGAAAAAATAAAGACAATCGACAGGACAGTGCAAAATAATCGGTTTTTCATCTTTTCACCTCAATTTGTATTATAAGATCCCTTACCAGAGATCTAATTTATTTCTGTTACCCATCGAAACTCAGTAAACAGCCCAGAGGAGTCGGCTGCTTGCCGAGCGTATTTCAAGGATCGCGTATTACTTGATGGCAGCAAATAATTTTCCATATATGAATCGACTGTAAAAGTTTTCGTATTCCCCTATTGCGAGTAATTCTTGACCGCAGGCTAGCCCGGCAAATAGCCGGCTACTCGTCATAAGCTAATTTTTTTTATGTTCATCGCCGGCATGTACAATATTCGCCATGCCGGTTAGCCGGTAAATGCCCGGACAAGGAAAATCACCCCCATGATAATCATAAAAACAGCTGAGAGCCTGTAGAGGTTTTCTCGCATTTTGATTGAGATTACATTTATCAGGCGTCCAAACAGCAAAAGCGAAGGCAATGTACCCAAACCAAACAGTAGCATGAGCAGAAGACCCTGGAGAAGCCCCATCCATGCGTTCTCGGCCTCCATTCCGGCAGTGGCCGTGGTAATGAGAGCGGTGTAGACAAGACCACAGGGTATACATCCAAGTACAATACCCATGGGATAAAAGGCTCCTATGGGGAGTTTTCCTGAAAAGATCTTTCCGACCCAGGTGGAAAAAAGTCTGGCAAACCTGCCGCCTCCGCTCTGTTGTCGCAATCTGCCAAAAAATGGCAGCCATCCAGCCAGCCCCAGTCCCATGAGGATGATCATCACCCCTGCTATTATCATGACTGCCTTCTGCAGCAGCTGAAGGGATTCGATGGTCCCTAAAAAAGCACCGGAGAATCCCATGACACCACCAAGCAGAATATAGGTGGTGATCCTTCCGTAATTATAGAGGAAATGTGGCAACACCCTCTTATCTTCCATGACCACGCAATAGGAAGCCACAATCGGTCCGCACATGCCGATGCAATGACCGAATCCGCCAAAAAAACCTGAGGCAAACATCAATAGATAAATTGAATCACTTTTGAACATGAAACTGCATTTCTTTTTCTACACTGTGAT
Organism: uncultured Desulfocapsaceae bacterium; assembly: GCA_964565605.1. GTDB lineage: Bacteria > Desulfobacterota > Desulfobulbia > Desulfobulbales > Desulfocapsaceae > CAZLGM01. The sequence continues at coordinate 24,370 of CAZMFP010000009.1, read as the reverse complement.
CAATGATGACCTTGGCTTGCCAGAGGGTCTTACCGGTGGGACAAGTTGGGATAATACGTTTTCCCTCATAAAGACCCGGCCCTTTTCTCTTCAGGTAAAAACGATTGATCCCCATAAACATCTCCGGCATGGAGAGATCGACCAATATTTTTTCAGCTTCCTCATAGCCCTGCATTTGAACCCGAAACAAGAGAAGTTTCATTGCCTTGATCGGTTGCGGCCCAATCTCCAACTCAATCGATTTTTCTTCTCCAGGTGATGTCCGACCTCCTATCCCTGCATCTGATCCCTGAACAGAAGAAATGGAGATGCTACTGAAGAAGACGGTACTGACAAGGAACACTACCATTCCAAACAGCAAATCAGCCCTCAAGCACTTCCTGAACTGTCTCTTTGCTTTCATCAAATTTCTCACCGTTTCTTCTTTACGCTGGTAACTCAGGCATCACCCAGCGAATAAAGAGTGCCATCACGATGGGCATAAATGTCAGCACAAAGGAAATGGTTTCCATTACTTTCAATCGAGAGAAGGTTAAACCGTATCGAATCCATGATGCCGCTTCAGAAACAAGTAGAACCAAAAAGAGTTCAACCAGAAGATTTGAGATAGTGACCGTATCGCCAAAACCTATCTCACGAAGGCCAAACCAGAGAGGAGCACCAAGGTAAGGGAAAGTATAATCCCACCAGGTAATCTTTACCTTTTTTCGGCAAAGCAGGATTGGAACGATCATCGATATGGTGATAACCGTCAGCAGACAAATAACAACAAAGGTGTTTTGAAACAGTAACAAATTAGCCGCTCCGGCTTCTGCAGCCTATTTCGATTTAAATATTTCCAACTAAAATGGATATCATCTCATACGATAAAGATATTTACACAAAGGAATTATGGTAAATTGTTCAGGTGCCTAAACCGCTTTCTCTCATTTTCTAGTCGGGTAAAGTTGAAATTGTCAACCTGAAAAGAACAGCCGTCGCCATTGGAGCTAGTGTAAGCAGGAAAGAAATTATTCTACCGGCATTCGATTTCATGAAGAGTACAGCAAAACGTGCCCATGGCATGGTAATTGAGACCATCAATACGCCAAATAACTCGAGAAGAAAATTATTGTTTGAAATTTCACTGCCCACATGAAGTAAGGCAAGCACAACCCAAAGAGCAGGACCAAGTACTGGAAACGCATAGTCCCACAAGGTGATTTTCATTTTTCCTTTGCTGAACAGAAGAGGAGTTACAGCAGATATTAAAATAATGGACAGGATAAAAACGATATATCCCGGAACCTTCATGATCGCTTCAACTTGCAATATCTCTTCAATCGTCATATAACCTTCCTCACTTAATTTGAATATCTATATTTTCCTGGAAACAGGAGTAAAATGATATTAAAGTATTTTAAAACATATGCACAGATCAACAGACCGGGAGTAACCAAACATGAGTATGGCAATCAACGAGCTGATCATTTCTTTCGTCGTTCTTTATATGATGCTTTCAGCAGTAGCAATGGTACCGCCGGTCATCACTAAAAGCCGCTACTGGGTTAGCTGGTGGGATTATGTCTACCCTTTCCTCAGTATGCCGCTCTGGTTTCTCCTCTGGTGGCTTGATGTTGGTGAAGGGGTTTCCACCACCAATTTTGCCTTCGAAGTATTCTGTATTCTTATTCTGTCAGTAGCTGTCCCATGGTTCCGATACTATCTGGCTTACGCCTCATCCAAGGCAGCAGCAGTCATCTCTTTTTGCCTGACCTTTCTACCTATTATTGTAACAATATTTTTTCGCTTCTGTATTCCAGAACTTCCTTCTTAAGGAGTTTTGTAAACAGAGGTTTAATCAATGTGTTGTGTAAACTCAAAACTGAGTGAACATATGAGCGCACTGATAGAGCGGAAATAGAGCAGCAAAAGCAGCCACTACCATCATCAGAATTTTAAACCGCTTCATCTCTTTCTGTTTCTTTTCCTCAGCCATACAACATCACTCGAGTTTAGATTTAATAATGTTACTCTTGAGTTGATTTACCACTAAAAAAAGTTCAGTCAATTAAGAGAGGTGGACTCCTTATCTGACTTGCCTTCGGTCTATTAGCCTACCCATCCTCAGCAGAATGCCGAGTGACTTTCGATATTGCCCAGCATCTAAGGTATATGGTTGAAACTCTTTTTATTCAACTCCCACTACTACTTTGCTTTGCCGAATCCGTAACTAAACAGTTTATCCTGTTTGCCAAGTTCCTTTGTACAGGCCGTGATACAGTTACCACAGGCAACACATTTCGGATCGACTTTTTTCATGGTTCTTGGACGAATACCCATAAAACAGACATCTTCACAACCTTTACAGTTTGTACAATTCCGTATTTTCTTACGATGAAATCGTACTCGAAAGGAAAATGGAGACGCAACTGCCGGCAAAACCTGGAATACTCCTGCCAGACAAACATAGCTGCAAAACAGCCTCCTCACAAAAGTATACGAGCAGAAAATCACACCACTGTTAAATAATGTGGTGACCATTAATAATGGCGTAAATTTTAAAGTTGTAACCTGCTCATAGATCTCCGACGGTCTGATAAAATAACAGGACAAGAGAATACCGACAGTTATCAAACAGAAGAGGAGCAAGAGGGTAGTTGAAACTCCGGCGAGAACATTGCCGGCTCCACCCTTTGTTATTCGCTTAATATTTCGATTAAAAAAGTCGCCCGACTCCAGCATGGCACCCATGGGACAAAACCAGCCACACACCATCCTGCCCAGAATAAGCCCCCAGAATGGGACAGAAAGCAGGATAAACCATGCTGGAAGAACAGCTTTAAAAACAAAGTTCTTAGCATCCCCACCAGCTCCTGAAATATAATCCCCCTGGGGAGTAAACGACCAAACCTGTCTAAACAGATAAAATTCGTTATTGGTTATATCAAAGCGAAAAATGTCAAAAATAGGCAAGGCACACATCAATATCAGAGCCCCAGCCTGGGTTATTCTTCTTACTGTTTGAAAATTCATCATTTTTTGAGTTATTAAAGTTTAATAGTATGGGTTTAAACAAACCCTTTTGTGTATATGTTGAAAATAACACACCCTATCATGAACTTCAATCTCAAAGCTTCCTTTATAACCTACTTACCGACTGGCTGCTCGGGCCTTGCCTTTTTTGATGAGTCAAGTTGTACGCCGCCACTTTTCATGGGACATTTTGCCTCGCTCTGCTTAGATTGTCCGGATTGTATCTTTGACAATGAACCTTTAAAAATATGATAGATCCGTGCACCAAAAACGACCACAACAATCAATAAAATAAGAACAATAAGGTATTCCAATGGTGATTTTCTTTTCTGCTTATCAGCCATAGTACTCCCACAAAACAATTCCACATGATGATATAAAGGGGGTCACTGATTAACATCACTTCTCCAATTGGACAAGATAATGAAAATAGACCCTCTAATAAGTGGAACATTTATGAGCTGACGTTGATGGTCAGCTGATTTTACTTTTCCCTGCTTTTCTCAATGCGGATGGATAGTTACAGCGATGATCAATATTTTCTAAGCGTATTACCTATAACCATCAGGGAGCTTAAAATCATGGCCATAACTGCAAACAATGGTGTTATTACACCAGTTACTGCTAAAAAAACACCAATAATATTATAAAAAGAGGCCCAGAAAAAATTAACCATAACCTTTCTGCGAACCTTTTTAGATAAATCAATTAGAAAAGGAATCATCTTCAAATCATCGCCAAGCAAATTCACCTTAGCTGATTCCCTGGTCAACTCTGTTCCACAACCCATGGCAATACCAATATGAGCAGCTTCAAGAGCGGGAGCATCGTTGACACCATCGCCAACCATGGCTGTAACTGAGTCGGAATCAGTCTTTTTTATCTCTATCGCTTTATCTTCAGGTAAAAGGCGCCATTTAATCTCATCTGGGTTCAGTCTGTCACGAATACCCATGGCTCCCTTTTCATCATCACCAGTTAAAATTACGGTCCGGATTCCTAATTGTTTCACCTGCTCAAGAACCTCAGCAGCGCCTTCTCTCAAGGCCTGGCTGAAAATAAAACCACCAATGACATGGTGATTTTCAAGTAGAAATATAATACCTGAACTCTCACCTTCCTCAAAACTTGTCTGCAAAAGCGGGTGATCCGGATTCTCGGCAAGTGATTGTATCCAGTTCTTTGAGCCAAGATGGTAAATCGATGAACCGATTCTCCCTTCGATTCCTAGTCCGGGTTGGTTTAAAACATTTTCAGCCTCACTGAGCGGACATTTTCTTCTATTTGCCTCTTCAACCAGCGAACGTGCAATGGGATGAGTTGAATGGATATCAAGTCCTGCTGATATGCTGAGCAGTTTCTTCTCATCATACTGGTCAGTCGTCAGAATAGCTTTAACAGCAGGAGTATCAGTTGTCAGTGTTCCGGTTTTGTCAAAAAAAACAGTTTTCAGTTTTGCCAGTCCTTCCAAGATATCGGCACCCATAATAATTGCGCCTTTCTCAGCAGCCAGCCCAAGGCCTCGCCATATCGCCATGGGAGCTGCAATACCAAAGGCACAGGGACAGGAAATAAGCAATATGGCCAACATTCTCATCAGCCCCTCATACGGATCACCTTTGTACGTCCAATAGGTAAAGACGGTTATCCCAAGAGTTCCAATAACCGGAATAAACATAGCAGCAAGCTTATCACTGATTCTGTTGATGGCTGATGGGTTCGCCCGTATCTTCTCCATCAGTTTTTCTATCTTCTTTACCAGAAATTCTTCGGCTGGTTTACGAATTTCAAGAGTCAGTGTACCATCAAGGTTAATAGAGCCAGCAAAAACTTCCATTTCCTCAGATTTAAGAACCGGTTTTGATTCACCACTTAAAAAAGACTCGTCAACCGAACCTTCACCTGAGACAATAACACCGTCAAGTGGAATTCTCTCACCGGGTCGAAGCAGTACCTTGTCACCTATCGTGATAGTATCACTTTCGACTGTTTCTTTTTTACCATCGGGAAATATTTTGGTAACCACATTCGGAACCAGCGACGATAACCCTTTTATCGACTCAGAAGCGCGATGTTTTGCTTTAGAATCAATATATCGACCAAGAGTAAACAGAGTCAGGATCATGGTGGCCGTTTCAAAATAGATTTCGCCCTCTCCTGTCAGTGTAGATTTGGCAGAAATAGCAAACGCCGCCAGTGCACCCATGAGAATCAGCATCTCTGTACCGATTTCACCGGCTCTGATGGAATCTATTGATGATTTAGCAATGGGGATCCCCAAAACCAGCATGACCGGTATTGAGAAAAAAAGAAGCAGATACTTGAGAGCAACGCCTAAGGCAGGTGGTATAACAATGGTGGATGAGGATGCCGCTGCGACATGCAGCGGCATACTCATCAGAAGTACATTCATGGAGAGGATCAGTCCCAGCCCGAACTTTCCGAGCAGAACCTGGCTGACGCCTTCTTCCCCTTTAGTACCGGTTATTTTCTGGACAAGGTAGCAGCCGGTACAACAGAAATAGGCTTTTGTACCACCTATTTCGTAGGCCCGGCTGCGTTTCGGCACCGGTAAGCCGCACTGATAACAGCCTACTTGTCCATGTCCGGATCGATCTTCTTCTCGGCTTGCCATATAATTTTATCCACATCCGGATTCTTAACATTCCAATTGGCATAGTCCGGATTATGATACCGGATAAAATAGTTGACGGTCAGGCCAACCATAAGGATAACAATAATTGCAACCCAAACATATCCTTTGCCACCGGAATATCCAAGATACTCAGACACTTTTTGCCGTTGTTCCATATCCGAATTCTCCTTTTTGTTTCAATTCTTCATCACAGTCGTCAAAGGACTTCTCTCTGTTGAGCATATCAAATGATGGCTGTTCAATATTTCTGAAATGGCCCATAAAAAATGCCCAGACGAACAGTGCCACAAACCCGAGGGCTACAAAGATGTAGTTGATGAACGGCAGGGCAAACCCTGCCAGTCCATCTTCTACAAGCTCCACTTTACTATAAGCTATCATTTTTGAAATGAAGCTGATGCCCCCTGGAAGAATGACAAAAAATACCATTATAATGGTGATTATCTTATCTCTCAGAGTCATTTTTTTCTCCTATTTACCAGCATTCAGCTGATATTTTCCATTATCAACCCAGCTACCGAGCCATTGCATATAAACGGTAACGCCAAGACCCTTCGCATTGGGCCTTCCGTTCTCGTCAAAAAACCATGGATAGTTGGGCATAACTGTATCCGGTGTAATAGCTCTTGCATTCTTAAAATGGGCTAAATGCCAATCGTTTGAATGCACTCCGGATTCACGGGAAAGATCAAGTCCAACCCTCCTTGTGCCCAGCAGCTGTGGCAGATGCATGGCATTCTGATATTCCGAAGGATAGGAAACTTTACCATAACGTTCCTCTTCCTTGGATACCGGCCGTACATACTGTGAATGACAGTGCCAGCATGCTTCAGCAATATAAGCCGCTTTTCCGGCCTCCATTGCTGCGATAAAGGTTTTCTCGTTGGCAACATCACCAAAAGCCTTTTTGAATTCTACCGGATAGTCTCTTGCAATCTGATAGAATTCCGGATGGATGTTTTTCGCCAAATCTTCCATCTTCTGATATGGGATATGTCTCATGGACAACCATGGCGATACCGCCTGCCAGAAGGTTCCGAAAGCGAACAGCCCAAACCCTACGAAGAGGAAGATGAGAGCAAATCGCTCATGAATTGGTCCTTTTCCATTACTCATGCTACACCTCCCTCAGTTTGCACGTCCTTACCACTGGTAACGGTTTTGAACATGTTAACAACATAGAGCAGAACACCTGTGAAAATAGCAACACCTGTCAGCATTCTAACGAACCAGTAAGGAGTTACATTTCTCAAGGTATCCATGAAGTGCGTCAGACCCCACCAGTTGAATCCCTGAATCAGGCCGGCAGCCAGCAGATCACCCCACATGACGGCAAGGCCGATACAGACGAGCCAGAAAGCGTATTCGTCCAACTTTCTGGAGTAGTTTTCTTTACCAAAGACCTTGGGCCAGAGGTAAGAAAAGAAGCCCATGATCCAGAAACCAAAGGTTCCGTACATGATAAGGTGCGCATGTCCGGGAACCCAGTCGGTGAAGTGAATAACCTTCTGGGTGGTCAGCAATACGTGGAAAGCACACTGCAGACAGGTAATAGCGTAGTTAATGGTTCCGATAAAGACCCATCTAATGGGAATGGAAGACTTCAGCTTGTCGGCATCACCGCGAAGTGTCATCAAAAAGTTGACGATAACGGTAATAACAGCAAGTTCAAGAACAACCGTACAGATAACCGCCGCATACTGGGCGTACATCGGAATTGGGCTCCACAGATAGTGATGGACACCCTGGAGTGGATAGAAAAATGCCAGTCCCCAGAAGCCAAGCAATGACAGAGCATGACTCCAGATCGGCTTTCTCAGCATGACCGGTACAAAATAGTACATCAAGCCCCAGCCAATCGGTGTTACATAGAGACCAACCGCATCATGGATCCAGGTACCGGTAACAGCAGCACCAGCTACACCAGGAATAAAGTATTCTGGTATGAAGTTACCCATGAAGTAAACCATGATAACCCAGACCAGACCAATGATCATGTACCAGTTGGCGGCATAAAGCGGACGATCCTTACCAGCTTTAAAAATCGGCACGATGAACTGAATACACAGAACAATCAGCCAGGCTGTAATAATCGGATCGAGGATCTTAGGTGTCTCGCCCCATTCAACTGCCTGTGCCATTCCGAAAAACAGAATCAGGACAACGGTACCAAGTACAGCTACCTGCAGGGCAATGGCAAGAAACCAGCCGATAAATTTTTCATTCAACACTCTGTAACCGCAGAGACGCGGTACAGCCCAGTACATACCGGCTAGAAAACCGTTGGTTATAAAGCCGTAAACAGCTCCATTCGTGTGAATCATACGAAGTCTGCCAGGTGAGAGCCAAGACCACTCAGGCAGTGGGTTCAGTTGCAGTAATTGAAGGGAATAAATGAGTCCCATCAACATGACTACAACGAGATAAAGCATCGCAAAGAAAATATGAAACTTTACGAGGGTGTAGTTTACAAGCCCATTGTTTTGATTTGACATTATTTACCTCCCTTGCCCATAAAATCCAGAATATAGGAGACGAGATTCCACCTGTCATCTTCGCTGATCTGATTAGCAAAAGCAATCATAGGTGTGTTCTCTACTCCAACAGTAATGGACATGTAAATATCCTCAACCTTGGTTCCTCTCTTGATAGCACCACCGGTGAAATCAGCAGGACGAATCATATCAGTGCAGCCTTTATCGCCAGGCCACATTAAGGCAAATTTCACATCCGGAATGTTATCTTTAGTACCGTGACACATCTGGCACTTCTTAGCAAAAATCGGAGCACCTTTTTTTATGGAATCGGCTGTTCCGACAAAACCGGGGATTTTTGGAGCAGCAAGAGAATTGCCCGGCTTCTCGTTAGTAAACCGCTGAGAAAAGGACTTGATGTAAACAACAAGTGCATCTTTTTCAGCATCGGTCAACAATCTGAAATCTGGCATGGAGGAACCGTACAGACCGTTATGAATTGACTTTTTCAAGTCGGCATCACTCGGTATTGAATTCCCCATGGTTGATTTGAATTTATAGATACCCAGAGTGAAATTCCTGGGTTGTACCAACAGGTCCGGAGCACCTGCGCCTTTGCCATCACCATTTGCTCCATGACAGCTGATGCAATGATCTTCATAGACCGCCTTTCCGTCCTTGGCCAATACCTGTGAAGAGGTCAAACCAATGACAAGGGAAGCCATGAAAAAGGCTGACAGGCAGACGGCTGTATACCTGAAAGTTTTAAACGACATGAGCCGCTTTTTCATAGTTGTGCCTCCTTTATTAATTAAAAAATTCGCGTGAATTCTCATTTTTTACCCATGAGTTTCAAGGTGTAGGAAACCAGATTCCATCGTTCTTCTTCCTTGAGGGTGTCCTCATACGATGGCATACCAGTTCCGTCGAGTCCGGCTGAGAAAGTGATATAGATTGCCTCAGCTGATGTTCCACGCTTGAGATCTCCGGATGTAAAGTCAAAAGGCACAATCTTGTTACCCCAGTCATCCTTGAGTTCAGCCGCTTTTGGTCCGTCACCAGTACCGGTCTCACCATGACATTCCCAACATTTCATGTTTTTGTAGACCGTCTCACCCATTTTCACCGATTCCGGGTCTCCAACATAATCGGGTTTTGTGATGACGATTTTGTCACACGGATCCTCATCTTCCCATCTTTCTGAAAAAGTCATGAGGTATTCGATAACATCATTTTTTTCCTGCTCAGAAAGATCAGCAAATGACGGCATAAATGCTTTTGGGATTCCATTGTTGATTGTATCCATCAGGTCCTCTTCCAATGGCAAACAGCCGGTGGATGTGGACCGGAACTTAAAGACACCAATGGTGAAATCCCGGGCAAAGGTCGTAATCGACCTGTTACCGCCTTCAGTGGTCGTATTAGAACAGACCATTCCCTTCCCGTCGCCTTGGGTACCATGACAGACTGCACAGTTTGCCTCATAAACAGGCTTACCCGGCATGGCTTCCTCGGCACTCGCTTCTCCTGCGCTGATAAGTGTTAATCCACCTACCAGCAACAGAGAGAAGAAGCCCAACAGAAAAATAGATTTTCCCTTAATTTGGAACGTCATTTTCCCCTCCTTGTTTCCGTTCTACTTTTTAGCAAAAGTATGGTTTAGGGTTGTTGCCTCCCCCGCTTTAACTTCAATAGTTTTCATCTCTTGGCCAAAACCTTCATGCCATACCATCACTTTGTAGGAACCAGGCAGGAGATCCTTGATCTCAAATTTGCCATCAGCACCGGTAAGGGCGGCATAAGGATTTTTAGCAGCATAAATGTATGCACGCATCCATGGATGGGCATCACACTTTACATTCTGCAGACCAGTTCTCTTAACCGGCTTTTCAATAACCTGATTCTGGTTGGGCAGTGCCAGGTTATAGACTGTAGAACGCTTCCCCTTAAGCATGAGTCCAATTGAAGTATTATGAAAAACCGGATCACTGTTCTTGATCACATATTTGGTTTTCTTATAGGCAATTCCTACCAATGGCACGAACTGACATTTCACATTGTCCATGACCATATTCTCTGTGGGCATGGCTTTACCTTTCTTGGCGTTGGTGACAGCAACAACAACGTTCTGTACACCCATGTCAGCGCCGATGAGATATTTGTTCATCTTGAATTCGGATCCGCAAAGCGTGATCTCTTCAGGCTTTTTGGTCTCAACTTTCATAACCGGATCAGCAACTTTCTCAGCAGCCTTGATGGTTCCGACAATGGATCCTCCACCAGTTACATCAACAACTTCATATCTTTTTCTTTTCCTAGCGTCTGCGTCGCCAGGCATAACAAAGGCTAACACAATAAGTGATAAAATAAGTTTCTTCATACCATCCTCCATTTGTTCTTTTTTCTTATCTCAAAATAAATTTTGCACGTATTATTAAACCAGCCAGCTTATAGCCGACTTCTTCATAATTTTAGAGGTTAATGCCCTCCATCATCCTTTTTGGGACCAACCTTCCCCATGAGTTTTAAAGTATATGAAACAAGGTTCCATCTTTGCTCTTCAGAAAGCGAATCCTCATAGGAAGGCATTCCGGTACCGTCGAGTCCTGCAGAAAAGGTAAGATAGATATTTTCCGGAGTTGATCCCCGCTTGAGTTCACCGGTAACAAAGTCAAATGGCAGAAGCTGTTGTCCCCAGTCATCTTTAATATCCAACGACTTTGGTCCATCTCCAGCCCCAAATTGTCCGTGACACTCCCAGCATTTCATGTCGTTATAAACGACTTTGCCTTTGTCTATAGATTTAGCTGAGGCAACATAGTCGGGTTTTTTTACAACAATGACGTCACAGGGATCCTCATCTTCAAACCGCAGTGAAAAGGTTTTGATATATTCGACAACAGCTGCCAGTTCTTCATCACTGATGCCATCCTGTGGCGGCATAAACGATTGGGTAATCCCACCTTTGATGGTCGTTTTCAGATCCTGGTCATCTGGCAGACAACCGGTTGATGTTGAGCGAAAACGATACAGACCCACTGTAAAGTCACGGGGATAGGTTGTCAGTACCCTGCCTTTTTTCTCGGCATACTTGATGGTGGCAACAAAACCTTTACCATCGCCATCTTTACCGTGACACATACGGCAGTTAACGTTGTAATATTCCTCTCCCAGCTTGAGCTGAGCCTCATATGCGGCTTCCTCCTCCTCTTCAGTCATCTGCTGCTCTTGAGCAACCGCTGTCAAGGGGAAAAGTAATGATGTGAAAAGAAGAGCCGATAATAATGCCCTTAATGTAAACAGGTTCACGTATAGTCCTCCAAAATACAATTTCATCTTGTACGAGTCTCTTCTACTTCTTGCCAAGAGTCTTAACATACCCAACCACATCAGCAATCTGCTGATCGGTCAGCCCTTCACCCTCAGCTCCAAAAGCCGGCATTGGTGTACCCTTCCTGCCGTCACGTACTGTTGTAGCAAGAAATGCGGGATCAGCAATTTTTTGTACGGCATCATTTCTAAGATTCAGACCAAGTTTTCGACCACCGCCTTTACCTTTTTCACCATGACAAAAGTCACATCTTTGGGCGTAAATTGCCTTGCCTTTCTCCGGATCTCTCTGGAACTGGGCATAGCTGAACGGTTCAACAGTCTCACCTCTTTCGGCAGTCAGATAAGCCATAATCTTATCAACATCTTCCGTCTTCACACCCGAAGCTGTATTTTTCCATGCGGTCATCTGCGTACCTGAACGTCCCTCATCAACAAAAGCTCGTAAAGTCTTATCATCGATTTTATTTAAGAAATCGGGATTTGTGATAGCTGGAACAGATCGGTCAAATACCTCTTCAAAAACTGCGGTTTTGCCGTCGCTGTGACAGGCGGAACAGAAAATGGTGTACAACTCCTTGCCACTTCTGTCTGTGTTGGGCAGATTCTTTATCAGCTTATATTTCGAAGGAATTTCATCTGACCGCATAGAGATCATATATGTTGTCAGCTGATCAGCCTCATCACCCTTCACGGTTAATTTCATTTCACTGGTTGGGACGATTGCCCTAGGATCATCAAAATGCTGCTTGATCCAATTGTATGCGGTCAGTTTGCCTTTCACATGTCCCATGGTGAAGTAGTGAAGAGGCTGGGAGCCGATACCATCGAGCTCTTTTCCAAGATCACCGCCGACACCTTTCACCTTATGACAGCCCTGGCAGCCTTTTTCTCTGAAAAGCTGTTCACCTTTGACGATGTTGGTCATGCCTTCATCGGCCAACATCTTCATATCGTGACATCGGGCACAGGCGGATTGTACATATTTGGCAGGAGCAACCGGATAATCCCAGTAGTTTTCACCCCGTTCACCACCGTGAGCCTCACTTTTATTGGTCGCGCGCCCCTGTCCATAATGACAGATGGTACAGCCGAACTTGGCCACCGAATGATTGACAAGATGATTGCCCGGGTGAACCTTATACGGATGATCAACTTTAGTCATCATCGGGTTTTCGACACCGATATGACAGCTGGTGCAACGATCAGCCTTCTTCAAACTGGAGATAAATATCTGCCGTACACCGGTTTCAATCCTCTCCGCTCTTTTTTTGGCGGCATCATCCTTGGCATTTTTGATAAGATAATCCTTATACTCTGCCTGATGCTGCTGCCACTCTGTCGACATTTCCCTGAATGTTGCCAGGCCCATAAAGCCAAGTACCACGACCGAAGCAACCAGCAATAAAGATAAATAAAATCTACTGTGCATTGTTATACCTATGTAAGAATATTTTTCTATTCCCTCGTTCGATTCATCTTCGATTCATTAGTGCATCGGCCACTGGCTTTGAGACCAGTAGAAATCCCAGTTGGGTCCGCGCAGCACTGTTCCGGTATATGTTAGAATGACATACGTAACCAGCGTCATGCTGAACAGGGCTATGGCACCCATACGGGTAGAACCGGTCTTTTTAATGATAAAGAGCGACCAGACCATTAAGAAGCCAACCCAGAGATTACCGGGATTTACCAGAATAATGAGAATTTGTGGAATATCAGGCCACCAGTTCCTGAACCAGCCGTAATTAATAACAAAGGCCAACATACCGACCAGACCTATTGCTGAAAGAACAAAAGACTGAATGGCAACAGAACGGCCCTGACCATTAGTGAACCAGATACCGACGTTGTTGTCTTCCCTATCAAGATATGGAATGAGCAGCAGACCAAGGACCGCCATAGATGGGAGAACAATTCCACCCATAAAGGCTGAATAGCCTACAAGCTCCTGAAGCCCCAGGAAGTACCATGGCGCCTTTGCCGGATTTTCCGGAATGGCGGCATTGGCCAGTTCTTTTAATGGAGCATCAATGTAAAAGGCATACGCCAGAACTCCTGCCAGGGTCAGCATAAATACGGCTATCTCGGCAATAAGAAGATTTGGGTAACTCATCACCGTATTTTCAACATCATTGTCTACTGCTGGAGTCTTACCCTTGGCAAGTTCCATCAGACCATATGTCTTATACGTTGGAAAAATACCGCCTTTCTTTTCGGCCGCTGGAGTGTAGGAAGCGTCCCCTTCACCGGTCTCAAAGGAATCCGGCCTGGTAAGACCGCCATCCTTTCTGATTCTCCAGAAATGAGCACCAAGGAAAACGAGGATCAGCGCCGGCAGGACCATAATATGGAACAAGTATACCCTGGTCAGTGACTCCTGGCCGGGATTAAGGCCACCCAGAAACAACTCCTTTTGAAAACCGCCAATATCAAAATATTGGGTCAGCCCCAAAATATCGGTCAGTTCTTTGGGAGAATTCATGATGTTGGCAACAATAACCAGCGCCCAGTAAGAAAGCTGATCCCATGGCAGCATGTACCCGGTCAGGTTCAGAACAAAGGTCAAGATCAGCAGTACAATACCGATCACCCAGTTGAATTCTCTTCCCTTGCGGTAAGATGCTGTAAAAAATACCCGAGCCATGTGCAGGATGACAAAAATAATCATCGCCTCACCGGCCCACTTGTGGATATTTCTCATAAACCGGCCGCCGGTCACCACAAAATTAATATCTTTCACTGTGTTAAAGGCATTTTCGATGGATGGATTGTAATACACCATCAGAAAAATACCTGACGCAAAAGCAATCATTAACAGAAATAGAGATATGAGACCAAAACCAACAGTATAGGTTGGCCTCAATGTGTTAATGTGCGTTTTAACTCCCTGTACATGGAGGAAGAAATTGTTAAACATCACGGCTGCCCGTGATTTGTCTGACGAAAGCTCCCCGCTTCGTAAATAAGATCCAGACATCGAATCTTTCAATGAGAGTAAATTATCCTTAAACTGTGTCAGTCCGGATTTATTCATTTCATTCATCGTTCGTATCCGCTTTTTTCTTAACGTTTATGCAAAGATGTATTTTGTCCCAATGGGTACTGCCTTTGCTGTATCAACAACCAATGATCCATCCACCTCCTGACTGATTTCATGCCACTCAAGGGGTCTTGGCGCCGGTCCGGCAATCACCTTGCCATCCGGAGTATATTTTGAACCATGGCAGGGACATTGAAATCCCCACTCAGTCAGGCTGACAAGGCAGCCAAGATGGGTACAGATGCTGGAGATTGCAAACAGTCCATCCGCATCTGAAAAGATCATAACCTTTTTATCCGACAGGTTTTTTACTGATCCCTGAGGGAACTGTTCTACCTTGCCGATCTTGAATTTTGTCGGCTCTTCATAACGAACATTGGGTTTAATCAGCCTCAAAGCGCCACCAACAACACCGGTCGTGGCCACAACGGCAGTGATGAAAGATGCTTTTCCTAGAAAATCACGCCTTGAACTACCCGGTTTATCTACAGTTTGACTACTCATTAACCAAGACCTCCTTCGATACAAATCTTTCCATAGTTATAGCGTCGACGGGACATCGTTTGGCACAAAGAGCGCATCTGATACATCGCTCTTCATCCTTAATGATAGCAGCCCCCTGACCAACCGGCTCGCTCCCGTATCTATTCTTGTAAAGTTTTGTCAGCTTCTCGTCCTGAGCAATATTATCGAGACTGACAAGACGCAAACAGTATTCCGGACAGACATCGGCACAACCGCCGCAGAGAATACATCGATCACCATTAAAGATGGTATTGACTGCGCAATTAAGACATCTGGCACCTTGCTCTTCAGCCATATCCTTGACAAACCCTTTTTCAACCAGGGCCTGGATTGACTCAATACGATCCTGAACAGGAATTGCCGGAACATGTTCCCTTTCTAATTTTTCAAATTCGGGGTAATGGCAAACCTTGTTGTCCTCCACTTCCCCCAAGTATTGTTCGGTATGATCCTCAATCTTCTCCATACCGATATGCTTTTTACTGATATACTCATGAATGGCCAAGGCCGACTGTTTTCCACTGGCAATAGCATCTATGACAAGTCGAGGGCCGTATGCCAGGTCACCGGCAACATAAAGCCCGGGGACTGAAGTGCAAACCTGATCATGACCAACCTGAATCATGCCCCTGTCATTCATCTCCACATCCAGCTCAATATTATCAAGCAGTGAAAGGTCAAACGACTGACCAATGGAGAAAAAGATGGTATCCGCTTCAATGGTAATCAGGTCGGATTCGTCGTAACGGGGATTGAATTGCTGCTCACTGTCAAAAATAGAGGTGCATCGCTTAAACGTAATGGATACGACTTTACCGTTTTCATCGCTATTTATTTTATCGGGCCCATACTCGTTGACCCTGCTGACACCCTCTTCTTCACCTTCTTCAATCTCAATATCATCAGCAAGCATTTCTTCAAACTTCTCAATGCAAACCAGAGAAACAACCTCAACACCTTTCTGCCTTACAGAGGTTCTGGCAACATCATAGGCAACGTTACCACCACCAATGACTACTATTTTCTTGCCGATATCCACTTCCTTGCCAGTGAATACATCTCTTAGAAAATCAACACCACCGACAACTCCTTTGCTTTCACTTCCATTGATCGGAATGATGCGTGAATTTTTAGCGCCAACTGCAATGAGGACCGCAGCAGAATTGTCATATATATCCTGCAAGGAAATATCTTTACCAACCTGGACACCAAGCTTAATTTCAACACCTAATGCCTCAATGGCATCAATCTCGGCCTGCAATAGTTCTCTGTCCAGGCGGTATGGCGGAATCCCTACGACGCACATTCCACCAGCAACTTTCTCCATTTCATAAATAACCGCCTTGTAACCCATCAATGCCAGTTCATGGGCACATGCCAGTCCGGCTGGACCAGAGCCGATTATAGATATGGGTTTGGACTCATCCGGAGCAATATCGATGAGACCATAACCATTGTCCTTGAGCTTCTGTTTAAGTTCCTTGGCAAATTTTTCAGAATCATTGACAAACTCAACACCATACTTCTCAGTAACAAATCGCTTGAGTGCCCGAATAGACACGGACTCATCAATCATCTTTCTTCTGCATGCCATTTCACATGGGGCTGCACAGATACGACCACAAATAGATGCCAGAGGATTCGGCAGTCGTGCTATCCAGTAGGCCTCTTCGTACTGCCCATCTGAGATAGCGCGAACATATCCACGCGAATCAGTGTCAACCGGACAACCAGTCTGACACTTCACATTTTGCCTCCAGTATTTGTAATCGGGAATAATTACATTGAATGATTTTTTATTCATATCTCAGCTTTCTTAAAAATGATAACGGTTGAATATCTCCCAAGAATAATAACTTTTGGACAGATACTAACTATTGTCTTTCTTAGGCCTCTCAATACCTTTTATGGTTGATCCACTTCTCATTACAAGCTCCATTTTCGCTTCCTTCTGCAGCTTAAATGAGTAATCGAGAACATCTCCAAAGAACAGGCGACTCCTCTCTTTAGTGGCCTTATCATTCCCTTCCCGGGCCAGATCGATGAGCTTTTCACTCACTGCAACGATCTCTTCAATCAATTTTTCTTCAGGTTGTGCTTGCATAGCACCATTCAATGCAAAAAAGATGCCCAAACAATTAAAAACAAGCATCTAGGGCTTAGATTCAAGAATAAGCCATAATATCTATATGTTATGGACAAATAATAATTGTATTAAAAAATAGAGCCTATAGAACAAATGAAACAAACACAAAACAATGAGACACATTGAGACACTGACATATGGCCATACGACCAAACGACAAATATTATCTATCACATTAATTTATCAAATAATATTAGAATCAAAAAAGCAAAAACAGACAAGAAGAGACAGTGTCTCACACCAGCCGAGACACATTGACAAAAAGAGACACACGAGACATAAAAGTACAAGCCGTATCAAACCACGCTCTCAACTCAAAAGCAACTGGCTTTATTACACTCCCCTGGCTTTCTTTGAGAATCTCTAGGGTAATCATGAACAACTTATCAAATAGCTGTTCCATTTGAACATTGGCGCATGTCCAGTTGCTGCTTTTATTCATTCAGGCATCAACACAGGATTTCTCTTTTGGATGATATAAAAACCTGATTATTCCTATTATCCAGCCAATTGGAATGGGAGTCCAATCTATCAATGGAAATCAAACACTGTCTTTACAAAAGAAAAATGCAATCTCAAACGGTTAGGTGCAATTGCCACGACCTGCGGCCTTTCAACAATTTATACTGATATAGACCAATTAACCAAGTCTCCTAACCGTACTGAGAATCAGGGATAATCTGAAAAAAAGGTAATCGATCAATCTTCGGCTGACGATAATTGGTGGTTAACCTTATGCAAGATGATGTCTCCAAACCATGCTGTTGCCGACTCCCCAGTATCATCCGAATCAGTCATGATGGCTATTCCTGTAATTTGGGTAGGCTCTTCTCCAAAGGCTTTTTTATAATCTTCGTAGATATTTCTTGTGTAGCTCTGCCAGTGGCCAGTTTTGGTCGGTCCGCTTTCCACTACGATCATTTTATTTTCAGAAGCGTAAGCATTTGGCACCATTTCACCCGAGCTTAATGTACTGGCCCAAATATAATTGATCGCCGCGAGAGGTGGATATTCACCATAAATGGCCTTGGCAAGGTTATATTTTATTTTCTGAGGGAATGTGGCCCTCTCCGGATTGTAACGGAAGGTAATATATAGTCTGGCTGGATAATCATCACCCTCTTTGATTTTCCCATTTCCCTTTTCATACACATTTGACACTTTCCAACGCCAGCGAATCACAGGGAACTCTCGAGGATCAAGAGAGATCTTTTTTATGAGTCCTGATGAAGAGGCAGCACTAACCGCCTTGACAACAATATGGCCAGACTCCATTACCTGCCGATAAATTGTCGCCTTTCTCCCATCGAACAGCAACTCGTCCCAACCTGCCGGCAACTGTTGTTGGCCTGAGAAATTACGATCAAACAGACGCACAGTACCCTTAGACCCATCGCTATGGACAGGATTCGTCGTCAGGATAATAAAAAGAAAAACAAATAAAGATCCCAATGAAATCATAAATGAACCAATGCCTACTTTAATCATCCCAATGAATACAGTCCTCAGGGCAATTTTTAATTGCCTCGTTGACATCCTCTATTTGATAATGATCTTTTTCAATAACCTCAATATAGCCTGTCTGCTCATTAAAACGAAAGACATCAGGTGCAACTTCGATACAGCCGCCACACTCGGTGCATAATCCAATATCTACAACAGGTTCAGCCATTTACTCCTCCTTACATCTATTTGTTATTGGGTTTTCTTACCCCTGAATCTAAGAAATTGATCGTTCTTCACTTGACAAACCATTACTTTTAGTTAATAATAGTTGTCATATAATAACTATTATCAACGAGAGTCAATACAAATAATTTTTTGTTTTTATTCCTGGGGAAAAAAGGGTAGAAGTATAATATTTTGATTGTTGCGCTGAAACCTGCTCTAAACATTGGCTCTTATGCCGAAAGGATAAAACGAGAAAGATATATGTGGCACGTTGAAGTTGATAAAGAAAAATGTACCGGTTGCGGCGAATGTGTCGATGGATGCCCCGGTGATGTGTATGAGTTAATTGATGGTAAATCGGAAGTTGTTGATGTTGATGAATGTCACGGTTGTTTTACATGCGAAGAACTCTGTGAGACCGGTGCCATTAAGGTTACAGACGAATGATGTGTATCATCTTTAAATATTAGTTTTTTTTAAGAGTTAATAATAGAAAATAAACCATTACAGGTGCTTTAAAAAATCAAATACCGAGCTTTTAAAGGTAATTTGCAGTCGGTTTTTTTTACCTTACTAAGTAAGAAACAGGTAAAAAACAGATTTTTCTCGAGGTGCCTGAAACAGATCAAAGGAGTTAGATATGTGCCAGGAAGTACGTCAGAAATGTCAATGTGGTCAGAGTGAGGTTCAGTTTCATCTTCGTGATAACGTCATGGCGCCGGAAGTGATTGAGCACCTCTATTGTCCGAAATGTTCAAACAAAGCCAACCAGGACAATGATACCAATATCAATGACAATGGCTGGGTTATTTCATATGATATGGAAATCGCCAGAATGTTTGCTATCACCAAACTGAAAATGGATCCTGAAATTGTTAATCCGGAATTCATTTTTGACAGTGGGTATGCCACCTGGCGTGAGATGTATCCCGGTGAAACTGAAGACATTACCCATGAGAGAAATGAGATTATCGCGACAAAAGACCAGGATCCCAAAGGATATCTGGAAAAAATTCGCAGTTGGAATGTGGAGCGGGTAGAACGCCTGAAAAAAGAAGGCTGGAGAAAAGCCATTCACGCGTAATTGCAGTTATAACTTTCTGAATTAAAGTACTGCCGGGATACAGCAACAGTAGTGTCCCGGCAGTTTTTTATATCCCCTGCCTTGGATGAATTTGACCTTCACAAAGAGCCCCAATATCATTTCACACCACTGACATCCGAGAAATACAGTGAACTGTATGATATTGAAATGGCATCATTCACAGAAGATGTCCCCTTCTATCTTCAATACACCAAACCTAGCGGCAACACCCTTGAACTTGGCTGCGGCACAGGCCGCCTGACTAAAAAACTTGCCCAAACCGGTCAGCAAATCACAGCTGTTGATATCTCTTTTCCTATGCTGAAAAGAGCTGCTACCACTTCCTCAACCAACATTGACTATATTTGTGGGGATATGACGAATGTATCTTTGCGCCACCAGTTCGATACCATTGTCATTCCGTATAATACTTTGAACCTCCTTGTACAACCAAGCCAGATAGCCAACTGTTTTTCTCTCTGCAATCAAGCTTTGAAGAGTCACGGCAAATTGCTCTTCCAGGTCTTTATTCCCGAAGACGAGCTTGTACGTAATTTAAGTGAGTCCAAACTCTTTCAATTTCAAATTTTTAACGCCGGCACAACAACCCGGGTCATCAAAGAGACCATCAAGTCTTACAACTCAACCCAAAAGATACTCCTGCTTGAAGAACGATATCGAATTAGAACGAAAGTAAATAAAACTTTAGCAAAAGAGGATTACAGCCATGCTTTCGATCTTGTCGCCATTGGGGTCAAACAATGGGTAGCCTTTCTTGAAGAAGCGGGATTTGCAATCAATAGCTTATATGATAGTTACCAGTTGTCCGGATATGTCCCTGGCAACAGCAGCATTTTACTGGTAGTCGCCAAAAAAATTGGCCCAGATTGTCAACAAAAAGCCCTCCCTTGATTTAAATCAAGGTTTTACTGCAAACCTCTCTGTACTATGGCAACAACTTAAACGAAGCGGCTTAGCCGGGTCATATAAAATAACCTGACCGGGTGGGCCATTAATAAAGGAAATAAAAAAAAAGGAAATACCGATATGTTTTGCAATCAATGTGAACAAACCGCAAAAGGAACCGGATGCACCAAGATTGGTGTTTGCGGTAAAACCGAAGATGTATCTAATCTTCAAGACCTTCTGACTTATGCTCTCCAAGGCCTGTCTCTTGTAGCCGCCGAGGGAAGAAAAGTAGGTGTTGTCGATAATGATGTAAACCGTTTTACAGCAGAGGCAATCTTCAGCTGTCTGACCAATGTCGATTTTGACGAAACACGTTTTGAAGAACTGATCAACAAGACCGTCAAGATTCGAGAAGAGATGAAACAGAAAGTTGAAGCTGCCGGTGGTAATGTCGATTTTACTGCTTCCTGTGCATCATATACACCTGCTGATACTGTCGCAGGCCTTGCAGCTCAGGGTGCTGAGCTTGACTATATCATGACCCTTGATGAGAACGAAGATCTTCGATCTCTGAAGCAGATCATCATCTATGGCCTTCGCGGTCTCGGAGCTTATACCGATCACGCTGCGGTACTGGACCAGGAAGATGATTCTGTTTACGCATTTATCCATGAAACCATGGCTAAACTGACCGGAACTTTAGGTCTCGATGAACTCGTAGGCATGGCCATGGAGTGCGGGACCGTCAATATCAAAGCGATGGAACTTCTTGATGCCGGTAACACCGGAACCTATGGTCATCCGGAACCGACCAGCGTCCCGCTTGGTCATAAAAAAGGCAAAGCTATCCTGGTAACCGGTCATGACCTGAAAGACCTTGATATGCTGCTGAAACAGACTGAAGGTAAAGGTATTAACATTTACACCCACGGTGAAATGCTGCCTTGTCACGGTTACCCCGAATTGAAGAAATATGAGCATTTCCATGGCCACTATGGTACTGCCTGGCAGAATCAGCAGAAAGAGATGCCTGAATTTCCAGGTTCCATCCTGTTTACCACAAACTGCATCCAGAAGCCGAAAGACTCCTATAAAGACAATGTCTTTACAACCGGTCTTGTCGGTTGGCCAGATGTCGCACACATTGGTGAGGACAAAGATTTCACACCTGTAATAGAGCGTGCTCTTGAGCTGGAAGGGTTCACCGATGATTCAGATGCTGGATCTGTAATGACCGGTTTTGCCAGAAACACGGTAATGAGTGTTGCCGACAAAGTGATTGAAGGTGTTAAGTCTGAAGCGATCAAGCACTTCTTCCTGGTTGGCGGATGTGACGGTGCAAAGCCCGGTCGTAACTACTACACCGATCTGGTTGAGCAGATTCCGAATGACTGCATGGTTTTGACTCTGGCCTGCGGTAAATTCCGGTTCTTCGACAAACAGCTTGGCGATATAGGCGGTATCCCACGTCTTTTAGATGTCGGTCAGTGCAACGATGCGTACTCTGCCATCCAGATTGCTGTAGCCCTTGCCGGAGCGTTTGACTGTGATGTGAATGACCTTCCATTATCTCTTGTACTTTCCTGGTACGAGCAGAAAGCAGTCGTCATTTTACTCTCCCTGTTCAGCCTGGGCATTAAAGATATCCGTCTTGGACCCTCCCTGCCTGCCTTCATTACACCAAACGTACTGAATGTACTGGTAGAGAACTTTGCTGTAAAACCGGTTGCTGAAACAGCGGCAGAGGACCTGCAGACTATTCTTGGCTAACCAGATGTTTATGATGGCAATTTAAAATAGGTAAAGCGGGTTGCAAAGCGTTGTAACCCGCTTTACTTTTTATATGAACAAGCAGCTTAAAAGAATAAGAATCAAAAGGGAAATGACTGGAAAACCGTTATTAACTCCCTTGCTACCAAAGATTTTCAGTCTAAACGATAACAATTCGTGTTCGGCTGAGCTTTTTGGAAAACCAGAAAGAAACTAACCACCATATTAATGGATTCAAATCAGAAAACATACACAACGGTCCCTGGATTGAACATGGCTCTTTTTACTCCTGAAGAGCTTGAACAGATTATTGGCCTGATCAAGAAGTATCAGGTGCCAATGGTTAAAGTCACTTCGGCACAACGGTTGGCACTCCTTGGGATGGATGAAAAACTGCTCGAACAGTTTAAACAGGATATAGAACAATTTGTTCATGTTCCTGCCAAGAACGGTATCAGTTTTGTCCAGGCATGCCCTGGTGAAAAGTGGTGCAAATATGGTGTTAAAGAAACTCTTGGACTCAAGAAAAAACTGGAACAACTCTCATTTGAGCAGCCACTTCGCGCAAAGGTAAAAGCAGCAGTAGCCGGTTGCCGTATGTGCTGCACATCTCCCAAAGTTCGGGACATTGGCATAATTGCCTCCAAAAAAGGCTGGAGCATTTTTTTTGGCGGCAATGGTGGTAACAATGCCAGGATTGGTGATGAAGTAATTTCCGGCTTAAGTGATGATGAAGTACTGGATTTCGTCGAAAAATGTCTTATCTATTATCAAGAGAACGCGAAATACAACACCCGGACTGCTCGATTTATGGAGCGCTTTGGTGTTGAACAGTTGCGTGACGCAGTGCTGGATTGAGAATCATTAAAATACAGATCTCTCTCCATACTGTGGAAAACCAGAAAACAAGAAAATAAGGGTAATCGACATGCAATGTCCGGGACAGGATAATCGATATTGGGCGGGTAAAGAGGTATTTGAGTCACCCTGCCTTCACTGCGGTCATAAAATTGAATTTTTCAAAGACGACAGTCAAAGGACCTGTCCGCAGTGCGGCAATAAGGTTCTGAATCCAAAAATAGATTTTGGCTGCGCCTCCTATTGCCAGTATGCGGAACAATGTCTCGGCTCTATGCCACCAGAAATCCTGGCCAAGCAAGGAAATCTATTTAAAGATCGGTTGACCATTGCAGTGAAAAGACAGATGATCAGCGACGATGCAGGATACAATATTGCCACGAAACGAGCTGATTACGGTGAGATTCTTTGCAAACTGGAAAACGGCGATATGGCTGTTATTCTCACGACCGCTCTTCTGTCAAAGATCGATAGTCCCGAGGAAATATTAATCACATTAAAGGCCAAAGAAGAGCTTGTCGATCAGGTTACAGCTCTCTTAAATAATAAGGAACAACTCAACGAAGAGAATAAGAATTTGCGGGACATTTTCCATGATGCCTGCCTGCTGGCTGACATCGATAGTGGTAACCGGAGCACAGTTTCTCTTGATGAATTTCAGACAACAAGCGGTGAAGAAGAAGGAAAAAAACTCCTCTCACAACAAGAAACTGCCAGCTGATGTTTTAAAGGGTGAGTTTTCTGAGGATAAAACAATAAATAGAATCAAATAATTCCGTTTTATATCTAAGCTTTATCGAGAAAAACTATGATCTCCGTCACGGATTCGGGTGATCACTCACAATTAGGATGAAATACAATGAAAAAAGAAAATAGTGATACAAATAAA
>CAZMFP010000008.1:0-107909 GCA_964565605.1 uncultured Desulfocapsaceae bacterium | reverse complement strand
AGCTAACGTTGTTTTGACTCAATACCCCGTCCGCTTGCGGCGGGGTAGTTTATTTCTGATTGTTATGTGGTCAGCGTTTCATTTGCCCTTTTCATTTCTGTGAAATGTATTTCGTACATTAGTTTTAAAGTATACCTGAAATGCTGTGATGCTGACAGAAGTAATAGTGAACTGTCTGGAAATGGGCGACTTGTGGAGAATCGTTAATTCAGCTTTTTTCCTACTTTGTACATGGTGGCGTATATTTCCGGCAGTCCATTTTTCCTGATTCCTTCCACCACCTCTTCGATGGGGTAAGGGATGCGGTAGTGCTGAACATCCAGTTTATCTTGATTAATCGTTATCGTCGCGCAACTGGCCGCTGGATTGCCATCGAACATTCTACCTATGCTGCCCGGGTTGATAAAGGATACGGTACCGAATGTTTTATAAAAAGGTGAGTGGGAATGGCCAATCACGATGATTGAATGAGAAAAATCTTTTGCCAGTTGCCGAAACCTCTTTTCATCGGTATCACTGAAAAGG
Source organism: uncultured Desulfocapsaceae bacterium (assembly GCA_964565605.1). Classification (GTDB taxonomy): domain Bacteria; phylum Desulfobacterota; class Desulfobulbia; order Desulfobulbales; family Desulfocapsaceae; genus CAZLGM01. Next base: position 107,384 of record CAZMFP010000008.1, on the reverse strand, counting down.
AATTCATCCGGGTCGTCAGGGCTGCCATGAAAAAGATGAAGCGTCTGTTTGAGTTTCGGACCTGATTGACTCAAATCAATGGACCCCTTTTTTTTCTGTGATAACAGATACGCTTTTGCGTCATCGTTTAAGATGTCATAGGTCCAGGTATACATGACACGCTTTTCAGGCTTTCGTGGTTTCTTAAATGTTTTTCCTTTGATCAGCTTGATGACTTTCCTATCCGTGTTGCCGAGAATCGAAAAGGCGCCACGTTTCTTCAGCCAGGCCAAAGTCTCGTTAGGAAAGGGTCCGTAAACTGTTGAGTCTCCACAGTTAATGATTAAATCAAATTGACTTTTTGAGAAAAATTGATCGATGGCAGCGAGTGCCGGATAATTACTGTGGATATCAGCGAGTAAGAGAATGTTCATAACAAGACATATTTTAGGGCGCCAGATGGGTTTAAGGCTCTTATACTATCTGAAACAGGCCCTATTTAAAAGTGGCTTTTTTATTAGGATAGGTGGTAAATTACCACGGTACATTTGTGTAGTGATAATCAGGGTGTTGAACCCATTAATCGGGAAAAAGAAATGAAAATAAAAGGCTTTCAAACATCTGCCGTTGCAGCAGGTATTAAATATAAAGACAGGCTTGACCTGGGGCTCATATACAGTGAGGTGCCTGCAGTCACAGCTGGTGTTTTTACTACCAGTCAGGTAAAGGCTGCTCCTGTTCTTCTTGACATGGAACGCTTGAAACAGGGACGTTCCCAGGCCATTTTAGTCAACAGTGGATGTGCCAATGCCTGTACCGGAGAGCAGGGAATGAAAGCGGCACTGGAAACCTCGGCCATGGTCGCAAATGCATTGGATATTCCTGAAGAGATGGTTCAGGTCTCTTCTACAGGTGTTATTGGGGATCAACTTAATATAGGAGCCTTTTTCAAAAATATGGACCAGTTGGTGGATGGCTTATCCGCCGACAAATTCGAGTCGGTTGCAAGAGCAATTATGACCACCGATACGGTCCCCAAGATGGTGATGAAGAAGGTCAATATAGGCGGGAAAGATATTCGGTTTATGGGGATGGCCAAAGGTGCAGGTATGATTATGCCCAACATGGCAACGATGCTCAGCTTTGTTCTGACCGATGCCCAGATTGCCTTTTCCGAGCTTCATCAAGCCTTGCAAAACGGTGTGAAACGCACCTTTAACCGAATCACGGTGGATGGAGATACCAGCACCAATGACATGGTGCTGGTGATGGCCAATGGCACAGCCGGTAATCCCTGGATTGATCAGGAAGACCAGCAGAATCTGCAGGAATTCCAGCAGGCCTTGGAGACGGTATTGCGGGACCTTGCCCTGCAGATTGTTGCCGATGGCGAGGGTGCAACAAAAACAATCACTATTCGGGTCTGTGGTGCTAAGGAGGGTAGTGAAGCTGAACATATGGCCCGTACCGTTGCCAATTCCAGCCTGGTGAAGACAGCTTTTTTTGGAGAAGATGCCAACTGGGGCAGGATCATTGCCGCCATGGGACGATCCGGGATCCGGTTTGATCCGGACAAGGTTGATATTGCCTTTGGTGATGTTGTGCTTGTCGAAAATGGTATCAGCCTGGGAGCCAAAGTTGAAGCCGAGGCAACCAAGCTGCTGAAAGAAAAAGAAATTACTGTGAGTATCGACTTGAAGGATGGGCACGGGTGTGAAGAGGTGTATACCTGTGACCTGTCGATTGATTATGTCAAAATCAACGCCGATTATAGAACCTGATTGTCGATATGTCTCTATCCAAACATCAGTTCTTTCAGTTGCCTGACATTGAGACAACCTCTCGCCTTCAGTTGGCGCTGGCCAAACGTTATGGTGTCGTAAAGGCTGACATTCAATTAAACAAGATTGGATTTTTTGATAGTTTTGACTGGCGTCTTTTTAAAAAAAATCTCTTCCTTGTTGCCATCGATAATCGATTAAGATTGTCCGACAGCCTCAACCAGAAACAGTACGATGTTGAAGTTGAAAAGGCGGATAACATCTTCTGGTGGGATCTTCCCGAGGGTCAACTGCAAGAGCGGCTGAGGCCGGTTTTATCCTGTCGGGCCCTTTCCCTCCTGACCGAGTCTCGCTTGAGACGCGAAAATTTCCGACTAACCAATAAAGATGGCAAAACCGTTGTCCGCTTGTCTGTTTGCCATTACTTGTCGATTACTGAGGGTGAAGAAGCTCCACTTGCTGTTTTTGCCGAGATAAGAGGTGTACGTGGTTATGACAGTGTTTATAAAAAGGTGAGGAAAATCGTTGTCGGTTTATGTGGGGAGCCTGTCCTGTACGGACCGGAACGTTTAACCTCTGTGTTGCGCAATACCAGTCGCACACCACTTGATTATTCCAACAAATACTCGGTGGCGCTGGGCAGAGAATGGAGTGTGGCCCGTGTTTTCTCTGTTATTTGCCTGGATTTGCTCCAGAGTATGAAGCAAAATCACCAGGCTGTTCTGGATGATATCGATACGGAATTCCTCCACGATTTCCGGGTGGCTGTCCGCCGGACACGATCGTTTTTATCACTGATGAAAAAAGTACTGCCAGGTGATATCAGACATTTTATGACGGAATTTAAGTGGGTTGGCTCTATCACCGGACCGGTACGTGACCTGGATGTGTATCTGTTAAAACAGGACGACTATCAGGTCATGCTGCCGAAAACGCTGCAAGCCGGTTTGCCCCACTTCTTCTCAGATCTGGTGCTGCAGAGGGAACAGGTTTTTCAACGGATGTTCGATGAGTTGCAGTCGGAGAGGTTTTGTAAATTGATGGATGGTTGGCACAGCTACCTTACCGGTTTTGAAACAGCTGCCGGCTCGGGGGCCTGGCTGAAACCATGCCGCCCACTTGCCGTTTCACTGGTGAACAAGCGATTTAAGCGAATTATTCGAGATGGTAATCGCATTGACGATACCAGTGAAGATGAGCTGCTTCATGATTTGCGTATTCAGGCTAAAAAATTTAGATACCTTCTGGAATTCTTCACCCCATATTTCAAAAAAAAGGATGTGAAACGTTTTGTGAAACAGTTGAAAAAACTACAAAATAATCTGGGTGATTTTAATGATCTTTCCGTGCAGCAATCTGTTCTTGGTCAGTATCAGAAAGGACTTAGAGGAAGATCAATGCGGGATATTCAGGTCGCTGCTGCTCTTGGTGGACTTATCACCAGTCTCGCATCTGAACAGGAGGTTGTAAGAAATAATTTTAAACAGATATTTAAACGGTTCACTGAAAAAGAAAACAATCAACTATTCCGACAGACCTTTAAAAATAAACACAGAAACTGACCAAAATAATTATGACAGCGCAGGTTTGCAGCATGTAATTCCAGACCCAGATGAAATGTCGTAAACAGAATGAAAACTATAGCAATTTATTCCAATAAAGGGGGCGTCGGTAAAACGACAACAGCAGTCAACCTGTCATACTGTTTGGCTTGTTCCAGTCTGCAAACATTGATTGTCGACCTTGACTCTCAAGGCGCTGCCTCCTACTATTTTCGCATTCGGCCTAAAAAGCGGTTTCATCGGAAAAAACTGTTAAAAGGAAAGATTGGCGGCTTTATCAGAGGGACAGATTTTGAGAACCTGGACCTGTTGCCGTCTCATCGATCATTTCGTAACCTTGATCTCTCTTTAAACCGTGCCTCCGTTAAAAATAAACGCCAGATTTTGAAAGGTATTTTTGATGAAGTAAAGGCGGAGTATGATGTCCTTGTCCTTGATTGTCCACCCAATATAACTCTGTTATCAGAGAATATAATGGTGGCCTCTGATCTGGTTGTTGTGCCTGTTGTGCCGACGACGCTGTCGGTATTGGCACTCAAGCAGTTGATGAAGATGTTTGACAAGCTGAAGCTGTCCAGGAAGAAACTCGCTCCTTTTTTCTCAATGGTTGAAAAGCGTAAAAAACTGCATACAGAGACACTAAAACGCTATCAACAATATGAGTTCTTCCTCAAGACCTCTATCCCGTATATTTCACAAATAGAACGGATGGGGATAGAGAGATGTCCGGTAGGTGCCACCAGAGGGGTTGGAGAGATTGACCGTCTTTATAAAGCTCTGGGTACTGAAGTGTTGCAAAGGAGTAAAAAGAAATGAAAACGCTTTATCTTATCCGTCATGCAAAGTCGAGCTGGTCCAACGTGAATCTTAGCGATTTTGACAGGGGCCTGAATAAGCGGGGAAAAAGGAACGCGCCATTTATGGGGCAGCGATTAGCTCAATATGGTGTCTACCCGGATCTTATCATTTCGAGTCCTGCTAAACGGGCAAGAAAAACGGCTAAGATTATTGCAAAGGAAATTGGCTATCCCAAAAAACAGATCAATTTCGATCAGTCACTGTACCATTCTTCAGTGGCTAATTTATTGAAAGTCGTCAACCATGTTTCTAATGATATCGATTCCCTGTTCCTGGTTGGTCATAATTGGGGTATTACTGAGTTTGCCGAAATGCTGACACGGAAGGATCTTGGAAATATTCCAACCAGTGGAATAGTTGCCATCACGTTTCCACTTGAGCATTGGAACCATATTTCCAGGGGGAATGGGGATCTGCAATTTTTCGATTACCCCAAAAAACATCCTGAGAGCCGATAATCGCTGCTTGAACAATTGATCTTCGCAAAGCACCTACCCTGGTTACTTTGTGGGGTGTTTATATGTTCAGGTTAAGGAGAAAAAGGGAAAAAGTTGATTAAAAATCGGTTTTTCAGTGTAGGAAAAGATCTTGTCCATACATGGTTGAAGACCAGCTGGGAGCTGCTCAAGATTGCCGTTCCTGTTATTGTTTTGACAAAGATTGCAGGTGAGCTGGGGCTTATCAATGGCTTGAGCCTGGTTCTCGACCCGGTTATGGGGCTTGTAGGACTGCCTGGAGGCTTAGGCCTGGTTTGGGCTACCGGGTTGGTGACCAATATCTATGCGGCAATAGTTGTTTTTTTCTCCCTTGTCTCTGCTTTTGAGCTTACTGTTCTACAGGTAACAGTTCTCTGCTCCATGCTGCTCATTGCCCACTCCTTACCCCTTGAAATGGCGATTACCAAAAAAGCGGGTGGCGGGTTCTGGGTTATTACACTTCTTCGGGTTGGCGGAGCACTCGTCTACGGAGTTTTCCTCTACCAGTTTTGCAACTACTTTGATATCTGGCAGCAGAAAGCAACGTTTCTCTTGAATCTGGAGGTTGAGGAGCAGACCATTCTTGGATGGGGTCTTGGCCAGCTCTATTTAATTGTTACTATTGTGACGATTATTTTTTGCATTCTTGTTGTCATGAAAATTCTGGATCTTTTAGGAATTCTTCGTTTTATTGAACAATTATTAGCTCCGCCGCTTAAATTTCTAGGAATGAGTGAGAAGGCTGCACCGATTACTGTTATTGGTATGATATTGGGAATCTCTTATGGCGGATCACTTATCATTAAAGAATCAATATCGGGCCGGTTGGAGAAAAAAGATGTCTTTTTCTCCCTGGCACTTATGGGTTTATCACATGCCTTGATCGAAGACACCTTATTAATGATGACTCTCGGAGGTAAATTGGCCGGGATTTTATGGGGAAGATTGCTCTTTTCGATTTTCATGATATTTTTACTTGTGAGAATAGTAAAGTGGGTGTCAACAGTAAGGGAAGAAAAGACTTGATATCATCTGAAATGAACTACAGAGGAATAATAATGGGAATGAGAAGCAGACTCGTTTTTCTCCTGAGCGGTATCATGATCATAATCTCCACCACACCTGTGTGGGGAGAATGTATGAAAGGAAACTGCAGGAACGGTAAAGGAATCTATGTGCATGAAGATGGCAGGCAATATCATGGTGAGTTTTCTGAGGGAATGCTTCACGGGAAAGGAATCCTCCTTTATCCCAATGGTATGAAATACAGCGGACAGTTTGATCGGGGTCGCTTTCATGGGCATGGTATTCTGACAGGTCCGGATGGCAGGCGATATGAGGGAGAGTTCTTCGATAATGTGATTAACGGTAAAGGCAAGCTGATACGGATTGACGGTGTTCAGTACCATGGTGAATTCAGTCTTGGCAAGTTTCACGGTGATGGAGTTCTGTTTTATCCGGATGGAAGGGAGTACCAGGGAGAATTTCGAAACAACATGATTCATGGTGAAGGGAAGCTTATATTTCCGAATGGAACCTGGTTTAAAGGAATTTTTAATAACGGCACACCTGCGGGGAAAGGGACCAGGACCTATATGGACGGAAGCCGTTATTCTGGAGAGTTTCATAACGGAGGCAGGCATGGTTTTGGTAAATATCAAGCTGCCGATGGAGTCGTTTATGAAGGCATGTTTGAGCAGAATAAATACAACGGGGAAGGAACCATCACTTTTCCCGATGGCAGAAAATACAGAGGAGATTTTGCAGGCAGTCTCTTTCATGGCAACGGTGTTTTAGATTATCCCGATGGTAGTCGTTATACTGGAGGGTTCAAGGCTGGACTGCGGGAAGGCCAAGGTCAGATAGAATTCACCGATGGCTCGAAATATATAGGAGAGTTTAAAAACGGAAAAAGAAACGGCAAGGGCGAGCATAGTTATGCCGATGGTAGTCGATATGTCGGCGAATATAGAGATGGCAAGAAAAACGGCCATGGGACCATGTACTATTCAGGTGGCGATACATACACGGGAGATTTCATTGACGGAAGACCTGTTCAGCAGCAACCGATAGCTGTGGAAGAAAACGTTGATGAGAAAGAAAACGTTGATGATAAACAACCGGTTCAGGATATTCATGTTAGTGGAGATTATTACCTCCTGCAGGGAAAGATCTGTAAAATCGGCACTCAGGTACCGTTGAATGCCAACCGAGTTGATTTTGTCTTTCCGGACCAGGCAATTTATCATGGTCCAATTAAGAATGGTGTTGCCAGCGGTAGAGGAAAAATCACTTTGGCAAATGGTGATAAATATTCGGGTCAATTTAAGGGTGGCCGGCTTGAGGGTTCAGGAACCTATATTTATAAAAATGGGCGTATCTACACTGGTTTCTTTTCTAAAGGGGTTAAGAACGGGTTTGGTGAATTTGTCTATCCCGACTCAACCAGGTACAAAGGAGATTTTAAAAACGATCATTTTCACGGGAGTGGAGAGTATTTCTTTAAAGATGGCAGTCTCTACGTGGGTGACTTTGAAAATGGGTTGTTTAATGGCCAGGGTAAGCTGATCTTTAGTGATGGCTCTTCATATAGCGGAGAATTCAAAGATGACATGATTCATGGAACAGGAGTCTTGACATCGGAAAACGGAGATATATATGAAGGAGAGTTTAAAGACGGCAAGAGAAACGGGGAAGGTATACTAATCCGTTCCGATGGCACAACTGTACAAGGCAAATTTGTCAATGATGAATTTGTCGATATAGATTGAATCGATTATGCGTTGGATTTACAAAACAGTACATTTTGAGTTGAAAAAAGAAGGGTTGCTTGGTTCTCCTTTCCTTGACAGGAGCGAGATCGAGGTTGCCCTCAACGAGTATGGACATGCTGGTTGGGAACTGATTTCAACCAACGAAGTCAGTGATGGCATACTGGCTTTTTTTAAGCAGCCGCTGAAGCGGACGCGTAAGAAAAAAGAACCGACTGCTCAGCAGAAGAGCTTTGAATTCCCCGATACCGAAAAGCTGGATAGGGTTATTTTAAAAAAAGATGCACCAAAAACCGAAGAAGAGGAGCCGGCTGAGGATGAGAGCCGTGAGATAGGAGTTATTCCCATTGAATAAAAAGATCACAAATGGTCTCAGCCGTTCCGACTTTCTGGTTGATGACGAACTGCTGCAATGGATGAAGGAGATCAGGCGACACATTCACCGATATCCGGAGGTTTCTTTCAAAGAGAAAAAAACCAATGACTATATCCATCAGAAACTGGCTGAGATTGGCATAGAGGACAGAAAGACTGTTGCCGGTACCGGTGTCATCGCTTCTGTTGGTCCGAAGCAGTCTGAGGGCAGAAGTGTCGGTCTAAGGGCAGATATCGATGGGTTGCCCATAGTAGAAGAAACAGATCTTCCTTTTCACTCAAAGCATCACGGGATTATGCATGCTTGTGGTCATGACGGTCATGTGGCCATGTTGTTAGGCGCTGTCCGGATTCTTGCGAAAATTGATTTGCCCGGTGAAGTGAGGTTGTTGTTCCAGCCGGCGGAAGAGCACGGCAATGGAGCCGAGGAGATGGTAAAGGCGGGAGCGCTTCAAGGTCTTGGGGCTATCTTTGCCGGTCACATTGACACCCATTTTCCCACCGGCACAGTAACTGTTGATGAGGGTATTATTTGTGCCTATACAGATCCATTCACCATACACATCCATGGACGATCGGGTCATGCCGCCCGGCCCCATGAAACAATCGATTCAATTGTTGCCGCTTCAAGCCTTGTCACTTCTATTCAAACGCTGGTTTCAAGAGAAGTTAATCCCAATCATTCCGCTGTTGTCACCATCGGCAGTTTTCGAGCCGGGACAATTCACAACATTATAGCAGGAAGCGCCGTACTTCAGGGAACAATCCGATCGACCGACTTGTCAACAAGAGAAAAAACAATAAATGGTCTCAGACGAATGGTTCAATCAATCAGTTCTATGTACGGTGTTGAGGCCGCATTGGAGTTTGAACCCGGTTTACCTGCGGTGAATAATTCGCCTGCAGCCACTGATATTGCCAGAGAGACGGCTATTAACCTGGCCGATGCCAACCGGGTTGTCAGCCAGGGGTATCCCAGTCTCGGGGGTGAGGATTTTGCCTTTTATCAGCAGCATATCGACGGCTGTATAGTGCGATTTGGTGCTTTTCTCTCAGATGACAACGGTCCGGCCCACAGTTCAACGTTTGATTATGATGAGGATGTCTTCAAGACAGGAGCGTCATGGCTGGCAGCAGTTGCCTGTGACTGGACCTATAGTGAACATGGAAGGGGGGGATGAGTTTTGAGCGTACAGGGGGGGAGCGGAGATCTTTGTTCAATTGCTTTCAATACGAGTGAAAATTTCAGCCTTGGTGTCGAGCTTGAGTTTCAAGTGCTTGACTCTCAGAGTATGGATTTAGCACCAAAGGCACCGCTGATTTTACAAGATTTACCCGAATCAATACTACCGGCGGTAACTCTGGAGTTTATCCAGTCAATTCTTGAAGTCCAGACGGGAATCTGTCTTTCGGTTGAGGATGTGGAGCATGATCTTCAATCGGTGTGCAGGCAGTGTGCAAATGTTGCAGAAAACCACGATACGCTGCTTTTTGCGGCCAGCCTGCATCCTTTTGCCATTGCCCATGAGCAGAAACTGACACCCGATGATCGGTATAAAACGATCATGGACGAGCTGCAGATTGTCGGCAGACGTTTTATCACCCAGGGCATTCATGTTCATGTCGGTCTTCCGGATGGAGAAACGGCCATTCGCGTCTGTGATTCCATTCAGCCTTTTTTGCCCCTTTTATTATCGCTGTCCACCTCATCACCATATTATCAGGGTATCGATACCGGCTTTATGTCTTATAGGACTAAACTGTTTGAGGCATTGCCAATGGCCGGTCTCTATGATCATATAGGCAGTTGGGAACAGTTTCTGGAAGAGCTATGCTATCTTGAAAAACAGGGTGTCATCGGTTCAATAAAGGATCTCTGGTGGGATGCCCGACCCCATCCAAAATTTGGAACACTTGAGATTCGGGCCTGTGATCTGCCGACGCGGTTTGAAGATATCCTGGCATTAACGGCACTGGTTCAGGCATTGGTTGTTACTCTTGCAGAAGATGGACCAGAATCCGGTCCTTACAGTTTGCAGCTGTTGCGGTACAACAAGTGGCAGGCGGCAAGGCACGGGCTCAAAGGTTCGTTTATTGATCCGACGAAAATGCTGGCAGAAAACAAAGTCAGCTTTAAAGAGGCAGTGGATCTGCTCATTAAAAAAATTACACCGGCAGCACAAGAGCTTGGGTCAAAGGAATATCTTGATTCGGTTAGAGAAATTGTCAAGAGGGGAACCGGCGCCGATCAGATGCGCAGTTCGTTTTCTCAGACAGAAGATTATAAAACAGTCATAAATGGAATACATACGAGGTTTTGGAAGTGAGTTTACATGAAAAGTCAATTGTTGCAGCCGGTCATCGACTAACCAGTCAAACGGCGGCAACTATCCTGGCAGAAGGGGGTAATGCCTTTGATGCTATTGTGGCAGCGGGTTTTGCCGCAGCAGTTGTTGAACCGACACTTACCAGTCTTGGTGGTGGCGGCTTACTGCTTGGCCATGATGCCAGCAGGGGAGAGGATTTATTTTTCGATTTTTTTGTCGATACACCGGGAAGAGGGCTTGAAAACAGTGACCAGGAGCCCCATTTTTTCCCGGTTACCGTTAAGTTTTCCGGCTCCGACCAGATCTTTAATGTTGGTCTTGGCTCAGCCGCAGTTCCGGGTCAGCTTAAAGGATTGGTCCATACCCAGAAACGACTGGGACGAATGAGTCTCAAGGATGTTATAACCCCTTCAGTCGAGCTGGCCAGAAATCATCAGATTAATCAACAGCAGGGGAGTTTTCTCCAACTCCTCTATCCTATCATGACATTGACCCAGGCGGGTAGAGATCTATATGAACCGGGTGGTGTGTATTTACAGCCGCAAGATCCGATGGTCAATGAGAATATGGCCGATTTCCTCGAGCAGGTCATCGAGGATGGAGGAGAGAGCTTTTATCGGGGTGAGTTGGCTGCCGGGATTGAAGAGGACATGAGAGAGGGCCATGGGCTGCTGACACGGGCCGATCTTGAGGCATACGAGGTGAGAGAGGAAAAGCCTCTTAAGCTAAAGTACAGAGGAATGGATTTTTACACATCACCGCCACCATCTATGGGTGGTGTTTTGATCGGTTTGTCTCTGTCGCTCTTATCCCAGGAAGGAAGACCCGATTTTGAGTGGGGAACTCAAACCCATCTGCTGAATACGGTCGGTCTCATGCAGGAGGTCGAAAAAATAAGAAAGGAAGGAGTCACCACCCCTGAGATGTTCAAGGCCTTTTTAAACGATGTGGACCGCTGCTGGTATTCGGTGGAAAATATCAGACTGTTCAGCAGGGGAACGACTCATATCAGCGTTGCCGATAAAGAGGGTAATTGTGCCTCAATGACCAGTTCCAACGGTGAAGGTTCGGGTTATTTTGCTCCAGGGACCGGAGTCATGCTGAACAACATGATGGGTGAGGATGATCTGCACCCTGAAGGTTTTCATTCTAGTCCGCCGGGAGATAGGGTCAGTTCCATGATGTCACCATCGATGCTGGTAAAGGATGGCCAGGTTCAACTGGTTATTGGGTCCGGTGGTTCCAAGCGTATCAGGCCGGCCATCAGCCAGGTGCTTAGCCAGGTGGTTGATTTTGGTAAGTCGCTGCAGGAAGCGGTTGACGCTCCTCGCATGTACTGGGATGGAGATTGTGTGCAGATTGAACCGGGTTTTGATAATCAGTCGCTGGCAGCTCTGGAAAAACATCTGAGAATTAATGTGTGGGATGATATCGATGTGTATTTTGGAGGCGTTCACGCAGTTATCCCCGGTGTGGAAGGAGCCGGCGATAAACGGCGCGGCGGTTCGGTTGCAGAAGTTCCCGCTTAAATTCCATCCATGAAAAAACAGCCGCATATAAACGCATGACTTTTTAGGGCAAAGTCTCCGGCTTGTACTGTTTGCTGAAATCTGTTGGGTATTATTGAAGAGTAGATCATCTCTTTCTGATGATCGCTATTGTTGATCTGTGTTCCTGGGAAAGGACTGGAGACGGTTTTGTGGGTTGAGTTCCCGGTCTCCGGGTACGTTCCTGTAATTTTGTCCTTTTAGTCGGGGCATTGAAGGAAACATGTTTTGATACCATGCTGAGACAGCGTTGCTGTCTCGGTTTGATATATACCTTCCGTTGTTTTAACTTCATTTTTGCACCTGGAGGACGCCAATGTCGATTAAATTGAAAATTATCATATTCCTGGCAGGATTGGGGCTCATCATGTCCCTCTGTATTGGTGCTTACAGTTATTTTGACGCTAAAAATCAAATATTCAAGGATGCCTTGAAACAGGCTGATGTAGTCTCCTCATTTGCCATGGCCTCCCGAACCTATGCTGTTAAAACAATGCGTCCATTGACTAGGAAAATCGGTGGTGAGAACAGTTTCCATCCTGAATTAATGGGCGGATTTTTCATTGCCCGGGCGATTTCCGACATTTTCTCCAGGTCTCAGCCCGGTTATTCTTTTAAACAGGCTGCCCTGAACCCGGTAAATAAACAGAATAAGGCCGATGGGCAGGAGAAGCAGATCATACAATTTTTCACTGAGAATATCCGTGATCGAAAAAAGAGCGGTTTGATTCAAAAGGAAGGGAAAAACTTTTTTTATGTGGCTCAACCGGTCAGGGCGGGAAAAAACTGTCTAAAATGTCATGGAAAAAAGGAAAACGCGCCCATTGGCAGGGTGAATCGCTATCCGGACGGGGGAGGTTATGACTACGAACTCAACAGCGTTGTGGCAACCTTTATCACCTATATCCCCATTGATATAGCCCTGAAGAATGTCAAGATACGAGCTGTTAAGGTCTTTGGTATTGGATTTACCTTTATCCTTCTGCTGACAGTCGCCATATGGTTCTACCTTGAGAAAATGATCATTTCTCCCATCATTCTATTGACAAGGAAGGCCGAGAGAATGAGTCGCGGCAGAGATCTCAGCGATATCATCAAACGATCAACATCCGATGAAATTGGCCAGTTGTATGAATCGTTTAACAGGATGCGTATTTCAGTGGTCAAGTTATTGAAAATGATCAACAGGAAATAAACAAAAGGCATAGGCTTGTTTGAAAGGATGAGGGTCATCAGCTGTACAGCCTTCTGACCCATTCCATCCTGTCAAGTTCAACAGGCCTGGGTAAAAATTACCCAACCTGTATAAAAAACGTGTAAAAAAGAGGCAGTTGTAGTTTTTAACTTTTTACTTAACAAGGGGGAGTTTTCTGAGAATAGTTATTATATCAGTACATTAGGATAATTGTTGACCAACTGGCACGTATGTTGAAACAACTAGGGTGCACTAAGTGACTTCAATTTTCTTCTCCTCCCCAAAGCGTCTGCCATACCTTCCCGATGGTGGGCGCTTTTCTTTTTCTACTTACCAGCAAAGTTCAGCCTAACACCAGGTGTTGTCAGTTTGGTTGCCTGGTCCGTAGACCGTGGTGATCCCCGAACTATTCTAGATTGCAGCATTTCTTTCGTGATGACAGTGTTTTGTCTCTGTTCATTAGCTGACTCTCATTCCTGTTTGCTGAAAAATTGAGCTTCTCAGACCATTGAAAGACATCGGATATCCGGATCAAACTAAAAATGACGATTACAAGATCCGGAATATGATTGATTTTCAAACAAGTTCGACCAGAATGGCAATGTAACAAATTGTGTTGTGGCTCACAGTGTACCGCCGAGATTATGTGGCACAATATATTGTATGCCAGCTTGACAATACAAAGCAGACAAGATATTATTCAGCCAGTTTGTCCAGGTGTCGAAAAAGACGTTTATCTTAAGGCCACCTTGAAAAATTGCCTTTTCGCTCAAACGCTTCGTTGCGAGAGAAATATTATCGCGGAATATCAGCTATATGCCTGTGGTAAAATTGCTCTCACGCCTCGATTTTGAACGAAAACACTAATTTTTCAAGGCACCCTTAAATTGTGATAAGCAGGGAACTTCGTGAGAATCGAAGACGGGCCCGCCGCTGTAATCCTCAAACCCCTTAAGGGAGTCTATTATCATTGAATGCCACTGTCGTTAAGATGGGAAGGCCGATAAAAGATGAGGGAAGTCAGAAGACCTGCCTGGATGTATATGGTTGCCGTCGAGGATCAACGGTGAGACATGATGTGATCTTGAGGATATAAGGGAAATCCCTGGATCGAATATTTTTCGGTCCAGGGATTTTTTTATCTCTGGCCGTAATGAGTCAGGAGGATAAAATGGTTTTAACGGAAAAAGTGCTTTGCAGGATGACTGTATACCGGATTAAGGATTGGGATACTTTTCAACTGGTCATAAGAGCAGTCATATAACCCAGGAGATCCCGAATGTCATTTCGCCTTTCACAACATGAGAGATGGGATCTGTAGACAAATCTTCTCTGTGAAAACAAGGCGTTCATAGTTGTTGGAGACTGAAAAGCCGCAGCAATCTGTAAAAGATAGCTGTGGCTTTTTGCTTTTATAAGATGGCTAAGGAAGAGTATTGGCAATGGTGACAATAAGGAGCTTTTCTAACCCGGATTTCTCATGAACAGTTAGTAAGCAACCAGCCGTCAACTTTGATTAAAAATAACCTGGCGCAATCAACATGTTATCGAGTTGCGCTCAGGTAAGCGTAGACTCCGAACTGTTCATGAGAAATCCGGGCTAACCCCATCCAAATGCTCTACCTGTTTGAAAAACCAGAACAGCTAAGCCAAAGGCAAAAACGGTGTTAAACGCCATGGAAAATGTGGCCCAGCCCCAGGACGATTCCTTGGCTATACAGACAACGGTGACAAAACAGGGAGCATAAAACATTATAAAAACAAGGGCTGCTACCGCAGTCACTTTGTTCCAGCCGGGGTCTTTTGCCAACCTCTGACTCAGTGATTCCGGCTCATCTACATCCATCTCTCCCATGGAATAGGCTGTTCCAAGGGTTGAGATAATGACCTCTTTAGCTGCAAATCCGCCAACGAGTGCGATATTTGTTCGCCAGTCGAAACCAGCAAGCGACGACAACGATTCAAGAGAAGTCCCAATTCGACCGGCAATAGAGTAACGTAAGCTCGCTTCGGACTCTTCCCAGTCAATCTTCTCCAGCCGTTCTTTCAGCATTTTTGCCTGTTTCTTGAGGTCGAGATTCTCTTTTTCATGCTTTGCGGCAATCTCTTTATAGAACTGATCAGTGATGGTCTGGCGCTTTTGTTCAAACGATAAGCTGTCTTCTTGAGGCAGTCCCGGAAAGGTCATAAGAGCCCAGAGAAGAATGGATATGGCTAGAATAACAGTTCCAGCCTTCTTAATATATTGCCAGGTTCGCTCCCATGTGTGGATAAACAGACCGCGAAGGGTCGGCAACCGGTAAGGAGGCAGTTCCATAACGAAGGGAGTCGGCTCACCCCGAAGTACCGTCATACGAAATATCTTGGAAACAATAAGTGCCACAAGCCATGCCAGTAAGGTAAACAGAAACATATATTGGGCCTTGTTGTCGGAGAAAAAGGTTCCTATCAACAGGGCCAGCACAGGGACTTTGGCGCCGCAGTTCATAAATGGTACCGTCAGCAGGGTGGCCATCCGTTCTTTGGGGGAACGGAGTGTTCTTGTTGCCAGAACACCCGGTACGGCACAACCGCCTGCGATTCCTCCCGAGACGATGAACGGCATGACGGATGAGCCGTGCAAACCGAAAATCCGAAAAACCCGATCCATCATAAAGGCTACTCTTGCCAGATAGCCGGAATCTTCAAGGAGTGCTATACCAAAAAACATAAAGAGGATCAGAGGGACGAAGCCAAGCACTCCGCCGACTCCGTCAATGACTCCTGAAATGATCATCGATTTAACCATTCCGTCCGGGAGCATTTCTTGAGCAACTCCTCCAAGCCAGCCGAAAAACGATTCAAGCCAGGAGACCGGCAGTTCACTCCAGGAAAAAGTAAAATGGTAGAGTCCGAATATGACAAAAAGCATAATGACGGGACCGAGAAGTCGATTTGTGACAATCTTGTCTATCCTGTCGGAGGTGTAGAGTCGGTCTGTGTCAAATTTATGGGTTTGGACATTATCCCTCATGATCGATTTGATATAGCCGTACCTGTGGTCAGCGATGAGAGATTCGGGGTAGATCTCCATGGTCTTTTGCAGGTGGTCAGTTACCCGGCTGACCCGCTTGTCGATCAGTTGACTCAGTTCAGGATTAACGGAGTTTCCTTTGCTGATTATCTGCTCATCATTTTCCAACCATTTATTGGCTGTAAACCTGGCAGGGTAGGTATCAGTGAGAAAATTCTTTTCAGTAATAATATCTGAAAGATCCCAAATGGTTTGGTCAAGGTCATCACCGTAGCTTATTTCAAGGGGCTGCCATTCTTTGCCGCTCTCTGCGACCTCAATAGCCGCATCGATCAAACCACTACACCCCTGGCCTGATCGTGCAATAATAGGAACAACAGGAACTCCAAGGAGCTTGGACAGTTGCTCCGCTTTAATCGTAATACCGCGATCTCGAGCAACATCAATCATATTCAAAGCAATGACGAGCGGCACACCCAATTCCATAAACTGTATCGTAAGATACAGATTTCTCTCAAGGTTTGAAGCGTCAACAATATTGATGACCACTTCCGGTTTGGCATTAACCAGGTAATCCCGCGCCACCAGTTCCTCGACGGAATAGGCGGTCATAGAGTATGTACCGGGAAGATCCACAAGGGTGATATCATGATTGTTCTGCTGAAAAAATCCCTCTTTATAATCAACAGTAATACCTGGATAGTTACCAACATGTTGCCTGGCACCGGTCAATTGGTTAAAAAGAGTTGTTTTACCGGCATTGGGATTGCCGGCCAGTGCCATAGATATCTTTTGCTTCTTTATATGTACTGACTGGTTTGCTGTTGTCGTCATGTTACTTCGTGCCTATGTTTTCTTTGTTCTGATCACAGTCGGTGGAGACAGAACAACCTGTACATCCACCGGAACAGGCTGATTGCTGTTCGTTTGCCTGCTTCCATTGTCTATGGAAATGTCTGCCCAGTAACAGAAAACAAATGAGAAGGACAATTATAATGATAAATGTCTGCGTCATAGTAAAGGATATGGTTTTGAATTAATGAGTGATTTTAACGTTGATATGGTCGGCCTCATTGTTTCGCAGTGCCAAAGTAGAGCCTAATATTCTCAGTGATATCGGGTCATTAAGTGGTGCTCTTCCCTGAATAGTGATTTGGGTGCCTGGGGTGAGTCCCATTTCTCTCATTCTTTGGCCCAGCTTACCTCCGACACGGATACTTTCGATGGTGCCGGACTGGTCCAATTTCATTTTTCGTAGGTTTATCGATGACATATCACTATTCCTTATTGTATCGATTATTAGCTGTGGTTGTGATTAGGTATGTTGATAAAAGTTAGGTGAGCCTAAGTGGTTGGAGCTAAAAAAAAGGATCGGTTGATCCTGAGTTATTATGGCTTGTATTATGTTGTCCTAAATTATTGTGATAAATACAATACCGGTAACTATACCGGTTTTACAAAAATAGTCTTTGTTGAGTCATTGTCAAGGCTGACTGTTCCACCATTGAACTTAAGTATACAGGCTGAACCATTGGTGGGGCAGATCAGATCGATTTTTTCACCATTCTTTAGCCCCATTGAAGCCATTCTGGCACATTGTTTCCTGTCACCTTTTATCTTACAAATCTCCATTTTGCCACTGGATGACGTTTCCGATAGAGCACAAATATTTTTACAGTTTTTTCGCTTTCTGAAAACGTTTCTCATGGCTTATAAACTCGTTACTTCTTTTGTTAATAAACTGTACGGAGGAATTATTAGGTACACCAAACTTTACGAGGTGTCAATAAAAATATAGGGAGGCCGAAAAGTTTTGCAAGTGTGAAAGTACTGTTTCTCAATGCTCAGGCGTCAATTTAACTTTTATCTCAGCTTGACAAAAGATAGAACAGATATCATGGTTATCACCTATACTACCAGTACGGGAAGTTATTATGATCAAACAGTCATCAAAAGATAAATTAACATCAGCCAAAAGAAGAGCTGTTATCTCTATCTGCCTTAATATTTTTCTGGCGGTGGGGAAAGGTATTGCCGGTGTTCTTTCCGGTTCAACCGCTCTTCTTGGTGATGCCATTCACTCGGCCACAGATGTTCTGGCCAGTTCTGCAATTTTTGTTGGTCTCTGGGTTGCGGGAAGGGAACATCCATCATTTCCCTATGGACTGTATAAAGCCGAAACAATCGCTACCCTGGTGACTTCAATAGCCGTCATACTTGCCGGATATGAGATTGGACGTCAGGCCTTATTTGGTGTAACAAAAATGGTCGATGTTTCAATTGCCTTGCCGGTGGCTCTAGTTTCTTTTTTCATCGCACTCGGTTTCGGCATAATGCAGATGCGAGCTGGAAAAAGGCTGGATTCTCCAGCACTGGAGGCCGATGCCAGGGATTATTTGGCCGATTCACTTTCCACCGGAATCGTCTTAATCGGTCTTTTTGGGGCTGCTCTTGGTTATAATGTGGACAGGATTGCTGCCGGGGTCGTCTCGTTGTTTGTTTTTTATGCGGGTGGGCAGTTGATGTTAAGCGCCTTGAAGGATTTGCTTGACGCTTCCATTGACCGTGAAACAGAGCGGGATATTATAAAGATGGTCGAGAGCCATCCCCGAATTCATCAAGTCAGAAAATGTCTCAGCCGTGTTGCCGGGGGCCGTTTTATTGTCGACATGGATGTGGAGCTGAAAACACCTTCCCATAAAGTCGCGGATCATGTGGCGGATCGTCTTGAAGAGGAGATAATCAAACGATTTCCAAAGGTGGTTATGGCTCGTATACGGCCCCACTATACCAGGGGGGACTTTGTTCGAAAAATCACACCGATTGACCAACCAAATGGCAACTATTATTCACATATGACCGCTGCTCCCTGGTTCATGATAGAGACAGTCCGTGTTTCCAGCGGAAAAATTGCCAAGTGTCAGTTTGTAGAAAATAAACATCGCAATGCCGAGCGCAGGAAAGGGTTACTCATCGGCAAATGGCTTCTCTCTCTTAAGCCGGATATGGTGGTAGCGGAGGATAACGATTCGACACCAATTACAATTCTCAAAGAGTCGGGGGTTGATATCGTTGAAGCCTAATTCCCACGTATCTATTTAGGGATCACTGTTGTTCCAAACCCCATTTCTTTCCTTGAAATCTGCCAATATAGTGGTAGTGGTCCCGGGGGGCTAATATACCCATATTGGAGTTTTGGCCCCACACCTTACTGCGGGCAATCTCCGGATATCTTTTCCAATAGGCGTGAGCCAGTTCTGTTTCCCTCTTCATGTCTGATGGCCGCATAACCGGTCCCCAGATCCAGCCGTCCAAACGGCCATGATTGCGAAAGTGGTCTCGTGGACCCAGGATACCCATTGGTCCTTTTCTGCCCCAACGAGAGTTTTCTGCAAGGGTGGGATACCTGAGCCAGTAGGCTTCAGCCAACAGTTTTTCTTTTT
This sequence comes from uncultured Desulfocapsaceae bacterium, assembly GCA_964565605.1. GTDB lineage: Bacteria > Desulfobacterota > Desulfobulbia > Desulfobulbales > Desulfocapsaceae > CAZLGM01. The sequence goes on along the minus strand of CAZMFP010000008.1, from coordinate 88,057 downwards.
CAGAATCATAATTCCCTGTCTTCAGGACTCTATTGATAGAGCTTTTTTTTGCAGCCAATTCTTTTATCTCCGCTGGAGAATTAAGGTAGGCAACCAGCCAGGCGACCAAGCTGGAGCAACAGAATAGAGCGACAATGAGTGGACGAAGCCATGACATCAATGTTCTTTTCTTCATCCTCATCTTCCTGTCTCCTGGAACCACAGATTCAGCCAGCTTGTCCTGGAATTCATATCGCCTGCCTGCAACTTCTCTAAAATAAGGATAGTAGTGTTACAATCTCTACTAAATAGTGTTAAACAAGTTGGGTTTGGCATAGTCGTAGACAAGAGGCAAAGGAGATCAATAAAAAAAAAGTGGAACCACATAGGGTGCTGGAAAATAAAAAAGAAATAGAAATGAGAACAATGAAAGGATCGTGATTCCGTACCTGTATTCAGGGCTGAATAAATTATTATAAAAGATGTAAAAGACAAGAGCAGAGACAATGGGTAAAAAAGGCCAATATGGAACAGCAATATTCCTATAATCAACAAGAGGAATGATGAGGCAGCAGACAGCAACAAACAGGTACAACAGAAAGATCCATGCTCGTGTGTCGATAGCATTTGAAGTTGTCTCAACCTGAACATGAACAGCTGGTAAAAACAACTTGCAGCTGTGCCAGATCATGGCACCTCCAGCGGCAGCGGAACAATCGGTGAATATATCACCGAGCCCGTATGTTCTGGAGGGATGAAAGCCCTGCAGAAGTTCATCATGGATGCCGAGCAGCATAGTTGCGGCAGCAGAAAAAAACAGCAGTTTCAGACCTTGCAGTCTCATGGACATGGCATAACGAAGAAGCAGTGACAGGGCCATATACTCAGGAACATGGATGCGCTTTATTGGAAAATCCGGGTTTGAAAAAACTAAAGCGATCAAACAGAACAGAATTCCAGCAGCGGCCCATTTCCAATCAACATTGAAACCCTTTGTCATCATCCTTCTTAAAAAGGTAATGATGAGGATTAGACAGAAAAATGTAATGATGATCGGCAGGATAGCCATTACCTCTTGTGAAAGACGATCATTAAACCAGCGCCAGACGACAAAGAGGTTGACGTAAATGAAAACAAGCAGAAAAGCCGAACCATAAGATAAAACTGAACGTAAATGAATGGTGAAACTTGAGGTCATTTGAGCTGATTGGCGGTTGTCCAGCGGAGGATGGCTGAAAAGAGTTCTATTGTTTCTGGAATAAAAACCCTGGTTTTCTCTGCATGATTGTAAGCTCTGCCAGTTTAACCGAGGCCAAAATGAAAGGCAATTTTTATCATTTTCCGTTAAGAAGGCCTTGGACGAATGAAGCAATCGATTAAAAAGAACCGTTTCCAATGTGCTGAATAATAGGGGAATCAGAAAAAGAATTTGGAACTCTTATAAAAAGTGATTTGAATGAAAAAAAAGAGAAAAACAGGGCGGGGGCTTGTCTATTCGACTGAGCATGGAAAAATGTGCCCTTCATGTAATCAGCCGAATCATTCCTGCGTCTGTGGACAGAGGAAATCTGCCGGGAAGGGGGATGGTATTGTCAGACTTACCAGGCAGACAAAGGGGCGAAAAGGTAAGGGCGTTACTCTTATTACAGGCCTTTCAATGGACTCCGGAGAACTGAAAACACTTGCAAAAAAGCTGAAACAGCAGTGCGGCTCAGGTGGTTCAGTTAAAAACGACGTGATTGAAATCCAGGGAGACCACAGGGAGAAACTAAAAGAAATCCTGTCGAAGCTCGGATTGAAGGTAAAGCTTGCAGGCGGATGATCCTGAAAGATTTAGTCTTTTCTTCTATTGAACTTCAGCACCATTTTGGGTCAGGCTCTCACTGTTTGCCCTGTTGTTTTCTAAAAGACCGCTTTTCAGCATTTTCTTGGCGATATCCACGCAGTAAATATTGATCTGGTTGAGCGCATCCATCAGTTCCATATGGATTCGGTGGGTTACCACCGAGGCCTCTTTCATGGTCAGCATCCTCTCCAGGTGGTGCCTGCGAAGCCGGGAATCATAATCGGCATAACTTCTCTTTTTCTTTTGCACTTTTTGGGCAAGTGAGGGGTCGAGCTTGGTCATCATCTGCATAATCCGATCAAGCTGTTTGCCAACCTTCTCATGGTATCGAATCAGCTCCTCTTTTCCTTCGCTTGAGAAATCCTTGTTCAGCTTTTCTTTTTTACTGAGCAGCGGGACGATCTGTTTGATGATCACATCGCCGATCCGTTCCATTGAGTCGAGCAGGGAAATTAGACCGTTGACCTCCGCCCCCTGGCCTTTAGCAAGTTCATGGCGGCTGATGTCAAGCAGATATCGCCTGATCTTCTCTTCAAGAAAATCGATCTTTTTTTCCCGCATGGCAATACCTTGAAGCAACGTCAGTTGCTTTGGGTAGATCGCGTCACGTTTGGGCTCATTGGTTAGAAAGGGAGTGATGGCAGCGTGGTGCATACGACTGAGGATCTTTGCCATTCTGGCAATTTCAGCACTGGCAAGCTGAAGAGCAATGGCCGGAGTGGAAATGATAGATTCGTCAAGATGCCATATGGCCGGATCAAGTCCCTTTTCCCTGGGTTTATCGGGTAAGAGACGCATGATGAGCCGTGAGAAGAATGTGATGAATGGTAGGAAGAAAAGACCCACTGAAAGGTTGAAAATGGTATGGGCATTGGCAACCTGCCTGGCAGCCCCGGAATCAAAAATAGTGTCAAGCGAACGTATTATTTCCGCGAACTTTGGAATCCAGAAAATAAAAAGGAGCACCCCGCCAATATTGAACAACACATGGGCAAGTGCCACCCGTTTTGCCTCTCTTGCAGTACCGATACTGGCAAGTCCGGCTGTTATACAGGTACCGACATTGGCCCCGAGAATGACAGGAATACCCGCCTCGATAGTTATTAGACCTTGTTGGGCGAGAACTATGACAACACCCGTTGAAGCGCTTGAACTCTGAACAATAGCTGTGAAAGCAGCTCCGGCAACAATTCCCATGAATGGATTTTCCAGTCCTTCCATCATCTGAATAAATTCCGGATAGGTTCTTAGCGGTTTCATGGTGTCGCTCATCAGTTTCATGCCGAAAAAGAGAATGCCGAAACCAAGCAGGATGTCACCAATAGATTTGATCTTGTCATTTTTGCCAAACATTCTCAGGCCAAAACCAAAAATAATCATGATCAGAGCGTAATCAGTAAGCTTGAAAGCAACCATCTGAGCGGTGATGGTTGTGCCGATATTGGCTCCCAGGATAACAGCAAGGGATTGAGCAAAACTCATCAGTTCAGCCTGCACAAAGCTTACCAGCATCACGGTGGTAGCACTGGAAGACTGAATAATCATGGTGACAAAGGCGCCCACAGACAAACCGATGAACCGGTTCCGGGTAAGGGTCGCCAGTAAAGAACGCATTTTGTTTCCAGCGCTCTTTTTCATGCCTTCACTCATCTTTTCCATCCCGTACAGGAAGAAGGCAAGGCCTCCCAGCAGACCAATACCGAGCATCAGCCAGGAAATCGCCTGTTCATTTTTTTCAGCCCCAAATGCTGAATGAGTGTGAAGTAGAAGAGTAATAGACCCTATTATGGCGATTGGTATGCGAATACGCTGAGCAAATGTCATGTTAATGAGCCAATAAACAGTTTGAGTATGTGCATAAAATAGTTCCCTGATTACCAATGATTCTCATCCTGGACCAGAAAAGAGATGTTGTTGGTCCTGCCGTCATATTTCAAGGATCATGGATTTTACTCATATATGCCTCGAGGTAAAGACATGTGGATAACTCGTTACACAGTCATCTCTAAAGCAATGATCACTTGCCCGAAGGCCGGCCGAACAGATTGACAACACATCGCATGAGGATGGGCGACCCTGATAATCAGAAAAAAAGTTATACTATCACTATATAGTAAGTTCAAGCATCATCATGGAATGAAAAAAACAGTTGAAAGGAAGCGGGCTGTCGTTTTCCGGTTTTTCCTGGTAATCCAATGGATTTAATTGACTATCCAATACAGGTTCAGCTACAATAGAAGGAACAATATTCTCAACATCTGCTGGAAAGAAGGAGAGTGGTTATGTATAGAAAATGGTTTTGCCGAATTCTGGTTATCCTCATGTTCTCATCAACCGCTTATGCTGAAGGATATCATGAAATCAGCGCTCCAGAAGTAAAAAATATGCTTGATAACGGCAATGTAAAAGTCATTCATGTGTTGAGTTCCATTGAATACAAAATGCAGCATATCCCTGGCTCCATTAACATTCCGGTGATTTTTCTAAAAACCTCCATGTTAATGCCCTCAGATAAAGAGACACCGATTATTTTCTACTGCATGGGTCATAAATGACCGTATACAAAGCGGGCCGCAAGGATTGCGGTGGAAAAAGGATATGAGAGAGTATACGCATTTACAGGTGGAATCCCTGAGTGGCAGAAATATAATTACCCCATGGATGTTAACAAGGAATGGCGAAAAATAAAGGTGAAAAAACTGCGGCCGGACAAGTTGGAACAGTTGCTCCAAACACAGAACAATCTCTATATACTTGATGTTCGACCACTTAATTTCAAACGCAACAAATCATTTATCGTAAATTCATTTTTCTGCCCGTTGGTCTATCTTATTGAGCGCTACCATGAAATTCCCAAGGATCGTGAGATTATCATCACCGATTGGGCGATGAAGCAATCACCAACAGCGGCGAAATTTCTTGAAACCAAAGGCTATAAGATCGTAGGAGTACTCAAAGGTGGCATTGAGCGATGGCAGGTTGAAGGAAAAGTGACTGAAGAGCGCGTTATTCCTAAAACTGTGCCGCCTTTACAATGAGAATGATCCGTAATTAAAAGTAGATACATAAAAAAGATGACTTGTTTCGTCACGGTGGGTCGTTGGTTGTTCCGGCATCTTGTCAGTCAAGGGGCAAGAGAGAATCGAAAATAAGATATCACGATACGGCCTCTTTGTGATAACTATTCAAGTTATCACCTGCTTATACTATCAAACAGTATGTAACAACTTACCTGAGTAATATGGGCCTCAAACCGCATATTTCCGGAAATAAAAGAGAAATAATCCGCAATGTTGTGCTTGTCTTTCTCCTGCTTTTTCTTGCAATTTGCGGTAACGCAGTTTTTATCGGAGTCAAAAGCTCTGATGATGAGAAAAAACGAATAGTTGAACAGCTGGATGTTAAGGCCCGATCTTCAATTACAGTACAGAATAACGAGCTTGAGAAGCTCAATATCATATCGAGCATCATCATTAATCAACGATCCAGGTTTAATGACTTTCTTGATTACGATAATATTACTGCAATACAGCACATGCTCAAATCGATCGTCACTCTGTACGGACTTGATCTTGCGGTGATATTTGATGAAGACGGACACCTGTTGACAACGTATCCTGGTGGGGTGAGAGATACGAAGGAGAAGCTGTACCGAGATCTGATCGAGGAAACCCGGGCAGGGGTTGGTATTACTCAAGTACAACCGGGAGTATTGATTGACCAGTCGCTATGGAGCAGGGTTTTTCTTCCCAAGATTGATCTTCAAAGAATGCAGGGAAAGAGCGAGTATCTGGCCTACAGATCGGTAATTCATCAGATATCTGATACTGGTGATATCTATGCCTATATCCTGTTGATGAAATTTATTAACGGCAATACCCAACTTGCCGATCAGATGGTGACCATAACCGGGGCAGACATTGTTTTTTATGACAAAAATAGGAAAACGGTTCTGACAAGTTTTGATCAATCGGATATCCCTTTCCCCATTGACAATAAAATTAACCTGAACTCCAAAACAGAATACTTTTCAACTCTGACGCCTCTTTTTGATTTTTCCAATGATGTTGTCGGATATTTAGCCGTTGCTCTTGATCAGAAACTGTTTAAGACCAGTTGGAAAAAGATCATAATCAATAATATCATCCCGTTTATTATCTCTCTGTTTATCTCTGTTTTTCTATTCTTTTTTCTTAAGCTCAAGGTATTTAACAAAATTTCACTGCTGGTAACCGGTCTTCACCGGGTGACGGAAGAGGAGGGTAACCTGTCCATTCGTCTGCCTATTTCCGAGAAGAGCCAGAAGGATAAGAATCGGGATGAGGTTGAGCAAATGCTCCATGATTTTAACCGGATGATGGATAAGCTTCAGGGAGCTAACGATAAACTGAATTTTGAGATGCAGGAACGTAAACAGGCTGCCAAGGCACTGCAGCAGGCCCAGAAAATGGAAACAGTCGGTTTGCTTGCCGGTGGTGTTGCCCATGATCTAAATAATATTCTAACCGGGATTGTATCCTACCCTGAGCTTATCCTGCTCAAACTTCCTCCCGATAGCCCAATCAGAGAAGATGTCGAGTTGATTAAGAAGTCAGGAAAAAAAGCAGCAGTGGTCGTTCAGGACCTCCTCACCCTGTCCCGTCGGGGAGTTTCCGTCAGTGAAATAATGGATTTGAATCTGCATATCAACGAGCAGATAGAGAGCCCTGAATACAAGGAACTTTTATCAAGTTATTCTCGAACCCACCTTGTTCGAAATCTTGATCCCCACCTGCTGCATATCAAGGGGTCACCATCGCATCTTTCTAAAACGATTATGAACCTGCTGAACAATGCCATGGAATCGATGCCAAATGGTGGAGAGCTGTCGATTTCCACCGAAAACCGTTACATCGATACCCCGATTAGTGGGTATGACACGGTAAATGAAGGTGAGTATGTGGTTTTAACAATAAAGGACTCCGGAATAGGTATCCATGAAGATGATCTTGATCGCATATTTGAACCCTTTTATACTAAAAAGGTGATGGGAAGAAGCGGTACAGGTCTTGGGATGGCCGTTGTCTGGGGGACAGTAAAAGATCTAAACGGTTATATCGAAGTTGAGAGCAGAAAAGGACTGGGGACCTCTTTTACCCTGTATTTTCCGGCAACTCGAGAAAGCATCTCCGTGAAGGAGGAAGAGGTCGGGGTAAGGCATCTTCTGGGTTGTGGTGAATCTATTCTTGTCGTTGATGATGTTGTTGAACAGCGAGAGATTGCAAGTAGAATTTTCGATAAGCTTGGCTACCGGGTCACTACGGCTGCATCAGGGGAGGAAGCTGTTGAATATCTGAAAAAAAACAGGGTGGATCTGGTTGTTCTCGATATGATCATGGAACCGGGTATAGACGGGTTGGAAACATATAAAAGGATCCTGGCGTATCATCCCGAGCAGAGGGCAATTATTGCCAGCGGCTACTCAGAAACAGACCGTGTTAAACAAACACTTCAGCTCGGGGCCAGCGCCTATGTGAAGAAACCTTTCCTGCTTGGTGAAATAGGCCTTGCTGTTAAACAGGCATTACAGTAATTCAGCTTATGTAACCAAGATCGATTTTTCACCTCATTGTTATGACTTCTTCTCAGGATGCTTTTCCCTACCTGTTCGACTCAAATGGTTGTTCATCCTGCCGTGGCAGGTGTTGCCGCGGTTTTGGCGGCTATATTTGGGTCAGTCCTAAAGAAATTGAGTTGATGGCCCATGCCAAGGGGATGGATATAGGCTCCTTTTCAAAGCAATTTGTCCGACAGGTGAAAGGCAGGTTGTCTCTTCAGGAACGACTCATCAACGGAGAACATTTCTGCTGTTTTTTTGATGCAGTTGATTGTAACTGTATTATCTACTCTTTTCGTCCAAACCAATGTCGTTCCTTTCCCTTTTGGGATCAGTTTAAAAGTGATCCCAAAAAACTCTTCCAGGAATGTCCCGGAGTTTTTATGAAATAATGACTGAAGATGAAATTTAATAAATGGTGAGGGACCCTACCTTGGCAGGATTAAAAAAAGTATCTGATTACCACTATGATTCAGTAAATTGGAAAGGGAGTCAGCCGATCAACAGAAATCAATCACAGTTACTGCGAGTAAAACAATGCGGTATCAGCATGTTAGATGGTGTTCCCGCAGCCTGTGGCCTTGCAATGACTTCTGCTCATACATACCAAAAACCAAGTTTTACCTCCGAGCTGAGAACGAGGGGAATCAGATAAAGGTATATCAGAATGCTATCGGGCTCTTTACAATACATTTTAACTCGCATGGAAAAATAGAATGTTAACAACCATTGGATTAGTGGGGTGCGGCAATTGGGGCAAGAATATTTTAAGAGATTTAATTTCACAGGGATGTCAGATCCATGTGGCCTCTCATGAGGCTTCTTCCAGAAAATTAGCCCTGGAGATGGGAGCCTCCTCTGCCTGTAAAAAGAGTGATGAGCTACCAGAATGTGACGGCTATGTCGTTGCCACTCCCATTATAACTCTTGCAACCGAAGTGATGAAGCTGTTGCCAAAAGGGCGACCGATCTTTTCGGAAAAAACACTCTGTCCGACTGTTGGAGTTGCCGACAACCTTGAAGCAGCAGGCGCTGCTGAAAATGTTTTTCTGATGCACAAGTGGGAATACCATACAGGTATTCAAACACTTAGAACAATCTACCGATCAGGACGAATAGGAGAGCTAGAGCAAATACGCTGTCATCGTCATGGATGGGTGCGGCCCGGTTTAGAGCCTGATGCCTTGACGCTGTTGTCCACCCATGACCTGACAATTATTCGTCATATCCTGGACCTGTTTCCTCAACCGGTATTTGCCCAGATTCGATATGAAAATCAAGTCCCCATCAGTCTGTTAGCCGTGTTAGGGGGCTTGCCAAAATGTATTGTTTCCATCGAATCACGTCATCCGGTTCATTCAAGGGAAGTGACGTTATATGGCTCAGAAGGAGCCGCACTACTCCCTGATGCCTATTCCGAGCACATTCTCATTCGTGATAAAAATGGTGAAGAGAAGGTTAAATTTGAAAATAATATGCCATTATTTGATGAATTACAGGAGTTTGTTGAGTATCTTCAAGGTGGGGCGAAACCGCGGTGCGGATTTTCTCATGGCAGAATGATTGCCGAAATGCTGGATGGTTTGCGACAAATTGCAATCAAGACTAACTAGACAGGAGGAAGCAATAATTATGGTAGATAATGGACTGACTGGTTCAGATGAGAACCCGATAGTGTTTCATCCGGCTAAGGTTGCTGTCAGTCAGCAGCGGATTGATGCTTTTCTCCGAGGTGAGCGATTTTACCCACTCACCATGGAGATAGATTTAACCCAACGATGCACCCGAAGTTGTCCTGACTGTCCCTATGGGGTTTCCAGACGACCTGGCTTGACATTGTCTCTGCCGTTCATCGAAAGGTTGTTTGAAATCTTGGGTCAACATACTCCTGGAGTTATACTGAGCGGTGGTGAACCAACTTCAGTGCCGCATTTTCCGGAGACAGTAGCACTTGCCAATAAACATGGTTTCAACGAAATAGCAGTCATTACAAACGGAACTCTATTGGATGACCCAAAGGTTGTTGAAACACTGGTGTCCGGAGTGACATCAGTACGAGTTTCCCTTTATGATTGGCAGAATGGCCAGCAACAGTCTTTTCTCGATACGCTTCGTCGAATAGAAAATCTTAGAGCCCGAGTGGATAAAGAGGGTAGCCCTTTGCAGATTGCTGCATCTATACTTACAAAAGGTCAATGGACAGAACCACTTACACTGGCAGCCAAGGCTGCTCTTGAAACAGGAATTCACTGGTTGTATTTCCACCCGTTTTGTGAAAACTGGGAAGGTCACAATCCTGTGCAGGCAGAACAGCAAGGCGTGCTTGAGGCTCTTGAAAATCTTAAGAATGGACACAGACATGAGGGAATAATCCAAGTCCCGTATGAACGCTATGACCAGCGGGAACTCACGTTTTCAGAGCTGTATGGCTCCTTATTTCTGATTCAGATTGGCGCTGACGGTATTAATTATGCCGGTCCAGAGTGTAAATATGAATCGGACTATGCGCTGCTCGATCTCAATGAATATCTCGAAGATGATTTTTTATGGCATCCTCAGCGGCTTGAGAAGATTCGAGCAATAAATTCGCAAAATTATCGGCCAATCAGCACCCGGCACAGACCTTCGGTATTCAGTGACTATCTGCAAAGAAGTTTGAATAATGGCCAAACCTGTCAAGTGGCGACCAGCGAGACTGCTACACGATATCGGAATCCCTATATCCTCTAATTCCATGTAATCAGATGGGAAAAGTCAGATCGACAGTTATCATCCCCAGCTATGGTTATGCACCCTACTTACGGAGTGCCATCACAAGTGTTCAGTTACAGAGTGTCCGTGAACTGGAGATTTGTGTAGTTCTGGACGGATCGCCTGAAACAATGGAGGATATGGTCGGTGAGATGGCTCTGCAGGATGAGAGGATACGGTTGTTTACGTTCCCCAAGGGGCCAAGAACTGGTGAAATTCATCGTGCCAAAGTCATTCCTGAAACAACAGGAAAGATAATCTGCTACCTCAGTCACGATGATCTCTGGTTTTCCCATCATGTCGCAATGATGGAACGACTGCTGGCAGAGGCCGATTTTGGCCATAGCCTGCATCTGAACGTTGGTATGGGTGACCAGTTCGCAACTGTAGAAACAGCACACTTTGTTGATTTAGCCCGACCTGAATACAGGCATAAGATGCTGGATAGGACAGGTCTGAAAAACTATTTCGGTTTAAGCTATGGGGCGCATAGCCGTGAGGCCTATGACAAGCTGGAAGAGGGCTGGGATGTCACACCTGATGGAATTTATACGGATCTTCATATGTGGCGAAAATTTTTATCAGCTCCCTGGGGACGCTTTGCCAGTCATATGGGGGTCACGGCGCTTCATTTTCCCAAAGGTCATTGGAAAAACTCTTTCACCCCGGATGAGATGAAACAGGAACTGGATCGCTATCTGGCGAAAATGGAAGACCCGCTGTTTCGTGAAGAACTTGTCAGCCAGGTAACTTGCAGCGCCCTTGGTGGAGTGCTCGATCTCCAGGAAATGTTCCGTCATGCTGTGCATGAGGAATTTCACCCATATGTGGGAGACTTAAACGGACGTATATCAAAGTCTGTTGCCCATGAACTGGAATGTCGACCGAGGTGGGCAACAACAGTGGAAGTGCAGCTCATCGTTAAAAAATTGTTAGCTGATTTGCCACAGCCATTGACAGCGCAGCAGGTACAAGAAATTGTCCAGGAGGTGTTGGCCAAAGAGATGCCTGTAAATAGTATCGATCGTCTAAAAAATTGGCTTCTAAGGTTTCTTCGGGTTGGCAAGTAATACAGATGGTTGGTTCTTCGAAAACGACTTGCTGTTTTCTTTCAAATTGTATGTCTATCCCGGCTTACTCATAGCCTTTATCTGTTGAATTGTCTCCAGGCTTGTATTGTCATATCGAGCTGATAATATTCCCAGCCTGCCGTGTTTTTTAAAAGGCCCTGGGTTTTCCTGCCTGAAACGTTCATACCAACCGGTATCATCAGGGCCGTTCATGTAAAACTGACCATGGGCAAAACCGGTATCCAGCCAGCGGAATACATAAGAAGGTTCGCATTCCGATACCGGATCACCTGCCGGACCATAGACGTTCTGTAATTTATTCATCAGCAGTTGATCAAAATTTGCCTGGTCTGTTTCCTGCCAACCACCGAGCTGTGTAATCGCCTGATACCGAAAACCCAAAGATGCATGGAACTTGCTATCTCTTGTCTCAACCGTTGGTTTGGCCGAATACGTTGACCATACTTTTGTAGGATGACACCAGGCATGTGCTGACAAACAGGTCACAGAACAGGTGAGATGATGGGGTAAATAGATATCATCATCTTCCATGACAATAACAGCATCCGGCTGGTAATCTGCTACGGCTTCAAGCAGTAGGTTGTATTTTTGAGGTAAACTTGGGATCCAATATGGTTTTGAGATGACTGTCCAACTATGGTCACCATTGTGATAGGTTCCTTCAAGGAGTTGCCGGGAATCATCTTCCAAGATAAAAAGCCTGCAGTCTTTTGCTGGATAATCCTGAGATAAAAAACAGGCCAACAGGTTTTCAACCAGTTGAGGCCGACCCCGGGTAGGACAGATACAGGCAACTTTCATCTTCGAGTTTTTATGAGAATCTGTTATTTTAACCGACCATAGTGAGCTGCTCTAATACACCCTGCCGGTTTATTGTAAAGCGTGGGTTTAATACCCCGTTGCTTGTAGCGGAGTAGATTTTTTTCGATTGTCTACAGTATACTGCAAAATACTGTAATAATACATTTGAAACACTCATTCCTTCCTGCTGTGCCAGGAGAGAATCGTCCTATTCTCTGGTGAGAACCATGTGCGGAAAACTTGACTGCTATCTGAAACAGTTTGCTTTTCTAAAAAGTGAAAAAGACCACAGCCAATGGACGGAAAACAGCAGAGTTTCTTCACCCCAAAAACCATTATTGCTGCTCTCTATTTTTAATCATATAGCCAGCCGCACGATTACAAGAAATTTTATCGAGCCGACACCTCATCTGGAAAAACGTTATCAGCATTACTGGGAAGAACTTTTTCCAGATAAACCAATACAATCTATGGCAAAACCGTTTTACGACCTTGATTCCGAGTCGTTCTGGAGTCTTGTCCCACGGTCGGGACAGGCCTCTGATTCTGGCTGCTCTTGCATCTCTCTTCATCAACTTAAAGAACGATACCTGGGAGCACGGTTTTCTGAAGATCTCTTTCCTCTGCTTGTCATGGAAACCCATCGAAAAAAAATAGAAGCGGTCATCGTTGAGACCTGTTTTTCTGCGACCCTGCAGAAAAAAATAGCGCTTGTATGAAGATCATCACAACCATTCTTCCCATTTTTATTGTTATTTCCATAGGATTTTTAATCAGGGGAAAAGGGTTTATTACCAGGGATTTTGTCAGCCAGGCCAATCGGCTTGTTTTTTCCATTGCTATTCCGGCAATGCTCTTTTCCGCTATTGCCAAATCCAGCTTCACTTCTCAGGTGAACCTCATGATGGTTGGCATCACCCTGTTTTCTATTTTTCTCATAAGCCTGGTCGCCTTGGTAGTAGCAATTGTTGCCAATGTCAAATACCAGACAAGAGGGTCGTTCATTCAGGCCTCGTTCCAGGGAAATCTCGGTTATATCGGATTTGCCATAGCTTTTTATTATCTCGGTGAAAGTGGTTTTGCCGTCACCGCAATTATCGGCAGTTTTCTGATGATATTTCACAATATAATGGCTGTCGGTTTTCTCAACTATTACAGGCAGGATAACCCAACGGGGTCGCAGCTAGTGGAGAGCTTGAAAAAATCAGCGACGAATCCCATAATTCTCTCAGCCCTTGCAGGTATTTGTTTTTCGTTATTGGAAATCTCCATCCCGGTAATTATTCAGCGAGCGCTTGATATTATAAGAGGAATGGCCCTGCCCATGGCTCTTTTAATCATCGGTGCTTCTCTTAATTTCAAACAGCTCAAACCCAGGTTAGGCTATGTGGTTATTGCCTCGGTCATGAAAACGGTCATAGCGCCTGCGGTCGGTTTCTTGCTTTTTGCTCTGTTTTCTGTTGATCATTCTCTCTATTTACCTGGCCTTATCCTTCTTGGCGCTCCCACAGCCACAGTGACCTATATTTTGTCCAGTCAGGTGGGAGGAGATCCCGACTTTGCCGCTGCCGCTATCTCGTTTTCAACACTGCTCTCATCTGTGACCTATATGTTCTGGCTGGGTTTGGCCTGAAACATGAGTTGGCCTCGATGATTGATTTTTCCTGAACCTGTGATCGATACAGAGTGAGAGTTTTTTCACATCTAGATGATAGTATGACCATTTATAATTGCTTCCATTATGTCAAAATAAACATTTTTTACATGGGTTGAGGTTCTTGTCATCGGCTACTGGAAACGGTATAAAGAACAACCAACCATGAACCCGGTATTTTCTGAGCCTATGTATCCAAAGAAGCTATATCTCGAGATAACCACCAATTGCAACATGAGCTGCGGTATGTGTGTCAAACAGGCTCCCGGTAGTGCAATCTCAAACAAGCATCTGGACATTTCAATCTTCAACAGGCTATTGCCCGCCTTGCCTCATTTAAAGGGTCTTGTACTCAATGGCATTGGCGAGCCGCTTCTGCATCCTGATCTGCTCTCCATGATTTCCGTTGCCAGGAGGCGGATGCCAAGGAAGAGCTGGATCGGCTTTCAGACCAACGGGATTCTCCTTACAGAATCATTCACAGAGCAGTTACTTGATTGCGGGCTTGATCGCCTTTGTATTTCCGTGGACAGTTTGCAGGAACAAGAGAGCAGCATCACCTCTCTTACCCACGAGAGTGATGTTGTTGCCTCTGTTTTTTCAATGATTAACATGGTGCGTAAGGGTAAAACACGGCCTGACTTCGAGCTTGGTGCCCAGGTAGTAGTGATGCGGGAAACACTTTCTCAGTTACCGGAACTTATCAAGCGTCTGGCTCAAGAGGGTGTCGATTTTATTCTGGTCTCCCACCTGCTGCCGTATCATGAGGATGTGGAGCACCAGTCCCTTTTTTCTCATCATACTAGAGAAGCGAAAACAATCTACCGGAAATGGCAGAAACGGGCTGGAGAAGATGGGATCAATCTCTGTGATCTAACGGCTAAAACCTGGATCTATCCAAAGACGAAAATTGAACAACGGACAAAAGAACTCTATCAACAGATGTTGCAAGAAGCAAGAGAGCAGGGGGTATGGCTCGATGTAAAGGAGCTGGGTAAACTCAGCCAGGATTTACTCGATGAGATGGAAGATGTTTTCAACAAAAGCAGGGAGGTTGCAGGTCAGTACGATGTTGACCTGTCACTGCCACCGTTAAGTGCCGCCAGTGATCGTTTCTGCAGTTTTGTTGAAGATAAGAGTGTGCTAATTGATGTTAACGGAGAAGTGACTCCCTGTCACCAGCTCTGGCACACCAAGACTGTTCATATGGGTGAGACCAAACAGATACACTGTAAAAGCTTTGGTAATGTTTTGAAACAGGATCTGGTTGATATCTATCAATCAGAACCCTATCAACAATTTCGTAGAGCTGTGCGACGATATGACTATCCCTTCTGCCACAGCTGCACCCTTGGGCCCTGTTCGGATATTGCTGGCGAGAACAACCCATTTCAGAGTGACTGTTTCGGTATCGAGGTCCCCTGTGGCCACTGCCTTTGGGGTTTTGACGCGATACGCTGTCTCTGATGAGAATCTATCAACTCACCATTATTCTTTCAGTGAGTGGTTGGAGCTGTCCGCCTTATATGGGAAGGCGCCACCTGACAGCACGGTTACCCGGTTGTTTGGAGTGGCGCCTTATAAAAAAGCTTAGTCAGCTATAACGTTTGACGCTGCTGGGCCTTTAGGACCGTCAACGATGTCAAAAGTGACACGCTGTCCTTCCTGCAGACTTTTAAAGCCATGAGCCTGGATAGCTGAATGATGAACAAATACATCTTTGCCGCCATCTTGCTCGATAAATCCAAAACCTTTGGAATCGTTAAACCATTTTACTGTTCCTTCTGCCATTTCTAATACTCCTTAGTACTTGGTTTCTCTGTGAAACCTTTAATAATAAAAAACCAGATTTCAATACTTGAAACCCGGGGTGCAGGACAATTGAAATATCCTGCAAAATATAAATTCTACCCGTCTTTCTCAGTAGTTCATGAGAAAAACGGCTTAATTGCTATCCTTTGGACAAACCAAAGTCAAATCCCTTTGACTTATTCCGCCACCTGGATTTTCCTTTTCTTTTTCTGCGCTCAGGGACTCCACTTCTTTTCTTTTGCGCTTTTTTATGATTGTGCTCACTCTTCGGTGAAGAGGGGATACTGATACTGTCATTAAAGTCAGCAGCACTTTCCCGCTCAATGTTTTTCCCCAGACGGCGTTCAATCATCTTGATAATCTTACCATCGGCAGACGTTGCGAAAGTAAAGGCTGTGCCATTTTTTTCAGCTCTGCCTGTACGGCCTGTTCTGTGGGTATAGGCCTCAACGGTGTCGGGCACATCGTAGTTGACAACATGGGAAATATCGGAAACATCAATTCCTCTTGCTGCAATATCTGTTGCAACCAGGATGTTGAATTTGCCACTCCTGAAGCCATCCATGGATATTTTTCTCTTGCTTTGAGAGAGGTTGCCCTGCAGTGAGGTTGCCTTGAATCCACCCTGACTCAGCTGTCTGGCCAGGTTTTTGGCCTTATGCTTGGTACGGGTAAATACAACTGTGTTGGTCATCTCATCTCTTTTCAGGATTGTTTTTAAAAGAGCTGTTTTACGGTTCTGGGTTACCTGAAAGAGGGCATGGCTGATTGTTGCTGCTGGTTTTTCATGGTCTATCTGGATTGTCTGCGGATTGGTTAAAATGTCTTCGACAAAATGACGAACTTCTCCCGGCATGGTGGCCGAAAAAACCATGGATTGTCTCTTGGCAGGCACATGTTTGAGAATGCGACGGATATCAGGTAAAAAACCTTGGTCGCACATCATATCGGCTTCATCCAGGATCAGCACCTCAATGCTTGAAACATCTATCGTCTTGGTGTTGATGTGGTCCAGCAATCGTCCAGGGCAGGCTACTACAATATCCACACCCCTTTTAATTTTCTTTGTCTGACCAAATTTGCTCACACCGCCATAGACGGTACAGCTTCTGAGGTTTGTGCCGCGGGCCAATTGTTGAATGTTTTCATGAACCTGCTCTGCAAGTTCCCTTGTTGGGGTGAGGATCAGGGACCTGATTTTTTTTCTTGGACCCTGGCTAAGTTTCTGCAAGGTTGGCAGGACAAATGCTGCTGTCTTGCCTGTGCCTGTCTGTGCAAGTCCAAGTAAATCACTGCCTTGCAGCAGATGTGGTATGGCCTGCTGTTGAATATTGGTAGGTGTGCTATAACCGCAATCCTTGATTGCTTTTGCTATAGCGGGCTTAAAATTAAAATCTGTAAAATTCATATAACTCTCTGTATGACTCGCATGAGTCTGTTTAATTTCCTCTTTTCACTCTATTTATGAAGGGTGATTAGGAGGATATGGTTTTCTCTTGGTAAAATGTACGTGGTTTAAAAGAATGATAGCTGCAGGGAGGGAACCACCAATGGTTTGTTAATTGGAATGTTTTCCTTTTCTTCCCGGTAATGTCTTATCGTATTGAATTATCTGCGGCGAAATTTTTTCTTTTTCTGCGGTTTGGCCTCGTTGCATACAAGGCGTCGGTGTTTGTATTCTTGTCCGTTTAAGTTCTCCATTGCTTTATGTCCTTCACTTCTGGTCTCCATTTCAACAAAACCAAAACCTTTTGAATGGCCTGAAAAATGATCGACTACAAGTTTTGCAGTCACCACATTGCCATATTGATCAAAGAGGTCTTTGAGTTCAGGTTCAGTAATATCGTACGGAAGACTGCCGATAAAAAGTTTCATACTGCTTCTCCAAAATAATCAGCAGAAACTTTAAAGGCACCAGATTAATCCGGTATCACCATTTGAGTATGATGTGACGAAAAAGAATATGCTTGAGCTAAATAAGATTGGCCTAAACAATATAGCTTTTTTTTCGAAAGGCAAGGAAAAAATTAAATATAATCAAATTGGTGGATTTGTTTTGTCATTGTGTACTGCTTAAAACGAGATTGGATAAAGCATCTGAGTTCAGCTCTTTTCTCACTCTATTCAACACTGCCTGACGCCTGGTCTTTTCGTTGTTATTCAAGCATGTTGGCAGCTCAAGTCCAGTGATCCACTTCACTTCTGGATACCGGATAAAAGCACTTCGGAATGATGATGCAAAGAGTGACTTTTCCGGTTTGAACTTTTCCATTGAAAATCCACCATAGAAGTGTTGCTGGTTCAATTTAGTTAAGACAAAAACACCTGGGTTCAAGCTTTCATTTGGATGACGGAGAAGTGGCTGAGCTTTCAGGGTGATCTGCTATAATGATATAAATATTGATGCATGATTAGCTAAATAAACCTCAATGAACCAATGTGAGGCGCTGATTGTTGCTCAACTAAAATGATATACGTTCTATCAGCATGAATCGTAAATGCATCATCAACGAAGGAGTCTATTATGTTTACAGTTATTCGGGATGGGGCAAATCATCTGGAAATAACAATGAGCGGCAAGTTGAATGCGGAGGAAATGCGGACCGCTTTGGATGAGCTTGTCAGTAAATCTGAGAATATTGAGAATGGCACAATGTTGTATGATGTGATTGATTTTCATATTCCATCACTCGAAGCTGTTGTTATTGAGTTTTCAAGGCTCCCCGCCATGTTTCATTGGATTAAAAAATTTGGCCGTGCGGCAGTTTTGGCTGACCAAACCTGGTTGAAAAAGGTGAGTGAATTGGAAGGAGCCTTAGTTCCCGGCTTGGAAATTAAAGGATTCAATAGAGAGCAGAGGGCCGAAGCAGAGGCCTGGCTGTCGAGTAAAAGTACATGAGAAAGGTGGTTAGCCTGGATTTCTCATGAACAATTTGTATGCAGCCAGTCATTAACTGTTGCCATAAATAACCTATAAAATTCGATATGTTATCGAGTTACGCTCAAACTGTTCATGAGAAAGGCGGGTCAGGGCTTTTTGAAGCTATCCTGCACCTTTTTCATAAATCCATCGGCCCATTGAACATCCAGCTTTTCCCTCAACTTTACCGGCCAGGCACGGTCAACCGGCAGGGGCCCGATAGCATCATCAATAAATCTTGGAATAATATGTGAATGTCCATGGGGAACTGTCTGGAAAGCAGCCTCCCCAATGGATTGACAGACAGTAAAATCAGTCACTCCATCCAGATTTTTCTCAAGAATCGAGATAATCGTCTGGATCGATGGCAGGTAAAGACGGGCAACCTCCTGGGGGAACTCCCTGGCATCGGAATAATGGTTTTTGGGAATAAGCAGTGAATGTCCTTTCACCAGTGGATTTACATCTAAAAGGCCAAGGAAAAATTCGTTTTCAAAATACTTGTAAGGAAGCTCACCCTGTAGGATTTTACAGAAGATACAGTCTGGTTGAGACATGATAACCTCCATGTAAGGCGATGATACTTTTGTTGATACACATCGTAACTTTGTGAGGCGCCCTGAATGTGGCTAAGCAGGCCTTTCTCACTTAAAGCACAAAGTCTTATCTGATTATCCGGAAAACTCAGCCTGACACAAGGCTAGCCAGACAAATTGACAACACCTCTTTTACTGTCAAGGCTGCGAATCATTGGTAATCAAGATCCATTATACCATATCAGGTAGTTATTTAGATCTGTTTCAATCTGGGCAAACAGGTTTTTCAGCTCTACCGGGAGTATGCTGGAAAACCTGATTGTATAGAGTTGGAGAACAGCTGAGTGGCTACTACTCTTTAAAAATCTCACGATCCCGAATGCCGATCAGGTACAGAAGTCCGTCAAGGCCCACATCGGAAATGGAGCTTTGAGCACGTTTTCTTACAACAGGTTTTGCGTGAAAGGCAACACCAAGGCCGGCAATACTGATCATTGGAAGATCGTTAGCTCCATCACCTACCGCGATTGTCTGTTCAAGCACCAGATTTTCTTTCTTGGCGATTTTTCTGAGCAGGTTTGCTTTTTGCTCCCCGTCAACGATCTTTCCTTTCACTTCACCTGTTACAACACCGTCTTTAATATCAAGTTCATTGGCATAGACATAGTCAAAGCCGAAAGTCTCTTTTAAAAAGTCTCCAACAAAGGTGAACCCACCTGAAAGAATGCCAAGTTTATAGCCAAGATTTTTTAATGTTTTTACAACTGTAGATGTACCTTCGGTTATCGGAAGGTTCTCTAAAACCTGTGATAGTTTTGATGCATGCAGCCCTTTTAAAAGAGACACCCTCTTTCTAAAGCTCTCTTTAAAATCAATTTCTCCCCGCATAGCGGATTCGGTAATTGCTGCAACCCTGTCGCCAACCCCAGCAATTTTTGCAAGCTCATCGATCACTTCTGTCTGGATCAAGGTGGAATCCATATCAAAGACGACTAATTTTCTGTTTCTACGATAGATATTGTCTATATGAAACGAGATATCGATACCCATTGTGGCCGAGATCTCCATAAGATCAGCCCGCATCTGGTGCAGGTTTGGCGGGGTACCGGTAACAATCATTTCAACACAAGCCTTGGGCTTAATGGCAGGATTCTCCATGGAGATACGTCCCGAAAGTCTCCTGATAACATCAATGTTCAAATGATTCTTAGCGGTAACAGCAGATACCTTGGTGATCTGTTTTGCCGCAAGCTCTTTGCCCAGCAGGGTAATAATTCTTCTCTCTTTACCCTGGTCTCCTACCCATCTCTCATATCGTTCAACTTTTACAGGGGTAAAATTAACGGCAACACCCATGCTATGGCATTCGAACAGAAGATCCTTGAAGAGACCGGAGGACCCTTTGTGCTCATCAGGTATTCCAATCAATATTCCCATGGTGAGGAAATCATGAATAACGCTCATGCCGATATCTAGAATTTTAACATCATACTCGGCAAGAATCCCGACAAGAGAAGAAACAAGCCCGGTTTTATCTTTTC
Source organism: uncultured Desulfocapsaceae bacterium (assembly GCA_964565605.1). Taxonomy (GTDB): domain Bacteria; phylum Desulfobacterota; class Desulfobulbia; order Desulfobulbales; family Desulfocapsaceae; genus CAZLGM01. Next base: position 67,530 of record CAZMFP010000008.1, on the reverse strand, counting down.
CGGTAAAGTTGACCAAAAGGATTTTGTTCATTTTTAATACGTTCGAGTCATGTTAATGATGTGAGAAATGGTATCTTGCCAATTGTTTACCTGGATAGAAATACCTGATTACCAACGATTTTCAGCCTGGATGATAAAAGAGCTGTTGTCAGTTTGACCGAAGGCCAGCCCGACAAATTGACAACAGCTGGTGTAAAGTTTAGCTTTCTGGAAAATCAGATAAAATATTCATCTCATTTAAATACTATACGTGACAAAATAAACATTATTTTTTCTGATTACTCCTATTATTCAATAAATTGGAAAGGGAGTCTACGCTTACCTACCAACGGCCTGCGGCCTCGTATCGACTTCTTCTCATACAGATCAAAAAACCAGGTTTTTTGTCTATGCTGAGAATTAAGGCGAATCAGAAAATATTTTCAATCATGAATAACAACTATTCATGATGACAACAAACTAAAAAGGTAACATTGTCCATAGCGCAATTGTCCTGTGTATCTTAATGGGGTGGAGATCTGTTTGGTGGTAATTTCTGCTACTGGAAGAGAAGTTTCATGAAAATAATAAAGAATGAAATCATCCATGTAAGAGACGTGTCAACGGATGGCCATCTCAGGCTTGATGCAATGTTTAATTTCATGCAGGAAATGGCAGTTTTCCATACCCATGAAGTTGGGATCACAATGAATGATCTCATCGGCTCTGACAAAACATGGGTCCTCAATCGGGTTGTGGCCCAGATTTCACAACTGCCAAAACTGGAAGAGCCCATCAAGCTGATAACCTGGTCAAGAAAGCTGCACCGCTTTAAGGGTGTGCGTGACTATGAAATAGCTGTTAACAATCGTCCCATTATTAAGGCCTCATCGCTTTGGATTTTCATTGATTTGAAGAAGGGTCGACCGGCAAGGGTTCCAGGTGATTATCGTGATCGCTACGGGATTGTTGAGGAACAGGCAACCACAATCGATGTTGAAGAAATCGAATTCAATCCTGTTACCAATGCCGATTACACCTTAAATATCGCAACCAGGGTCTCAGATTACGATATTAACGGCCATGTGAATAATGCAGCTCTGCTTCAGTTTATCGAAACGGCTCTTACTCGCTTCTATTTACGCAAAATAGTCGCAGGTGAAATCCAGCTGACGTTTCTAAAAGAAATTCCGCTTGCAGCAAATGAAGTCAACGTTCTATTGCAACAGACTTCAACTGGTTGCCTCTTTGAGATTACCAATAAGGATATGGTTTGTGTGAGAGGAGCAGTTTCAATCCAACAGCAAGACTGAATTTTTAGGATAACAGAATAGAAAGAGAGGATGATGACAAAAAATAAAGAGGTAAGCGACGAAGAGCTTCAGGAGGTGATTGCCGATTTCCTGGAAATGGGCCATGTGGAAAACATAGTGGCTATGTTCCAGAAGGAAACAAAGTATTACCAGTGGGTTGGCGCACTGCTGGAGGATGAGCGCTTTACTGTCCGCTTGGGTGTTTCGGTACTTTTTGAATACCTTATCGAAGAGCGCCCGGATGATATGCATCTTGCCATCCCTTCACTTTCCAAAGCCTTGAAGCATGAAACATCATGGGTCCGGGGTGAGGCCATCAGCGTGCTGGCAATAATCGGTTCAAGCGAAGCGCTGGCTCTTGTCAAAACAATGGTTGATGATCCTGATGCCCAGGTTGCAGATATTGCCCGTGACATCATGATGGAAAGAAAATAACAGCGATCATCTATTAATAGTTCTAAACCTCGGATATCTCATAAACCAAGATAACTTGCCTGGATCTTTTACACGTTGAGGAGGCCGCGGATCCACGAAGCCAGCCAATGAGTTTAGTAGCCTGCACTTGCCTGCCACGGCCTGCGCCCTTGCAGCGACATCTGCTCAACTATATGATAAGACTATGTTTCTTGTCTGTGCGGGGAGTGAGGGGTAATCAGATTATTCTTTTTCAATCACTAAAACGGCACAACCAGCCTTGTCGATGACCCGTTCGGTCACATGTCCCATAAGTAGCTTGCTGAGGCCTTTTCCGTGACCACCGATGATAATCATACCGACATTATGCTCTTCTGCCTGTTCAATAATGACATCTGATGTCCTGCCAACTAGAGCAAGAGGTGTAAAGACAACTTTATCTGTTTTTTCCCTGGCCTGGTGACAGACTTTTTCGGCTAATTCTTGTGACTGTTCAAGGTTGTCTTCTTTTGAGGCGACGGAGAGAACAACTACTTCACGTAAAGTCGCTTCGTGTGAGCTGATGTTGAGTACTTCTTCCAAAGCTTTTTCACCAAACCAGGAGCCGTCTGTTGCCAGGAGAATTTTTTCCAGACTGACAGAGCACTCTCGCGGAACAACCAGCACCTGGGGAAAACGATGACCGATCACTTTTGAAGTCAGGTTACCTCCCATGAGTTTCAGCTTTAATATGCCTTTTTGTCCATGACGTCCCATGATGATGAGGTCGGCCTGGTACTTGTCGGCCAGTTCAACGATGGTTTTATCCGGCTGGTAAGATCTTTCGACAACTATCGTACAGGGAATACCGTTTTCGGCAGCCAGTTTCTCAACATTCTCAAGAAACTCTTTGGCTTCACTTCGTTGAGACGAGTATGTTGTGTGCGATGAAACAGCGGATTCTGTTTCCGAGTCTATTCCAATGATATTGAGGACAATAAGCCTGGCACCGCAGGTTCGGCTGAAGAAGATAGCTTCCTTTACAGCGCCGTCACTGTATTGAGAACCATCTGTAGCTAACGCAATGGTGGTAAGTTCTCCCATCAGATTGGCATGTCTTTCAGTCATATCTGTTCTCCAGTTTGTATGATAAAATTATATTTTGATGAGTAAAAATTTACTTCCGGCAAACGTTAGTGTTCTTGAGAACTATTGTCAACTAATGCGAGCAGTAAAAATCAACTTGTAATGGTACCGAAATATCAAAGACAACCATTAAAACGTCTTGTATTTATCGTTTTTCCTTTGACTTTACTTTGCGATACTGTATGGAGAGTGGAATAAATATTGTCCGGCACCTTCTTGTATGACTGTGAAAAGAAGTATGCATGATTAAAAAGAGTTTAAATACCCAAACCTCTACATATAAAATGATATTATGAAAATAGCGCTACTAGGCCTGACCAACACAGGCAAAAAGACCCTTTTCAAACTGTTGACCGGGCGTGATGTACCACCATCCATGAAACCAGGAGAATCTCTGGAGGGTGTCGGCCCAATCCGGGATAAACGTATAGATATACTGTCCGATCTTTTTAACCCGGAGAAAACAACCTATGCGGAGAATCATTTTGTACTCTGCCCCGATATAGCTGAAGGCAGCCAGACACGGGAGTGGATGGATTCCGCTCGCCGCTGTGATCTCCTCTGTATACTTGTTCGTGCCTTTGAATCCGAAGCTGTCTACCATCCAGCCGGCAGTGTTGATCCGCAGCGGGATCGAGAAAATATCGAAACCGAGCTGCTGCTTGCCGATATGCAGCTCGTGGAAACACGGCTTCAGCGAATTGCCAAGGAAAAAAAGGCAGGCCAAACCCAGGCCCAGATACTTGAAGAAGATATTCTCAACCGATTTCAGGCCGCACTGGATGAAGAAAAACTCCTCTCCACTGTAAAGCTCGAACCCCATGAGGAAAAAGCTATCAGAAGCCTCGACTTGATAACACGAACCCCAATTCTTTATACATACAATATAAGTGAGGATGACATTGGCAAAGAGTTCGGCGACGATGCTTTTGTCATCTCCTGTGAGATCGAAAAAGAGATCGCCACCATTGATGATCCTGAAGAACAGCAGGAATTCCTCGAGGCCATGGATCTGACAGCGCCCGGGCTGGATCGTATGAATGCGGCTCTTTACGACGCTCTTGGCCTGATGTCATTTTACACGGTTGGTGAAGATGAGTGCCGGGCCTGGACCATTAGAAAAGGTGCCAGTGCTCCAGTTGCGGGCGGTAAAATCCATAGTGATATCGAACGCGGCTTCATCCGGGTCGAGGTGATCAAGTACGATGATCTCATTGAACTTGGCTCCGAACAGGCAGTAAAGGCAAAAGGTAAACTGCAGCTGCAGGGCCGGGAGTATATTATGGAGGATGGTGACCTCTGCCATTTCCTCTTTAATGTGTAAAAAGAGTGCCTATTCTTTGAACTTGTTTTTGATTTAGGCCCCGTCCTGTCTCTACGAGGAGTAAAACAACAAAGTAATCTCACCAGAAATCCGTGTTAACATCAGACACCAGAGGGGATCACCGAAACAGAACTGATCCCCTCCCATCAATAAACGATCATCAGAATTGACGTACTCCCTTTTAAGAACAAGTTCTCATCTCAAAGATTGAGCCACAGGCCGCAGGGTAAATCATCAGGCAGTGCCGTTCTCCGAATTGGCACAGATTTCTGCTTTGGATGATCGCGATGTGACCTGGAGTTTTTGCATAACTCATTCTGATTCCCCCTAATTCTCAGCAGAGGTAAGAAACTTGCTTTTTGGGTATGTATTAGCAGAAGTCGTTGCGAGGCCGCAGGCTGTGGCAGGTAAGCGTAGACTCCGATCTCAGCTAACTAGTTGAGATTACTTCGTTTCCCTCGAAATGACCTTTTTCATTTCCGTTGAGGAACTGACTTTCTTTCCAATTTGCTGATTAATTGGGGCAATCAGGTAACTCATTTTAAAGTAGGATTTTTTCAACTTCTATAGTATCAATACCGTATCGAAAACTACTACAATGTAGTATTGCAATAAGTCAAAACTCACAGGTGGTGACTCATTATGACCCTCTCTATCAAAAAGAAGTTGATTATTGCTTTATTGGGAATAGCCATGATTCCATTGGGGATTCTGGGGACGATTAATTACTATAAAACAACAGATATTTTCACCAAAACAATCCAGGATTTCCTACTCGAGATTGTTCGATCAAGACAAGATGCACTTGAGAATTATATCGCATCAACAGAGACATCTGCCCGGTCAATTTCAGAAACTGATGTTTTCAAAGAGTATATCTATTTAAAAGACCGCGTTTCAAGTTCAACAGAAGAGCTACGCCTTGAGGAATTGGCAAAACAGATAGAAAACATGCTCTACAGCTTTCAGGAAGTACACTGGGGTCAATATCACCATATCTTTTTGATAGATAAATCTCGCAAAATAATTATCAGTCCCAGTCACGGTGAGGAGGAAAAAGGATCTCCATCATCTCACTTGAATGAAGATACATCGAAGAATGTTTGGGTTCAAATGACCCTTTCCCAGGGTATTAGCACAGTATCCGATTACTCGAGTTGGATGGAATCCGACCATAACCACCAGATGCTGTTTTTTCCTGTTAAGGATGAGGCTGGACAAACCATGGCAGCACTCGGCTTCGAGTTGCAGATTCCCCATGAACAGCAAATACTCTCTAAGAATCTCAAGTTAGGAAACACGGGCAAGGTTTTTCTTACTACAACCAAAGGAGTGCCCATTGTCTATAAGGGCATAAAAGATCAGAAGCCGATTAAAACCCAGGGAATTATAGAAGCGCAAGGTGTAGGTTTCTCTTCTGGTCGCAGGATTAATTCGAATGGGGTGGAGGTTATTGATCTGTATCTCAGAAATGAGAAATACCCGTGGATTGTTGTTGCTGAAATTGAAGCGAAAGAGGCATTCCAAAGTTTAAAGAGCATCGAAATAACCATGACAGTCCTCTCACTTATAACTCTTGTGGTCGTAATTTTTCTTTCATTAATCTCAACCAATCTTCTTGTAACTCCAATTAAAAATCTCACAGAACAGATGAAACAGGTGAGTATTGGTAATCTGGGTGTGAATATTGAAGGTATGGATAGAAAGGACGAGATAGGCCAACTGGCACGAGCGTTCAATCGAGTTTTAAAAAGCATGAAAATCGCAATGAAGAACTACCAGAAAAACGAGTGAGAACCAGGAGCCGGGATTAGTGCAAATCTTTGCTCCAGTTAAATATTCAAGATTACCAATGATTCTCAGCCTTGACGGTAGAAGAGGTGTTGGCAGTTTAGCTGGCGTATGACTTTAGGTATCTGCTGTAAAGAATTAGGTAGATTTTGTAATTTTTTCCTCCCAGAATTGTAAATGTTGTGTCACTATAGAGAGGTTGTGCTTACCTGGATAAACTTCAATCCGTCACAGAAAACGAATTGAGGAAGAAAAGGATTATACTCGCTCTCGAATAGTTACATAGAGGTTCTTTGCCCTGTAACTGCCATGATATGGACACATTATTTTTCTGGTTATCAAAACTTGCCTGGTTGGTAATTTCCCCCGACAGCCTGCTCATTATTCTTTTTACTGTGGGTCTTATATGCCTGTTTAAAGCAAGACTTCGGCTGGCAAAATCCATTTTTGTCGTTCTGTTTGTTCTTTTTGTCATCATCGGGCTGTTTCCCGTTGATGAATGGGTGCTCTACCCGTTAGAGAAACAGTATCCGCCTAATCCAAAACTGGAACGTGTTGATGGCATTATTGTACTTGGCGGGGCGGAGGACGCTGTCCGTACACATCTCTGGAAACAGCCGGCAGTTGGGAGAGCGGCAGAACGCCTTTTTGCTTTCATCGAACTTGCACAAAAATATCCCGATGCAAAGCTGGTTGTTACAAGCGGTTCCGGCAGTATGGTTCAACAGGGGCTAAAAGGAGCTGATGCCATGAAACAGCTCTTTGCCCGTCAGGGTCTGGATGTATCAAAAATTATCTTTGAACGGGAATCACGCAACACCTGGGAAAATGCAATCCTGAGTAAAAAGCTCGCCCAACCCAGAAAAGGAGAAAACTGGGTACTCATCACAACGGCATCACACATGGTCCGCTCAACGGGTATTTTTCGAAAAGTCAAATGGGATGTTATTCCTTACCCTGTCGATTTTGCAACCATCCCTGGTAACCTGTTTCGTCTCAACTGGGGTTTTTCCGACCACCTGAACAACTTGGGAGTTGGTGTAAAAGAATGGATTGGCATTGCTGTCTATAGTTACACCGGCAAAATATGAAAAGTGAATTTACCCAAACGTTCTTAAAGCTTTTCCGAAACAAGATTTACACTGGAAGAACCTCTTTTTTTTGACTTCCGGGTTGCCTTTCTGTTTGGCAGAATTATCTTAAACATACCTGTTTCTTTTCTAAAAGAAACCAGACTGGGTGAAACCTGTTTTTACCAATAAACAAAATCAATCAATTATGGAGGAAAAACAATGGCAACTTACGAATGTCCGAAATGTAAAATGGCAGTAAACGCAACCTGTGCAAAGTGCGACGCACCTCTGGTTAATGACACTATTACACTCGATGATGGTGCCGAGGTTCAGGTATCAAAATGTCCTAATGGTCATGGTATGATCAAGTCTCCGCTCTGCTGCGGCCAGGATATGAGCTGCTCAATCGAGTAGTTTTCTTGACATAACTTCCTTATCCCCTTCACCCTGAAAGTTTTGGTGTGAAGGGGATATTTCTTCATACTTTCTCTTCATTTAAGGTGTAACACCAAGAGTTCTCAGCCTGACAACGTTGTTGATTTCAGGTTCATCTTACTCAAGCGCACTTTTCTATAAAAACGACACCTGCTTTTTACTTGTGTTGTGGAGATCGCCGCAGTCGCTTAGCCCGGGTTAGCTCCTTCGCGATGACGGAAAGTTAATTCGGTCATTGTGAAGCCAAAGGCCGTGGCAATCTCAGCTAACCAGTTGAGATTGCTTCGTTTCACTCGCAATGACTGTTTTCATTTCCGTTGAGGAGCTAACTTTCTTTCCAATTTGCTGATTAATAGGGGCAATCAGGTTATTAAATTATCGAATAACACCAGAGATAGGATATGAAAATTTGGGTTGATGCCGATGCATGTCCGGTGGTGATCAAGGAAATCCTCTTTCGCACTGCCAAAAGAACTAAAATAGAGTTGAGCTTGGTGGCCAACCGACCGGTGAAGATTCCAGCGGCAGCTAACATTTCATTTGTACGGGTGGCGCCAGGTCTTGATGTGGCCGACAATGAGATCGTCAAACGGCTTAGCCCCGGTGATCTGGTTATTACCGCAGACATTCCACTCGCGGCCGAGGTCATTGACAAGGGAGGCTATGGTCTTAATCCACGTGGTGAACTCTACACAGCGGAAAACGTCCGTGAGCGTTTGAGTATGCGGGATTTCATGACGGAACTGCGCGCTGGCGGCATGGAGGCCGGTGGCCCGCCACCACTTACCGTCCAGGATAAACAGCGTTTTGCCAACAGTCTCGACAGATTCTTAAATCAACATAATCACTGTTGATCTGTTCAACGCCCGGAAGGGCGATACATGGTGAATGATTCAGGGAAATGAGTCGATAATATGCTCATGAGTCGTACGGGTTGAGGGCAGCCGACTTCTCCAGGTAATAGTCATAGTCACCGCTGTAGAGACGCATCTCTCCCTGGTCGATTTCCATAACATGGTCCACCAGGGTACGGAGAAAATGGCGATCATGGCTTACAAGGATGACAGTGCCGGAGAAGTTTACAAGAGCCTCCAGCAGGATCTCCCGGGACTGTATATCAAGATGGTTGGTTGGCTCGTCAAGAACCAGGAAGTTGAGGGGACGGGCCAGAAGTGTTGCCAGAACCACCCGGCTTTTCTCACCTCCTGAAAGCAGACTGATGCGTTTATCCACATCATCACCACGGAAGAGGAAGGCAGCGCACAGGTTACGGATTGTGCCGATATTCTCCTGCGGCATAACTTCCTGGACCGTTTCAAAGACAGTGCTGTCACCATGAAGAACATCCATGGAGTGCTGGCTGAAATAACCCACAGAGACATTGGCGCCGAGGGTGACATTGCCACTGCTCGGAGCAGTTTTGCCAGCCACTATTTTGAGAAAGGTTGATTTTCCGGCCCCGTTCACTCCAACCACAGCGATCTTCTCCTGGCAACGAATCATTCCAGACACACCGCTGAACACCTTTTTCTCACTGCCATCTTCTAAAGTCCAGCTTTTGGCCAGTTTGTCCATGGCCACCACATCGTCACCGCTGCGTGGCGGTTCAGCAAATGTGAAGCGCATTACTTTTTGTTCCGGCGGCAGTTCAATGCGTTCAATTTTTTCAAGTTTCTTGATGCGGGACTGGACTTGGGCCGCATGGGAGACTCTGGCAGCAAAGCGGGCAATGAAATCTTCTTCTTTTGCCAGCATTTCCTGCTGTCGCCGGTAGCTGGCCAGGAGATTTTCCCGGCGAATCTCACGCTCTTTCAGGTAGAAATCGTAATTACCGCCATAGGTGGTGACTGTCTTGTTCGCCACTTCAATAATCTTGCTGACAATGGAGTTCATGAATGTCCGGTCATGGCTGGTCATGAGCAGGGCACCCTTGAATTCATTCTTCAGCCACTCTTCAAGCCAGAGGATCGATTCGATATCAAGATGGTTGGTTGGTTCGTCCAACAGCAGGACATCGGGGTTAATGGTGAGAATCTTTGCAAGAGCAATGCGCATCTTCCAGCCGCCGCTGAATGACTCAACCGGCCGGTTATAATCATCCGGGCCGATCCCCAATCCGGTGAGTACGGACTTGGCCCGGCTCTCCAGATCATAGCCGCCCCGGTGCTCAAATTCCTCCTGGGCATTGCCGTACCGTTCCAGAAGAGCTGCCAGATCATCGTCCGACATGGGTGTTGCCATGGCTGCTTCCATTTTGCTGATCTCTTCGGCAAGTTCCATCACTTCAGCTACGGCGGACATGGTTTCTTCCAGGGCAGAACAGCCGGACATCTCGCCGACCTCCTGGGAAAAATAGCCAATCACTGTCTTTTTAGAGCAGGAGATTTCACCCCGATCCGCCTCTTCTTCACCGGTGATTAGCCGGAAGATCGTACTTTTCCCGGCACCGTTGGGACCCACCAGGCCGGACCTCACGCCGGGCAGGATTTGAAGGCTGGCACCGCTGAAAAGAACCTGGCGGCCATGCTGCTTGCTGATATTTGTCAGATGGATCATAAACAAGGTCTTGTAAGGAATAGAAAATGCGAAAGCGGCCCATTGTTGATCAACGACGTGAACATACCGGTACACTCCACTGTAAAGGCTGCTACTGTAAATGAATTCTAATTGAATTACCAGAAGTGAATCCTGTTTACTCTATCGCCTCTCGTCGGTCATCTTAACGCGTGAGGAAATCTACTGACCTGATCAAATGGTTGAGTAACCGCCTTAACCCGGATTTCTCACGAGGTGAGACGGCTGCTTATACGAGGAACATACGTGTAAGCTATAGTTGCCTATGCTTACACGAATAGAGACGAAGTAGAAGTGGTCGTATCGCCTCGTGAGTAATTCGGGTTAAAGGCAATACATCTCAATAAATAACAAAATGATAACAAAACAGGGTGTTGAACAACATTTCAGATATAAATGAGTATTGTATCTCCAGAACAGACAATCCAACCTAAAAGAGGAAAGATATGAAGAACAAACTGACCTTTTGGCTGCTACCAATTTTATTATTTTCTGCGACCATGGCCTCAGCTGAAAAAGCAACTGATAAAGCGATATTGGCTGGTGGGTGTTTCTGGTGCATGGAGTCCGATTTTGAAAAACTTGAAGGTGTAATTGATGTTGTATCCGGTTTTACGGGTGGAACCATGAAAAACCCGACGTATAGCGGTAACCATGCTGGGCACTATGAAGCTGTTGAAATAACCTATGACCGAAATAAGCTTAATTACAAACAAATACTCGATCATTATTGGGTAAACATTGATCCGTTTGATGCCAAAGGACAGTTTTGCGATAAAGGTCCGAGCTATTTAAGCGCCATTTTCGTTGCAAACGAAACAGAAAAGATGATTGCTGAACAATCTAAAAGCGAAATTGCTAAAAAATTTCCCAATAAAAAGATTGTAACGCCAATCTTAAAGGCATCAATATTCTACCCCATAAAAGGTAAGGAAAGTTACCATCAGGATTTTTATAAAAAAAATCCATTTCGTTACAAAGCCTATCGGTGGAATTGTGGCCGGGACAAACGACTCAAAGCTATTTGGGGTGAAAAAAGATCCAAATAACCTGACCACATTGCTCACAGTAAGCATCTGACGGATATAAAGAGATACCTGGTTACCACCAAAGCTCAGCTTAGATGAAAAATTAGATCACAGGCAGCGAGATAAATAAAGGTCGTTGCGAGGCCGTAGGCCGCGGCAATCCTTTGCTCCAATTAGTTGAACTGCTATTTAAAACATGAGGTTACATGAAACGTCTACTGGTAATTATCATAGGATTTTTTATTATAGCTCTCATTGCAGAAGCAAGAGAGAACCCGGTTGAAATTGGTTCTGTGCAATGGGGTCGCAACCTGGAGAAAGCCTTTGAAAAAAGTGCTGAGACGGGCCGACCTGTCCTGGTTCTTTTTCAAGAGGTGCCCGGTTGTAGTGGATGCAAAGATTTCGGCAAAACAGTGTTGACATATCCACTGCTTGTCGAAGCAATTGAAGAAGAGTTTATACCGGTTCTCGTCTATAACAACAGGGGTGGAGAGGATAAAAAGCTGCTGAATCGATTCAATGAACCGGCATGGAATTATCAGGTTATTCGATTTCTTAACGCCAAAGGTCGCGATATCATCCCACGAAAAGATCGTGTTTGGGACATTGGCGGGGTTGCTTCCCGTATGATTGAAGCGCTGAAAACCTCCAAACGCCCAGTTCCAAAATATCTCGAAACAGTAGCAATAGAGAGCAACAGAAAAAAACATGCTGTTTCCGCTTTTGCCGTACACTGTTTCTGGACCGGCGAAGTAGTTTTTGGCAGGCTTGAAGGGGTGATAGAAACGGAAGCCGGATGGATAGATGGTCGGGAGGTTACTCGCGTAGTCTATGACAGGAATAAGATCACTCTTCAAACGCTTGTAGAAAAGGCGCATAAAGCAGATAGCGTACTTAAGGTGTATGTGCCAAAAAAAGAAGCGACTCTCTTAAAAGATTTTCCAACAGGACAGCTTGATGGCAGGTACCGCAAAGCCAGGGCCTCTGACCAGAAAAAGCAGCTTGAGGGCTGGAGAGCGATGCAACGCTTACCGGGGCTTAGCCCAATGCAGAAAACAAAAATCAATGCATATACGCCTTCATACAGGTCAAAAGCACTGGAATGGCTTAGTCCAAGGCAAAGAAAGGCTCTTTGAAAAGCCGAGTAAATAACCAGGCGTAAAACGCCTGACATTGCTTTCCTGGTTTCCCGTGGGAAAGAAGTTTTAAACCGGCGGCAGCTCCAGCACCAATCTCTTTTCGCAGAATCAACTCTTGGCAAGGCAAGCAGCATTGATAATCTTCGCTGTTATCAAGTGCTAAAATGCGTTAAAATGTACAAAGGTCTTTCGGTTGTTATTAGACCAAAGACGTAAAGGGTTATGCTTTTCCTTTTGTCATTTCTATAGCTTCAGCTTGGTGGTTTCAATGTTAAAGGAGCCTGGAGATGTTAAAAGAGAAACAGACCGAATGCCGCTTTTATCACTCTTGGAGGACTTGATTTGCTGACAAAGTCTCTCTTGTCTGAAAGTATCATCACTCGATGGGAAAATGAACTATTCCTATCAGGTTTTCTTGAAGATACGCTCCAAAACCGCCAGTTAAAGGTTCTTGTTCTTCACTCTCGAACGTTACTTTTTTTAGGATGGATCTCCTTAACAATCGGCGTTCTCTTTGTCTTTGGGCAGAAGTTTTACGCTGGAGTCGTTTCGGGAACTATATTGATCTCTGCCTTGAGTGTCTTCCAGTTAGCTAATCGTGGTAATATATTTGAGGGAAGTTTGTTGCACAGAGGAAAAAGTAAAACAATACTTGATGCTGCCTGTTTGAATATTGCGAGACGATTGATATGAATATTGGAACTCTGCCGGAAATTAACACCACATCCAAGTTGAAAAAACTGAAATGGCTGATCTTGATCCTCTGGACAGCTATTGTCGTTCTGATAGCTTATATTCTTATTCAGGAAGAACGCAAAGCTACCAGGACTCTTATCGAGTCAGAAGCTACCGCGTTTATTCACAAAGATATTGCTATCAGAAAATGGGCCACAATGCATGGTGGCGTCTATGTATCACCCACTGAGACAACTCCACCCAATCCATATCTGTCCCATATTCCAGACCGGGATATTGTCAGTACCGATGGAAAAAAACTGACGCTGATGAACCCGGCTTATATTTTCCGCCAGTTAGGTGAACAGTTTGCCCAGGATTATGGAATCACTACAAACCTTACCAGTAAGAAGCCAATACGCCCGCAGAACAAACCCGATCAATGGGAACACCTAGCCCTGGAAAAATTTGAGAAGGGGTCTGAGCGAGTCACTGATTTTACAACCAAAGATGGTAAGCACGTCTACAGATACATCAAGTCTCTGGTTGTCATGAAGAAGTGCCTTAAGTGTCATGAACAGCAAGGCTATAAAGAAGGTGATGTTCGAGGTGGAGTGGCAATCAGTCTGCCGGTAGAAAAATATCTGGAAATCGAACGAAACAAAATACGTTTTATAGTCGGAGCAGGGGGAGTGCTTTGGCTTTTAGGATTGTTTTGCACTTTGGCGGGCTTTTCGAATCTCCATAAGAGTTTCCGTAAACATGAGGAATATGAGAAAGAGCTGATATTAAAGGAGAAACGAAATCGTGAGATTCTCGATTCTGTTCAACTCGGTATGCTCATCATTGATTACAACAGCCAGACAATTGAGTATGTCAATCCTGCAGCGTTGGCCATGAGCGGTTATCAGCCTGATGATATTGTTGGGAAAGTGTGTCACAGGCTGATCTGTCCAAGAGAGTTTGGGAATTGCCCCATCATTGACCTCAAAGAAAAAGTGGAAAGTCGTGAAACTGTACTGGTTTGCGCTGATGGCACTACTATCGATATAATGAAAACAGTGAAGCTCATTGATACTATAAATGGACGAAAACTTGTTGAGTCATTTATGGATATCAGTGAAATAAAGGAGAACCAGAAGCTTCTGGCAGCCCACGCAGCCAAACTTGAAGAGGCAAAAAATGATGCTGAACACCTGAATAAAGTTCTTGCACAAAAGAGCAGATTGGCAGAGGAAATGGCCCAAGAGGCAAATTCGGCAAATAAGGCCAAGAGTGAATTTTTGGCTAATATGAGCCACGAGATCCGCACACCGATGAATGGTATTCTCGGCATGATGCATCTGGCCTTACAAACCGAACTCGATAACAAGCAGAAAGGATTTATTTGCAAGGCATATTCCTCAGCGGAAAACCTGCTTCGTATCCTCAATGATATCCTTGATTTCTCCAAGATTGAAGCCGACAAATTAGAGTTGGAAGAAATGGAATTTCAATTAAAGGATGTCATCAACAACATGTTCAGCCTGGCCAAAGTCCAGGCCGCAGAAAAGGATATTAATCTCTCTGTACAGGTTGATCGGTCAGTTCCCAAGGTTTTATATGGTGATCCTTTACGCCTGGGTCAGGTATTGATCAATCTGGAGGGTAACGCCATAAAATTCAGCAATACAGGTGGCAGAGTATCTCTAAAAATCGATTTGAAAGAAGAGAATGATCAGCAAGCTGTTTTGCTTTTCTCAGTTAAGGACAATGGGATTGGTATGTCTCAAGAACAGCAGGGAAAACTGTTTCAATCCTTCAGCCAGGCGGACAGTTCAACAACACGTAAATATGGAGGAACAGGTCTGGGACTGATTATCTCTAAAAAAATCGTCGAAATGATGAATGGAGAGATCTGGGTAGAAAGTGAACAAAATGTCGGCAGTACCTTCAGCTTCACAGTTTGCTTGAAGAAACCCCAGGAAGAGGACCTGGAAGATGATTTATCAGAGTTTGACAGCAAGGGTAACACCAGAAAAGCCATTGCCCGTTTACGTCATGCCAACGTGCTGCTTGTTGAGGACAATGACCTCAACCAGGAACTGATGATAGAGCTGCTGGTCACCAACGAGATTATCGTTAAAACTGCCAATAACGGCCAGGAAGCACTGGAGTGGCTGGAAAAGGAAGAATTTGACGGAGTACTGATGGATTGCCAGATGCCGGTGATGGATGGTTATGAGGCGACCCGTCAAATACGCACCCGGGAAAAACTCAAAGATTTGCCTGTTATTGCCATAACAGCCAATGCCATGAAAGGTGACCGTCAAAAAGTCCTGGATGCAGGAATGAACGACCATATAGCCAAACCGATCAATCCTGATTTCATGTTTGTTACAATGGCAAAATGGATAAGGCCAAAGAAATGATCAATTGAATGTTATTTACTCTGAACAACTAAAATCTATAAAAGCTCTAAGTTATTATTCTTAGCTTGTTTAAACGTCTAACCCTCAATTAAAAGCTTATCTGGAAAGGAATTGAAGTATGGTATTCGATTCTGAAAAAAAGCAAGAACAGCAGGTTGTCGTTAAAGAAATTACCAAGCGAAGAGTTTCCATGCTGAACCAGCTCACTATATTATTAGGGGTGATTCAGTTTGTTTTTCTTCCATTCTTTTATTTTTCTCCCCGGCCTGAAACGTCAATTATCCTTTTGGTTTCTGCCGGTATCTATTTCAGCACCCCGTTTATTGCTCGGACGAATAAATACGTTTTTGCCTGCTATTGGTACTTGTTGGCAAGCTTTATTGAGATTTACTGGCTCACATTGATCTTAGGGTATCGGTCGGGGATGTTCCTGCCCTTTATCAGTTCGTCATTTCTGCCCTTGATATTTTTTCAAAAGGAACAGACGTTTCACAGACGGTTTTTAACTGTTTTACCAATAGTCCTGGTTTTTGGGGCATCTATGGAAATCGGTAAGGGCTTTGTGGAGCCGATCATGCTCTCTCCGGCTATTCTTGATCTGTTCCGGTCCGGGATTATTTGCAGTGTCATTGTGGTTATCTTTCAGGCGATGTATCTTTTTCAGAACGAAACAAAGATACATTTAGGAATGTTAAATCGGATAATTGGAGAAAAGACTGAAGCAGAAGAAAAAGCCGTTAATTTAAGTAATAAATTGAAACGGGCAAATGAAAACCTGCAGGCTACTGCCAAGGCAAAGGATGAGTTCCTCTCCAATATGAGTCATGAGATTCGGACTCCCATGAATGCTGTGATTGGCATGACCTACCTGGCTCTTCAAACCGACCTGAGCAAAAAGCAAAGAAATTACATCGAAAAATCACACTCTTCAGCGGAGTATTTGCTTGGAATTATCAACGATATTCTCGATTTTTCTAAGATTGAAGCTGGAAAATTACAGATGGAATCGGTTCAATTTCGCATCAAGGATGTCCTTGACAACCTGGTTAATATTATTGGCGCAAAAGCAAAGGAAAGGAATGTGAAATTGGGCATTAAACTTGGACCTGAAGTCTCAAAAACATTAAATGGTGACCCGTTACGTTTTGGCCAGGTCCTTATAAATATAACCAGTAACGCTGTTAAATTTAGCAACGTGGGAGATAAGGTCTTATTGCAAATATCTCTACTCAAGGAAAGTGAGCAGGAGGTCTTTCTACATTGTTCGGTGGAGGATGCCGGTATCGGTATGTCCCCGGATCAACAGGACAAATTGTTCAAACCATTCAGCCAGGCAGATGGTTCAACGACCCGTCAGTATGGAGGCACCGGCCTGGGGCTGGTTATTTCAAAAAAAATCATCCAACTTATGGGTGGAGAAATATGTGTGGAGAGTGAAATTGATGTTGGCAGCACATTCCATTTTACTGTTCGTTTGGAAAAACCGGATGCAATGAGCCATACTGATGCCTCTGTAGATACGGACGAAGAAGCCGTTCGCCACGCCATGGAAAAATTGTCTGGCAGCAGTGTCTTGCTAGTTGAAGATAATGAAATCAACCAGGAAATTGTTATAGAACTTCTGGTCACTAAAGGGATCAAGGTTACAACTGCAGCCAATGGACAGGAGGCTCTCGATCTTTTAGCCGAACAGGAGTTTGATGGTGTACTGATGGATTGCCAGATGCCGGTTATGGACGGTTTTGAGGCTACCAAAAAAATTCGGGAACAGGAGAGATTTAAAGAACTGCCTGTTATTGCCATGACTGCCAATGCCATGGTCAGTGACCAGGAAAAGGTTCTGGCCGTTGGCATGAATGATCATATAGCCAAACCACTCGATTCTAACAAGATGTATGTAACAATGGCAAAATGGATAAGGCCAAAGAAATGATCAATTTTGCAACCTCACTACCGGGTCGTACTTCAGTAGCAGACCGATACGAATAGAAAAGGAAAATAAAGCACACTTCAATCCGTTTTGCCTGGCATCAAAAATACTGTCAATTTAACATTATGTGAGGCTGGCTTAGGGTGAGCCTTGCTGAAAAGCTACCACTCGAATTGCGCCATAAAAAATGTTTTTGTGGCGCGATTAGGCAGATCGTGACATAATAACGAATCATGCCAAAAAACATCTCTGAAAATGAACTATCTGCTATAGAGCAACTTGCTGCCACTACTCCAACGGGTTGCGGCATTGAAGACCTCTATCAAAAGTTGCCTTTTCAGATGTCTCGCCGTACGCTGCAGCGTCGGCTGGCACTGCTTGTTAAAAAGAAACGGCTGGTTGTTGATGGAAAAGGACGAGCGAGTCGGTATCGCCTTCCTGGTGTTTCTGGAGTAGGGAATTTACAAGTACCTGTCCCCAAAATAGCAGCCCAAGGTCACGTCTATATCCCAATATCCTCAGAAGGGGAGGATTGTAAGAAGGCTGTTAGTCAGCCAATACAGAACCGGACACCTGTTAGCTACAATAGAGAGTTCCTGGACCTGTACAGGCCGAACAAAACCCATTACCTCACACCGGAAATCAGGCAGGAACTCCATGAGACCAAGGTCACAGCAGAACAACAAAATCCTGCAGGTACCTATGCGTTAAAGGTTTTTCAACGGCTGTTGATAGATCTTTCCTGGAACTCCAGTAGGCTGGAGGGAAACACGTACTCATTGCTTGAAACCGAACTGTTGCTTGAACTAGGTGAGGTTGTCGAAGGGAAAGATGCCCGGGAAGCGCAAATGATTTTGAATCATAAGGCTGCTATTGAACTTCTTGTCAATCAAGCAGATGAAACAGGGTTAAACAACTATACCATTTTGAACCTGCATGGTTTGCTGTCGGATAACCTTCTGGCGGACCCACAGGCCTGTGGCCGTTTGCGATCCATTCCTGTCGGCGTGAGAGGAAGTGTTTATCATCCATTGGAAGTGCCTCAGTTAATAGAAGAATGTTTTCATCAGATTCTAGCAACAGCATCCCAGATTGAAGATCCTTTTGAGCAGGCTTTTTTTGTTATGGTTCATATTCCTTATTTACAACCATTTGAGGATGTGAACAAACGTGTTTCAAGACTTGCGTCGAATATCCCGCTCATTCGTCATAATCTTTGTCCGCTTTCTTTTGTCGATGTACCGGAGCAGGCCTATATAGATGGGAATCTGGCAGTTTATGAGCTGAATCGAATTGAACTGCTGAGAGATGTATTTGTCTGGGCTTATAATCGTTCATGTGCCCGTTATTCCGCAGTCAGGCAATCGATGGGAGAGCCGGACCCTATCCGTTTAAAATATCGGGAGCAAATCAAAGAACTGGTTGCAAAAGTGGTGCGTGACTGTGTTGATAAACGGACAGCAGTTGGTTTGATTACCCAGCAGGCTGCAGTAAAGGTACCCCCGGAAATTCATGACAGGTTTGTCGAAATAGTCGAAACAGAACTAAGCAGTCTCCATGAAGGCAATATTGCCCGCTATCAGCTTCGTATTGAAGAATTTAGAAACTGGTTGAAGGTCTGGAGATAGAGTCTTTATTTGATGTTTAATTGGGCAATTTAGAAAGGCAATACATTGCAATGTCTTCAAGATGAAATTTCAATATCGATACGTGTAAATGGTACAATCAACAAATAATCTGGCGGCCTATATCTGGTCTTTGGCCGATCTCTTACGAGGTGACTTCAAGCAGAGTCAGTATGGACGGGTGATTTTGCCCTTTACTCTGCTGCGTCGCCTTGAGTGCGTTCTGGCAGAGACAAAAGATGCTGTTTTAAGAGAATATGAACGAGTACGGAAATTAAAGCTGGCGGAGGAGGCTGAAGAAAAGCTTTTGCTTCGGGCGACGAGAAAAAATGGTCGTGAGTTGTCATTTTTTAATATTTCCAAGATGGATCTTTCCAGACTGGGTGAATCGGATATCAAAGATAACCTGGAATCGTATATCCAGGGTTTCTCTAAAGATGGTCGTGAAATCTTTGAGTACTTTAATTTTACCGAGTTTATCGGCCAGTTGAATGATGCCAACCTGCTCTACAAGGTGGTGCAGCAGGTCAGGAAGACGGATCTCAGCCCCAGGGCAATTTCAAACCATGAGATGGGTCTGGTGTTTGAAGAGCTGATCCGGCGTTTTGCAGAAAGTTCAAACGAGACGGCCGGGGAACACTTTACCCCGCGTGATATTGTTCGCCTTACCACCTCACTTGTGTTCATGGAAGATGACGATGCCTTGACCAGAGAGGGGATCATCCGCACCATTTATGATCCTACGGCCGGGACCGGCGGTTTTCTTTCATCGGGCATGGAGTATGTGCATGAGTTGAATCCGCAGGCGGTGATGCGGGCCTTTGGCCAGGAACTGAACCCGGAGAGTTACGCTATCTGTAAAGCGGATATGCTGATCAAGGGTCAGGATGTGACCAACATCAAGCTGGGCAACACCCTGTCAACCGATCAGCTCTATGCGGATAAATTTGATTACATGGTCTCCAATCCTCCTTTTGGTGTTGATTGGAAGAAAATTGAACAGGCGGTCAAGGACGAACACACCCTCAAGGGCTATGACGGTCGCTTTGGTCCGGGCCTTCCCAGGGTTTCGGACGGTTCATTGTTATTTCTGCTGCACCTGATCAGTAAACTGCGCGATGGATCCCAGGGGGGCGGTAGAATCGGCATTATTTTAAACGGTTCACCCTTATTCACCGGTGGAGCCGGATCGGGCGAATCGGAGATCCGCCGTTATATTTTAGAGGCGGATCTGTTGGAAACCATCGTCGCCCTGCCCACCGACATGTTCTACAACACCGGTATTGCCACCTATGTCTGGATTCTGTCCAATAAAAAGTCGGATGAACGCAAAGGCAAGGTGCAGCTCATTAACGGGGTGAATCTCTATTCCAAAATGCGAAAATCGTTGGGCTCCAAACGAAATGTGATGGATGATGATGACATTGGTCTTGTTACCCGCTGTTTCGGTGATTTTGAAGAGATCGAAGCGTATGAGCTGGATAAACCGAAGGAGCAAAAGGGCAATCGGGGCCGTCAATCGACCAACAACAAAACCAATGGCCCTAAGACCTTTGGTTGTAAAATTTTCAACTCCCATGAGTTTGGCTATCGGCGTATTACCATCGAACGCCCTTTGCGCGAGTCATATCAGTTCAGTGACGAGCGGATTGCGGAGTTACGCTTTGCACCCAAACCATTAAACGGGCCTATGAAATGGGTCTTTGATGAATTTGGTCACAACTGGACGGACACGGAGGGTTGTGAGAATTATGGTCATATACGGGAACACGAAGCGGATATCCGCAGCCACATCAAAAGCCACTTCAAAGGGCTGAAGGAAAAGAAAATCAAAGAGCTGCTGGATCGAAAAACATGGCTGCATCAAAAACAGATCCTGCTCAAAGCCAGGCAACTGCAGCGGGCCATCGGCAGTAAACAGCATGATGATATGAACACCTATCAGGCTGTTGTAAAAGCGACCGGTATACAACTGGATGCCAAAGAGAAGAAACAGATTACAATGGCTGTGAGCTGGAAGAACCCGAATGCGGAAAAAGTCATTAAAAAAGTGCATAAATCAAAAGCCGATCCTGTCTACGGCCTGTTTGAGACGGACGGTAAGGTAGTTGAGTATAAGCCCGACAGTGAACTGCGCGATTATGAAAATGTTGCCCTTGATCCGACAAGACCGGTGAATGAGGTCAATGAAACCTATTTTGCGGGTGAAGTCCTGCCCCATGTGGAGGAGGCCTGGGTTGACGCCAAAAAGAGGGATAAAAAGGACGGGGAAATCGGTATAGTCGGCTATGAGATTCCCTTTAACCGCCATTTTTATGCGTATCAACCACCCAGGGACCTTGAGGAGATTGATGCTGATCTAGATAAGGTGAGTGCTGAGATTATGCAGCTGTTGCGTGAGGTGCATTCATGATGGCGGGGAAGTATCAGGCGTATTCGGAGTATAAGGTTTCTGGGGTTGAGTGGTTGGGGGAGGTGCCTAGGCACTGGGATGTTATGCAAATAAAGTATTTAAGTGCTGTAAAGCGAGGAGCATCTCCACGTCCAATTGACGATGTTAAATATTTTGATGATGATGGTGAATATGCCTGGACAAGAATTGCAGATGTAACTGAATCTGATGTGTATTTAAAAAAGACACTTCAAAGATTGTCTGATTTAGGTAGTTCTTTAAGTGTTAAACTTGAGCCTGAATCTCTTTTTTTGAGTATTGCTGGATCGGTAGGAAAACCTTGTCTAACAGGCATGAAAGCTTGTATCCACGATGGTTTTGTATATTTTCCAGGGTTGAAAATCCCAAACAAGTATTTGTTCTATGTGTTTGAAGGTGGGCAGGCATATAAAGGGCTAGGTAAATTTGGGACTCAACTTAATCTCAACACTGACACTGTTGGTAGTATAAAAGTTGGAATTCCTGAGAATAGCGAATTAAGCAAGATAGTGAACTTCCTCGACCATGAAACCGCCAAAATCGATACCCTGATCGAAAAACAACAACAGCTCATCAAACTGCTCAAAGAAAAACGCCAGGCAGTGATCAGCCATGCCGTTACCAAAGGCCTCAACCCTGATGCTCCCATGAAAGATTCAGGTGTTGAGTGGTTGGGGGAGGTTCCTGAGCATTGGGAGGTTAAGCGAATTAACTCATTATTCACTGAGAGCAGTGCAAGGGCATCAGATAATATTGAATTGGAGTATCCAGTTTTAAGCGTATCTATTCATTATGGAATATCTGATAAAGAATTAAATGAGGAAGAATTAGAAAGAAAAATTTCGAGAAGTGAGGACAAGTCACTTTATAAAGTTGTTCATGAAAATTACCTAGCATATAATATGATGCGTGCGTGGCAAGGGGGATTTGGTGCTTCCAAATTATCTGGCCTTGTCAGTCCAGCATATGTTGTCTGCAAACCTATAACATCTAGAAACTCGTTTTATTTTGAATTGACTCTGCGAACACCAAATGCTGTAACTGAACTCAAAAGATATTCAAGAGGAATAACAGATTTTAGACTGCGTTTATATTGGGATGAGTTTAAAAATATAAACGTTCCAGTTCCATCCTCGAATGAAATAAATAAAATTTTAAACTTCATTGGAGTGACAAATTCAAAGTATGACAATTTGATTTTAGTTGCTGGCAGACAAATCAAACTTCTTCAAGAACGCCGAACAGCCCTTATCTCGGCAGCCGTCACCGGTAAAATAGACGTGCGCAATTGGCAACCTCCATCCAAAAACCAAACCAGCGAGAAAAGCCAATGAGTGTCTTCGGAGGCGACAAGGCAAACGAGTTCACCTTTCAAAACGATCTGATTAACCAGCTTATCGCGGGCGGCTGGCTGCTGGGCAAACCGGAAAATTACAATCGAAAACTGGCCCTTTATGAAGAGGATCTGCTCGGTTTTGTCCAAGAGACCCAGGAAAACCAATGGCAAAAATATTGCAAACTCTACCCCAACAATCCCAATGAGAAATTCTTGGAACGTGTCGCCTCTCAACTGAATAAGGCCGATCCCAATGCCGCTGATAAAGAGATGCGCACCTTCGGCACCCTTGGCGTATTACGTCATGAACTGCGTGATCGCGGTGCCCGCTTCAGTCTCTGCCAGTTTAGACCCGAACATGAGCTTAATCCTGATACTCTGGCAAGATATCGGAAAAATCGTCTGCGGGTAGTACCGGAGCTGACCTATAGTCCCTGGGCCGGTGACGAACAGCTGGCACTCACCGGTGTCAAGGCCAAACCATGGCGTATTGACCTGGTTCTGTTTGTCAACGGCCTGCCGGTGGCCACCATAGAGTTGAAATCGGAATTCAAGCAGGCGGTGCGTAATGCCGTTCGCCAGTACAGAAAAACCCGTTTGCCCATCGATCCGGCCACCAAGAAACCGGAACCGCTCCTCACCTTTAAACGGGGCGCCCTGGTCCACTTTGCCGTCAGCCAGTATGAAGTGTTTATGACCACTCGTCTTGACGGTGCGGATACTTATTTTCTGCAGTTTAATAAAGGAACTCGGGAGGGCGGAGCCGGTAATGATGTCCCCAGCGAGCTGGACCGGTATGCTACCGATTATCTGTGGAACGAGGTGTTGCTGCCGGATAATCTGCTGACCATCCTTGGTCGTTACATCCATTTACAGATTGAGGAAAAAGAAGACTGGCAGGGGCGCAAAACCAAAAAAGAGACCATGATCTTCCCCCGCTATCATCAGTGGGATGTGGTGAATAAACTCGTTGGGGGAGCCCGTAATGAAGGACCGGGCCATAAGTACCTGGTTCAGCACAGTGCCGGGTCCGGCAAATCAAACTCTATCGCCTGGACGGCCCATCAGTTGTCGTCTCTCTATGATCAGGCGGGGAATAAACAGTTTGATTCGGTCATTGTGATCACCGACAGAACAGTTCTCGATGCCCAACTGCAGGATACCATCTATCAGTTTGAGCATGTGGACGGGGTGGTGGGCAGAATCAACAGAGAGGTTGGCGATGGTTCAAAGTCGGAAAAACTGGCTGCTGCTCTTACCAGCTCACAGCCGATTATTATCGTCACCATTCAGACCTTCCCCTTTGTCCTGCAGGCTATTGAGAATGACGTTTGCCTCAAAGAACGCCACTATGCGGTGATAGCCGATGAGGCCCATTCATCGCAAACCGGCTCCACTGCCAGGCAACTCAAGGAAGTACTGATGATGGAGCCCAAAGGGGATGAGGAGCAAACGCTTTCAGCCGATGATATTCTCGACGCTGCCGTTGCTTCCCGTCGGGCTTCACCAAACTTGAGTTATTTTGCCTTTACGGCAACACCCAAAACCAAGACCCTTGAGCTCTTTGGCCGTTTGCCCGATCCAACAGAACAGCCCTCCAGGCAAAACAGGCCGGAAGCCTACCATGTCTACTCCATGCGACAGGCCATTGAGGAAGGGTTTATCCTCGATGTGCTAAAAAATTACACCAACTATAAGGTCGCCTATAACCTGGCTTTGGCTATTCAGGCAACTGATCAGGAGGTGGAGAGCAAAAAGGCCAGGGTGAAGCTGGGCCAATGGGTGCGGTTGCATGACTATAATATTGCCCAAAAGGTGCAGGTGATCGTTGAGCATTTCAAGACCAGGGTCATGGGCCTTTTGGGCGGCCAGGCCAAGGCCATGGTGGTCACAGGCTCCCGAAAGGAAGTTGTCCGTTATAAGCTGGGTTTTGATCAATATATTGCTGAAAAGGGCTATGATAAAATTCATGCCATGGTAGCTTTTTCCGGCGAAGTTACCTTTAGCGATAATGATCCTAGTGGTAGCGCTCTGCCTGGCGAGAAGTTTACCGAAACGAATATGAACCCAGGGCTCAAAGGGCGGGATATGCGCAAGGCCTTTGATACACCGGAGTACCAGGTGATGCTGGTTGCCGATAAATTCCAAACCGGTTTTGACCAGCCTAAATTATGCGCCATGTATGTGGATAAAAAGCTCGGCGGGGTTGAGTGTGTGCAGACCCTGTCGCGCCTGAATCGCACCTATCCCGGAAAGGCTGAAAGCGGTACTTTTATACTGGATTTTTTCAATGAGCCTGAGGATGTCCTGAATGCTTTTTTACCTTACTATCAGACAGCCGAGCTGGCCGATGTATCTAACCCGGATCTGATCTTTGATCTCTTTGATAAACTGCGGGCGGCAACTATTTTTTTATGGCAGGAGGTGGAGCAGTTTTGCCGGGCCTTTTTTCAAAAGAGCAAATCCAATGCAGCCCTTGCCAATATCTGCAAGCCTGCGGTAGAGCGCTGGAAAATACGGTATAAATCCGCTGTTGAGGCATACACCTTGGCTAAGGAAATGTTTGACCGGACTAAGAAGACAGGTGATGCGGTTCTGATTGCTAATGCGGAAAACAGCTTAAAGGAGTGCAAGAAGGAAAAAGATGCACTGGAAATTTTCAAGAAGGACTTAGGGTCTTTTGTCCGGTTCTATGAGTTCATGTCCCAGATTGTCGACTATAATGATAAGAATCTTGAGAAATTGAGCTTGTACGGCCGTAACCTGCGGCCGATGTTGCGTGAGTCGTTGATTGACGAAGATGAGATCGACTTGAATAATGTGGTGTTAAGCCATTACAGGTTGTCAAGGCTTCGCCAACAGGATCTGCAGCTTGGAGAAAAAGAGGGTGAATATAGGTTAAATCCTGGTGATGGTCTTGGGTCGGCCAGGGCAAAAGACAGGAAAGAAGAGTTGCTTTCCAGAATCATTCAGCGTCTCAATGAGCTGTTTATCACCGATAACCTCACCGAGAAGGATCTGGTGAACTATGCCTATACCATCAGAGATAAAATACGGGAAAATAAAAAGGTCATGACTCAGATTGCCAATAACACGCCTGAACAGGCAATGTTGGGCGATTTTCCCAAAGCAGTTGATGACGCAGTCCTTGACAGCAACGAGGCACACCAGGATCAGATGATGCAACTGTTATCAGATCCGCAAAAAGCGGCTCGCTTTGCCAGGGTGATCTTTGATTTACTGGCTAGCTGAGGAGGCTGTCTTGTTCCAGCAAGTTTTTAGCGATTTTGTAAATCGAGTTAAATCTAGATGAAATCAAATAAGCTATTTGTTTGATGTCCTGTCAAGCGGTTTACGAGACGGATAATATTAACATACATATTTGGGCGAATACCTAAATGGTTGATGATCGTTTTTTTGAATTTACTCAGGCAAGCTTTCCAGTGAGTTTAAATCTTCCTAAAGCAGATGAGAATCTGTTGGAAGATGCTCGAAAAGCCATTTCAAGAGAATATCGCGATTCAACCAAATGGAAACGTTTGCGATGCCGTGATGTCAACTTGGTCTCCAAGAGTGATTCGGGATCACTATACGAATTACAGATTGGGCATGTAGTAGATTTTGATTGGACATGGGAAGGCGCTGTCGCTTTCAGGCCATTGCTATTGAAAGAATTCTCAAGAACACAATCACTTATACAGGATGAAAAACTAATTTCTCCCGACATTGAAGATTCAATTTTATGGTCAGGAGAAGTCATTGAGGTGGATGAGGCGACTGGTAAAATATTTGTCCTTATTACAAATCTTGAACACCCACCCCGGCGGGGTTCGTTCTATGTGAGGCCGTATGAGTTCCTTGCCTTCTTAAATAGCGTTTACAATGATCCATCTTTTATTGATGTACGTGTGTCAATACCCAAACGTCTTGCTGCAGCCAAAGGTCAGATACATCCAGAGGTCTCAGGTTTTGTCGATATTGGGCAAGAAAAACTAAAGACTATCTGGCGAAAATCTTGGGGTGTTTTGTGGGGGCCGCCAGGAACCGGCAAAACATACACAACAGGATTGCAAATTGCGAAAGTACTGTCTGATCCTACAGAGCGAATCCTGGTTGTTTCGACCACAAACCGGGCTACCGATGCTGCAGCAATTGCCATTGGGCGAGCAGTCAAAAAAATAAACGTTCAGTTGTTGTCGGATGGCGTGTTACTGCGTATCGGTAAAGGATCGATGCTGAGAAAATTTCAGCAGGAATCTTTAACAGAAATGCTGCAGGGAACGGAAATAGAATATCTTGCTGAGATTGAAAAACTATCCATTGAATTGTCACGAACTCAAAATGTTGAACAGAGAGCTTTGTTACGGAAAGAAATCAAAGAGGTCCGTGAAAAGATGTTGGATTCGACCTTGAGAAACTTTCTTGACCAATCGGTTCGGGTAGTGGTGAGTACCTCATTTAAAGCAACAACCTTTCTGGGAAATGATGAAGTAAAGAACGATCTTGAGCAAGAATTTGCACCATTTACTACGATCTTTATCGATGAAGCGGGTTTAATGTCTCGAGTTGTAGTCAGTGCTCTTTCATTGCTGGCGAGTCGGCGTGTGGTCTTAGTTGGTGATCCGAAACAACTAGCACCGATTAGCCGGATAAGTCGAATCCTGGAACCATCCCAGGGGAACTGGCTTGCTTGTAGTGGTTTGAACCATTTGGATAGTATAGGTCAAGAGATTGCCGGTGTTCATAACCTGAAGGAGCAGTATCGAATGCATTCTGGTGTATGTAACGTGGTTTCAGCGTTTCAATATGATGGAGCATTGATAACCGCAAAACCTGTTTTAGAACGTCAGTATAAACTTCCTCAAATCCTTGAAGGCCAACCCCGTGCAATCTGGTATGTGTTAGATGAAGATGGGATTGAGTTTCCTTCCATTCGAGCCGAGCGTGGGCCTGGAAATCGGAGTTGGATAAGGAAGGGAACAAAGAAGATACTTGACAAATTGTTTGCTGAGCCAGGTTTTCGAGCTGCTAATGGTCTTTTTATTTCACCTTTTAAAGCTCAAGCAAAGGCCATTCATTCATATTTGGCTTCAGCAAACTTAGATACATGGATGGCCTCTACAGTACATAGTCAACAAGGGTCAGAAGCAGATATTGTGATTTTTGATACGGTAAATGCTGGTAGCTATGCATGGCCATACAATGAATGGAAAAGACTGATTAATGTTGCTCTTAGTAGAGCAAGGGAAGCAATCATTGTTCTTTCAAGTCGGGCAGAAATGGATGAACCGTATTTACGGCCATTACTCAAGAATTTATCTGCCAGAGTTTTTAAAAGAAGTGGCGGGAAATTTGTTTGGAAAGATGTTCCCCATACGACTCAATTTAACTTGCCCATTACTAGTGAGGAAAAGGCATCCTATACACTTGGAAATCAAATTGCAAAACGTAAAGAACTCCGCCCTGTTCTTTCCCAAGAGCAAGAACGTTTATGTGGTTTGAAACTTGATGGCAAGCCTCGTTTGGTTCGCGGTGTAGCTGGAAGTGGAAAGACCATAGTCCTTGCTAATTGGTTGATACGAACCCTTGAGCGTTTTGAGGACAAAAGCAATATTCGGATATGGGCTGTATTTGCAAATCGATCACTTCAATCGTTGATAGGCGACTCTATTGTAAATGTTTGGGAAGAGCAGACCAATGGGCGATCATTTCCATGGGATTGTGTTTCACTTCGTCATATTAAAGAGCTTCTGGAAGTAATGCTTCCTGATGCCGGATTATCATTAAATGATTTTGGCTTTGACTATGATTCTGCATCTAAGGCATATCTGGAAGTCAAATCTAAAGATGAGATAAAACCTCTTTGTGATGCTCTTTTCATTGATGAAGCGCAAGATATGGGACCTAATACTTTGAGATTGTTGTCTGCAATTGTACGTCAAACAGAGACATCGGACGATAACAGCCGATCCATAAATATTTTCTACGATAACGCTCAAAATATTTATGGACGAAGTACACCAAAATGGTCTGAGTTTGACCTGGATATGCGTGGTCGATCAACCGTTATGAAGGAGAGTTTTCGTAGTACAAGGCCAATCACTGAGTTTGCTCTAAATGTACTGTATCGATTTCAACCACCAGACACAAACCCCGATCACAAAGAACTGGTGGATAGAGGGCTAGTAGAACGTTCAAAGCAGAAAAATACAGAATGGTGGAATGTACGTTTCAACCAGATAGATGGTCCAAAGCCGGAGTTTCACCAATACAATGACCTGGAAGAGGAATTTAAGGCTGTTGGAAAATATTGCCGCAAGTTAATCGAAAACCAAGGTGTACAACCGGGTGATATCTGTTTGATTTATAATGGAAAAAACATTCCGTATTGGCTAAAAAGAGAGGTTGTTCCACAACTTGAGGGCCTTGGTGTTGAAGTTTCGGTGCAAACAAGTATTCCATATCAAAGGAGCAACAACACACTTCTGGCTACGACATCGCACTCTTTCAAGGGTTTTGATTCGGAGATTGTTATCATTCCGGCTGTTGACCAATATAAAGCAAACGAAGTAGGTGTTCTTGCTAACGCTTTATATGTAGCGATGACCCGTGCACGTTCGATTCTTACCCTCTTTTCTCAAAAGATGAAAAACAACGATGCTGAAAAGATTTATGAGGTCATAAAAGAAAGTCTAAAGTACCTGACAGAAAGATCAGAAGTAGAATTTGAAAATACATTCCAAGATGATTTTATCGAAATTCTTGATTCTCTAGGACAGCAACACAAACAATGGTTAATTAATTTGTGGAAAAAATACCAAGTTATTCAGGAACCACTTATGACGAAAAATGGAGTAATTGTTGCTGATCCATTATTTTTAATCAAAACTAAAGAGAAATATTATGTTTGTTACGGTGAAGAATTACCAGATGCAGCAATTTGTTCAAAACTTGGAAAGTATGGAGTGGGATTAATAAGGGCTGGACATCCTGATCTGCAGAAAGATC
This sequence comes from uncultured Desulfocapsaceae bacterium, assembly GCA_964565605.1. GTDB lineage: Bacteria > Desulfobacterota > Desulfobulbia > Desulfobulbales > Desulfocapsaceae > CAZLGM01. Next base: position 37,919 of record CAZMFP010000008.1, on the reverse strand, counting down.
AAATAACTTTGACTAAACTTCCCCTTTCAGCTTATCATTAAGTAGTCGATTAAATATTACTAAACCCAAACCCCAACGTACAGTAAAACGAAAATCCCAAGTTGAATACAAGACAAAACAAAAGTAAAAAGCTTTTTTATTCACTCCTCGACTCGCTGCGAACTGATGAACTCTCGCTGTATGATAAACATTTAAAGCTATTTATAATCGTATTTTCTTACCTGACAGTTTGTTGCGCAGGCATTGAGGCCTTTCTTGGTTTATACAGCGGTATCATTCTTGGTGGATGGCTTGCATTCGCCGGAGTGATCATTACAGCAATCAATCTGTTTATTTATAAAAAAAATATAATTAATACTCAAACCGCAATAGTCATCTTGCTGACAATATTGTTGGGGTTTTATTTTATAATATTGACAACAGGTGGGTTTAAAAAAAATTCTATCTACTGGATTGGTTTCTTCTGTTCAGTGACAACAATTGCACCTCCTCTGAAAATCGGATTACGATTTATACTGGGATATTTTCTTCTTACAACCTGCCTTCTGATCCTTGATATAACAACGGTATACCAGAGCATTTTTAATCATGATGAAATAAGACATATTTTCCTTGTCATCACCGGCTCTTCATTGACCGGGATTGTTTTTAATTTTGCCTTTGAAAACTACAGAAATCTTCTCAACAAAGAGCAGCAAAAACTATCAAGAAGCGAAAAGCGATTTCGTGACATAAGCAATAGCAGTAATGATTGGATCTGGGAAGTTGACTCACAAAGACGATATACCTATGTAAGCTCAGGGATAAAAACAATACTAGGCTATGAAGAAAAAGAAATTCTAGGCAAAACACCTTTTGACCTCATGCCCCCGGAAGAAGTGGAAAGAGTCAGGGCAATATTTACCCGGTTCGCTAAAGAAAGAAGACCATTCAGAAAACTTGAGAATGATTATTATCATAAGAAAGGCCATATTGTTTCTATCGAAACCAGCGGAGTACCAATCATAGGAGATGACGGAGAACTGCTTGGTTATCGAGGTACTGATACTGATATTTCCGAGCAAAAGTTGTTTACTGAAAAGCTCGAAAAAAAAGTTAAGGAGCGCACAGCTGAACTTGAAACCGCAAAACATCAAGCAGAGCAGGCCAATAGAGCAAAAAGCCACTTCCTCGCCAACATGAGCCATGAGATCCGCACACCTATGAATGCTATTATCGGCATGACCCACCTGGCTCTGCAGTCAGGACTCGATAAGAAGCAGAAGAACTATATTCACAAAGCACATTTATCTGCTGAAAACCTCCTCGGTATACTTAATGATATCCTCGATTTTTCAAAAATAGAGGAAGGAAAACTCGAGCTGGAGGAAACTACTTTTCACCTGAAAGAGGTGGTCAGCAACATGGTGAATTTGGTCAAGCTTAAGGTTCGGGAAAAGGATTTGAGGTTCTCAGTTAGAATCGACGCTGATGTTCCAAAGTTGTTGATTGGTGATCCACTTCGAGTCAGCCAGATACTCATCAATATCGTAAACAACGCTGTCAAATTCACCCCAAACGGTGGCTCCATTAAGTTCTCAGTGTCCCTAGAAAAAGAAACAGAAAACACTTCGCTGCTACATTTCTCTGTTGTAGATACAGGGATTGGGCTTTCTCCAGAGCAGCAAAAGGAACTATTTATTCCATTTAGCCAGGCAGACAGTTCAACGACACGGCAATTTGGTGGTACAGGTCTCGGCCTAGCCATCTGTAGTAAGCTGATACAGATGATGCAGGGGAATATATGGGTGGAGAGCAAAGTCAATGAGGGAAGCACCTTCCATTTCACCATCAATGTCAAGAAACAAAAAGTATCTGCTGTAACCGGAAACGGGATTGAAAAGAGTGAGGAACGCAGTGTTGCGGATAAGGCGGTAGAGTCTCTAAAGGGAGCAAAAATTCTACTGGTTGAGGATAATGAAATTAACCAGGAGATCGTCTTGGAATTGCTGACAATGAATGATATTTTGGTTGAGGTAGCCAACAACGGAGAAGAAGCGCTCAAGGTATTGTCTCAGCAGAGTTTTGATGGGATCTTAATGGATTGTCAAATGCCGGTCATGGATGGCTATGTTGCCACCCGGAAGATTAGAGAACAGAAAAAATACCAAGATCTGCCTATCATCGCCTTAACAGCTAATGCAATGAAGGGAGATCGGGAAAATGTACTTGAGGTGGGTATGAATGATCATATAGCCAAGCCGATCAATCCTAATGAGGTATTTGCGACTATGGCTAAATGGATTAAGCCAAGCTAATATGAACCTTCCTGCTTTCTCTTTCTGCTCCTGAGCAGATCATTCAATTAATAAACAGTCCACAAAGCAATTCAACATATCAAACATTATGTCTAGCTGTATGCTTTCATCAGCCTAAACCGGGGTTGGACCAGACAATCGTTATTTTATTGAAAGAAAGAGAGCTAAATTGGGCCTTTCAGGCTTTTAATAACCTCTTCTTATAGCCAGAAAGGATCTTATTGCCGAATGAAAATTCGTAAAGTTACTACTGAGAACCATGCCAGAGTCAGTGCCCTGTTGCGCCAGGCGTTTCCCGGTAGCAGCTATGAAGTTGAGCTGGTCGAAAAATTTCACAGGTACGGGACATCGATACATGAGTGGCTCTGTATTCACATCAATAAGGTCGTTGCCTATATTGCCTTTTCAAATGCTTATAACGGGTCTGAAGTCTGTGGCTTGCACCTGGCACCTCTGGGCGTAAAGCCGGAATTCCAGGGCCAGGGGATTGGAAGCGAGTTGCTTCGCTTTGCCTTGCGGCAGGATGTCATCAAAGAAAGCACACTTTTTGTTTTAGGGGATCTACGGTTTTATCAGAAGTTTGGCTTTGAACGTTGTAAAAATCCTGTTTCCCCTTTTGATAAAAACAATGCACATTTTTGCAGCATCCGCAGTGAACAATCCAATCCCTTTACTGTGGGTTACGAATCTGTATTCTAAATGGAAAAATTGAGCAGACATCATCTTCGCTTATTTTTACTTTCGCAAATAACATTCGTATACATCAAAGGTTTTAAAAAACCAATATGGCACACTACTTGATAATGCAGCAAAGAGATAAGGGCGATTTGTCGTCTACGATGAACAGTTGTTTTTAATTTTTCAATACGGGTTAACAGGGAAGAATATGCTACAGATAGGTAAGATCAACACTCTTACAGTTAAAGAAATCCTCCCCTACGGTGTCCATCTTGATGGTGGAGAGGCCGGGGATATTCTCCTTAGGAACAGGTATGTTCCTGGAAAGTGTCAGCTAGGTGATGAGCTTGAGGTTTTTATCTATACAGACAAGGATATTCATCTCCAAGCAACCACTCAGAGACCCTTTGCAACGGTCGGTCAGTTTACCTTTTTACGGGTGGTAGCAGTTACATCTGTGGGTGCTTACCTGGACTGGGGAATGAAAAACGACCTGTTTGTACCGAAGGGTGAACAGCAGACCAACATGAAGGAAGGTAAATCCTATGTTGTTTTTGTTTTTTTAAGTGAGAGGAGCAATCGTATCACCGGTTCATCAAAGCTGGCTAAATTTCTTAGTCCCAAGGCTCCGAATTATAAAGAGGGTGAAGAGGTCGATCTCCTGATTTATGAGAAAACAACCATGGGATACAGTGCACTTGTGAACAGCTCTCATGCTGGCATAATCTATCAAAATGAGGTATTTCAGGATCTTAGTATCGGTCAGCAGCTGAAGGGCTATATAAAGAAAATCCGTGAAGACCTGAAAATCGACTTACGTCTACAGCAATCTGGTTATCAGCAGGTTGATGATATTTCTCAGACTATTCTGCACACCATAAAAAAGAAGGGCGGTAACATTACTGTTACAGATAAAAGTCCACCGGAGGAAATCTACGCTCTGTTTGGGGTGAGTAAAAAGGTTTTTAAAAAGGCAATCGGTGCTCTCTATAAAAAACAGCTGATTGTTCTTGACCCCGATGGTATCAGGCATGCAGAGTAGGGAAGGGGCCTAACCCGAATTTCTCATGAACATTTTGCTCAGAACAGGTAACATGCCTATTTTATTAATAAATAACCTTCTTCTTTAGATTCTGTTCTCAACAGGTAAGGTAAAATGAGAAGGCTGATTCCCCACGAGCTATGGTACTATCCATTCTCAAAATTAAATGCAGTCGTAATGCTGCAAAAAAAGGAGAATCAGCCCATGAATACTGTATCAATCGGAATGGATCTTGGCGACAAAAAACATCACATCCACGTATTAAATGAAAACGGAGAGACTATTCAAAGTTGTCGTATTGATAATACTTCAGAAAGTATATCGAGTTTCTTCAGCAAATATCTGGAATCACATGTTGCGATTGAAGCCGGTCCCCATTCGCCTTGGGTGAGCCGTTTGCTAGAGAAACAAGTTGATAAAGTGTTTGTTGGGAACCCTCGCAAATTACGGATGATCTGGAATAGTGATCAAAAAGATGACATGGGTGATGCAGAAATGCTGGCAAAGAGTTTTACGATTTGATACCAAACTGCTTTATCCTATTCAACATCGAAGTGAGGAGAACCAAGGTGTGCGTACTTTGCTAAAAGCCAGGGATATTCTGGTCAAGACAAGAACGTCATTGATTCTTCATGTTCGAGGAAGTGTGAAGTCTATTGGTGGTAAAGTGGCAGAGTGCAGCAGTAGTAGTTTTCATAAAAAAGCGGTTGTTGGTATTCCAGATATCCTCAAGTCGGCATTATTGCCAATACTGAGTCAGATAGAGGCAATAAACAAGGCTATTTCAGCCTATGATAAGCAGATAAAAGAGATCAACCGAGCAAACTACCCAGAAACAGAGATTTTAGAGCAAATAAAAGGAGTTGGTCCGGTAACAGCCCTGGCGTACGTTGTTACTATAGAAGCTCCAGGTCGCTTCGGTAAAAGTCGTGATGTTGGCGCTTATCTTGGAATGACACCTCGTCGTGATCAGTCCGGAGAAAATGATAAATAATTACGGATAACCAGGCAGGTGACCGATATTTACGAAGGTTACTGGTTCAATCGGCTCAGTATATCCTTGGCGCTTTTGGCGAGGATAGTAATTTACGGCGATTTGGGCTGAAAATAGCTGCACGTGGAGGTAAGAATGCTAAAAAACGTGCTGTTGTCGCAGTTGCCAGGAAGTTGGCAGTTCTTCTGCATCGTCTTTGGAAAACGGGAGAGATCTATGATCCTCTCTATAAGCATATAAGAGAATTACGGAAAAAATCATGCTTAACTGAGGGGGTCAAAGAAGTTTGTAAGGTGATTTTAAATCCAGTAAAAGAACGTCCCGTCCGAAAGACTGCGAAGTGTGCGCAGGCCTTTGACATTTGCCGATGTCAAGCGATAAAAGGCCGAAGGTAAGGTGGCAGCTTTCGATGATGGACTTTAACGTGCACCGGGTTCGGCAACCCTTTGAAAAGAGTGCGAATGGAAGCCAGACGTTATGGATTAGAAAAAAAAGTGGTTCGTCACGCCAAACTTCTCTTGACAAAGCCTTCTCATGGAAGCGCAGACTCCGAAATGTTCATGAGAAATCCGGGCTAAAATTGCAGTAAATCTACTCTTGTTTGGGAAATCTGGTTTTTAGATAAAGAGTCTCCACCTTCTTTCTGGCCCACGGTGTCCTGCGCAGGAGCTTGAGGCTTGAGTTGATGGTGGGATCATTGGTGAAGCAGTTGATGGGAATCTTTTTGCCCAGCTTTTTCCAGCCGTAATGTGAAACCAGCCGTGTGACAACCATCTTCAAGGTAATGCCATGCAGCGGGTCGTTGTTCTTGGAATTACTCATATTATTATTGTTGTTTATTCATGTTTCCTGCAGAATGCAGGGCCAGGATTTAATTCTAATTCCAATTCCTAATTCCGGGTCGGACCAAGCTAACCATTAACCTCATGATGTTGCTTAACTGTTACTGTTATGAACGCAATAGGTGAAAGGGGTTCACGTTCGGGTTGTTGTTCTGCATAATCTGCAAAAACCACCAGGGACTGTTCCGGAAGACCAGTATATTTTTCCCTGTTTGTAATCCACAAACCAGTATCCGGTGGGCTTTCGCTTGGCGGCAACAAAGATGAATGGCTGATCCTTTGAAAAACAGGGGGCAATGTAAAGCCCTTTGTTGTTTCTGTGGCGTTCCATAAGGGACATGCCCTCTTCTGCCGTAGGCATTCGCCAATCACTATATCCTGCCAGGGTATCATGATTAACTTTTTCGATATCACGGCTCATTTTCCTGTACGAGCAAATATCCAATCCGAAACGTTGCCACATGAGGCCTGTTCGCTCGTCAATAACTGTGAGTCCATCGCCACTGTCTACAAGTCTATTTCTAAAATCACCCTCCGGGTTAATTTCTCTATCGAAAAAATTCCACCTACTGATGGTTTCTTTCACTTCATCTTCCGATAAAGTGGTTTGTGCTGTTGGAAGGTTGATTCTGTCTTCGCCTGAAGCCGTTTTTGTATACGATGGCAGCGGAGGACCAAAATCCTCTTGTGCTTCATCCCCATCGACAGTTGGAATGAGAAAGGGGCTGTCCTCGCGGTTAATTACTTCATCGAGCAGCCACTGTTTGAGAATATCGTCTATAGGGAAGTTATCCTTTGAGGAAAGTGAGCCTCCGTGTCGTACAATACAATCTTTCAGCATTGCTGGTGGTGCGGTTATTTCTGCCAGGATATTGACAAATCTGGTGCCGCGTTCCATGAGGTAGAGTTTTGGAACATCACCATGGTTGTCTATAAAAAAATAGCAGATGCGCTCATCTGTATTAACCATGGCATCACGCAGTCCCTTTGCAGAAAATGTACAAAAGGCCAGGTCGGGAGTCATGTCCCACTCTACCTGGGCAGTGGTCGAAGCACTTAATTTTAGCTTGTCAAACATAGGTGTTCCTCTGTTTTAGCTGTAGGCCACCTTGAAAAATTGCCTTTCGGAGTCTGCGCTTACCTCGCCTAAACTCTTCGTTGCGATATAAATTTTATCCTCGGAATATCAACTATATGCCTGTGGTAAAATTTATCTCACGCCTCGATTTTGAACGAAAATGCTAATTTTTCAAGGTGGCCTGAAGGTATTCTGAAGGCTATCTTGAAGTTTTGAGATATCAGGGTGAACTCGAATTTTACCAACAGTACCTTCAAAGTCAATTCCGGTCAATTCCAATCAATTCCGGATCGGACCAAGCTAATCAATTGTTTATCTAACGCAAAGGCTTAGAAAAGAGCAGTCATTTTCACTCACCCAAACCGAACAAAAACCTTTGTGTTTTCCAGAGTCAACTAGCAGGAGGTTGTTTGTAATAACCTACAAGATTGCCCGAACAGTCGAAAAGATATCTGAAACGGTGACATTTTGTTGCAAAGGGTACGGCTCTTCCACAGGAGCTACAATCCATGTATGGTCGGGCTGGAGGACTTCCAGGGTTCCTTTGAAACCACGTGAAACTTTTGGTGACATGGAGGCTTTAAACTCAAAGGCCAACCTCTTTTGGCCGCGTTCCAGCACAAGATCGATTTCTTCACCTGACGAAGTTCGATAAAAACTTGGTCGCCAATTCGGTTTTGCACTAATAATCTGTTCAATACAAAAGCCCTCCCAGGAAGAGCCGACCACAGGGTGGCCCAGTAATTGATCCATGCTCTCTATTTCAAGCAGGGCATGGAGCACTCCAGAATCCCGAATATAAATTTTTGGTGATTTTACCAATCTTTTTTTTAGGTTTGCGTTGTAGGGTTGGAGAGAGCGGACCATATAGGTTTGCTCTAAAATATCCAGATATCGTTTTATGGTTGGGTGGGTAACCCCTAAAGACTGACCGAGCTTGGAGAGGTTCAAGAGTTGGCCGTGATAGTGGGCCAGCATGGACCAGAACCGGCGTATTACCTGAGGTGCTACGGAAAAACCGAACTGGGCAATGTCATGTTCCAGGTAGGTTCTGATAAAGTCTTCCCTCCATGTCATACTAGTGGAGTCTGATGGTGCCAGAATTGATTCCGGAAATCCTCCACGGTTCCATACCTCCATGAGTCGCGAACGGTATGTATTATTGTTGGCGACAAGTTCACGTAAGGTAAAAGGAGTGAGTTCAATATAATGGATTCTACCGGCCAGGCTTTCAGAGCTTTTGCGAATCAACTCTTGAGAAGCGGAACCCAGTAGCAGAAAACGACCGGGTCTGCGTTTCTCGTCTACTTCTGCTCTTACAATTGGGAATAGTTCGGGCCCCACCTGTACTTCGTCTATGCAGACCAGGTTTTCTCTATGGGTATGAAAGAAAAGTTCAGGATCTGTAAGTTTGCGCAGGTCGGAGGGACGTTCAAGATCAAGAAATAGAGTGTCTTCTCGATCAGATACAATATGCTTTGCTAAAGTGGATTTCCCACATTGGCGCGGTCCCAGAATGGCTGTAACGGGAAAAGAATCAAGAGATTTGATAAGCTCTTCTTCCACCTGCCTGGGGACATATCTTTGTAAATCGTAAACCATATTTTCAATTTACAAAGATAATGTGTGGCTGTCAATAGGTTAAGAGGTCGCCAACAGTTGATCAAATATCAGAAATTCCAGTCATGTATAATGGTTTCATCAGAAAAATCAGTGATGATGATTTTCTCGACCAAAAATAACCATCTGAAATTAATGTTAAAAGATTGATGAGGATAGTTTTTCTTAACTTTATAACCTCCTTTTAGCTGGCTATAAAAGGTATTATTGATTCTAACTTGTATTTCTCGTGAACATTGTGTCGATTTATTGAACGCATTGAAAATTAGATACTAACATCGTGAAAAATACAGTCTAAACCATATCTCGGGGTGTCTGAAAATGAATTCTTTATCGTTTGGTCAAAAGGTTGTCTGGTTGATGTTCTGTCTCCTTTATCTGGTTGCCTGCAGCGGTCCGACGGGTAATCCGGAAGATGGTAAGCGGTGGTATGTTAGAAATAATTGTTCCTCCTGCCATGGAGAAGAGGGCAGAAACGGAGAAGCTCCGGAGCTTGCCGGTTTGAAGATGAGATACTCCTCTTTTATAAAAAAACTCAGAAAGTCGGGCTCTGTCAGTATGCCCGATTTTCCAGAAGAACAAATTTCTCAACAGGATGCGGCAGATATTTATAGCTGGTTGAAGAGTATACGTTAATCTCGTTTCTGGATGGACACTATCTAATGAAAACGTTTAGAAAAGCAGTCATTTTCACTCTTAAAAGCCTTTTTTTGATGCCCAAAAAGTCCAATTTAAAATGAACTGTACCTGGAAGTTTATCCCTCACGCATCGAACATGAACAAAAGGTTTCCCTTCGTGTAGTTTTATCCTTAAAAGCTCTTTTAAAACGCTGCAGTACTTCTTTGTTATTAATTGTCGAGATGCGTCTCTTTTTGCTTATTCAACGGTACGATATGAGGACGTTTGGACTTTTTTGCCAGCCAAAGATCACGGGCATCCTGCATCCTAAGCCATACTTCTGGAGATGTTCCCAGCCATTGGGACAACCTGAGAGCCATATCTATAGATACTCCGGCATTGCCGTTGAGTAATCTGGAGAGAGTAACACGAGTAACTCCTAGTTGTTTTGCCGCTTCGGTTACACTCAGTTCTTCTGCCTTTAAAACATCTTCTTTAATGACTTCACCGGGGTGTGGTGGATTATACATTGTACTCATAGAAATATCCTCTAATGGTAGACCAGATAATTAACCAGTGTCCATCCAGAAACGGCCTTTTTATCCTAACTCTTCGTTGTAGAGAAAATTTCATCCTCGAAATATCAACTTATATGTCTGTGGTAAAATTTTATCTACGCCTTGATTTAGGAAAAAAATTCTCATTTCTGGATAGACACCTGCTCGACATCTTCTCCAACAAATCGAAAAATAACTCGCCAATTTCCACTGACCCAAACTGAATAAAATCCTTTGTATTCTCCGGTCAGAGGATGAAGCCTGTATCCCGGTAAGTTTATATCTTCCGGTTTTGTTGCAACATTAAGCAAACCAAGTATCCTTCTCAATTTTGAGGCGTGTTTGCTTTGGATACCCGCTTCACTGCCAGTTTGAAAAAATTTTTTCAATCCTTTATGCCGAAAGCTTTTAATCATGATGAATTATAACTTGTATCGTTACGCGATACAAGCTAATAGGAAAAACTATACAAATTCCTGGCTTGTTTAAAAACGGGTTCGGACCAAACAAGCTCACTGAATGATTAATAAAAACACTCCTTAAAACGTTCATTTTCACTCTTTAAAGCCTTTTTTTGATGTCCAAAAAGTCAGCTTAAGGTTCAATTGTCCAAAGGAATTTCAAACAGCTTCAGTTTTACAGATAATTGGTGCTAGACACCGAATAGAACTCAGGATAGGTCCAGAGATATTCTGGCCAATGATATGAATATCTTGTTTAATCATAAAAAATATGACATGATTAATCCATGGAAACAAATCAATGGATCTGGCAGCGTAGTGACTGGCCTGTGTTTTGTTATGATGCAGGCTCGTTGCTGAGTGAGATAAGTAGAGTTTCAAGTTTGATTGGGGGGCTTGAAACTATCTGTCGAACCTTAAGCGATGATCAACGAATAGTAGCCTGGAAACGGGTATTGACTGATGATGCCATAGAGACTGCAGCCATCGAGGGCGAGATGCTCCGGCGTAGTTCGGTTCGGGCTTCCATTCGAAAACAGCTGGGTCTGCCAGTGGAGCATGATGACTGGGATGTTCGTGCAGACGGTCTTGTGTCTATCTTGATAGATGCTCGTAAGGTAGATCATTACCTTTTAACGGATGATAAGCTGTGGTCCTGGCATGCCGCCCTGTTTTCTTCAGGTTATTCAGGGCTGCAAAAAATCAATGTGGGCAGATATCGCGGCAGGGAAGAAATGCAGATTGTGTCCGGCCCTGTCGGGCAGGAAACGGTGCACTATGTTGCTCCGCCACATGAAACACTTGCAACCGAGATGGATTATTTCCTCCAGTATATCAATGCCGAGGGGAATGAAGTGAATCCCCTATTGAAAGCAGGGATCGCTCATCTGTGGTTTATCATGATCCACCCTTTTGATGACGGGAACGGTCGAATCGGCAGGGCTATAACCGATTATCAGCTGGCACGAAGTTATCCTATGCTGACAAAAGTCGTCTCTTTTTCCAAGCAGATCAGCCTTGATAAAAAGGGTTATTATAAAACCCTTGAAAGTGCCGGGAAAGGGGGGATGGATATCACCCTCTGGCTGACATGGTTTCTCGGGACATTTGGATCCGCCCTACAGGAATCCAGGTGGATTGTGGACCAGGTTGTTATGAAGGCCCGTTTTTGGCAATTTCACAAAGAGACGCCTCTTCATGCCAGGCAGCGTAAGGTTATTAATCGGTTGTTGGACGATGGCGATAAGTTTGAAGGAGGCATGACAACCCGCAAATATGCGGGTATTACCAGATGCAGTAAGGTTACAGCTAGCCGGGATCTGAAAGACCTGGTGAAAAAAAAGATCCTGAAAAAAACAGTCGGTGGTGGTAGAAGCACCAGTTATGAACTCTGCCCAGTCATTGAGTGAAGATGAACCTAGGAGGCTGACCGAGAATGCCCTTTTTCCCCAACTCTTCGTTATCTTGAAAAAATAATGCTCGGAATATCGACTATATGCCTTCAAACTAGGTTACAGTACTATCAAATGATCACGAATTCAGGTGTTTGATAAATGGCAACACTTATTCCTTCACTTAACAGCTGTCTGGCGCGAATGACCAATGGGGAAAAACGGTTTGCCAGGCGGCTGGAGTCTAAACTGGAGGATGACTATCTTCTCTGGTATGACGTGCCAGTTGGTCCCAAACGGTTGCATCCCGATTTTATAATTCTTCACCCCAGACGTGGATTGCTCATACTGGAAGTCAAAGATTGGAAAGCGGATACTGTTCAGAAGATCGATCACTCAAAAGCGACCCTCATTCTTGATGGTGGTGTAACCGAGGTCAGTAACCCATTGGAGCAGGCCCGGCGAAATGCTCAGGAGGTTGTCAATCTTCTGGTGCAAGATGAGCTTTTACGGGTTCCTGGTGGCAAAAGGTTTCAAGGGAAACTTGTTTTTCCGTATGGTTACGGGGCTGTGCTGACCAATATCAGCAGGAAGGTATTTGAATCGTCCAGGCTTGACTGGGTTCTCAAGCCGCACAGGGTTATATGCCAGGATGAAATGACGGAGTCTGTCGACGAAGAAGCGTTTCAAGAACAACTGTGGGGGATGTTCTCGTATAGTTTCGGTCATGTATTGAGCTTACCGCAAATCGAACGGGTCCGCTGGCATCTGTTCCCGGAAGTTCGGATTAATCCGGGACAGCTTTCGTTGTTTGATGTTATTGAAGAAGATGAAGAAGTCGAGCAACAGCTGCCCGATCTCATCCGTGTACTTGATCTGCAGCAGGAGCAGCTGGCGCGTAGCCTCGGTGAAGGCCACAGGGTTATCCATGGTGTAGCCGGTTCTGGAAAAACACTCATTCTTGGGTATAGGTGTTTGCATTTGGCCAATGCGACCAGGAAGCCCATCCTTGTCCTTTGTTATAATATTTCACTTGCAGCCAGGTTGCAGCAGCTGATTGAAGAAAAAGGAGTAGCCGACAGAGTTCATATTTATAACTTTCATAAATGGTGTCTTAAACAGCTGAAAATCTATCATGTGCCTATCCCTACATCGAAAAGAAACCAGTTTTATGACGACCTTGTGCAGCAGGTTATTGATGCTGTCCAACGAAACCAGATCCCAAGTGGGCAGTATGGGGTTGTGATGGTTGACGAGGGTCACGATTTCAAACCGGAATGGCTGAAGCTGGTAACACAAATGGTTGATCCAACCACTAATTCACTTTTGCTTCTCTATGACGATGCTCAATCAATTTACGGACGGAAACAGAGAAGGGCATTTTCTCTATCAAGTGTGGGTATCCAGGCAAGAGGCAGGACAACGATACTTCGCATGAATTACAGGAATACTTCTGAAGTTCTGTCACTTGCTTATAATTTTGCTAAAAATGTTATCCCTGCTGAAGAGGCCGGGGAAGATAGTATACCGATTATTGAACCTGAATCCGCAGGCCGACATGGGCCACAACCAGAACTACTAAAGCTTCCCAATTATTCCCAGGAAGCATTTGAAATAGTTGAGCGGTTGAAGGACTTTCGAGAGAAGGGGATACGCTGGAGTGAAATGGCTATTGTTTATCGGGTCAAATTTGTTGCGGAAAGGATGATCAAGCAACTTAAAGCCCATAAGATTCCTTTTGAATGGGTTACCAGAAACTCAAACAGTAAAAAGTACAATCCCAACGAGGAGAGTATAAAAATTATCACCATGCATTCCAGCAAAGGACTGGAGTTTCCTGTTGTCGCCATTCCAGGTGTCGGCGACCTGCCTTATGGCAAAGAGAGCATAGAGGATGAGGCAAAGCTGTTTTATGTCGCCATGACACGGGCTATGGATCATCTTATCATGACAGCCAACAAACCATCACCGTTTGTAAAGAAAATAGAGCAAGTTTCCAAGCCTGAATAAAAAGGTAGAAGATCAATTTCTCACTTATTGTCTGAACAATCGCTCATGACGTATATCGGGGATATTGAAGAGGACGATTGATATCCCTATCAGGATCATCCCAACCACAGGGATCACCGTCGGTGACTCCTCCGGAAGAAGAGCCCAGCTGATCAGGGCTCCGAAAACCGGAATAATAAACTTCCAGACATTCAGTTGTGATATTCTGACCCCGGGACGGCGCAGAAGGATAAACCACAGGCTGAAAGATAACGCAGACAGCAGTGACAGGTATATAAGGACACCGTAATATTCCAGAGGATAGAGCCTGAGCTGCACACCATAAGTGGGGATCGATATACAATAGAGGAGAAGCCCACCCAGAAAAATTTGCAGCGAGTTCAGCGCCACAGGGTCCAGTTCACTCTTCTTGTCGGCAACAAGGACATTGCCGTAAGCACTGGAGATCGTGGAGATGAGCAGGAGGAATATACCAATAAATTCTTGCCACCCTGTGGGTGAGATCCAGGGCAATCGGCTGACGCTGAGAAGGACTACTCCAGTCATCCCCAGGCAGAGGCAGATGAATTTGGGTCTGCTCATGGTGTCGCCCGGCACCATGAAATGAGCGACAACAGCAGCTGTTAACGGAGAAGCACCGATCAGTATGGCAGCAACTGCTCCGGAGACCATAGTCATGGCCAGGTAGAAAAGGCCATAGAGAAGTAAGGTCTGGTAAAAAGCCACCAGGAAGATAATTTTGATCTCCTTCCTGATGAGGGTAATGGTCACTCCCTTTTGCCACCAGAATGGTACCAGGAGAAGGCCGGCGAGCATAAAGCGGATACCGGCAAAGGAGAAGGGATCTGAGTGGCGCAGCCCTACCTTGACCCCGACAAAGGCGGTTGACCAGAGCAGACAGGCAAAAATTGCCAGCCCGGCAGTAGAAAGGTTACTCCTGTTGCCAGGTTGTATCCCCATAGGTATCTCTTGTTTCCTCTGTATTTATTATAAACATTTTGTCTGGGAGGTTGTCTCAAAGGGCATTTTTGGACAAGCTCCTGGTCAATGGATTTTACAAGATAACACAGAGTTGGGATTACGAAGACAACATTATATCTATTTCTCGCAGAAGCAACCATTTCACCTTATGAGAAATGCAGGCTTAATCCTCTCTACTTTTCTTGCCCAGCTGGTTATTTTAGGTTTAGGCCTTATGTTAAAATAACAGAAAATCTTATTTCAAATTTAACAAGCAACGAGAACTCCAGGGACAACAATCCTTATTTTGACTGACTCCTCCAACCCTGAGAACTCCTTCTCCAATCATCGAACCTAAAATGTCTCTAAACATATCAGGAATGTTGACAACTGTTTTTTCTGATTTTTCAAAGGGTGCAGAAAAAGCTTGATTCACGATTCAGGACCTGCCCCATCTCCTTTTTTATTAAATCTTCTTTTTTAATTAATAATGTAGACAACCCATTCTCATCACAGTAATCTCGTAAACATAATCAGTAACAATATTGCTTCTTTCATAAGCATCCAATGAAGACTCATCTTGAACTGGTTGAGCGGGTAACCGTTGTCGTAGATTTTTGATTTTTGACGATTCAAAATCTCGTATGTGAGCTTCCCAAAACTACTCGGCATTCTTGTAAGTTAATTTCTATATAACTTCTTTGCTGTTTCAGGCTGACTTACAGCAGATCTCCTTTCTCCACATCACTGTAAAATATACTTCTACCTCGCTCTAGCCCGCGCTGTATTTATACTTCCGGACTTGCAAGTGTCGCTATAGAAGACCAAGTATCGGAGGTGTCATGCATTTCGAGTACATTCTTTTGTTTGTCGTTGTAACAGGCATAACGGTTTCCTTTTACTACTGTTTTGTTACCGGGATTTCACCTGTATCCAGCACTAGAAAATCCCGCAGGATAATACTTGATGCTATTCCCATAAAGACAGAAGGAGTCATATACGAGCTGGGGGCAGGCTGGGGAGCTCTTGCTTTCCCCCTGGCTAGACGGTTTAAAAACGCAAGAGTTGTTGCATATGAATTGTCACCATTTCCATGGTTATTTATGAAATGTTGGCAGCTCTGTTTTCTGGGACCTCGCAATCTTGAAATCAGAAGGAAAAATTTCTTAAAGGTATCTCTTGCGGATGCTAAAATTCTTGTCTGCTATCTCTACCCGGGCGCCATGCGTAATCTGTCCCCCAAGCTTAAAAAAGAACTCAATCCAAAAGCTATCCTTATCTGTAACACGTTTGAATTGCCAGGATGTGATCCCTGTCATGTTGAAAAGATTGACGATGTCATGTGCCCTGAAATTCATATCTATCAACCGGGACTGAGAAAGTGACAGGATGCAGCTTGTCTGCTGATGAGCAATATCTTCTCTTTGCATTTTGTGATTTTGTTGAATCGACATTTTTTGTCAAATCCGACCAGTATGCTCCTTTGCTCTAGTGTCGTGTCAATGATGAACTGTTGTATAATGCGCCGTAATTTTCCACGCCAGTGACTTGTTGGCTTAAGTTGCATAGTGGGGTGGGGCTATGTGGCTTAAGCCAACAAGTCATTGGCGTGGAAAAGGACAAGTAGTACGCGACAGTTCAGCGTTTACACGACACTATTATTTTCTCCATATCAGTCCAATCATTGCTGTAGATAATAGGAATTTATTTTTTACATCCTTCCCCACATCAGCAGTTTGAACCAATTCCGGAGAGGTCCTGGCTAACCATTTGAATTTTTAAACAAAAATGTCACTAAAAACAGTTGTTTTCACCCTTAAAAGCCTCTTTTTGATGTGGAAAAGATCGATTTCGAGTTCCAGGGAAAGCATTTAAAATATCGTGGCAAAGTAGTAAAATCACCTCGTTTACAGTAAAGGTAAAAAATATCAGATTCAAAATATGAATAATATCGGTTCATCCGGATTAAATGAACTTTTGGACATATTAAAGTTTTTATTCCTTGTGTTTCGAGATCGCCGCGGTCGCTACCCTCCCTCGCGACGACAGAAAGCAGCTCTCATCGTTGCGAAGCCGCAGGCTGTGGCAATCTCGTAGGATAATGCCATAAAAACAATTTAAAGATATAAAAAATGTATGCTTAATCCTGATGAACCATAATATCCCTTCCTCAACGTTTATCGACAACCTGCTGACTGTCAATCAAATTGATAAAGCCTCGATTGATCAATGGCTACTTTATCCGGGGATGTTGTTCGATAGTACTGAATCCTGGTGGGGAGCAGGGAAAAAACGTCATAGTAGGCATGAAGGAATAGATATTTGTTACTATTTGGATATGGCTTCACACATGAATGCCATCCCGGCTCTATCAAGAATTCCAGCTATGTATAATGGTTTCATCAGAAAAATCAGCAATGATGATTTCCTCGGCCAAAGTATCTATATGCAGCATCCACAATATTCAAATGATTCCGGTTTTGTCCTCAATACGATTTATGCTCATACATCTCCCATCGATGGACTGAAAGAAGGTGATTATCTAAAATCCGGTGATGTAGTGGCACAGATTGTAGATTTTGATAAGGTTGGTGCAAAAATGTTTCGACATGTCCATTTATCCATGGCACTCGTTTCAAATCAGCTCTCGGGGACCTTGCTCAAATGGGAAAATATGCATAAACTTCAGGGCATTCAACTGATAGATCCTCTCAATCATATTGAATGTCCATATCTTGTTCAGGAATATGTCCAATGACACGGAAGAAGTTCAAGTAGGGTTAGAATAAAAAATACAGGATGAAATGTATGACCACCAATGGATTTGAAGCTATCCGGCTGAGCAAGTCTTACACCATAGATTCTAAACAGATTACAATACTTGATAACATTAACATCACTGTTCGTGCTGGAGAGTTTGTTGTTATTGAAGGAAAAAGCGGCAGTGGTAAATCGACACTGTTGAGTCTGTTGTCGGGACTTGATCGGCCTGATTCGGGAACAATCAACCTTGCCGGCACAGATATCACCAATTTGAATGAGGATGAACTCGCCCCATTTCGCAACCGGAAAATCGGCTATGTTTTCCAATCTTTTCATCTTGTTCCTTCCTTGTCCGCTCTTGAAAATATTGCTTTCCCGGCTGAATTAAACCGGGATCCTCGAGCTGCTGCCAAGGCGAAAGAGTTGCTGAATCGGGTGGATCTTGGTGAACGAATGAATAACTTTCCACATCAGCTGTCGGGGGGAGAAAAACAACGGGTTGCCATTTGCCGGGCATTGATTAACAGGCCTCAGATTGTTTTTGCAGATGAACCCACCGGCAACCTGGATTCTGCTAATGGGGAAATTATTATGGAACTGCTTCTGGAGCTGCGAAAGGAGTTTGAGACAACGCTTGTTCTGGCAACTCACAGCAGAGAGATAACCGATAAGGCTGACTCTGTTTTTCATCTGGTTGACGGCAGGATTGAGAACTCTCTTGAGCAGGTTGATTAGTAAAAAAATGCTGCATCTTCGTTTTATCTTCAGACAAATAGCGGGCTCCCGCAAACAGGCAAGTATATTTTTGCTCTGTGTTGCCCTGTCTCTGCTGATTCTTACTTCGCTTGGCGGCCTGAGCCGCAATGTTCGTTCTGTAATGGACCAGGACGCAAGATCACTCCACGGAGCTGACATTACGCTTCATTCCCACTATCCCTTTTCAGATCCTGTACTGGGAACCATTGATGGCTATGAAAAAAATGGGCAGGTTCGGGGAGCCCTGGTGTACAAGTTTTACAGCATGGCCAGAAATCCCCTGACGGAAAAATCAATTCTCAGTGATTTGAAGGTGGTGGAAAGGGGCTATCCTTTTTATGGCAGGGTGGAGCTTCTCTCGGGCCGCCAATTTTCCCAAGTACTCGAGGAAGGTTCCATTATCGTCGGTCAGGTATTGCTGGATCGGTTGCAGGCAAAAATCGGGGATACCTTGCAGATAGGATCTGCCTTTTTGAGGATCGCTGATGTAGTCATTCTGGAGCCGGATCGTCCGGTCTCATTTTTTTCCTTTGGTCCGAGAATTTTTATAGCGGCTTCCGACCTGGAAAAACTTGATCTTATTAAAAAGGGCAGTCGTATCCGATATGAATATATACTGAAAGTGGATGATCCTGCCATTGTTGACCAACTTGCCCAAGAACTGTCTACTCAAACAGTTCCCTCTCAGGAGAGTGTGCAAACGTTTAAGGACGGTAACTCCCGCATCAATCATTTTTTTGGGAACCTGCTCTTTTTCCTCAACCTTATCGGTCTGTTTACTCTGGTCCTGGCTGGTATTGGTATTCAGACATCGCTGTACGCAGTATTTCGTGAAAGTGAGTATACCATTGCTGTCATGAAGGCAGTTGGGGCAACAAGTCGGTTTATTTCCCTCCATTTTACCCTCATGGTTCTGGCGCTTGGCAGTGGTGGAATAGTTCTGGGTCTGGTTCTGAGCTCCTTTCTACAATTCTATTTTCCCATTCTTTTTGCCGATATTCTTCCAGCCAGGATCAGCCTGGTCATTAGCTGGAGTGGAGTTTTTGAAGGAATCATCCTGGGTGCAATTGTAGTTGGTCTGTTTTCATTTCTTCCTCTGCATGGTGTCAAAAATTTGAAACCGGCCTCAATTTTTCGCAAAGAGATTAGCCGGGTACCACGGGGGGCAGTTCTCTACGGTGCCATTTCCATAATTACTCTATTCTTCATCGGCCTGGTTATCTGGCAGCTGGAGGATGTAAAAATCGGTCTTTATTTTATCCTTGCACTCTGTGGTCTTATAGGGTTGGCAGCACTTGTTACACAAGGATTCCTGTTTGTTATGAAAAAACAGGCGCCGGGTTCTCTGGCACTTCGGCAGGCTTTTCGAGGCTTATTCAGGCCCAATAATGCAACGCTTGCAATCATTGTTACGCTGAGTGTTTCACTGGGGGTGATTTTCTCAATCTATCTTATCAATCAAAACCTTCGCACCACTTTTATAGAATCGTATCCCCCCGATTTGCCCAATGCCTATTTCCTGGATATCCAGCTGGAACAGAAGAAAGAGTTTACGAAGATTATCGGTGAAGAAGCGGAGTTTTATCCAATTATCAGGGCAAGGCTTGCTTCGATTAATAATAAACCCATAAACAGGGAGAAGGAGAAAAAGAGAAGACGGGATAACATGGCCCGTGAATTTAATCTTACCTATCGTGATGTTCTTCTTCAAGACGAGCAACTGTCAGTGGGGGAGACTCTTTTTAGCGATAGGGTTGAGGGTTTGTTGTCGCGTGGAGAAATGGCTGTTTCGGTGCTGGATACAGTGGCGGAAATCGGTAATATCAAGATCGGCGATCTGCTTGTTTTTAAATTGCAGGGAATTCCGGTGAAAGCAAGGGTGACAAGTATACGAACCAGATCGGAATCAAAGGTGCGACCGTTTTTCTATTTTGTTTTTCCTGAGGATTCACTCAAAGACGCCCCACAGACGTTATTCAGTGCTGTCAGAGTAGATCGGGCGAAACTGACTGCAATACAGAACAAACTGACGGCGAGATTGCCCAATGTCAGCGTTATTGATATCGGTGCTACAGTTGAGATCCTGGGCCGGATAATGAACAAGATGTCATCCATTATTCAGTTTTTCACCTCGTTTTCAATCATTGCCGGGGTGCTGATTATTATCAGTTCTATCTTTGCAACCCGCCTGACAAGAATCCGTGAAGCCGTATATTTTAAGATACTTGGTGCAAAAACCTTTTTCGTTGCAAAGGTTTTCACCTATGAAAACCTGATCATTGGTTTTTTAAGCGCTGTGCTGGCTACATGTATTTCCCACGTTGGAAGCTGGATTATCTGCTCTCAAGTGCTTAATATTTCGTACAAGCCTTTTGCCGGCAGTACAATAAGTATGATTGCGGCAACCATTGTACTGGTTATTGGAGTGGGGTTAGGCGCGTCAGTTTCAATTTTACAGCAGAAACCTATTGCCTATCTTAGAGATGAACAACAAGATTGAGGGAACCGTAAAAACTATGGAATCACTCCATACCGTCATTACGAGGAGTAAATCGACGTGGCAGGTAAGCGCTAGACTCCGATCTTCTATAAAGTTAAGGTAGTCTTAAGGGCTTGGAGATCGCCGCAGTCACTACGCTCCCTCGCGACGACGGAAAGCAACTCTTGTCGTTGCGAAGCCGCAGGCTGTGGCAATCTCATAGGTACAATGCCTCAAAATATTGTAAGATAAAAAGATGTACACTTAATCATGATGAACCAGAAATTCACTACGATTTTTTCTTTGTTATTGTGCACTATCTTCCTTCTAAGTTGTGAACAACAGCAGACGCAATCAAAAACAGAGAAGATAGTCACTGATCCCGGATACAACGGAACTATTATTGCCGTTGGTGACAGTTTGACCGCAGGACTGGGTGTCATGGAGAGCAGAGCCTGGCCCGCTTTAATGAAGAAGAAACTCTGGAAGACAGGTCAGCAGTTGGAGGTTATTAATGCGGGGATAAGTGGTGAGACAAGTAGCGGACTATTATCAAGAGTTAAATGGGTACTGACTCAGAACCCTGATATTGTCATTTTGGAAACAGGTGCCAATGACGGTTTTCGAGGGATTTCTCCTCTTGTTATAAAGAAGAACATCACCAAAGCCGTACAAATGTTTAAGGAGAACAATGTTACAGTGGTGCTGGCCGGCATGCAGATTGTCCAGAATCTCGGTGTTAGTTATACCAAAAAGTTTGCCGATATCTACCCAGCTATAGCTCATGAACAGGATTGTATCCTTATTCCTTTTTTCCTGGAGCAAGTGGCAGGTGAGCGATCCCTGAATCAGGCAGACATGATTCATCCAAATGAAGAGGGGCATAAAATCATTGCAGAAAAGGTCTATCCATATGTTCTTCAGGCAATTCGTAAAAAGGGAAAAGAGCTTTGAGAAGCTGGATTTAGGTATTATCCTTCCCCTTCTAACTCTTCTAAAAAAGCCAAAACATTTCCCACCCAGCACATCGTGATTATACCCGCCTTCAAGCAGGCCATAACAGCTCTACTGTGACCGTTTCTACATTGGGTTCGCTACCATCGTCGCAATAGATAAAGCGTGAAAAGACGTTTCAAGAAATGCAAAAGATATTATAGTAAAAGATAAAGTTCTATACGGAGAATTATTATGGATATCAGCCGACTGATTGAGGAAGTAAAACAACTTAATGCCCGGGAAAAAGCAACTATTGCCCATTGTCTAATTGCGTCATTAGAAACAAGAGTTGACGAGAATGTAGATCAGGCTTGGGTCGAATTGGCGGAAAAGAGATTTGAAGAGCTGGCTTCCGGCAAGGTTCAGGCCGTTTCATGGGGTGATATAAAGAAAGGTGTGATAAGTTAAGGCTATGCCGGATATATTATTTCATCCGGATATAGCTTTAGAAGTCAAAGCATCGTATTCCTGGTACCAAGAGCAGGCAAACGGTTTAGGTGACGATTTTCTTGATGAGCTGGAAACAGCCTATCAAACTATTCACCAGTTACCTGAAACCTGGCCTCTTTTCCAGAAGAATTTTCGTCGATATTTACTATCTCGATTCCCCTATTCAATAATTTATCGAGTGCAAAACAATACCATTTTTGTGGTTGCTGTCATGCACAACAGCAGAAAGCCTGGGTATTGGTTGTCTCGGTTGTAGCTGAATAATTCTATCGCTCGCTTATAATTAAGAGTCGTAATTACAGTTCTGCTGATGACCACTGCTTGGTCACTGTTAACCTTCCCCCTCCAATCCTTCCAAAAAAGCCAGAACATTCGCACCCAGCACATCGTGATTATACCCGCCTTCAAGCAGGCCATAGCAGCCTCCGTTGTTGCGCTTAGCGGTTTCACGGACCCAACAGCCCATGGTCTGGTAATCTTCGGTAAGCAGCAGCTTGCCCCAGTCGTCGATGTGGTAGTCGAAACCTGCTGATACAGCTATGACATCAGCATTGGTGTCGTCTAAAGCTTCCTTGACTATCTCAAGATAGGTTTGTCGGTCGGGATGATCCGGGTTGAGGATTTCTACCCAGCTTTCTTTTTCAAGGATGTTGACGTTGCCATCACCGTAGTGAAGGTCAAAATCGAGGAGAAAGGCGGTTTTGATTAAGTTCTTTGCCCTCAGGGCATGGAGCGAGATGGCCATGTTGTTGAAATAGCAAAAACCCCAGCAGCTTGCAGAAGATGCATGGTGGCCGGGTGGGCGAATGAGGCCGAAACTAGGGCTTTTCATGCCTGTTTCAGCGGCCTGGATGGCACCGCCGGCGGCCAGGGAGGCGATGGGGTAGAGACCTTGCGCGAAAACATAGTTCAGGTGATCTTTGGTGTGGGCTGCGAGGATTTCCTCCTCTGTGGCAGGCAGGCAGGGTTCGATGTGGGCAAAGGAGTCGATTTCTGAAATGATCGACTCCATCCTGCCTTTTTCTGCTGCCGGGTCGCCGGTGTATTCATCATAAAAATCCTGATCAAAGTAGACGATCATTTTCTGCTCCTTTTTTCTTATTTTCAACTAACTATAACCTAATTCCTGCAGTTGTTCACCATTCGGCCGTCAAAACAGGCACATCTGCTACGTTGGCTTTCCTGATTTAATGCTCAACGTAGCGCTGCTATGTCTGCGCTTAAATCAGCTTGCCGCCTTGCATCTGCACCTGTTTTGACAGACTCGGTGCTCGAACAACTGCAGGATTTAGGTTTTAAAATAAACGGGATCAGAATAAAAGGTTCATCCAACTTAACCATATTTTTCAATGGCCACTTCCTAGTAATGACAGCAGTTAATCAGTTAAGTTTCTGCAGGATTTAGATACTCTACGAGATTACTCGTCGTTTTACTTCCCGTAACGACCAAACACAGATGGTCGTCGCAAAAGAGCAAAGAGACTGTGACGATCTGATAGAAGAAAATTCGGAAAATCACGGGACACGATACATTCTATTGACTTCAAACCATCTGCAGGTTCCTGGCAACCGTCCCTCATCTTCGATGCGGGACTGAGGTGATAAATGCAACTTTTTAGTATATACTTGATTATAAGTATTTGACTTAGCCGTACCCTTAGCCGCTTTTAACATACATGGGTGTTTGGATAAAACTGAGTCCACTACATTGAGTGATGTTGTTCAAGATAATTTCTGACGCAACAATTGCCGCCTGAAGAGCCTATCATGAGAAAATTTACTATCTCAGACGGATTATACGACTTTACTCTAAATGATGTCGAGGCGGTTCAGTTTGTAGCTAATCTTCTTGAGATTTCAGAGTATCGGGTCTTTCATTTAGCCTATGAGAACTGGTTCAGCAAAAAGCTTTCGAACCAATCAATGGATTTCAGTTTCAACAAGTACCTTAAAAGTGACATCATACCATTTTGGGTCTGGAATTTTGTCAAATCGGTGCTTGATAAATACCAGGAGCACAATCTGGATCCGATGGAATATGGAATCGAACCAAACATTCCTGGTAAGTTTGATCGATTGAAAGGATGGCTATTTCTTACCATTTTGTTGGGGTTAGTCGGGCTTTATTGCTGGTGGCTGTCAACTCTTGACCCGTATGTGGAGATGAGTTTTGGATAACCTTAAGGGCTTCGCAAAAGTCACTCTATGTAATCGTAAGCGAAGCGTGACGATCTTCAAGCTAATGATTTTTTTATTCACTTCTGCAACAGTTTTCAACCCTTTCAATTATGCATGATTACTAGGAAATGGTTTCTTCATAATCCGATGCATAGCCTGTTATCTTCTTGTGGTTCTACAATTTGTTACAACTTGTTACTTCGGTGAAAGGCTTTCTTTTTCCCTTGGAATTATGGTGTTGACAACTAACCCGCATTTCTAAAAGGACAAAACAGAAGTAGTCGTCTTATTTCGTGAGAAATGCGGCTCAGGACGAATAGTCCTTCCAACATTAAAAACACACAAGGAGACTAAACATGAAAAAGAAAAAATCTATTATTGCTCTCACCGCTGTCGCTCTTTGCTCGATGCTCATCTTTGCCGGTTGTAAAAGAGCTCACCATCATCGGGGTGAGTTTGCTTTCGATTATGTTGTTGAAGTACTTGATTTGACGGAATCGCAGGAAAAGAAACTGGACTCGATACGTGAAGAGATCTTAGCCAAAGTTGAGCTCATGCATAAAGAGAAAGAGCAGATGCATGATACCCTGAAAGGTCAGATTAAGTCGGAAAGCATTGACAAAGAAGTGATTCGGAGACTGGTTAAGGAGCATCGCGCCCAAATGGATTCTGTTATTGAACTGTCCATTGATAAACTTGCCGATTTCCATGCTGATCTAACTCCGGACCAGCGTACCAAGCTTGTGTCAAAGCTGGAGAAGTTTGAGAAACGGAAGGGGCGTTGTTTCAGGAAGTAATTCCCACCATTCGGTTCTGCAGGTGTAACTCTGCAGAACCGTAGTTTATTTGACAGGGAAGGTACGGAGTTGTAAGACAAGGGGTGAAAACGACTTGACCGCATTGGCTTAACAAGAAATACAGGGTAAATGTGACGATGAAATCAAAAATCCTGCTTATAGATGATGAGAAATTAACCGGGCTTCTGACTCGGTTTCTCACTGATTTCGGCTTTCGGATTGCCTCTGCCCACACACCTTCAAAAGGTTTTAAGCTGTTGCATGATTTTTCACCGGACCTCATTGTTCTTGATATCATGTTGCCTGAGATGGATGGTTTTGAAGTGTGCAAGCGTATCAGGCAGAAAAGCGAAATTCCCATCATCATGTTGACTGCCCGAGGCGAGTTGACAGATAAGGTTGTCGGCCTTGAACTGGGCAGTGATGACTATCTGGCAAAACCATTTGAACCAAGGGAACTGGTCGCAAGAATCAATACAGTGCTGAGACGCTCCACAAGTCACCATAAGAAAAGTGCTTCTTTTGGTGAACTCATAATCGATTTCAACCAGAGGAAGGCTTTACTGGGAGACAGGGACCTTAACCTGACAACAGGTGAATTTACCGTTCTCACTCTTCTTGCCGGAAATCCAGGCCGGGTGTTTGACAGGGATGAGATTCTCCAGGAACTGCGGGGAATAGACAGTGATGCCTTTAACAGAACTGTTGATATTGCTGTCAGCCGACTTCGCCAAAAGCTTGGAGATGACCCAAAAGAGCCCCATTATATCAAAACGGTCTGGGGCTCGGGGTATGTTTTTATAGGGTGAAAGGATGGCAAAGATTAAGGCCACCTTGAAAAATTGCCTTATCTCCCAAACTCTTCGTTGTGAGAAAAATTTTATCCTTGGAGGTAAGCGTAGACTCCGATATTAACTATATGCCTGTGGTAAAATTTGTCTCACGTCTCGATTTTGAATGAAAATGCTAATTTTTAAAGATACCCTAAGGTTGACCAGGTTTCGACGATTCTTTCGTTCTATTTTCACCAAGCTTATCCTCATCAACCTGGCGGCCTGGTTTTTGATCCTGCTGGCTGTTGTTTTTGCTTTTTTGTTTTCACGAAGTGGTGAGAAAGGGCCTTTTTATAAGAATGTGAACCAATACATCCAGTATGTTATTGCTGACCTGGGGACACCTCCTGAAAAGCATAATGGTGTCAGGATTCATGAAAAAACTGGGATGCATATCTCCTTTTCAGGTGAGACCGGCAGGTGGACCACTCGTGACCATTTTCCGGATACCGATACAATACAGTTTCGCAGGTTCCATATCAGTGACGATGACAACGTCCAGGTCAGTGGAAAATTTGGTCGTCACAGCCTTCGTGTGCAGGTGGGCCAAGGAACTTTGTTCTTTGAGTTTGCGGAAGGCACAGAAGAGGATTTTCGTCAAAAATCAGGTCATCTGCTCCTTCTGCTTTTCCTTTCTATCATTTTATTCGGCTGTTATCTTGCCTTGAAAAAACTCCTTTTTCCTCTTAAATCACTAGGGGTCGGAGTGGCTGAAGTAGCCGGTGGCAACCTTTCCCACCGGGTAGTGGTACAGAGAAATGATGAGCTTTCTGAGCTGGCACACAGCTTCAATGATATGACATTGAAGCTTAAAAAAATGATGGAGACAAAAGAACATCTGCTGCGAGATATCAGCCATGAGCTGCGTTCTCCTTTAACCCGCATGAAGGTGGCACTTGAGTTGATGGATGAGAGTGAGATCAAGGATGGCATAGAGCAAGATGTCATTGAGATGGAAAAAATGATCACAGCCATCCTCGAATCGGCAAGAGATCATCATGATTCACGTAAACAGAAGCTTGTTCGATGTGACCTTGACCGGATACTGAAAAGAGTGGTTGATAAATACAGAAACATGACTCCGGGGGTTCAGTATACATCTGGTGACGCGACACTCTATTGTATGGCGGATGAGAGTTCTCTGAACACTGTTTTTACCAATATCATCGATAACAGCGTGAAATTCTCAGCCGACCAGGACAGAGCCGTTGAAGTGACACTTGAGAAGGTAAAGAGCAGCGGATTGATAACCATAAGAGATTATGGCCAGGGAATAGAAGACAGTGAACTTTCTTTTATATTTGAGCCGTTTTATCGTGTTGATCAATTAAGATCCCGCCGGACCGGGGGCTTTGGACTTGGGTTGAGCCTCTGTAAAACAATAATTGAGTCACATGGTGGAAAGATTGAGGTGATAAGTACTGTTGGCGAGGGAACGACATTCCTCCTTACATTTCCACTCATAATGGAACAGGAGTAAAAACAGGAAAATGGTCAACTTTGACTATCAGATAATTAAGAGACCGCAAAGGAAAACGGCCACCATCTGTGTAAAACCCGATTGTTCTGTTCGTATTCTTGTACCTGTCGCCTTGCCTGAGGAAAAGATTGTTGAACTGGTGGAGAAGAAGAGCAAGTGGGTCAATAAGAAGATTGAGCACTTCCAGGAGTTACAGAGGAATCACAAAGTAAAGCGATATGTGTCTGGGGAAACATTTAGTTATCTTGGCCGTAAGTATCGTTTGAAGGTTGTTGCCGATCATTTCTCTCATGATGTCAAATTGAAAAATGGTAGATTCATTGTCCATGTACTTCCAGAGAGTTCAGGAGAAGTTCGTGCTCATATTGTGCGGGAACAATTGATCAAATGGTATTGGGAACATGCTGCCATTCAGTTCAAAAACAAAACAAGACAATATGCCAACCAAATGAATCTCTTTCCAATTTCTGTTGGCGTCAAGGGATACAAAAGCAGATGGGGAAGCTGTCACTCCGATGGGCGGATTTATTATAACTGGAGGTTGATTATGGCTCCTCACCGGGTAGTGGATTATGTGGTGGTTCACGAACTTTCCCACCTTGTTCATGGCAACCATTCAAAAAAGTTCTGGAAATTGGTTGGCACTGTTATTCCTGATTTTCATGAACAGAAACGGTGGCTCAGGATTCATGGGGCAGGATTGGAAGTATCCTGAATGAGTGAGTCCAGAAGTGCTGCATCTGAAAGCGTTCAAACCGGTCGGCATAGCCAACTATAGCTGACCGGTTTGAGCACTTCCAGCTACAGCATAATTGGACTCTCACGGATTCAGGAGTTTTAAAAGGCCTTATTTGATACTGAAGCCTACTCTTTCAATAGAGTTGCACCGGCCGTTTTGGCACTATTTTGGTCAAACGTAAAAGTTTGCCTGCATCCTTTGTCCTGGTTGATTTGGACTCCAAGGTAGTCGGCAAAGTCCGCAGTTCCATTTTGGGCAAATTCCAGGGCTTTCCAGACGATTGGTGGATCCTGTACCTGGAATTGTATCGTACGCATGATCTGCTCGATAACTGATAGTGCTTTCTGCCGGTCTGTTTTATAGCAACGATTGAGTACCCAAACAAGCTCGCAAAGAACAATATGGTTGATAAAACCTGGTGAATCTGGTGTGCAATCCTGCTCGATGAAACGTGTAGCAATTTTGGCTTGCTCAGGGTCGTCTTGGGTCAAATAGCGGATCAGAATATTGGTGTCAATGCCTGTCATGGCTTGCCACCCTCTTCCTGAATTGCCTGGTTCATTTCTTCAATGGACACCGGCTTTTCAGGTTTTTGAATGATTCCTTTTAATCGGGTTACATCCTCAGTTACAGGCACAACAGTTATAACTCCCTGATTGTTTTCAAGGAATTCTATTTTATCTCCAGGCTCAAGATGATGCCGCTTGCGAATTGTTTTGGGGATCGTTACTTGTCCCTTGCTGGATAAAGTGGTTGTTGCCATAATTCACCTCGTCTTACAAAAGAGTATTTTCTTTACTTTACAGTAAGGTGTTGATTTATTCAAGAAATCAGATCTTCTTCGACCTCATTGATTTCTTGGTGCCGGATGTGGCCGTTGCCTTGATGGGATCATCGGGCCAGTAATGTTTCGGATAGCGACCGGCCATCTCTTTTTTGACCAGTGGGTAACCGTTTTTCCAGAATGAGACCAGATCTTCTGTCACCTGCAGGGGCCGCCGGGCCGGAGACAGGAGGTGAACTGTGATGAGTACCTTGCCATTACAGAGGGTCGGTGTCTCCTGCTGACCAAACATCTCCTGCAATCGTACCGGTAGAATTACAGAGCCATCGGCCTCGTAAACTAACCTTATGTTTGATCCACTAGGTACCCGTATATGGGTGGGTGCCAACCGATCAAGCTCCTGTTGCTGCTTCCAGGGAAGAGTGGTCAGGAGTATGGAGTGTATATCGAGTCCTGCCAGCTGTTCTATCTTTGTTATATTGGTTAAGTAGGGAACAAGCCAGCTCATGTCTGCAAGAAGTAAATCATCGCCAACATCCGGCCAGGGACTGCCAAGCTCCCGGTGGAGAAGAAGCAGGCGATTTTGCAGGGTTCTGTCTTTTTTGTTCCAGCCAAGACAGGACAGGCCAAGAGATTTTATACCCTGGCACAATGCTTCTTCTACCTTATCTGCCGGAGGATTTTGCAGTTGTGATTGGGACAGTATGATACGTCCAAGCCTTGTCCGTTTGTAGGCGGAGACCTTCTTCCCACTACCATCCCAGAAAACCTCTTCTTCCTCTTTGATGGTATTGGCATGATGGGTCAGGATCTCATCTATGGAGAGGGGTGCGGCCAGATGAATTCTTGCCTCAGCCTGATCGGCGTGGATGACCGGAGTGACGAGATACTGTTCACCACACAGGAGATCAGTTGGCGCAAGAATTGCCCCACGGCCCCCTGTCAGGAGATATCGGTTTCTTGTACTCGCCCGCAACTTGCCGATTCTGTCCGGATAAGCAAAGGACAGAATAAAACCAGCACTGTCTACCATGTCTTTCCCACGGGTGATTCCGCATGTTTTGGCAAGGGCCTCACTCTGGCGTAGAATCCTGGCGATCACGCCAGTGGGTTTCCTGCTTCTTCTATCTTGCCTGAGAAGCAGGAGTCGTTCCCTGATATCCGCATTGGGTTGCTTTCCCCGCAATATATCCCGCTCCGAGAGCAGGGCGGCAAGATCGCAACCCAGGCTGCCAAGCCCCAGCTCCCGGGCCTCCATAATCATATGAGCAAGACGGGGATGAACAGGTAAGTCGACAAGTTCTCTGCCCTTAGGTGTGATTACTCCTTTTGGGTCAATCGCGCTAAGAGAGAGCAACAACTCTTTGGCAACCTGCCAATGGCCGGGTGACGGAGGATCGAGCCATTGAAGCTCATCGGGATTCTTCACCCCCCACAGGGCCAGTTCCAGAACCAGGCGGCTGAGGTCAGCATCCCGAATCTCTGGTGGATGAAATTCAGGGAAGTTATGTTCCATGGCCGTGGTCCATAATCGATAACAGACTCCGGGTCCAAGGCGGCCGGCTCTTCCTTGCCGCTGCTTCATGGTCGCCTGTGAGACCCGAACAGTTTTGAGACGGCTCAATCCTGATCCGGGATCAAAGGCGGGAAGACGAGACCAGCCGCTGTCAACGACTGCGGAGATCCCTTCTATGGTGAGCGAGGTCTCGGCAATTGAGGTGGCCAGGATCACCCGCCGGTTACCGCTGGGGTCGGGGTGAAAAATGAGCTGCTGCTGACGGGCCGGCAGTTGGCCAAAGAGCGGAAGTATTGTGGTATCAGGCAATGGCTGTTCGTCAAGCAGATTTGCCGTTGTCTTGATCTCGTAAGCACCTGGTAGAAAGGCAAGAATATCGCCCTCCTGCTCCTGCCAGGCCCTCCGAATACCTGCCGCGGTTACCATGGCGATGGAACGGTCATCCTGCCGCTGTAGATAGTTGATATCAACCGGGTAACTTTTCCCCTCTGCTGTTATTACCGGTACATTGTTCATGAGTGTTGTAAGGGGTGCAACATCAAGGGTTGCCGACATAACAAGAAGACGTAAATCATCTCGTAATTCCAGCAAGTCCAGGCAGAGGGCCAACCCAAGATCCGCCTGCAGACTTCGTTCATGGAACTCGTCAAAAATAACAAGACCAACACCTGTGAGTTCCGGATCATTTTGAATTTGTCGGGTGAGAATGCCTTCGGTAACCACCTCAATTCTGGTCGCCTTGCTGACCTTCTGTTCGAAGCGAATCCGGTATCCAACTGTTGTGCCCACCGGCTCACCGAGTAATCGACTCATATAAGCGGCTGCTGCCTTGGCGGCAATGCGGCGCGGTTCAAGCAGGAGGATCTTTTTATTTGCAAGCCATGGCTCATTTATAAGCTGAATTGGAACCACAGTGGTCTTACCGGACCCGGGTGGTCCAGCGAGGATGGCAGAACTGTTTTTCAGTGCTGATCGTAGCTCAGGCAGGACCGTATGGACAGGCAGGTGTGGTAAATATTGCTTTGGCATATGAATGGGTTGAGGGTTGAGAAGCTATCCCGGTTGAGAGCAGATACTACGAGGACATAGCCTGCATTTCTCACGACAATGTTGGTTGGTAGATTAATTCAGACTATTACAGGAGTAAAGAGTTCGTTTGGTATCAATTTTCTCGTTTTTCTGACTGAGGTGTTCTTTTTAATGTACCTTAAATTCTCAGCTACAAGAAGGTGATCTATGAGATTACTTCGTCGTTTCACTCCTCGTAACGACCAAACGGAGACCGTTGTTGAGAAGGAGCTGAGCGAATGGGGTGATCTCAAGGTGGGGTCCTGCAATGGTGTGATGCCGGTGGTTTCTTGTAGCTCCTCTTCAACTGGTTTCTAATAGCGATAACATTGACAATGTATATACATTGTCATAAAATATGGGTATGTTTACGTGGAATCCTGAAAAAAATCGTCAACTCATCAAGGAGCGAGGGATATCTTTTGATGAAGTTGTCCAGGCAATCGCTGATGGCTATGCTATTAGTGATGTGCCGCACTGGAATAGAGAAAAGTACCCCAATCAACGAATTTTAACTGTTATTATCCGTAACTATGCCCATTTAGTGCCATATGTCATTGACGGGGAAAATTATTTTCTTAAAACTATTATCCCAAGTCGTAAAGAACAGAAACGGTTGCGAGGTGAGGAAAATGACTAAGAAAAAAGCAAAAAACAAACTAGACGCCTATGAGCAGGAAATATTAGACAGGTATGAATCCGGTAAAATGAAAGAGAGGCCGGTTTCCGACTCTCTGGTTAATCGTGCAAAGGCAACTATGCGGAAAAATAGAAACATAAATATTCGCATTTCGGAAAATGATCTTGAATCCATCAAGCTGCAGGCCGCGAGAGAAGGGTTGCCTTACCAGACCTTGATAGGAAGCCTGATCCATAAATATGTTACCGGTTCATTAAAGGAAGTACGCTAATAAGCAAATGGATACTCAATAAATTCACCATCTTAATTGTTCCAAAGTTCATCTGTACGCTCTTTTCAAGGATCACATTGAGATTACTTCGTCATTTCACTCCTCGTAACGACAAAATGGAGACCATCATCGTAAACAGGGAAAGCGATTGTGGCGATCTCATGAAATACAGAAGTACGCCTGATCCTGTTGAACCGTAATCTCTTATTCTTGTCTTCTGCAGAATTATGTCTATCTCATGGTAGACTCCTGCATAAAGTAGTAGGGTATCTCTATATTCTCACAGTTTTACAGATTGCAAGAGAAATACACTGGAAGAATATTCACCCGAACCCAATACCTTGATACGATAAAATAAATGATAAAAACATTCCTCAGAAGGGCAGGCAAGAAGCTTAAGCAATTAGCCGGGCCAAGAAAAAAGCAGGATAAGGCTGTTTCAGAACCTGCTGCCGATTTACAGGCGAAACAACAGCCTTTTAGCTCACCAGGCAAAAGAGAAGGTAACCGTGAAAAACCGGCTCAAGTCAATAAAAAGCAGCCTGGTGAATCCGGAAAGTATCGTCGGTCCAAACCTCGAAAAAGAAAGCCGCGATGGACACTTGAGAGATTTCCGGTTGATCCGGTACCCGGCAAGAGCCGGTTTCATGATTTTAAACTTCCTTTGGGTCTGATGCACGCTATAGCCGATCTTGACTTTAAATATTGTACGCCTATCCAGGAAAAGGCTTTACCTGAATCACTGGCAGGGAGTGATCTCATTGGCAGGGCAAGTACAGGAACAGGTAAAAGCGCTGTTTTTCTTATTTCCGTTTTTGCGCGGCTTCTCAAGGAAAACCGGGCAAAAAAGGGATCACCTAAACCTAAACCGGGTTTGCCGCGGGCTCTTATTATTGCCCCAACCAGGGAACTGGTGATGCAGATAGCCAAGGATGCCAAGAATCTTGCTAAATATACACCACTTCACATTGGTGCTGTCTATGGTGGTACTGATTATAAAAAGCAGCAGGAAATGCTGACAGCACGTCCCGTGGATGTTCTGGTGGCGACTCCGGGTCGATTGCTGGACTATGTTTTTAAAAAGGTTGTCCATCTTAAAAATATCGGCATCATGGTTATTGATGAGGCTGATCGAATGCTGGATATGGGGTTTATTCCGGATGTGCAAAAGATCGTTTATAAGACCAGGCCGAAAGAACAGCGACAGACCATGCTCTTTTCAGCAACGGTTACTGAGGATGTTAAACGCCTGGCCTCTCAGTGGTGCATTAAGCCAATCTTCATTGAAAGTGAACCGGAGCAGGTTGCAGTCGAGACGGTTGAACAGATTGTCTATATGACAACCAGTGAAGAGAAATATAGTGTGCTCTATAACCTGATTACAACTCAGGAACATGAACGAATCCTGGTGTTTACCAATATGAAGAGTGAGGCCAGAAAACTCAACGATAGATTGAGAAGAAATAACATCAACTGCACACTGTTGACCGGTGATGTCCCTCAGAAAAAGCGGATGGCCAGGCTGGAGAGTTTTCGTGCCGGCAAGGTAAAGGTGATGATCGCAACCGATGTGGCGGGCCGGGGAATTCATATTGATGGAATAAGCCATGTGGTCAACTACACGCTTCCCTATGAGCCGGAAGATTATGTGCATCGTATCGGCCGGACAGGACGGGCAGGGGAAACAGGTATATCCATCAGTTTTGCCTGCGAAGAAGGCGGCTTTTATCTGCCGGATATTGAAGAATACATCGGCACGTCACTGACATGTGTTAATCCAACTGATGAATTACTGGTCAAACCCCCGAAAGGGAGTCATAAGGGGGGGATCAAAAAGAAGGGGAGCAGAAAAAACTATTCCAGTAAGCCGCATCACAGGAAAAAATCTGCAAAGTAAATCTCTTATTAAAAGGTTTTTTTAAAGAGCCCTTTATCAATCTTAAATTGATTATAAAGGGCGTGCAAATCCGGCCATGTCTCTAAATTGGCCAGTAACAGGTGTTCGCTCTTACAGGTGTAACGCCATTTCTGGAAAAAGTACATTGTCTCCAATGAAGATAGACGGATGAACATACTCACTCTTGAACTGCTAAGTGAAATAAAAAGGAACTTTCGTCTGAACTGGAAGGGAACTCACGGAGTGGCTCATTTCCACAGGGTTTATGAAAATGGGATGAAGCTCGCTGAGCAGCAGGGCGTTGACGCTGAGGTTGTTCAATTATTCTCTGTTTTTCATGACAGCCAGAGAAAAAATGAGCACTGGGATCGCCACCATGGTAAACGCGGTGCCGAGTTTGCCGGTAGACTTCGACACCTGATATCTCTTGATGATCAACAGTTTGAGCTGCTGACGATTGCCTGCTCATTACACACCAGCACCCTGAACCAAAACAATATCACCGTACAGGCATGTTTTGATGCCGACCGATTAGATCTTGGAAGGGTTGGAAAGTATCCCAACCCTAAATATCTTTGTACTCAAATGGCCAAACAGAAAGAAATCATTGAATGGGCCTATTACAGGAGTTGTGATATACAAACACTTCCGGCAAAACCATTTGGTTTATCCGGTTATTTGGATGGCTTAATAAAAAACAGATAAGGTGTCCCGGAAATTGGAATAGGTCAACCGCAATGATTTCGGTTGGCCTTGCTATTTGAAGTTTGTGGTATATTGATATACTCCTATAGTCTAAAGCAGGAGAGGGCGTGCCATACTCATCAACTGAACTAAAAAGATTATCCCTCATACTTTGAACGTGAATCTAAGATATTATTGCTGAAGTATTATATCTGTTGAATAAGAGCAAGGAGGAACACCATGGAACTAACTGGAAAGCGAGTGATCATTCTCATTGAGAATATGTATAACGAGCATGAGTTCTGGTACCCATATTATCGTTTGAAAGAAGCAGGTGCTGAAGTCGTGGTAGTTGGTACGGGCGGTCTCCAGTATGCCGGAAAAACCGGTCTTCCGGCAAAAGCGGATGAAAGCGCCAAAAACCTCTCCGGTGCTGATTTTGACGGCATTGTAATTCCCGGCGGTTATGCTCCTGACATTATGCGTCGTGATCCCGATATGATCCGTTTGGTCAAGGAGTGTTTTGATCAGGGTAAAATAGTGGCTGCGATCTGCCATGCCGGATGGATGCTTGCCTCTGCAAAAATTCTTGCAGGCAGGCGTGCCACATCATATTTTTCCATCAAAGATGATATGATTCATGCCGGTGCAGACTGGGTGGATGAAGAGGTGGTGATCGATGGTAATCTTATTACTTCAAGGACACCTGCTGATTTACCCGCCTATATGAGAACAGTTGTTGAAGCGTTGTCATAGCGCATATACAAGAGGTGAAAGAGAGCCTGTCAGGAGCTGTTGAAGTGATTCCATTACCGTTTCTTTGATATCTTGAATTTCGGTTTATCCGGATTAGGGTACTTTTGAACATTCGTATGTTTTGGGATAATGTATCCACGAGATCGCCACAGACACTCCGTTCCCTCGCGACGACAGAAAGCGGCTTGGGTATTGCAATTGGCTGCTTCATACAAGTCTGATTTTTAGTTTTCTATATGTAGAGATAATGAGAAAGACAAAAATTATCGCAACCCTGGGTCCAGCAAGCAATGATGTCAATCAGGTCTATGAGCTGATTCTGGCAGGAGTTGATATTTTTCGCATCAACCTTTCCCATGGCGACCATGATTCACAGGCGGAATTGATATCAGTGGTTAAAGAGGCCCGGGAGAAGGCGGGCCAAGAAACAGCAATTCTGCTCGATACCCGTGGTCCGGAAATCCGGGTAGGTGGGATAAGCGATGGATTTATAGAGCTTGAAGAGGGGCAGACATTTGTTTTGACCACTGAGCAGGTTGGCTCATCTCTTGGCAGGATAAGCTTAAATTATAGTGGGCTGACAGACGATGTGGATGTTGGTGATACCATTCTTTTAGATGATGGCAAACTGTCCCTCCATGTTATGGATGTGGATGAAAGCGAAATTCTGACTGTGGTGCGAACCGGGGGGCGTTTGCAGGAGTATAAACGTGTCAGCCTGCCGGGTGTGAAGGTCAATCTGCCGCCATTAATGGATAAAGATATTGAAGATATCCACTTCGGCTGCAAGATGGAAGTTGACTTTATTGCAGCCTCGTTTGTACGTAAAGCATCAGATGTATTAGCAGTCCGTCGTGTCATTGAGAAGGTCGGCGGGCGGCAGCATATCATCTCAAAAATCGAGAACCAGGAGGCACTGGATAATCTTGGAGACATTCTGGAATTCTCAGATGGCTTGATGGTTGCGAGAGGCGATCTTGGCGTTGAAATCCAGCCGGAAAAGGTGCCGGTCATTCAAAAACAGATTATCGAAAGAGCAAATCGACATGGAAAACCGGTGATTACTGCGACCCAGATGCTGGAATCCATGATCAATAACCCCCGTCCCACCAGGGCCGAAGCCAGCGATGTGTCCAATGCCATTTTTGATGGAACCGATAGTGTTATGCTGTCTGCCGAGACAGCTGTGGGCAGCTATCCGTTGGAAGCGGTTCGATTTCTAGTGAAGAATGCTGAAGTGTCCGAAGCAGCTCTGCCGTTTGACAAACTCTTTATTGCAGGTGCCCGTTATTCCACTCAGACCGTTCCAAACTCGATCTGTTACGCGGCTTGTGCGATTGCCAATGATCTGAAAGCAAATGCTATTCTTGCTGCGACAGAGACCGGTGATACTGCCAGGATGGTCGCCAGGCACCGGCCCCGTCCAACAATCATCGCAATGAGCCCTAATCCTGCTGTCAGGCGACAGATGCAGTTAGTCTGGGGAGTAATTCCTTTAAAAGTAGAAGATTCGGACTCAATTAACCGTTTGTTTGACAATGGTCTAAAACGGGCAGAGGCCAACGGTCTTATCAGGCGCGGCGATTTGGCTGTTATTTTAGCCGGTATTCCCTATAAGATTGCCGGCAGTACGAATATGCTGAAAATACATGAGGTTGGTAATATTCACATCCATGGCCAGGGAATCGGCACAGCATCGGCGACAGCCGAGGTGACAGTGGTTAAAGAGTTTGAAGAGCTTGAAGAGTTTGTGGATGGCAATATATTGGTGATCGATGGGACTGACAACTCAATGCTTGAAACCATAAGCCGTGCTTCAGGGATTATCACAGAACGACCAGGTATCACATCACATGCGGCCATTGTTGCCAGGGAGAAGGGGATTCCGGTCATTGTAGGTGTCAAAGGAGCAACCGGCAAACTGTCCAGCGGCCAGATCATCACCATGAACTGTCAACATGGCCAGATTTATCAGGCAAAATAACAATTATTGGTTAAGACCTCAAACGGCTTGGACCAATAGGCCTCTAGGCCAGCCAGTCGAATTTTCCTTCTAAAGACTCATTAAGTTTTCATTTTCAACTTTACGGCCGTTTTTAGATACTTGTCTCTCTGTCCTAGGTGTTCAAACGATTATTAAATCTGATTTCCCCTGATTCTCAGCATAGGCGAGAAACTTGGTCTTTTGGTACGAAGGAGTAGAAGTTGTAGCGAGACCGCAGGCCGTGGCAGGTAAGGTAAAATGAGAAGGCTGATTCTCCACGAGCTATGGTATTATCCATT
>CAZMFP010000007.1:0-110396 GCA_964565605.1 uncultured Desulfocapsaceae bacterium | reverse complement strand
CTCTCCGGGCCTTTATTTATATGGTTTTATTTACATTTTTATGAGACAGCACTGTCGTGAAATAGAAAAATCACAAAAATATTTATCTGATTGCGCACATGATTTAGAGAGAAGTAAGTGCCTAAAAAAAGAAGCTGACCAGATTGATAAATTAGAAGAGACTATCCTTGTCCAAGGAATAAGAATATCCAAATATACATTTGCAGATGTTAGAGTTCTTGACAAAGAGGACTACCCTGACGACTGGCAACAATTACGGATTTCCATTCTTGAAAGAGATAGCTATTCTTGCCAAGAAGAAAATGGATATTGCTCTGGCCCATTACAAATACATCATATAATTGAATTATCTAAAGGTGGTTCAAATAATCCAAGTAACTTGATAACTCTTTGCAAATATCATCACTCTATGAAGCATCCACACATGCAAAGGCCATTGTAATGAAAATTTATGGTGCTGATATA
Source organism: uncultured Desulfocapsaceae bacterium (assembly GCA_964565605.1). GTDB lineage: Bacteria > Desulfobacterota > Desulfobulbia > Desulfobulbales > Desulfocapsaceae > CAZLGM01. The sequence continues at coordinate 109,931 of CAZMFP010000007.1, read as the reverse complement.
GAAGGAATTAAGGGACTATTAATTTCATTTGATGGTGTTATTGAAGAGGGTTCAGGTGTTCATCTACTTGGTAAAGTAACAAAAGTTGTAAACGAGGGTTTTGTACGAGCAAGGAAAGCTATCGAAACACTAGATGATTGGGGTTTAGATAATTGTAAGGTTACCATTCAACTTGATCCCCCTGCAACAGTCAAGGTTAGCGAAGGACTTGATTTACCTATCGCTATAACTTTACTGAAAGCAAATTTGTTTCAAAATACTGAAAAATTAAATGATCGAATCAAACAATTAGAAGGTAAGGTTCAAAAAGCAAAAAATTCGAAACAAAAAGCTGACATTCGTAAGACACTTCTAGAACAATTAAAACATTTGATTTCTCAAAGAAAAAAAATCATTAAATACAAATCCAAGATAGCGAAAAATGACAGTAAATATGTCTTAATCGGTTCACTAAATATAACAACAGGCAAGCTAACACCACCTCGGCTTGGAATACTTAGTATGCTTTCAGCCGTACCAAAAGGTTACAAGGTAATTGTCCCAGAAGAATCTAATATACATACGGCATTAGTTGCCAAATCCAACAATTTTGAAGCATTTATCGCCAGAGACTTAAAAGAAGTATGGGATATTTTTCTTAAAAAAACTAAACCTCGAAAAGTCAAATATATTAAATCTCGTGTCCGGGAAAAGAAGATTTCTGGTCATATTCCAGATTTAAGGGCCATTAATGGAGCTGCAAAAGCAAAGGAGGCAATGACAGTAGCACTTGCTGGTGGTCATAATATAATGCTTATTGGACCGCCAGGCCAAGGTAAATCAATGCTGTCAACAGCAGCTACAAAACTACTGCCTGACTTATCAAGTGAAGAAATATTTGAAATTAATAAAATTTACTCTGCAAAAGGTTTTCTGAGTGAAAATGAAGTTATCATTTCACTCCCTTACCGAGAAGTAAATAAACAAACTAGTGAAGCTGCATTATTTGGAGGAGGCACCCCTCCTGTACCTGGTGAACTTTCCTTGGCCCATAGAGGCTTATTGTTGTTCGATGAAATAAATCTTTTTAAAGGTCAAACCATCGAATCTTTAAGAAGACCTTTAGAAAGGGGTACAATTAATTTACAGAGAGTCACAAGTAGTATTGAATATCCATGTGATTTTATAATGGTTAGTTGCATGAATCCATGTAAATGTGGTTGGCATAACCATTATATTTGTCCTACGTGTGGAGAAACATTTGTCAGCGCAACAAGTTGCCCTAATGACAATAGCCTTATGCGCCATAAATGTACTTGCACGCACCGAGAAGTATCTTCTTTTAGGGATAAATTATCAACACCTCTCCAGGACAGGATAGACTTAAAAGTATTATTATCTTCTTGTCGAGATGGTGGAAACAATGACTTTCACTATGCAACCTCAACTATTCAAAAAAGAATTACCAATGCCCGGAAAATTCAACAAAAAAGATATGCAGAGAATTCATCAATATTCTGTAATGCAGACATAAAAGATCGAGTTCAGTATGAACGATTTGATAAGCTATTGCCAGGAATAAAAAATTCTCTAAACTCTACCCATAAAAAACTCAACATGACACCTAGGCAACAAACTAGGCTTCTATTAGTTTGTAGAACTGTAGCAGACCTTGTTCAATCAAAAAAAATTGAAAAGGCGCATATTGTAAAAGCTGTAAAACTAATGGGCCTTAACGATAAATTCATTAACAAATCAATAGGGTAAATATCATATTATTCAGAATAGTTAGCCCAATAATTTTATTCATCTGACCCACAAGCAGCGCGCTTTTTTGGTCTTCACCCCACCTTCCTTGCCAGTTCCAAGTTTATCACTGAGAGCCACGGCGGGCAGTTGATAATGGACGTCAGCAAAGAAAAAAATGAATAAACTAATAAATGAAATCATATCAATTTGTCCTTCATTCAAAGTTGAATGGGACAAATATTTAAAGTTTTGGTTTAAAGATGAAGAGGATGGAGTTCCAACTTCATATGATGTTTTTTCATGCTTTAGTAATCATATCTCAGATCAGCTTATAAAAAATCAGAATGAGCCATGGAAAGAGATATTTGAATGGGCTGAGAAACTTCAAGAATCTGAGTATGACAATGATATCTGTGTAAATTTCCTGGAAAATATAATGAACAGGATACCAGCTATGATTTCAATAGAAACAGCAAAAACAAACTTTTTCCCGTATCTCGGGCCAAAATCAAAATATTTTTGTCAAGGGTGGGATGAATTTACAGGTTTTAAAACAGAAGGACTTCACTAAAATATTGCTAACGTTAGGCTTTACAGGATTAAAAGCCACATGAAACTTTTTGTTTTTCTTTTTCCAATAGCTTTGTTCTTGATATTTTTATGTATTAAACTGGTATCGCCGGGTCACTATAAGCTTATAATTCAAGAAGATTCAGCGATTGAATATGCACAGGCCTTTTTCTACTTTCTCTCATCAATACTCTCATTTATTGTTTCGGTTAAATTCTTAAAAAATCACATTGTTTTGCATGGTATCTTATACGGTGTATTAGCTATTGGACTTCTGTTTGTATCCATAGAGGAAATAAGTTGGGGGCAAAGGATTTTGAATATTGACACCCCTGATTATTTTTCACAACACAATGTTCAAAAGGAAGTATCATTTCACAATCTAGATACCTTCCAGCCACACTTACATGGGTTCTACATATTAGTAGGTGCGTATGGAGCATTTGCATGGCTATTTGTACTGCCATTTATGTCGAGAGGAAAAATGAAAGGCTGTAATATTGTGAACTTTGTTGTTCCGGATTGGTTTATAAGCCCTTATTTCTTTTTTGTTTTTCTTATTTACACCTTGTTTGAGCATGTAGCTAGACCGTACCGTGGTGGGTTTCTCGTCTGGAGAGATCAAGAGCCCCTCGAATTGCTGTTATCACTGGGTTTCTTATTTTTTTTAGTAACTAATTACATAAAATTACGAACATACCTAACAAGACAAGTGCACTCGGGTGGGTAAAAGCGGCGCGGCTTTCGCTACGCTACAGCCACAACACTTTTACCCGCTGGTGATTTGCAGCGATGAATGCACATATTTGAAAGTTGAAACATAATATGATTTTTGATTTAGAAAAACGCTCAAGCAAACTGCTGATTGTATTGATCCTCGCTGATCTTGTTTTTATGTTGATTCACGTTCTTTATACGATGGATGTGGTGATAAACCCTCTTTGGTCAATTAAAAAGGATTTAGGATACGCAGAGCGCTATCAATATATTAAAGAAGGTTGGATTGTGCTGCTATTATTGGTAATGGCAATAAAGAGGTCCCATGTCATTTACATCACCTGGTCCATTCTCTTTATGTATTTATTACTCGATGATTCTTTACGAATCCACGAGAGAATGGGGCGTTATCTGGTTGGCTATTTTAATCTTCAACCAGCGTTTAACTTAAGAGCACAAGATTTTGGTGAGCTTGGTGTCTCGATGCTGTTTGGGTCATTATTATTTTTATTTATAGGATGGGCATATTGGTTTTGTGACACTGCAGCAAAAAAAATATCAAAGCACCTTTTTATTCTGGTACTAGCTCTAGGATTTTTTGGTGTTTTTGTGGACACGTTTCATAGAGCCGTTCCTTTTGGAAAATCAATACGGGTATTAGTCGAGGATGGTGGAGAAATGTTAATCATGAGCATTATTGTTGCTTATGCCTATAATCTAAAATTCACTTCAACAGAGGCGACTATCGTCCAGAAAGGCGTTTAACAATCGCTCGCACTCGGTAAAAATCAAGTTGCTCTTCTTCACTTTGCAGTTTTGTTTTACCGGTGAAGCCAAGAGTTAACCCTGCCACATCAAATGTAGCAACATTCCAACAATCATTAAACTTAAGAGATCAACGGTTTCTCTTCTTAGGGTGCATTTTTACGCAAATCTGGCTGGTAGTCTTTATCCGATTATATCAGTTTATTAATTATGGTTCGTCACACAGCACTATCTTGGGCTCGGAGTGTAAGATTTGTGACAGTTCATCATTTAGTTTGTTTAAAGGTTGGTCCAAATCCATTATGCCTATGAGGTTTTTAAGCCATGAGTAAAAAAAGAACATTGGGACTTCAATTTCAGGGTAGACATGCCAGGTGATGTCTTTTGCCTTTGGTGGACTATCCGGATCACAATCTTCTCTGAGAATTGATTCACAACAGACCCATAGCATATAGTCTTTGCTTGAACACGTTATAACCCAGCCCCAGTTTTCCTGTACTAGTTTGACATCATTATAGCCTCGATTTTTTAACTTGCTGCTGAGCCAGGCAGCAAGTTCATTCCCATAACCTCTAGGATTTGATTGACCGTCTTTTCTCTTTTTTATCCGGAATAACTCAGAAGTGAACCAGTAACTGTGTCTCATGTTGACCTTGTTTTGTTATTGAGGCCATAAGGTTTGAAGTCATATACCTGGCCTTTTCGGATCCAGTGACCCTTTATATTTGCTGATTAATTATGCATGAGAATGAAGAATTTGTGAAGAGATATGCTTTAGCTTCATCCACTTTTTTGATCTATTTGCAACGTACCCCAATGAACTGTTTATGAATGATGAATTACCCTGCAGTTTGTTAAAGTTGTCTATGGAGCATACCACAGACTGTTTAGAAGCAAAACAGTCTGTGGTCAGTGTTTGAATGAAGTAATTTAGTTGGCTGACACTGAAAGCCTCTTCTTTTTATAGGTAGTAAAGGTGTATTTGAATGAGGCGGGATCATAGAAGTCCAATGGCTTTCCACCCACCTCGGCATATGGATAGCCAAAGGTGTTTAGTGGCATACCTTTCTGAGGAGGATTGAGGATAAGATCCCGTCCTCGTGCCAGCTCTACTCGATAAGCATCCCAAGCTCCCCAGAAATAACGTTGCAATTCAATACTTTCAGGATCTTTAAAGCTAAGATTCTTTTTGAGCATCATCTTTCTTACATCGGCCGGATCTACTGGTACCCAGCCATATCCTGGTAAGTAAAATTCTGCCCAACAATGTTGCCAGGTACTGATGTCCTGAATATCTTTTTTACCAAGACGAATACCGAATATTTCACGGGCTGGAACTCCGGCTGCTCTGCAAAGAGCGACAAATACTGAGTGAATATCAGTGCATTTTCCTCCAGGAGTTTGCAGGAGCAGGCAGACATCGCCCTTTCCGCAACCAATGGTTTTTGAGTCCCTGTACATGTTCTCACAAACCCAGTCATAAATCGCCTTAGCTTTTTCAAGAGTAGTATGTTTTCCTTTTGTGATAGTTGTGGCCAGTTCACCTACAGGCCCATCGATAGGCCCTAAACTCGTTGGTGCCAGCCACTGAGAAAAATCTTTACTGTTCCAGGCTGCCTCTTCTTTTGGTAAATCACGTTTTACCACCTCCTGGCGTATAGCCTTAAATGTGAGCTGCAGGTGACGTGATTGCCCTTTTTTGTTCCATTTGGCATAAAGTATTGGAGTTCGGTTAATTTTGTCAGCGTATACGGCTGATTCTGTATAATCACCGGTTATTTGGACCTCGCTGATATCCTGTACCATGGAAGAAACCGGATAGGGAATCCAGAGTTCAACCTCTTTGTTTTTATCATGATGAGACAGGTCAAAATCCATACGGACAATCCCCGAGGCAGAGTACGCTTTGCTCTCGACTGTTGTTAAGAGCAGAACGCAAATCACAAACATGAATAACCAATTGACTCTTTTCATTTTTTCTCCTTTTTCACATGTTGTTTTGGAGAATAGATAGCCCGATTAAATCTGACACAAAGTTCAATGGAAAAGAAAACAGTACAAAAAAGATAGGCGAAGTCAGGTAAAGACAGCCTGCAATCGTTAAATATTGCTGTTTTTCAGGATTCCATATGATCAGGTGTCAAACCGGAATCCTCTCTAGCAGATGGGATTTACTACTGGAAGGCAAAGGCGGAGAAACACCCGACATTGTGAGAACCGGCCTGGACCAGGCCGGACGGTTTAAACCGTCACTGTCAGATATAAAAAAGCATCACTAATTTCTCCATTGTTAAATTGAATTAAGTACCACTTTGTAACATTAGTCTGGGCATTTTACAAGTTCTCTAAGATGTTTACTATAGAATCTTGTCTGGTTGGGACCAGATGACAGGTCATGTGTCTGTAAACGGCTGAACTATATGAAAAAAATATGGTATAGGATTAAAGCTGGAGTTAAGAGAGACCAGTAAGGAAGAGGTAATGGTTATATCATCGACTTCTTTTTTCATTAAAGTGATTTGTTAACATGCCTTTCTAATTAAATAAAATATCATCAAAAGATTACGGATGCTGGTTTTTTTGTTTAGCCATTCATCCATATGTTCGTGGTTGTACCAGAATCTTTTGCGATCGATTAAGAAGTCAATCAACACCCTGTTGAGGTCTTTTCTTAAAAACTTTTGTTAAATTCACCTCTGGACCAAAAGAATTGAGCCTGGATGACGCAGGAGTCCTTTCTGCTTGAAGTAAGAGCTTTGTTGTGTCTACAGTTGGTGAAAGGAGCATAAAAACAGATACAATTCGACATTGCACTGGATAGGTCAATATGGTAGTTTTGGCTGATTTTTCAGTTTCTTTGCTGGAATGATACCCAAAAGGGTGTTTACGGTTTAACATATTGAACTTTTTACACATCTATCATGGTTATTTGAGCCTATTCAAATGTCAAAGGTCAATGCCGCTTCCTTATTAAAAAAATAAATTTGAATAAAATGAAAACTGCTGTTGTGACACAGAGTAGAAAAGGGAAGGAGTTAGCGACCCGAATTGTCAGTGATCTGCCTGACTGTTTGATAGAACAAAGTGAAGAAGCAATTGGTTTAACCATAAAGAAGATATGGACGAAATACGATTGTCTCATATGCATAATGCCAACGGACCTGGCTGTCAGATCGATAGCTCCCATAAGTCTTGATAAAAGTAAAGATCCTAGTGTCATTGTTGTTGATGAAAAAGGGGAGTTTGTCGTTGAGCTTCTGTTCGGCCATGGCCAGGGTATGTTGAAACTGGTGGAAGAGGTTGCGGGGATTATTGGAGCTCAAAGTGTAATAACATCAAAAAGAAAGCTCTCAAACCATATACCGCTTGAAAAATGGGCAAGCGACAATGAGTTAACTGTTAATGACCCTAAAAGATTTAATACGCTTGTGACAAAACGAAGCGAGAAAGGTTTTGTTACACTCTATTCAGATATAGTTATCAATTCACTTCCGCAATTTTGCAAAGAGGTGAACAATTCCAGGGGTTCTGACTTGATTGTCTCCCACAAAAGATATTCGGGTAATACCGCTGTTCGGTTATGCCCTCAAAACCTTGTAGCAGGTTTGAGTTTTAATGGAACCGTTAATACAAGTGAACTTCACGATGCGGTTGCTGAAGTATTTGAAAAAATGGAATTTGATGTAAACAGTCTCTGTGGAATAGCTTCAATGGATCTGAATAGCGATTCCGAATCTTTACATGACTTAGCTGCTGAATTGAACTGTCCTCTATTTTTCTATTCCAAGGATGAATTAAACAGTGTGAGTGGAGTTTCCACTTCAGTTGCCGTGTTGTCGTCTACCGGGGCAAAAGGGGTGGCGGAGCCTGCTGCAATTCTTGGTGCTACAACCAGTTTTGGCCAGGGCAGGTTGATAATCAGAAAGCAGAAATGGAAAGATGTAACGGTTGCGGTTGCTGAAAAAAGGGTGAAATTTAACGATCCGCAAAATCTCTTCGATCCTGAATAGGACAGGGCTACTCTACCGTGAAACGTATTTTTCTCCTTCGGCATGGCAGGACCGGTTTTTCGCGGAAATATATCGGTTCTTCGGATGTTCCTTTAAGCAAAGAAGGAGAAGAACAGATTGTCGATCTTAAAAAAAAGCCTTTCTTTCCACATGTTGAATCGACTCTATGCAGTCCGCTTCTCAGGTGTCGTCGCAGTTACGAACTGTTGAACCTGGATACTCAGGTCCAATTCGATGATAATTTACGAGAAGTTGATTTTGGTCGTTGGGAAAAAATGGATTTTGATGAAATCGCATCCCAAGACCCTGATCTTGTTGATCAATGGGCTGCCAGCCCTGAGTCCTTTACCTTTCCAGAGGGTGAATCTCTTGTCCATTTTGTCACCAGGGTGAAAAAAGTTCACCGGGATATTTCCCAAAGAGATTGTGATAATCTCCTTGTCATCAGCCATGGAGGGGTTATTCGGCTGCTCCTTTGCCTTCTTCTCTCGATACCGCTTGAAAAATATCTTCTCTTTCATGTTGAAAAGGGTGCTTTGTCAACTGTGGAATTGTATGATGAGGGCGCTGTTTTAAAAGAACTCAATTGTAAATAAGAGATATCAACAGTGGGCAATTTGATACTAGTAACGGGTGGTGCCAGATCTGGGAAAAGTTCTTATGCCCAGGAACGGGCAGAATCTCTAAAAGGAAGCAGATGCTTCATAGCCACTTGCCCTCCTATCGATGGGGAGATGGACAAGAGGATTTTGCTCCACCAAAAAGATCGTGTGGGAAAAGGATGGGAAACGATTGAAGAACAACTCGATATTCACACGGTTATAAGCAGCAACAAGTATGATCTTTACCTTGTCGATTGTCTCACACTCTGGATTAACAATATTGTCTATGAATATGAAAAGCTGAAGAAAGCATGCTCCGAAGAGATCATCATAGAAAAGTGTAACCAGTTAATTTCCACTATACAAAAAACTGAAGCTGAAGTGATTATGGTAACCAATGAAGTCGGGATGTCTATTGTACCTGAGAATGCGGCAGCCAGGCTGTTTCGTGACTTAGTAGGCCGGTGCAATCAGATTATCGGTCGAGTCGCCGACGAGGTTGTTATCGTTCATTGTGGGGTTGCTTTACAGATAAAATAAGTTCCAAACCGATAAGGAAAACAATGGGTTTATTAGAAGAGACAATTAAGAAAATATATCCACAGGATACGGAATCAAGAGAGCAGGCAAAAACCCGACTCGACCAGCTGACCATGCCCCATTGGGCTTTAGGGGATTTGATGGATCTGGCCATTGATCTTGCCGGTATGACTCGAACTGTTAAACCGCCGGTTGCCAAAAAAGCTGTTATTACCATGGCTGGTGATCATGGTGTGGTAGCTGAAGGAGTGTCCAAGTATCCCGCGGAAGTGACCCAGCAGATGGTTCTTAATTTCGTAGGTGGAGGAGCCGGTATCAATGCTATTGCCGATCAGGCCGGGGCAGACGTTCACATCGTTGATATGGGAGTCAACGGGGATCTCAGTGAGCTTGCTTCAGCAGGTAAGATCATCGATAAAAAGATTGGTTTTGGTACCAATAATATCTGTACCGGACCGGCAATGTCTATTGCCCAGGCAAAAAAATCAATTGAGGCCGGTATTGATATCGTCGAAGAACTCAAAAACAGTATTGATCTGTTTGCCACAGGAGATATGGGTATCGGTAACACGACACCTTCAACTGCCATTGCCGCTGTGCTGACTGGAGTTGAGGTGGAAAAATTGACCGGCAGAGGAACCGGCCTTGACGATGAACAGCTCAAACATAAGTCGGCCATTGTTGCCAAGTGTCTGGAGGTCAACAAGCCTGATGCGAAAAATGGAATCGATATCCTGTCAAAAGTTGGTGGGTTTGAGATAGGCGGTATTGCCGGTGTTATATTAGGAGCTGCCGCAAACAGGAAACCGATTCTGGTTGATGGTTTTATTTCTACTGCTGGAGCACTTATTGCCTATACCATTGAGCCGTTTGTGCGGGATTATATCATCTGTTCCCATAGATCCATGGAGCCGGGCCACAAGTATATGCAGGAAAAATTAGGCTGTGCAAAACCTTTGTTGGATCTCAACATGAGGTTGGGAGAAGGTACGGGAGCCGCTCTTTGTATGAATCTGGTTGAGGCAGCCGTTGGTGTTTTAACCAAAGTGGCTACGTTTGAAGAGGCCGCTGTAGCAGGAGCGGATAAGTAGGGTATTAAAGCAGTTGGATAGAATTGTTGGTTCACCCTTCAGAAAAAAATATGGAACAGGAACAACCTTCTTCCGAGCCGAAGTCATTTTCACTCATGGCTCTTCATTCTTTCCTGGCAGCCGCCAGGTTTCTGACGGTTTTACCGGTTGACTGGGGATCAGAAAAAGATGTTGACCACCTGAAATCTTCCCTCTACTTCTTTCCTGTTGTCGGTTCACTCATTGGGCTTCTTGTCGGTTGTCTTGCCTCTGTTTTATCTTCTATCCTTCCTCAGACCGTTGTGGCAGCAATCTGTGTTGTCCTGTTGATTATTGTCTCAGGCGGGCTGCATATGGATGGGCTTGCTGATTGTTTTGATGGGTTGTTCAGTAGTAGAGATCGGGCAAGGATGCTTGAGATCATGCGTGATTCTCACATCGGTGTTATGGGTGTGATTGCAGTTGTTTCAGTTTTTGCTCTGAAGTGGAGTGCACTGAGTGGACTACATATATCCCAATTGTTTGCGGTATTGTTTCTGATACCACTGAGCGGCAGGGTGGCCATGCTGTTTGTGATGGCATTTTTTAATTATATAAGGGGAGACCAGGGCCTTGGTTCTCCCTTTTTGGAAAAAGATCGAAAAAATGCCAAGAAGGCTGCATTGCTTGGAGTGATTCTTTATTTATTCTGTTTATTCTTTTTTCCCTTCAAGATAGTAGCGCTCTCTTTTATTGTTACACTGTTTACAGTGGCTATTTTTGGTTACTACTGTCGGAAAATGATTGGAGGATACACCGGAGATACCCTGGGAGCTGTTTGTGAGGTAACGGAGATGACTGTAGCTATTGCACTTGTATTACCAAAAGGTGTTGCTCTATAGAAGATGTAGAAACGAGACTGTTCATGAAGAGTGATAATAAAAAAAGCATGAATCAAGAGAAGAGAGAGCCCTCGTTCGGACATGGAGGTAATATTTTCCACCATCGTCGTCATCGTGGCAACAACCAAAAGCCACTCTTTGATTTCAGCGCCAATATTAATCCTGCCGGCCCACCTGAATGGCTCCGCTCTGTCCTTAATCGGGAGATGGAAAATCTTGTTCATTATCCCGATCCTCTTTGTCTTGAACTTAAAGAGGCGGCAGCCAGGTATCATGCTGTTGAGCCATCATCAATAATACCAGCCAACGGTACAACCGAACTTCTCTATACTCTTCCCCAATGTTTTCCCGGTCGAAGAATTGTTTTGCCGGTACCATCATATATCGATTATCGAAAGGTCTTTACAAACTCAGGACACAGAATAGTCACTTTTGCTCTTCAGCCTGATCAGCAATTTGATCTGAACTGTGATCAACTCGGTTCATTCTTACAGGATAATGACCTTGTTATCCTTGGATCTCCCAACAATCCAACGGGAAATGTCGTTGGGATGCAGTCTCTATTAGAGCTTGCCGAGAGTTTTTCTTCTTGCGAATTTATTATCGATGAAGCCTTCCTGGATTTTGTCGGTGAAGGTATGAGTGTTGCCGGTAAAAGGGAGAATATCACGACCTTAAATTCCATGACCAAGTTTTACGCACTTGCCGGATTGCGAATTGGCTATGGTGTGTTTTCCGAAAAACTTGCAGCTTCCATCCAACAGAAATTACCACCATGGACGGTGAATCACCTGGCCCAGGTTGTTGGCAGCCGTTGTCTGGAGGACAAAGAGTATCAGCAAAACAGCAGGGAGAATTTACGGGGGTTGCGAACCGGGCTGATTGAACGACTTGAGCAATTTGCCGATTTAACGATCTTTCCTTCAGAGGCGAATTATCTACTTATCAGATTGGATTCAGGCACTACAGCACAAGAGTTGTATGAAAAAATGCTTGAGAACAACATCATTATCCGGGTCTGTGATAATTACGAGGGCCTTGATGAGAGCTATTTCCGCATCGCAGTTCGAACGGAAGAGGAAAATCGCTATTTCATCGACACTCTTACTTCTGTACTGAAAAATAAACAAACATCCAAGACTGTAAAGCGAATGCGACCACAGGGGCGCTCGCTTATGTTCCAGGGAACTTCCTCAAACGCTGGAAAATCTGTGCTCACTGCGGCTCTTTGCAGAATTCTTCTCCAGGATGGTGTAAGGGTCGCTCCGTTTAAGGCCCAGAATATGTCACTCAACTCATTTGTTACTCTGGATGGGCTTGAGATGGGTCGAGCCCAAGTCGTTCAGGCACAGGCAGCCCGCCTTGATCCGGATGTGAGAATGAATCCGGTACTGCTTAAACCCAATTCGGACACAGGCAGCCAGGTGATTGTCCACGGAAAAGCCGTTGGTAACATGAATGTAACAAGTTATCACCAGTATAAACAGACAGCCATGGATGCTGCCAGAAGATCATACATTGAGCTTGCTTCAGAGTTTGATGCGGTGATTTTAGAGGGAGCCGGTTCTCCCGGCGAGGTGAACCTCAAGAAGAACGATTTTGTCAACATGGCCATGGCACAGTATGCAAAGGCTCCCGTTCTACTGGTTGGTGATATTGATCGGGGCGGAATATATGCTTCCTTTATTGGCACAATGGATGTGCTCACTGAACAGGAGCGTGAATGTGTTGCCGGCTTTGTTGTCAATCGATTTAGAGGCCTGGCTTCACTGCTCGATGATGCCCATCGTTATGTCAAAGACTATACCGGCAAAGAGGTATTTGGAGTTATTCCGTATCTCAGTGACCTGGGCTTACCAGAGGAGGACTCTGTTTCCTTTAAAGCCGGATTGTTCGACAGTGAAACACCTGAGAATGATTATGTCGATATTGCCCTGATTAATCTTGGTCATATTTCAAATTTCACCGACCTTGAACCATTTCTGGAAGAACCGGATGTCCATCTCCGGGTTATATCAGCAGTAGAAGCGTTGGGGAATCCGGATTGCATTATCATACCCGGTTCAAAAAATGTGATGGATGATATCTTACAACTCCGGAACAATGGGTTATTAGATGAAATAGCAAAACTGGCCCAAAAGGGATGTGAGATTGTCGGCATTTGCGGTGGTTACCAGATTCTTGGCAGAAGTATGGCCGATCCTGTTGGCATCGAGTCGAGCAAATCGTCTGTTACAGGTCTTGGGCTGCTCGATATAGAAACAACCCTTATGAGTGATAAGACGCTTGTGAGGAAAACAGGTGTTCATCGACCTTCAGGCTTGCAGGTGTTCGGTTATGAGATCCACCATGGTAAGTCTCATTCAACCGATACATCGTTGCTGCTCTTTGATGATCAGTCTGTTTGTGGTACAGCTTCAGATGATGGACGCATATGGGGCTCATATCTTCACGGGATTTTTGATTCGGACCAGTTCAGGAGATGGTTTATTGATCGGATACGATCACGAAAAGGTTATCAACCTGTAGGGACTGTCATTGCCCCATACGACCTGGAACCCGCATTTGATCGATTGGCAGATGTGGTCAGAGAATATCTGGATATGGACAAAATCTATCGACTTCTCCAATTATAAGCCCAATTATTTACATGGTTTTTGAAATTCAATTTGCCATAGCTATTATCCTTGATCTTTGTCTGGGTGATCCGCGCTGGTTTCCCCACCCGGTTAAAATGATAGGCTCCTTCGCTCTTCTGGTAGAGAAAACGGCCAGAAGATTTTTTCGTCATTTACTCACAGCAGGCAGTTTAAGCGTTGTTGTTATTGTTGGTGCTACCACCTGTTTAACCTGGTTTATCTGTTCTTTCATTCAGGGACTATCAATCATATTGGCTGCTGTTTTCTCCATTTTTATCCTGTATCTCTCCATTGCGATAAAGGACTTAATTACCCATTCAAAGGCTGTTTATAAAGAAGTTGAAGCCGGTGAACTTGAAAATGCAAGAGAAGCCGTCTCAGCAATGGTTGGAAGAGATACATCTGAGCTATCAGAAGATGGTGTGATTAAAGCCTGTGTGGAAAGTGTCTCTGAAAATATGGTCGATGGAATAACAGCTCCGATTTTCTGGGCCATTGTTGCTACTTTTTTCTCTGTTTATACCAATCTCAGTGTAATATCTTTGGCAGCTGTTGGAGCAATGGCCTATAAAAGTATTAATACGCTGGATTCAATGTTCGGTTACCGCAATGAAAGATATATCCTTTTCGGGCGTGCTGCCGCCAAACTGGACGATGTTGCAAACTGGCCTGTAGCACGGTTAAGTGGTCTGGCACTTGTTGCTGCTTCATTTGTCCTGGGGCTTGATTGGAAACAGTCATTTGCGATTCTAAAAAGAGACAGGCTCAAACATGCCAGCCCAAATGGTGGACATCCGGAAGGAGCAGTTGCCGGTGCCCTGGGCATAAGGTTAGGTGGAAGTTCAGTCTACCATGGTAAAAAAGTATATAAATCGACCATAGGTGATGTGAAACGAAGAGCCCAACCAAGAGATATCTTGCTCACAAATAAACTGGTTGTGATAGCTTCTCTTCTTTTTTTCGTCGGACTCCTGATGTTGAGAAGATTGCTTTTTTACATCGTGAGCTAAGTCCCTGCCAAAAGATAGACTCTGTAATCAATAAACTGATTTCCCAAAAATTCAGCCTAACACGAGGTGTTGTCAATTTGTCTGGTTAGCCTTCGGTCAAGGATCACTCCTTGCTGAGCACAACATAGATATATTTCTATATTTCTTAACATTTAGATACATTTAGGCAATAATCGATGATCCTTGAAATACGCCAGCCAAACTGACAACACCACTTTTCCCGTCAGGGCTGAGAGTTATTGGTAATCAAGATAATTAATATTACCAGGTGTTGTTTTGAGCTTTCTGTGTATTTAGAAAGTATTTTCCCACCTAGATTTTTATGGAAGAAACTTCAATGATAATTATAGTTTTCAATAACGAAAAAACTTGAACAAAAGAGAGAATCATATATGTTTGACAGGTTTTAGTAGCCATTTATAAACGAATAATTAGTGAAGAGAACTCATACGATGAGACGATCAAAAACAATACCTGCCATTGGTGCCATAACTGTTGCTTTTTTCTTTCTCTGTTTGCCATGTCTCTACAGTTTTGCCTCACTGGATGAGACTGAAAAAAACATCGATAATAGACTGGTTGAAAAAAAGCAAGATGCTGCTTCCGTTCTTCAAGAACATACAACTGAACCAAAAGGGAGCACAATGAGTAAGCTATCCCAGTTGACCGATGAAGAGAAAAGCTGGTTTTTAAAATTTCAGAATGGGATTCCTTTTTTTGATGGCTGGAAGGACATCAGTAAAAATATACTTTCTTCTTTTCCAGAAGAGAAAAAGGAAAAAATTAAAGAACATCTCAAAATCCTTGGTGATAAAATCGGTATTGAGTGGGCCAAAGACAACTCAATCCGAAAGATTGACACCGATATGCTGCGTCAATGGGGCAAGAAATTAAATAAAGCCGTTGATAAAGGTTTCAGACAGGTTGCTGAAACAATCTCACGTGTTGAAAACGAGGTTGATGAAATTCTAACCAAAAAGCTTGCTCAAAAGAGTAAGGAGTAATTCCTATTCGTATAGCTAACTGTTTTGCCAAATAAAAGAGAAAGCGGGCTATACCGTTCTTCTCTTTTTTTATTTGTTACCCGATTGTTTTGAAAGAAGAATAGAAAGTAATCCAAAATGGAGGAATTAAATCGCATGGAACGCACATTTGCCATTATTAAACCTGACGCTTTTGGCGCTGGTAATGCAGGAAAAATTATTGCTCGGATTTATGAAGAAGGTTTTAAAATTGTAGGGCTGAAAAAACTCTATCTCTCAAAAGTGGAAGCTCAAGGGTTTTATTATGTCCATGATGGAAAACCGTTTTTTGATGAACTGACAGATTTCATGTCCAGTGGTCCATGTGTTGTCATGGTTCTGGAAGCCGAAGGTGCCATTAAAAAATGGCGAGATCTCATGGGTGCTACAGATCCTGAAAAGGCTGAAGAGGGAACCCTGAGGAAAGAGTTTGGAACCTTTGTAGGAGAGAATGCGACTCACGGATCCGATGCTACTGATACAGCGGCATTTGAGATTGGCTATTTCTTCTCTGGACTGGAACTTCTGTAATACTGGTACTTCAGTAATAGATTTTTCATGAAAAAGGGCAGGCCATCAATATGCATGGCCTGCCCTTTGTTGGTACAGAAAAGTAAACAGGGTTAAAAACGGGACTGTTACTTCAGGGTTTGAGAATGATTTCTCTTATTGCTGACCTTCAGCAACCTAATTGGCCCCTTAAAACGTGAAAGTAGTTTTTCCCCATTCACAAGATCAATATATTTCGATATTAATCCAAGTGTTGGTCATAGAATCGTTCTACCTATGGGTAAACGTTTCTGACCAGGCCACTGCCATTGGGTGAGGAATCTTTTGCTTTGATGTCAAGGACCATGATTTTCCCGAGAATACCAAAGAGGGGGTTCTTACCTTTAACCCATGCTTTGATTCCACCATCAAGGTCTTTTACATTCTTGTAACCCATGTCAATGAGCGCTTTGGCCGCTAAGGAACCTCTACTGCCGGCCTTGCAGTAAACAACAATTTGAGCATTAGCATCGGGAATAAGTTTAGCGGATTTAAACTCTACCCAACCTCTTGGCACCCACATTGCTCCATCAATGTGACCGGCCTGATATTCAGGCATGGTACGTACATCAATAAGATAAAATTTTTCCCCGGCACCGATCTTGGAGGCAAGCTCCTGCGCTGTGATATGTGGTACTGCTGCTTTTGCAGCTTTGGTAATTTCTTTTTTAGGCTTGATTCCCGCAGGAGTTTTTCCTGCGAATGCCTGTGGTAGTATCAGCAATGAACAAACAGCTACTGACAGTACAGTGATACAGATTTTGCACGTTAACCTCTTCATTGAACCCTCCATGTGTTGTTGTTTAAAGATTGCCCCGATGTGGGCAAATGTTGATAACGGAAAAACATAAACCAAGCATTTGGTTAATGCAATTTAATTATCAGTATGGCTAATAGGGAATGTGTGGAATTAATTGGAAGAACTTTCTTGTGACGATTTTGGTACACGTAACATATTGAAAATATAGGCTATGTTGAATTTGCAGGATTTTCTCGATTAAATAAGGAAATTCATTTATTAACAGGACGAAAAAACCTGACAAATAAGGATTGAAGTCAAAAAAGACTTATTTTTTACGGGTTAAATCAGAAAGACTGTTTTTCGAGATTCCAACGACGTTGCAATCGATTTGACCTCGGTGAAGAATGATCTCAAGATTGTCATTCTGCTTGAGCTGTTCTGTGTTGGAAATGATTGTATACCTGCCTGTTTCCGCATGTTTTTTCCTGGCAATTGAATACCCTCGTGCCAGTGTTGCCAGGGGACTGACAGCATCCAATAAAGACAGCTGCTGTTTGAAATGATATTCATTTTTTGAAAGTGTTTGTTCGATCATCTCTTTTAGGCGTGTGCTGTACAGAGTTAATCGATCCAGATCAGCTTTGATTTTAAGGTGAGGAGCTTGATGACTAAAGAGCAGAGAGATTTTTTCCAAAGAGTTAGTCGCAGCCAGCAACCTGTTATTCATCTGATCGAGCAGCCGTGAAGAGCGGTAATCAATATCAAGGGAATAACGGGTGAAAAGAGGTTCAAGGTTCAGTATTCTCCTTCGGCATTCTTTTACAGAACCGGCAGAGATGCTGATATTTGTTGACAGGGATCGCAAGATTCTTTTTTCCAACCCCTGGATAGTATTGAACAGCTCTGATCGATTAAAAAGAAGGTGCTCAGCCACAGCGGTTGGAGTTGGCATACGTAGATCACTACAGAAATCGGCAATGGTGAAGTCGATTTCATGGCCTATGCCGGTCACTACTGGAATTGTTGAGTCAGCAATGGCACGGGCGACACATTCTTCATTAAAAGCCCATAAATCCTCTATTGAACCACCCCCTCGCATAAGCACAAGAATATCAGGAGATAACTGTTGATTGATGTGAGAAATGGCGTTGCTGATTTCGTTACCACTGCCTTCTCCCTGAACCCGGACCGGGTAGAGAGAAATATTACAGTTTGACCGGCGTAGCTGATGAATTTTTAAAAAATCTCTGATGGCAGCTCCGCTAGGGGAAGTGACAACAACAATTTCTTTTGGAAAAGCGGGAATAGGGCTTTTTTTCTGTTCATCAAAAAGACCTTCATCACGTAGCTTTTTTTTCAGCCGCTCAAACTCCTCATATAAGGCGCCGCTTCCATGAAAATCAACAGTATCGACTATAAGCTGGTATTCGCCGCGGGGATCGTAGACAGAAATCCTGCCATGACAGATGACCTGGATGCCATCACGGAGAGAATCAGATAAAAACTTCTGCTGTCCCTTGAAGAGTACAGCTTTTAGTTGAGCGGATGAATCTTTTAAGGTGAAATATTGGTGGCCGGAATACGGTTGTCTCAGGTTCGAGACTTCACCGCTGATATGTACAAAACGAAACTCGTTTTCCAGCAAGGTTTTGATCTGCCCAGTTACCTCGGAAACGCTTAAAATTTCAGGTTGTGAAAAAAAGGACATATGATGCTTGGAAACGTATACGTTAAGGTTTTTGGTGAGAATAACTCCAATTCATCGTGTAAAAGAAGGTAAGAGATCGTTTACCAATAGACAGGAGTAACAGTATATATTAAACTGTGGTGTTCCTGTAGGCTTTGGTTCAAAGTGAGCCTAGAATTTTTTCCAAAAAAGGTAAAGGAAATAAATAAGGAGATGTCAATGGCTGGAGAAAGCCCGTTTGAAAAAAAATATGTTGATGAGAGCACGAAGGCTGATTTACCTGGAGTACTGGACCAGTTAACTCTGCCTGTCGCATTTGTCGAGTTTGTCAGAGAGCATCAACAAAAGATAAAAATTATTGCCATAGTCGCTGTTGTGGTCACTGTTGCTTGGTCTCTGTACGATTCTTATCGTACAAATCGGATTGAAAAATCAGTCTCAGCACTCTACAACGGACTCCAGGTCTCAGGTTCTGACAGACAGAAATCTCTTGAGAAAGTCATCGGAGAGTACAAAGGGACAGCGGCATCGACATGGGCCAGGATTGAGCTTGCCCATAATGATATGAAGAATGGTAACTTTTCTGAGGCTGTACAAAAATATCGGTCAATCAGAGAAGGGGTCGATAAATCAAACCCTCTCCATTCGTTACTCACCTATGGTGTCGCTCTGGCATTAGAGGCGGATAAAAAATATGGTGAATCAAGGGTAGAATACGAAAGTTTAAAAGGTGTTGTCGGCTTTGATTCAATCGGTGTTCTGGGAGTGGGACGAATATATGAAATTGAGGGTAAAAAAGAAGATGCCATAAAAGTTTATGAGCAATACCTTTCCTCATTTGAAGGAGCCCAGGAAAATAATCCGGATAAAATAGTGATTGAAGAAACCATAGCAAGGATTCGGGCAACGATGTGAAACTTGTTACTTCCCTTGAGCAGATGAGAACACTTTCTTCCCAGTGGAAACAGGAAGGAAGGAAGATTGGACTCGTTCCCACCATGGGTTTTTTCCATGAAGGTCATCTCGCACTGATGAGAGAGGCCCGAAAGCTCTGTGATAAAACGGTTGTGTCTCTATTTGTTAACCCTATTCAGTTTGGACCATCAGAAGACCTGGAAGCCTATCCTCGTGATCTTGACCGGGACATGGAGCTGGCTGCTGAGCAAGGAGTGGATGTCCTCTACCATCCAGATGCAAAGCAGATGTATCCGCCAGGCTTTCAGACCACAGTACAGGCAGGTGAGCTTGCTATCGGCCTGTGTGGAGGAAAAAGACCTGGTCACTTTGACGGCGTCTGTACGGTTGTCAATAAGTTGTTCAACCAGGTACAACCGCATCTAGCTGTTTTTGGAGAAAAGGATTTCCAGCAATTAGCCGTCATCAGGAGAATGGTTAATGATCTGAATATCAATGTTGACATTAGAGGATATCCGACGGTTCGTGAGCCTGACGGGCTTGCCATGAGTTCGAGAAACTCGTATTTAAATCCAGAAGAGCGAAAGAAGGCTCTTTGCCTCAGTCAGTCAATTGCGTTTGCACAAGAGCTGAGTGTAAAGGATAGAACAGTCGATCTTCGTATGCTTGAAAATACAATAATTGACCGGATCAATAAGGTTGAGGGTTGTCGGGTTGATTATGTATCTATTGTTGATGAAACAACTCTACAGCCATCCAGCCAGGTTGATAGTAACTGTGTATTGGTTATGGCAGTTTTTATTAATAATTCCGTTCGACTTATTGATAACGGAAAACTCATTCTTTAAAAAGTCAGGTTAATTATGTTACGTCAAATGTTAAGAGCGAAAATTCATCGTGCAACTGTTACGGAAGCGGATCTCCATTACGATGGAAGTCTGACAATCGATGAGAATTTGTTGAATGAAGTTGGAATTGTTCCCTGGGAACGGGTCAAGGTATACAATATTAACAATGGTGAGAGGTTTGATACCTATGCCATCCGTGGTGAGCCCGGTTCTGGTGTCATCGGTTTAAATGGAGCCGCTGCCAGAAAGGGAATGATCGGAGATCTTATTATTATTGTCTCTTTCGGTTTCTATCCCCATGAAGAACTTGACAATTATAGGCCTAAAATTGCGCTTCTCAATGAGAAGAATCAAATAAAAGAAATGCTGACGAAATAGCAGCTGTTCAAATAAAACAAAATTACTTAATTGACAGGAGTCTGCCATGCCCGGTTTTGAAGTATTTGGTGAAGAAGAAAAAAATGAAATCATGGGTGTCCTTGATACGGGTGTACTTTTCCGCTATGAATTTGGCGATCAGAGAAAAGGCGTTTACAAGGTAAAAGAATTTGAGGAAAAATTCGCCTCCTATTGCGGGTCTTCTTATGGACAGGCAGTCACTTCCGGCACTGCGGCATTAAAGGTGGCCCTTGCCGCCCTTGGAGTAGGACCAGGGGATGAGGTCATCACTCAGGGATTTACTTTTGTTGCCACCTGGGAAGCGATTCTTGATATTGGTGCCATCCCTGTATTTACCGAGATTGATGAAACACTCAATATGGATCCAGCGGATCTTGAGAAGAAAATCACCGCCAAAACAAAATGCATTATTCCAGTTCACATGTTGGGAGCTCAGGCGAGAATAGAAGAGATTGTCGCTATTGCCAACAAGCATTCCATTTCTGTTCTTGAAGATACTGCTCAAGCTGCCGGTGGTCGAATTAATGGGAAACACCTGGGAACCTTCGGTAACTGCGGCACATTTTCTTTTGATTCGGTAAAAACCATGACAACCGGAGAAGGCGGTATGATCATCACCGATGATGAGAAAATGTGGCGTGACATGTCGGAATATCATGATCATGGCCATGATCATGCAGTTAACCCGGGCGGCCGTGGTGGTGAGGGTAGAAGCTTTGTAGGTTTCAACTATCGGATGATGGAGATCCAGGGAGCGATAGGAATTGCTCAATTGGCAAAACTCGATTCGATGATTGTTGCCCAGAAAGAGAATAAGGCAAAATTAAAAGAGGCGGCATCAGCAATTCCGGGAGTCAGCTTCCGTAAACTTATTGATGAGAAGGGTGACTCGGCAACTTTTTTCGCCTTTATTCTCGACAGTGGAGATCATTGTCAGCGTGTGAATAGTGTTTTGAAAGATAAGGGTGTTGGGGCAATTAATTTTGCCGAGAACACATGGCATTTTTATCCAAAATGGGAACATTTGATGGATGGCTCAACGCTTGCTCACTCAGGCTATCCGTTTAAAGAGCCCAATGGAAAAAGGCGAGTTATTTACAGTCCAGATGTGCTGCCACAATCTGCGGCTCTCATGGAGAAGACTCTTATCTATCCGGTTTCAATCAAGATGTCTGATGAACAGCTGGATAAAATCTGTTCTGCACTGGCTGAGGCTGCTCAAGTCTGATACAGATAATTAACAGAGAAAATAAAAGGGCGATTCAGTTATACAACTGAATCGCCCTTTTTATTTCCGCTATCAAGAAAGCTCAGCTTAATACGAGGGGTTGCCAATTTGTCTGGCTAGCCTTCTCTCAAGGATCACTTCTTACGAGAACATTATATATATTTTCCAGCTTTTATTTTCCATTCAACACATTAAGCAAGAATATGTGATCTCTGAAATACGTCAGCCAAACAGACAACACCTCTTTTACTGTCAAGACTGTGTGTCATTGGTAAACAGGTATTTTTATCGTATATCAAAGTAGTGCTCTATTGCAGCAGCCTCTATATGTTCTTACGGGAAGGTGGGAAAACAATAAGACAGATTATCGGTAAAACTTATGGGAGCCGTACTGGTTCAGGTAGGTGAGGCTGGAGGACCAGTCCGGATTTATATTGGACAGGTGATAGTGGGTTGCACCTTTGGTGAAATCCTGAGTTTGCAAAGCAATATAGACCGATTCCATACACTGAAAGAAAGCTTTAAGGTCATCGGGAAAGTAAGATTTCTTCTGAAAAGTCCAGCTGAACTGATACGGTTGTTTGATAACTTCTTTAACCGTGGCGTCTTTCTGGGATGCACGGTTGAGAGTAACATGGGCTATGGCTACCTGACCGATCTGGGGTTCTGATCTACCCTCATGATAGACATTCAAGGTGAGCCATAATAATCCTTCTAAAAACGACATTAGTACTGCTCCTGTATATAAAAAATGAAAAACTATACTAGTTTAAAAGTTTGCAGAATTTCTCAGCTGCATTGTGGAGAAATTCTGCCTGTTTGAAGCGATCATTTTGTACAAAACGATGCTTCTAGTTAAAATTCACGATATTTTAGGGATTAAAAAAGATATGTCAAGTAAATGTTTAGCCAGTGGTGGGGTAGGAACAGAAAGTTCGTGAAAAAACAGTATGATAGAGTTTGCTAGAAAACTAAAAAAAAGAATCAGATTGTTGATAGAAAAGGAGAATTGGAAAAAAACTAGTAATAAAATTCCATGGGCAGGTAGTTACTATTCAGATCTGATCCAAAAATGTTTTGATACATTCTTCATCGTCCAAGAAGAATAGGAGCCGTAATAATAAGATTGAAAGTTTCCTGCAGGAAGATTTACTACAGGAAGATTTGCCCTGGTGTTTAGAGGGTCCGTAGATGAGATGAAGGCTAAAAAGTTAATTTGGATTTCTGGCGTCTTCTCCGACCTGATTTGCCGATGAATATGCCTAAAATTAGAATGATGGCACCGGCAGCGAGCCAGGTGATTCGAGGATCAATATCGGAGAATAAATCACCGTTTTTATTCGGACTGATTTTTAATCGATTCTTAAGTCTGGTTGTTTCTTTCTGGAGTTGTTCATGTTTGTTTTTCAGCTCAGACAGGGCACGTTGGGCTGTTTGAAAATCGGTTTGTTTATCCTGAAGAGTTGTTATCAATTGGCTTAAATCATCGTTTTTTTTCTGCTCATTATTCAATTGAGATTGTAACTCTTCCAGCTGACGTACTTTTTCCACAAGGATTGATTGATCACTACTGGCCTCTAACGTCTGACGAATCTCATCGAGCTCTTTAGTGTGTTGTTCCTTTTGCTTTTCAATCACCTTTTCCAGCTGTTTTTTCTCAGTTTCAAGCGTGCTGATCAAGATCTCTTTCGGCTCGGTGAAAAGAATGTATTGTTTGAGTATCCAGCCTTCTGTACCATCTTCTGTTCTGACCAGGTGATGCCTGTCCTGGGTGCCGAGAATCTCAACTTCTTCCCCGGTCTGGATACGAGTCAACGTTTTACTCGGTTCAGTTAAACTGTCTTTGATGGAAACAATCAGACGGTCGGAAATATACCCTGTTGCCCCAAATGAGTGACCGGCAATAAAAAAAAGGGAAACAATGCATATCAAGAGACTGCTCGATACATTTTTTTTGATCTGATTAGCCATTTTTTATCCGATATGCGGGAATTGAGACAAATTGGTTTTAAATTTAATAGGTTAACAGATACAACAACCTACATGCTCAAAATGACTATGTCAAACAATTCTTTACCAAACCTTTACCATGAATGGGTTGAGGAAGAATTGCCTTATCGGCA
This sequence comes from uncultured Desulfocapsaceae bacterium, assembly GCA_964565605.1. Taxonomy (GTDB): domain Bacteria; phylum Desulfobacterota; class Desulfobulbia; order Desulfobulbales; family Desulfocapsaceae; genus CAZLGM01. Next base: position 85,886 of record CAZMFP010000007.1, on the reverse strand, counting down.
GAATTGTAAAACTTTTTCTATAGCAGGTTGATCATAGTCACTAAGGCGCCAAATTTTGGCCAAGTTGGTACCATTTTCAGCTATAACCGGGATTTGGTTTTCTGATATTTCCAGATCTTGCAAGGTTGTAGGACAGTCGATACTTTTCAGCCATGAGATAAGGAGCTCTATAGTGTTATCCTGAGCACCGGTATGACTATTTTTTTGGTGCCCGAAGATGCGTTTACCCAATTGACTGATGCGTTTGGGGTTTGATTCTGCATGGAACTTCATCCATCCGGGTATGATAACACTTAGACCTGCCCCATGAGGGATATCATACAAGGCTGATAATGAGTGCTCTATCATATGCATGGGGAAACCAACTCGCCCCAGGCCTGCTGCGGATAATCCATTGAGTGCAAGTGTGGCACACCACATTAATTCCGCTCGCGATCGATAGTGTTGTGGATCGGTCATGAGCCGATTACAACTTTCCATTATATTGATTATCAGTCCTTCGATAAATCTGTCTTGAACGGGTGTGTTTTTAACCTCTGTCGTGAAATAAAACTCTAATACATGGGAGATAGCATCAACTGCTCCATATGCGGTATAATTCCTCGGAACGGTATAGGTTGCTTCAGGGTCGAGAATTGAAGTTTTTGGAAAGAGACGTTTATTTCCGTAACCAAATTTTAATTTTTTTTCATCATGGGTAATGACCATTCCGGAATTCATTTCCGAACCTGTAGCGGCAAGTGTCAATACACAGGTTAAAGGCAGTACCTGTTTAATAGATTTTTTGCCGGAAAAGAATTTCCATACATCAAACTCAACTGTTGATCCGGCACAAATGGCCTTTGCTTCATCAATGACGGAGCCACCTCCAACAGCGCAGACAACCTGGCAGTTATGTTCTTTAACCAGTTGTATTCCTGCTCTTACATGGGTCAGCACCGGATTTGACTGAACACCCGGATGTTCGACAATGTCTAATCCAGCTTCATTTAAAGATTGAACAACCGCCTGGTAAGTCCCATTACTTTTAATAGAACCCTTACCGTAAACGAGCAGGACTTTGTTACCATACTCCCTGGTCTCATTGCCGATGGCACCGATGGTGTTTTTGCCAAAAAGAATTTTAGTAGGATTGTGAAAAACAAAATTTTCCATATGAGTTCACTTCTTTTTTAAAATAGAAAGGTGGTGTTGAAAAGAAACCGCCATCTGAATGAACTGGTCAAGCGTCAGGGTTTCTCCACGAACCTGAGGATCAATATCACTATTTATAATAGCGGTTTTGGTTAATTCTCGTATTTCAGATTTATTAGCCAGAAAATCAGAGAACAGACGGCAGGATGATAACGTGTTGATGAGAGTTTTTCTTCGTTGACCAAAGGCTGCTCGTACTAATGTTTGTAGAATGGGATAGGAGTAGTCTGGCTGCTTGCTCACATGGGGCGGCTTAGGCCAGAAAGAGATACTGACGACAGCTGAATCGACTTTGGGCCGTGGATGGAATTGTTCTGCCCCAACGCTCATCAGTTTTTCTATACTTGCTCTTGATTGAAGCAGTACGGAGGGGATACCATATTGTTTAGAACCAGGCTTTGCCATGATCCGCTCAGCAACTTCTTTTTGCAGCATAATGGTTGCTCTTTCAATGAGCTGGTGGTTTTCTACCAGCTTAAAGAGAAATGGGTTTGAAATGGAATAGGGCAGGTTGGCCATAATCTTTAATTTTGATCCGACCTGTCGGTGAAGGTCTGCAAAATCGGTTTTCAAAATATCCTGGTGAATAAGAGACACATTTTCAGGAAGATCGTTCTGCTTTTCATGAAAGCGAATAATACCGCTGTCGATCTCTATACCGATAACCTGTTTAGCTGCTTCAGCCAGGGGCAGAGTCAAAGCACCAAGGCCAACGCCTACTTCAATAATGGTATCACTAGGGAGGACCCCGCCTAATCGAACAATTTTTATTGATGTGTTTTTATTAACAAGAAAATTTTGGCCAAAGCGTTTTGATGGTGCCAAATGGTGAGCGCCAAGACTGTCTTGTATGTTTTTTCTTCCTTCCATGTAACCGGAACCTGTGACTGAGATTGTCAATAACAATAGAATAAACTGATATACTAAAAAAGTACTTGATTCAAAGAATCAGGCGCAAGAACAAACGACCTTTGTAGATGCCATTGATTGATCATGAAGATGCTTCTTTCTTCGTTTTTGTTGTATCACAACAAAGAGCTTTAATGAATAGAAGTAACTGAAAATAGCTAAAGGAAGAGCCAGAATAAATCCACCCGTAAGCATAACAATTGTTGCATCACAGCCAACAGACATAAGTATTTTCATCGATTCAGCCTAAATTCGAGCGGGAAAACACATCCGAGTCATAGGAAAAATCTCTATTTCCTTGATACTGGAAATAGCCGGCAAGGGCGATCATTGCACCATTATCAGTACAGAAAGAAGGTCTTGGCAGGAAAAGATCTTTGTTGGTATCACTGCAGCGCTGTGCCATTGTTTGACGGATAAATGGATTGGCGGATACACCTCCTCCCAGTACAATGGTATTCACCCCGTGTTTTTCGGCAGCCTTGAGTGTCTTCTCAATTAAAACATCGGCAACCGCTTCCTGAAAAGAAGCACAAATATCATTGGTGTTGAGTTCATTGCCCCTCTGCTTTTCACGGTTGCAGTGGTTTAAAACGGCTGTTTTCAATCCACTGAAACTGAAATCAAAGGAACCTTCGTCAAGCCATGCCCTGGGGAAGGGAATACTGCTCTCACCATCTTTGGCGAGTTTTGAAATAACGGGCCCACCGGGATACTCAAAACCGAGAAGTTTTGCCACCTTATCAAATGCTTCACCAGCAGCATCATCGCGGGTACGACCGAGCAGGGTGAAGTTGGTGTAATCTTCAGCAAGAAAAATGGAACTGTTCCCACCGGAAATAATAAGAGCTATATAGGGAAAGTTTGGTTTTTCTTCTTCAAGAAAAATAGACAGAAGATGTCCACACATATGGTCAACACCGATAAATGGTATCTCTGCACCATAGGAAAGTGATTTGGCATATGAAAAACCGACCAGCAGTGAACCGATAAGACCGGGGCCCTGGGTAACACTGATAAGGTCGATGTCTTTTAAACTCACGTTGGCATCAGTTAAAGCTTTACTGACAAGCGGATCAATCATTTCTAGGTGCTTGCGAGAGGCGAGTTCAGGAACAATACCACCAAACCTGGAGTGGATCTGGTCCTGGCTTGAAAGGACATTGGCCAGAAGAGTATCACTTCCTTGAAGCACGGCAATTCCGGTATCATCACAGGAAGTTTCAATCCCTAGAGTCAGCATGGGTTCCATCAGATTTTGTCGATTTGAATAGAGGTTGTGTAATCTTGAAAGCAGCAACTATAAATAGCCTGTTATCATAAGTCAATGCGAGCAGCGTGACTGTCTGCAGATCAAAATAAGAAATCTGATCATTATTATATCTGATTCCCCTTAATTCTCAGCATAGGTATAAAACTTGGTTTTGGAGCAAGTATTTATAGAAGTTGTTGCGAGGCTGCAGGCAGTGGAGATCGCTATGTGTCTTTTTGAAGAGGAACCATCATAAACGGAATATAAATTAAGTGTGTGTGACTTTCGATAAAAGATACAAAATTACTCATAATCGTGCTGAGGTGATTGTCGGGTAAAACGGGATGTATGAAGAATGAGGGTATCAAATTCAATTTAGCGGTGAAAAAAAAATTGATGTGAGTATAGTGGCTGTGATTGATGATTGTTCATAAACCGTTTTGACGGATATACACGGATTCAGACCATCGGTTATTTGTTCAAGTAGCTGACCCAACGATCTATTTTATGAAAAAAGAGAATGAAAATCTTCTGGTCGATCAATTTTCCAGAACTATCTCCTATTTACGTCTTTCATTGACGGACAGATGTAACCTTCGTTGTCTGTATTGTATGCCGGACAACAGTGATACAAAAGAGCATCTTCGTGGATCTTCGATACTTGAACGGGATGAACTGCTCAGCTATGAGGAATTGCTCCGCATTGTTCACGCTGCTGTGTCCCTTGGTATGAATAAGGTCAGGCTAACCGGCGGTGAACCGTTGATCCGGAAAGGAATCATGGATTTTATCCATCAGCTCTCTAAAATGGATGGCTTGGAAGATATCCGGTTGACGACAAATGGCGTACTGCTAAGTAAAAATTGCAGGCAGCTCTACGATAGTGGAGTCAGAAATATAAATATTTCTTTGGATACGCTTAAAAGAGAGCGGTTTCATGAAATAACCGGCAAAGATTTTTTTGATCGTGTCTGGCAGGGTATCCAGGACGCTCTGCAGATCGGTTTTAATATCAAAATAAATGTGGTTGCCATGAAAGGGACCAACGATGATGAATTTGAGTCTTTTGCAGAACTGGCTCTTTTACATCCGATCCGAGTCCGCTTCATCGAGTTTATGCCATTAGGTGAGAAAAGCCGGTGGAAAAAAGACAACTATATCTCTGCCGAAGAAATAATTGATCGAATATCGAGAGTAGGTAAATTGACCTCAGTAAAAAACAGTCGATTTGAAGGTCCTGCCCGAATGTACTTGCTGGAAGGTGAAAATGATCAGCGTGGAAAGGTTGGGGTGATTTCTCCCATCAGTCACCATTTCTGTGACCAGTGTAATCGCTTGAGACTGACATCTGAGGGGAAATTGCGTGCCTGTCTGCTCAACGACAGAGAAACGGATCTGAAAAAGAGTATCCGCAACGGATGCAGCGATGAAGATATTAAAAAGATGATCAGGGAAACAATCGCTAATAAACCTAAAGGCCATTCCCTTCAGGATGATCTTGGAAAAGATCAGCGACCTACATGCAGTGGCCAAATGTCTAAAATAGGCGGCTAGAAAGTATCACTCAATAACCTGCCTGCAGCAGCCATTCTTTCTTTTATTCTATAGCTGTGATTATTCCAATTACAGCGTTTCTCTTAGAACAGTCAAAATAAAGAGTACTATTCTTCTTCAGCTCTTATTTCAAGAGTTGTTTCCCTGTTGATCCGATGGGCTTAAATACTGTGGGTAAGATCCAAGCCATTCATAATAGGAACATATTTCTTTTAACCGATCACAACCGCGAAGTATTTTTTCATCCGAAATATGTCCAATCATATCGATGAAAAACAGATACTTCCACTGTTTGCCCTTAATTGGACGGGATTCAATTTTTGCAAGATTTATGTTTTCTTCAGAAAGTACCGTTAAAACTTGATTGAGAGCACCGGGTTTGTCGAGCAGACCAATCAATAAAGATGTTCTGTCAACACCACTTGGGTCGGGAGAATGTTTACCAATAACAAGAAAACGAGTTGTATTCCCACGATAATCCTCTATCCCTTTGGCAACAACCTGCAGCTCATATGTTTTAATTGCCAATGAAGAAGTAATCGCTCCGATATTCGGGTTGTTTGCGGCCATCTGTGCGGCAGCACCGGTTGAAAAAACAGGCAATGTCGGAATGGAGGGGATATTTTTTTTCAGCCATTCTCTGCATTGGGCAAGAGGCTGGGCATGAGAAGCGACGGTCTGAATATCAGACAGATTTCCTGATCGGCAGACAAGGTTGTGAGTGATCTCCAGCTTGATTTCGCCGCAGATTCTCACATTGTATTTCATAAAAGAGTCCAGGGTTGAAAAAACAGCACCCTCAATGGTGTTCTCAACGGGGACTATTCCATAGCTTGTCCTGCCTTTTTCAACCTCGGAGAAAACATCGTCAATAGATTCCATTGCGGTGTATTCGGCGGAATGGCCGAAGTACTCAACACCTGCCTGATGGGTAAATGTTGCTTCAGGGCCTAAGTAGGCAACAATTGCTTTTTTCTGTGAAAGTCTACAGGTGGTAATGATCTCATGAAAGATTGAGCGAAGGGCATTTTCCGGGAAAATTTTTTCATTAGCACTTAACAATCGATCATATATTTGTCTTTCTCTCTCCGGGTCCCATTTCGCACGCTTAGACTCGTCTTTGAGTTTGCCTATTTCTTTGGCGTAACCCAAACGCTTTTTTAAAAGAGATAGAATCTGGTCATCAATTGTATCGATATTTTCACGAATGACTCGTGTTGCCTTGTTATGTTTTTTTTGACCGGTCATAATTGAGATCTTAAAGATTTTAAAGAAAAAATTTTCATACGGTTATCTTCTCAGAACGCTATTAACAGGAGGTTTCCAGGAAAGCTGTTTAGAGAAAAGTGTTTGAACTCTAGGAGAAAGAAAAAAGTATGTCAAGGTGTAAAAATATTGGTATGTTGGCAACCGGATATAATCAATGTGTATTGTCGGCTGCCACAGCTGGAATATAATCTTATCAATGACTACCCACACGTGAAAAGATGAGTAAAAAACCTGTCCAGAAAAGCTACGAGGAAATAAACAGAAAAATCAAAGCGGGTGAAGCAGTTATCATCACCGCTGAAGAAATGGTCTCAGTCGTCAAAGAGAAAGGAGCTGAACAGGCTGCACAGGAGGTGGATGTCGTCACTACCGGGACATTTGCGCCAATGTGTTCTTCGGGAATGTTCTTTAATTTTGGTCAGATGACTCCGACTATAAAAGCATCTAAAGTGTGGTTGAATAAAGTTTCTGCCTATGCCGGTCTTGCTGCAGTCGATGCGTATATTGGTGCTACAGAGCCGGCCGAGGATGATCCTTTAAACAAGATATATCCAGGCCAGTTCCGCTATGGCGGAGGTCATGTGATCGAAGATCTTTTACGTGGAAAATCTGTTTTTCTTGAAGCAAAAGCATATGGGACCGACTGTTATATGGCCCGTAAGATGAAAAAAGACATAACCTTAGATGACTTGCCGTATGCCTTGCTCTGCAATCCGAGAAATGGCTACCAGAATTATAATTGTGCTGTTAACCTTTCTGAGAAAACGGTGCACACCTATATGGGAACACTGAAACCCAACTGCAGAAATGCAAATTATTGTAGTGCTGGTGAATTGAGTCCCTTGCTCAATGATCCACTCTATAAAACAATTGGTATGGGGACTAGAATTTTTCTGGGTGGTGGAACAGGATATGTAACCTGGCATGGCACTCAACATAACCCGGATGTGCTCAGAACTCCTGGAGGCGCACCCAAAAGACCGGCGGGAACAATGATGGTCCAGGGAGATCTGAAGAATATGTCGGCCAAATGGTTGCGAGGTATTTCTATATTGGGTTACGGCAACACTATGGCTGTTGGCCTTGGAGTTCCAATCCCAATTCTCAATGCTGAGATGGCAGGCTATACCGGTGCTTCAGATGAAGATTTGTTTACCCAGGTTGTCGATTATGGACACGACTATACAAATGGCATCGTGCGGAATTATGGAGAAGTAAGTTACGCACAACTGAAAAGTGGTACTATTGAAGTGAATGGCAAGGAGGTCAAGACAGCTCCCTTGTCAAGTGTTGTGAAAGCTCGAGAGATTGCTGAAACACTCAAGCGTTGGATTTATGATAAAGAGTTCAGCATTGTTGAACCGGCACAGCTTTTCCCAAGTCAGGAAAAGGAAAATAAATAGTTGCGAGCTCAATATTAGATGAACTGTCTCTATGGATATTGAACAAAAGTTTGCGCTCCTGCGTGAGTTTATCGGTCAATACTCAAAAGTTGCCGTTGCCTTTTCAGGCGGGGTCGATTCTTCTCTACTGCTTTGGGCCAGTGTTGATGTGCTGGGTGTTGAAAATGTTGTCGGTTTTCAGGGGATTTCCAGACTGCAGAGTTCAGATGTTATCACTGCTGCCGAAGAAACGTTTTCTAATATATGCGGTTCACTGTCGACATTACATCAGGTAGAGCTTTACCCTTTAAAACTAGCTGAAATTGCCGCCAATACAGAAATGCGCTGTTATTTTTGTAAAAAGAATACCTATTCTGTTTTTATTCAGAAAATGCATCAAATGGAATATGAGGTTCTTTTTGATGGTACAAATGTAGATGATTTTAAAGAAGATCGTCCGGGTTTGCGCGCGATAAAAGAGCTTAACGTTCAAACACCGTTGCTGAGCGCGGGTCTTAAAAAAAATGAAATCAGAAAACTTGCTAAAATTAATGGCCTGAATAATCACGATCTAGCTTCAAACTCCTGTCTGGCTACCAGAATTCCTGTTCATACAAAAATTACCCAAAAGCTGCTGACACAAGTAGAAGAGGCAGAATCGATTTTGATGAAATTCGGTTTTGTGGGATGCAGAGCAAGGGTGCAAAAAAATAAGATAGTGCTGGAGATCCAGGAAAAAGACTTTAATAAGATAGCCCCCAATGGAGTAAGAGAAAAAATAATCCAACAATTTGCCAAATTGGGATTTCAAACGGTGCATTTAAATTTAAGTGGTCGGAAAGGCTGACTGGTAAAGTTTTGGTAAGGAAAATAATACTCATTCCCGATAAATTATTCTTGCTTTGAAAAATTGTTTCAGTTAGGATTCTTCGTTACTGGATTGAAAAGCAATTGGAAATCATCCATGCGCCTTTCAATCTCCTCGTAAATGGTTATCGATTAGATTCCTGTATAAGTTATTTCTAAATCTATTTTAATTAATATACGAAAATCTACGTAAACTAAGGCTTATACACCCATTTAGGAGAGAAATAATTGATATAGAATGAAATTTTCCTTTGACAAAGTAATGTAGTTATATTAAACGACTGTCCTAGGATGTTAGAATGGCTTGATAAAATTATCCTATCAGGTCTTAAACTTGAATTAAAGCAGGGAGGAATTCATGAACAAGAAGGAATTAGTTGAAAGCATCGCCGGTGCTGCCGGAACCAGTAAAGCTACTGCTGAAAAAGCTCTTAATGGAACGCTGGCTGCAATCGCTGGTGCACTGAAAAAAGGTGACAAAGTAACACTTGTTGGCTTTGGAACATTTTCAGTCTCTAAACGTAAAGCTCGCCAAGGTAGAAACCCTCAGACCGGTGCTACAATTAAGATTCCGGCAAAGAAAGTGGTCAAATTCAAAGCTGGATCAAAGCTGTCCGAATCTGTCAACTAAATCCTGCACGCTCATGGATTTTCAGACTGCTTAGCTGTCGGCGGACGAAGTTACATTCGTTACAACCGATGTCGGGACGTGGCTCAGTCTGGTAGAGCACAGCGTTCGGGACGCTGGGGTCGGAGGTTCAAATCCTCTCGTCCCGACCATATCATCGGTAGCGCGTTAGACTGAAGTAAGCTACAAATTGTAAGCAAGGGCCATCCTGTAAAAGGGATGGCCCTTTTTTTGTCTACCAGTTTTGGAAAAAATGGTACCAATAGAATGGCGATTGTTAATGATAGTCGAATGTGAACAGTCAATTTCTGATGATATGGCGAGATTATTTCATCATTTCAGTAAAAGCCGAAACCCAACATATAGACCTGAAACTGAATTGTTGCTTTCGTGGAAATGATGATGAATGGTAGTTGATTATTGTATAGAATTACTTTATTAAGTCTCAACAGTAGTGGTATGTAAATGACCTGGTAAAGTGAGGCTGAAACAATCAGACAAGGTCGCTTTAAATCAGTATAAAAGGGGTTGACCTCCAATCTTTGTAAATAGGAAATGGAATGGAATCTTTTGACAAATTATTAGAAGAATCAACGCGTGTTCATGGGCATATTTGTGCTGGTCAGGTCATTGGTGTGCGCATGACCATGTTAGGACTGGAAAAAATAGGTATTGTTGACCCTAAGGGGGTGGATCGTAAAAAATTCTATGTCTTTGTTGAAATTGACAGATGCGCAACGGATGCTATTCAATCGGTTGCCGGTTGTACACTTGGAAAGAGATCTATGAGATGGGTTGATAATGGGGTGATGGCTGCAACATTTGCCAACCTTGAAACCGGTGAAGCGGTAAGAATTACCGCCCGTGAAGAATCGCGGGAATTTTCAAAAAAATACTGCCCTGAAATAGTCGATAAGTATAAACGTCAGCTTGAGGCTTATCGTGTTATGGATGAAGCGGAACTATTTAAAATTGAGCAGGTGAAAGTAACTATTCCTCAGCAGGATATGCCTGGACGTCCAATGAAGAGGGTCCAGTGTGAGAAATGCAGTGACTGGGTCCAGGATTGTAGAGAGGTCGAAAAAGAGGGTCAGGTGCTCTGTCGAGCCTGTGCCTATGGAACCTATTACAAAAGGCTTGACGGTTGACAAGCCTAATCGGTTGTTTTTGGTATTCGGACTATCATTACAGGGATAGTTGAGCGACGAAGAACTCGGCGAGCTGTACTGCCGAGCATGGCATCTTCCAATTTGGAATTGCCGTGGCTTGCCATGACAATCATGTCAATGTCCTGTTGTTCGGCAAATTCAAGTATTTTTTCAACCGGATGACCGAGGTCGACAACTATTTTATAATCAATCGCGTCTTTGGACCCACTCTTCTGGATCTCTTCATAAAAATTACCGATATCTTCTCTGATAGCGTTGTTATCACGTTTTCTCTGAACCAGCAATTCTCGAGCCTCTTCCAGGCTCTGATTTTTTAAATCTTCCCAAAGTTCATCAGATATATAACCAACTAAACTGCGCCTGAGCTCGGGGTCTGTTTTTACTATGTGCAGTACGGTAAGTTCAGCATTGTACCGTCGAGTGAGGCTTGCAGCATAGGGAAAGGCATACCGACCGCTTTGAGAAAGATCAGTGGTGTAGAGTATTTTTTTTATATCTATTTCTGGAATATTCATGATCTCTTTATTTTCAACCGTTAGTTATCCTGTTGTTGAACCGGATAATTTCCCCGAAGTTTGTAGTACCATATGCCGCTGAGCATCCACGAATAACAATATGTTCCGATAAGTATTATTGCAAATGCGGTGACTATATCAGTTGTCGAGCCACTAAGAGAAAAACCTGGGACATAGCCAAAGAGGAAGGGGCCGAGGTAGAGGAATTTGGCAAACTTAAATGATGTAAACGCGGTTTTCCACATGTTGGCTTTGGCAATTGTAGCTCCTGCAAAAGCGGCGATACAAACAGGCGGAGTAATGTTGGAGTCCTGAGAAAGCCAGTAGACAATCATATGAGCTGCAATGGGGTTGACACCGAGATGAGTCAGGGCCGGAACCGCAACTACTGCTGTGATAAGATAAGCGGCTGTGACTGGGACTCCCATACCGAGAATCAGTGATGCCAAAGCGATGAGAAGGATTGTCAGCCAGAGTTTACCATCAGCCAGTTCAATGACGATATCGGCAAAAGTGAGGACGAGTCCACTGAAAGTTAAGACTCCGATAATAATCCCGATAACCCCAACTGTTGCACCTATTTTCAGGCTGCTTTCTGTACCAGCGCGGGCAGCATTGATAAAACGAGACATGTTGGCCCTGGCATCGTTTTTAAAACGAACATAGATAAACAGAGAAATAAGAATTGCAGGAATGACACTGAACTTCTCTGGAATGTTGATAAGGTTACCAAGAAATATACAGGTAACGATCAAGGCCATGGTAAGGTCCATCCTTAAATCCTTATTCACCCAGCTGATAAAAAGACAGGATACGATACCGAGGATGGCTGAGAAACCGGGAGAAAAACCGGTGAGCATGAGGATGGTAAGCAGAACGAGAGGCAGGATGTAATACCACTCATTCTTCAGGATATCCATAGCGCCATGTTCAGACTTTTCCCCTCTGATATTATGGATTTTAGCCTCGAAGTGAACCATCATGAAAACAGAAAAGACATACATCATGGCGGGAAAGAGGGCTACAAGCATGATCTTCGAGTAGGGCACGCCAGTGAGCTCTGCCATGATAAATCCACCGGCTCCCATAATAGGCGGCATAAACATGCCGGAAATTGAAGCGGCAGGTTCAATTCCACCGGCAACATGGGGTCGAAAACCGGCTTTTTTCATCATTGGGATGGTAAAGGCACCGGTTGATACGGTATTGGCAATAGCGCTGCCTGAGATAGAGCCAAACAGTCCGGACGCGATAACAGATACTTTGCCGGGACCGCCAATCTTATGGCCGACTGCGGCCAAAGGGAAATCGATAAAAAATCTCTGGGCACCGCATTTTTCAAGAAAAGCACCGAATAAAACAAACAGAATGACATAGGTGGCAAGTACATTTGCCATGATGCCGAAAACCCCATCACTCTTATAAAAGATTGAAGTGCAGACACCTGGAAAAGTCTCGCCGGCATGGGCAATGATATCGGGAAAGTATGCGCCGTATACCCCATATATCATCATGAGGACACCGATGATGACAAAAACAAAACCGACAACACGTCTGGCCAGCTCAATTCCAATTAACACCCCGACAATAGCTATCCCCATATCCAGTGGCGTCTCTGCACCCACGCGATAATTGATCGCTTCAAAATTAGAAATCCAATAACCGATGGTGATAATGGAGAGAACAATAAGAATATAATCAACTATTCTGAGCCATTTATTTTTTGACTTGTAAGTCAAGAAGACAAGGATATAGGTGATGATGATATAAATCCCACGGTGATACTGGGTGGCTGCGGGTTGAATTACTGCAGAGTATGAGTAAAAAACAACCAGGGATACGGCCAACACGTCAAAAATGATCTGTTCAATTTTATGAAGTTTGTCGTAGAGCATACCGGTGAGATGAAATGAGGTTAAGGGTCAGGCTTGGCCAGTTGTGGCCCACACAGTGATCTTTACCTTTTTTCTGGAAGTCACTTTGTAATAACAAATAAACGGATTTCAAGCAAGGAGATGAAACCCGTTTATTCCACGTGAAAGTTAGAAACAGCAAGTTGAACGCTTCGATGATAAACATCGAAGCGTTCGACCAGTCCTACATCATTCCTTTCTCTTTCCAGAATTTTTCAGCACCTGGATGGAACGGTGTAACAATATTGGTTGCACCGGTTTTCGTGCTCATATGTTTAAAGGTCTTTTTAGCGGCCTTCATGTGAGCAAGTCCTTCATCAGTATAAATCTTGCTGAGGATGTCATAAACAACATCGGCAGGAACGTCTTTGTTGGCAACCCAAAGAGCGCTGTCCTGGAAGGATGGGGCATCATTGGCAACTCCCTTGTAAGTTCCACCGGGAACAGACAGTTTACCGAAATAGGGGTATTGCTTAAAGAAACCTGAAGCCTCGGCATCGGCACCAAGGTCGATCAGATCAATTTTGTTTGTCTGGGCGGCCATGATAACGGCTCCACTTGGGAATGCAGTAAACAGCCAGAAAGCGTCGAGCTGCTTGTTACCAAAAGCGGCAGCGGCATCGTTATATCCCATAGCATTTCTTTCAATTTTATCCCAAACACCCATGTGAGAGAAAAAGAGTTCACAGTTGGCAAAAGCACCAGAACCGGCATTACCGACACCAACTTTTTTACCGACTAGATCTTTGGTAGATTTGATTCCGGATCCTGCACGAACAACGAGCTGAGCTGGAGCGCCATACAGCCAGGCAACTGCCATGACATTCTCATATTTCTTCGGATCGTTTTTCATTTTACCGTTGCGACCCAACCATACATGACCGGAATAGACAACGCTGAACTGCTGCTTTCCAGCATTGGTTTTTCTCAAATTCTCAACGGAACCTGCAGAACTTTGAGCTTTGACGGAATAACCGGCTGCTGCTTTAACCGGCTTATAGACCTGGACAGCGTTAGCAACAACCTGGAAGGTACCGCCTGCTGGACCACCGCCAAAAATAATTCGTTTTTTAGCGGCATAAGCAGTACTGCACAGTGCAAAAGCAACAGTTACTGCAAAAATTGCAGTAAGAAGTTTTTTGCCGGATAAGAATGTGGGTTTTTTCATGTTCGACCTCCTAAATAAGTAGTTATGGATTGTGATTGGACAATACTGAACTGTAGGAAATGAATATACCCGAAAAAAAGAGATGATTAAATCGGTCGATTTCTGATTTTGCTGTAAGAAAAATTCTTACAGTAAAGGGGAAGTCTCGATTTCAAGTATGAACTCAACTTGACATGACAGGTGAGGGAAAGGCAAGAATAGGGTACCCTGAAGAATGTTACGATTCTATTAGCTGATTCTGAATAGCAAAACGGGAGAGGTCGGCGTTGTTTCGTAATTTGAGTTTTTTGAGTAATCTGAGACGATAGGTGTCCACGGTTTTTACACTGATGGAATAGGTTTCACCTATTTCTCTATTGGTATAGCCAAGTGCCAGCCTGCGAAGTACCTGCAGTTCTCTTTTAGAAAGTGAATCGAGTATAGACATGCCCTGTACGCCTTTGGCAACATGAAGGGCCAGGGCTTCGGTTGCATCGGCAGTAAAGTAACGATGTCCCTCATAAACCTGATGGATAGCTTTCACAAGCTGGTCCGGAGCCGATCGTTTCGTCAGATAACCCATGGCACCAGCCTCCACAGCTTTGACGACATATTGTTCTTCTTCATACATGGTGAGAATAATGACCGGCAGTTCAGAGTCAAATTCTTCGTGCAGTTGGGCAGCCGTTTCAAGACCATCAAGTCCCGGCATGGAAATATCGACGACGGCCACATCGATGTCTATTTGACGGGCTTTTGAAATAGCCTCTTTGCCATCAGATGCTTCAGCGACGACTTCCATATTGTCTTCCTCTTCGACAATGCGACAGAGTCCTGCCCGAACGATTGAATGGTCATCGGCGATGAGTACTTTAATCATTATCCAAATCCTCGTAACTCTCTTGATAAACTACCTGAAAAAGAACGGTTGTACCACTGCCAGGAGTAGAGTCAACCGTAAGTTTCCCTCCGGAAAGAATTGCCCTTTCACGCATACCAGCAAGGCCAAGCCCACTTGAGTCCGGTAATTCATCAACAGGAAAACCTTTACCATTGTCTGAGATAGACAGGGACAATTGGTTTTTATCTCCATACAAATTTATTGTGACATGATTTGCCCCGGAATGTCTTACCACATTCGTAAGCGCTTCCTGGGTAATTCTGTAGGCAGCTGTGCTGATTGTGCTGTCTACCGTTTGAATATTATTATGTTCAAAAATAGTTGTTATATCAGATCTGCGTTCAAAGTCAGCACTATACAGATCAAGTGCCTCAACCAATCCCAAATCATCAAGAATTCCTGGACGAAGTCGAAATGCCATGCTTCTCACATCATCGATTGAGTGATCAATAAGCTCGCACATTGCCTGGGTCCGTTTAACATACTGTGGATCTTTGCTGGTAAGCTGTTTTTCAAGCCAGGCAGCATCGAGTCTCAGCGCGGTTAATACTTGACCAAGTTCGTCATGCAGCTCTCTTGCTATTGCTGCCCGTTCAATCTCCTGACTGTCCATGACAGAAGCCGAGAGCCTTCGGAGCTGATTATGGGCAAGACTAATTTCTTTTGTTCGTTTGGCCACCTCTTTTTCAAGCTCTGAAGAATAACGGCTGAGTTCCTCCTTGGCTCGTTTTAAGGCTTCTTCAGCTTTTTTTCTCTGGGTGATGTCGACGGATACGGCAAGTGAGCGAATAAGGTTGTTCTTCTCATCCCTGATACCTATGGCAGATAATAAGATATCGATAATGGTACCGTCTTTTTTTATGAACTGATAGGGAATGTCTTTTAATATGCCTTTTTTAAAAAAATCCGGGATGGCGGATTCTTCTGCGTATTTTCTCGATTCTTCTGTATAGAACTGAGTTATCTTTTTTCCTATTACCTCTTCGTGCCGATACCCCATACTGGCAAGCCAGTGATTGCTGACACTGATGATTCGTCCGCTTTGGTCAATAGAATGAAGCATTGCAGGGGTATCATTATAAAGGGATCTGTAGCGCTTATCACTGATTCGTAAGGCTTCCTGAGCTTCTTTTCGTTTAATAATTTCACGGCTTGCTTTTTGATAGAGAAAAAGAACAGATAGACCGACCAGGACCAGCAGAGTGATGACAACTTGCCCTGTGATTCTCAGAAGAGGGCTTGAAACGGCCTGGTAAACGGTTTTGAGATCCCGAAGGTAAATAACCTGCCAGCCGGGGTATCCTTCAAGAAATGATGAATGGGTCAGATAATGGTTGTTTTCTGAGTCCTTGCTCCTGTTAACTTCGATCTCTTTAAGTCCAATCCAGGTCCAGGGACCATTGCCAAATTGACGGGACTGCGTTATTTCTTCAATAACCTGAGAAGATAATTTTTCTATGGTGTGATAGATCCAGTCATCTCTATTTGAGATAAAAATGACTCCGTGGGGATCGGTTACCAGAATTATCTCATCATCAAGTGGAACCAGCTCTTTTTCGATAAGCTCAATGGACGTTTTTATAACAGCAATGCCGATGATTTCTTTTTTATCCTTTGCATAGATTGGGTAGGAGTAATACCCACCTCGTTTTCTGGAGGTAGTGCCAAGCGCCAGATAGGTTGCCCCTTCACCCTGTATAGCTGTGGTGAAATAGGGTCTGAAACCGAAATTCTTGTTCATAAAGGTGTCCGGATAATTTCTGTTGCTTGTTGCAATAGTCACACCTTTGTCATTCATGATGTAGCAAACATCAACAACCAATGTTTTTTGAAAGAGATCAAGTATAGTTTCTGCTTCTACCTGGTTGGACTTATCCGGATTGGTTAGAAGCTTACGAAAGATTTCCATCTTGGCAAGTGTTTTGACCGGCTTAACATTTTCTGAAAGAAACGAGCTGATAGTTTTATTCAGCATGGTCAGCCTGACCGCTGCTTTTCTCTCTGCTTCCTGAAAGGAAGCTTTCTTCAGGGAATTGTAATAAAATAAGCCGCCGGCTGAGGCGGATAAAAAGGCGAGCAGGGAGAGAACGATAAGAATGAGTCTTAACTTCATTTTTCTTCTACAAAATATATGACTGTTGTTGAGAGGTTCATGAAATGATCAGGTATCGGTTTTAATTTTCTGATACCCCTTAAAGCTAAACTTAACACGAGGTGATGTCGATTTGCCAGTCTGGCTCTGATCAATGATCACACTTTTTGGGTGAATCGTACTTTGAATTCTGCTGGAGTCTCGCGGTTTACAGCACAAGCTTGCTTGAATCCGTGATCCTTGAAATAGGTCTGTTAACCGACAACAACTCTTCTTCAGTCCAGGCTGAGATTCATTGTCAGTAACGACCAATGGCCATCATCACGAACTTGTTGTTAAGGAAATATGTGTTAATCACCCCAAAACAGGCTTTGATAAAGCGTATATGAGAAAATATAAAAGTTGTAAAGAAAGTGCAATACGATACAGGGCCAGAAACGGTGGAATCTCTTCAGTAGCCAGGTGCTGCAGATTCCAAGGGAGAAAAGAGGGAGTAATGCCAGTCCAAATAGATAATGGCTGTGGGCAAAAATTGCACTCAGTAAACATGCAAGTGACCACCAGATAGAGCTTCTGAGCTTGTCTTTTAAGAGAAAAAGAGGACCACGATAAATAATTTCTTCCACTATAGGGACGTAAAAAAGAGTCAAAAACAGATGTAATCGGTCATTGTAAAAGTTCAATACAAATGAGTTTACGGTAAGTGCGATCCAGCTCTGCAGATCATAAAACCACTCAATAAATCCAGGTGTAACATAGAGAGAATGGCTGCCGAAAAAAGATGGACTGATTAAATGTGAAACTGAAGATTCGTGAAAAATGTAAATGAGAAAGTTTTTGATTGCACAGGATAAAACAACAATGGAGAAAGCAATAAAGATTGATCTCCAGATATTTAATTTTGTTGCCATACTGTCCTTTCACGGATGTTTATGAATAATGATGAGCAATCATGCCCAAAAGCAAGTTCATGATTGATTCGAATAAAAGAATAAGATACGAAATATAAAACTGGATTTGAATCACTCATCAATGTAAAATTTCCGCTTTTAATTTTTGGTAACTAAGAGTTTGCTGTTTACGATTCAGCTTATTCTTATATTAATACTCTATCCGTAGATGAAGATAGTTCAAACAAAATAATAGAGACCACAATGATAACCCTTCTTGATTACGGTGCCGGCAATGTTCGCTCCGTTCGAAATGGTATACGAAAACTTGGTTTTGAGGTGCAGGATGTTCAAACTCCCGAAGATATCATTCGGGCTGAAAAGTTGATCTTTCCCGGAGTCGGCTCCTTTGGCATGGTGATGTCGAGGT
Source organism: uncultured Desulfocapsaceae bacterium (assembly GCA_964565605.1). GTDB lineage: Bacteria > Desulfobacterota > Desulfobulbia > Desulfobulbales > Desulfocapsaceae > CAZLGM01. The sequence goes on along the minus strand of CAZMFP010000007.1, from coordinate 67,774 downwards.
TGGAACAGGATGGCTATATTGACCCTTTGCTTCGCAGGATCAAGGAAGATCGGCCTACTTTTGGGATATGTGTAGCCCTGCAGGCCATGTTTGAGGGGAGTGAAGAGTCTCCCGGGGTGGCAGGATTAGGTCTCATACCGGGCCAGGTAAAACGTTTTGCTCAATCACAGCTGTCTGTACCGCAGATGGGGTGGAACGGTATCCGTTTGCTGAAAGAGTCTCCTCTTTTTGCCGATTATAACAAGGAGAAACTCTACTTTGTCCATTCTTACTGCGCCTCTTTATCAAAAGAAAATAGCGACTGGGTCATTACCACAACTGATTACGGGAAAGAATTTATCTCAGGGGTTGAAAAAGGAAATGTGGCTGCTTTTCAATTTCACCCGGAAAAATCAGGTGAAGCGGGGTTGAAAATATTAAATAATTTTTTGATAAGATCCTCTCAAGTGGATGTGAGTTCAAAAAGAACCCTCGATAATTTGAAAGAAAAAACAAAGATTGCCAGAAGAATTGTCGCCTGTCTAGATGTAAGAACAAACGATGACGGAGATCTTGTTGTTACAAAAGGTGATCAGTACGATGTGAGAGAAGAAGGAGAAGTGAGAAATCTAGGTGCACCGGTTTCACTTGCCCAACGGTATTACGAAGAAGGAGCCGATGAAATAACTTTTTTAAATATTACAGGGTTTCGGGACTTTCCCCTCCGGGACCAGCCAATGTTGGATGTATTGAAACGAACAAGTGAAAATGTCTTTGTTCCATTGACTATTGGCGGTGGAATTCGAGAGTTCACCGATTCTGAGGGAAAGCAGTACACATCTCTTGATGTGGCGGGAGAATATTTTCGTTCCGGTGCAGACAAAGTCTCAATTGGCAGTGATGCTGTTTACAGTGTTGAGAAATTTCTGTCAGAAGGTGAGAAGAGTAGTGGAGACAGTTCCATTGAGCAAATTTCCATTGTTTATGGCGCCCAGGCGGTGGTTATTTCTGTTGATCCACGACGGGTGTATGTGGAAAAACCAGAAGATACGAGTCATTCAACAATTAAAACGGCCTATCCCGGGCCAAACGGTGAAGAGTACTGCTGGTATCAGTGTACTGTTAAAGGTGGCAGGGAAGGGCGCGATATTGATGTCATTCAGTTGGTAACTGTCTGTGAAAAACTGGGTGCCGGTGAGATTCTACTGAACTGCATAGACAAGGATGGTACTAATTCAGGATTTGATCTTGAGTTGATCAAACATGTCTGTGGGGTTGTCTCTATCCCGGTTATTGGTTCATCAGGTGCCGGCAGCGCTGATCATTTTGTAGAAGTGTTTCAGAACACAACAGTGGAAGCTGCACTTGCGGCCGGAATTTTTCACCGAAGAGAGGTGCCTATTTCTGAAGTGAAAGAAAGAATGCGCCAGGAAAATGTGGAAACCCGCTAGCCCACAATTTTCATGAATATTATGTCGATTTGTAGTTCTTCACGTAGTACTAAATGTCTCGTGTTGCCAGCCTATTCCCACAATTTGACAGAATGTTTGTAAGAGATGCGTGCTAGGGCAGGAGTGCCAGGTATTCTCCAATTGTTTACAGGTGGATTGCCAGTAAAACGAAATTTGTCTCTAAAATTCAGGTATAAGACAAGATTGAGTGAAAGGATATAGCTTGGTGGGAGAAGCCAAAATCAGTTAAGACGGGATAAGAAGGCTAAACCTTTTAGAAATGATTCTCCTTCATTTCTGAAAGAGGGGTGATGACTGCTTGATAATGACTTTTCCAGATATGAGACATCAATGCCGTTCTTCGGAAACTTCGGGTGCTTACAGACAACCCCTTTATTCTTGATTTTCACGTGCTGGTTTTTTTTCAGATGCCGGTATCCGTGGTCCTCGTAGGTGTAATCGTATTTAATACAGAAAGCAGTCGATTTGTTATCAACTGAATAATCTAATTTTGCGTTTTTATACTTGGTGCCGATAAGCGACGAAGCTTTTTTCTTGTGGACATACTGGATGAAATCTTCTTTGAGAAGAATTGATTTTGAAAATCTGAGTTCTGTCGCCTTGGTTTGCAGTGAATAGAGGTTGGCATCGCTTTTTTTCAGATAAATAAGACTGTTGTCTTTGACCTTTACAAACCAATTTTGTCCTGGAGGAGGAACAACGGAAAAACCCAGGGTTGATTTTGTGGGTTTCAAGCTTCGGACACGGTAATATTTTTTCGTTTCTACACAGCCAGTTAACGAAATTGCGCAGATGATAAGAAAAATCTGTAAAATTTTAAAACCGTTTTTCATTCCGAATTATTTAGGTTGCCTCATTACAGGGACTTGCTTGCTTGAGTACAGTTTCCTTTCCTACTATTTGCAAAAATTATACCAAAAACAAAGTGTGTGTTGCCGTGATACACTGTTCCTTGAAGAAGTAAAAAAAAGTTAAAAAACAGTATGATAGGAGCTGTTTTCTTTTTGTGTTGATCAGGTTTTGTTGGTCAATATCCACTTTTTTTATAAGTAGTGACAAAATGGGGATTTGTCACTGACATATTTTGTCACTACTTATCGTTTCTATCACTGAATTGATACACTTTCAAATGAAAGTCTAAAACAGCAATGAAAAATAGTTTGTTCGTAAGTGTTAACAATCACAGAATCCCGTTATATGCCTGGGTGTAAACGTGAATAACGTCTTCAAGGCTGGGTTTTCTGGGATTGTTCTCCACCGGTCGTGTCACGGTCAAGGCGATTTCGGCCATTTCCGGTATCGAATCGGCAGGGATATCTAAATCCTTTAATGTGGATGGAATGCCTACTTCGGTATTGAGATCGTAGAGTGCTTCAACACAGAGGCTGGCTGCTTCTCTCAGGGACAGGTCGTCGGTGATTTCACCCATCACTGCTGCAAGATCAGCAAATTTTTCCATATCGCCAATCAGGTTAAACTGAACAACGTAAGGGAGGAGAACCGCATTGGCGAGCCCGTGCGGCACACCAAACATACCGCCCATAGGATAGGCCATAGCATGAACGAGGCCGACACCTGCTGTTGCAAGAGCTTTTCCGCCAAGGAGGCTTCCCATAAGCATGGCGGATCGAGCTTCAATATTATCTCCATTTGCATATGCTTGAGGCAGATTCTCGCTGATCAATTTGACGGCTTCCAAAGAGTACATCTCTGAGATGACATGGGCCTGCGTCGAAGTGTAGGCCTCAAGTGCATGAGTCAGGGCATCAATACCTGTGTAAGCTGTAACTTGAGGGGGCAGACTGATAGTCAGCATCGGGTCAAGAATGGCTGCGTCGGGATAAAGCGGATCACCGTTCATTCCGGCTTTTGACCCGGTTTCCTCGTTGATAAAGACAGCAGTGAAAGTTACCTCTGCTCCTGTTCCTGAAGAAGTTGGAACCATGATCTTTGGAACACCAGGTTTTTTTATGTTTCCAAGGCCAATATAGTCGACGGCCTTTCCACCATTGGTAATGAGGATGGCGATGGCTTTAGCCACATCCATGGCTGAGCCGCCACCGACACCAACGACACAGTCACATCCATTGGCTTTGGCCAGTTCGCAACCGTTGTCCGCCAGTTTAAGCCCGGGTTCCGGGTCTATCTTGTCATATACGGTATATTGTAATGATGCTGCCGTAAGAAGTGCAGTGATTGTTTCTACCAGGCCAGAATTTTTGAGACCAGGGTCAACGACCAGCAGGACATTTGTTCCTCCAAAATCGTTTACTGTCTGACCAAGTTGGTTAATGGTGCCATTGCCGAAGTGAATTTGAGTAGGTTGAGTTACGGTAAAAGTAGTCATATTAACAGGTAATGAAATCTCCGAAAGTCGGATAAAATTAATCTTTAATCCCAGGACGCAACGACCAGAAGGTTTTTGTGTTTGCAACTGCTCCGGTTAGCATACAGGGAGTTTGCGGGTGTCTTGATACATGATTTAACCCCCTATCATATACTATTTCAGCAGGATAACGAAGAAAATATTGCACTAGCACTTTGGTTTGGGGTAAACAGCAATCTAAGACTGAGCTTTATCTTTTTTGTGGAGAAAAGCTATTTATCTGTAATGTACAAAACAGTATCTGATTACCCATAAAGCTCAACCTAACAGGAGGTGTTGTCAATTTGTCTGGCTAGCCTTCGGTCAAGGATCACTCCTTGCTGAGAACAATATAGATATTTTTCAATATTTCAATACCGTTAGATACATTTAAGCAATAATCGGTGATCCTTGAAATACGCCAGCCAAACTGACAACACCTCTTTCACCATCAAGGCTGAAAATCATTGGTAATCAAGAAACAGTATGCATCGAGGAAAAACGTGGAAAAAACTATTATTCTGGCCTCACCCCGAGGTTTTTGTGCAGGAGTTGTTCGAGCCATAGAAACAGTACAGCTGACGCTGGATAAATATGGGGCACCGGTATATGTCCTTCATGAGATTGTCCATAATAAACATGTCATCAGTCAACTGAAAAGTCGTGGTGCTGTATTTGTAAAAGAGCTCGATCAAATCCCACGAGGAGAAGTGTGCATTTTTTCTGCTCATGGTGTTTCGGTAAGTACAGAAGAAAAAGCAAGAAAATTAGGGCTGAAAACTATCGATGCCACTTGTCCCCTGGTGAATTCCATACACAGGATGGTCGAGAAATACAACCAACAGGAATATGATGTAATTATAATAGGTCATCATGGTCACCCGGAAGTTGAAGGGACAGCCGGCAGGGTTGATGGAAATGGACATATCCATATTGTTGCCAATGAAGAGGAAGCAAGAAAAGTCAGTGTTAGATCTAAAGAAAAAATTGCCTACGTGACCCAGACAACGTTGAGTCAAAGTGATGTTGAAGGAATTCGAAACATTTTGAAAAAGAGGTTTCCTGCCATTAAAGGGCCGTCTTCCAACACCTGTTATGCAACCCGGAACCGACAGGACGCTGTGAAAGAAATGGCGGATTCAACAGATTTACTGCTGGTTGTAGGCTCAAAAAATAGCTCTAATTCAAACAGGTTAAGAGATGTCGGTAAAGAAGCGGGTCTACAAGGCTTTCTAATTGATGATAAACGAGATATTGACCCTGACTGGCTTATTGGCAAAACAAATATTGGAGTGACAGCTGGTGCATCTGCCCCTGAAAGACTTGTCGGTGAAGTGATTAGTTTTTTGAAGGACTATGGGTATTCAGAACTAAAAGAGATGGATGGAAAAGAAGAGAAGGTGCACTTTAAGCCGGCAGAGCTTAAAGGGAGCTGATTACCAATGGTTCTCAGCTTCGATTTTAAAGTGGTGTTGCTCGTTTGGCTTGTGCATCTAAACAGATCAGCATGACCTCCAACCGGTACAGCCGGAGGTCATGCGGATAGAGGTTTGTTTTATCCTTTCAGGGTGGCAGTAATTCGCTCCATGGCCTTTTGGACATTTTCATAGGAATTAAAGGCAGAGATCCTGATATAGCCTTCACCGCATTTTCCAAAACCAGCCCCCGGTGTACAGACAACACCGGTTTTATTTAGCAGCATATCAAAGAAATCCCAAGAGTCTTGGCCACCATCGATCCAGATATAGGGTGAATTTTCACCACCTACATAATCATAACCGAGTTTATCAATTTCCTGGCGAATCAGATCGGCGTTTCGCAGGTAGTAGCCGGCCAGTTCCTGAACCTGGGTCATACCTTCTTCGCTATACATTGCTTCGGCTGCCCGCTGGACAGGGTAGGAGACTCCATTGAATTTGGTGCAATGTCTTCTGTTCCACATGGGATGCAGCAACTGGATATTGCCACTGGAGTCAAATGCTCGACATTCTTTGGGAACAACGGTAAAAGCGCAGCGGGTACCGGTAAAACCGGCATTTTTTGAAAATGATCTGAATTCGATGGCGACCTCTTTCGCTCCTTCTATCTCATAGATCGATTTGGGCAAAGATTCGTCCCGGATAAAGGCCTCGTAGGCAGCGTCAAAAAGGATCAGGCTGTTATTTTCTCTGGCATAATCAACCCATGATTTCAGCTCTTCTTTAGAAATGGTGGAACCGGTGGGGTTGTTGGGAAAACAGAGGTAGATAAGGTCTACTTTTTCAGTTGGCAGTTCCGGCACATAATGATTCTCTTTTGTAGAATCGAGGTAGTAGATTCCCTCGTATCTGCCGTCTTTGTATTCGTCGGTACGGCCGGCCATAACATTTGTGTCCAGGTAGACAGGGTATACCGGGTCGGGAATGGCAACCTTGGCATCTATGGTAAACAGTTCCTGGATATTACCAGTGTCGCATTTAGCACCGTCGCTGATGAAGATTTCATCAGCGGAAATATCGGCCCCTCTGCTTCTAAAATCGTTTTTGGCGATTGCTTCACGCAAGAATTCGTATCCCTGTTCAGGTCCATATCCCCTGAAACTTGCGTCATTTGCCATCTCATCAACACCTTTATGAAAAGCATCGATACAGGCTTTTGGCAGTGCTCGGGTGACATCACCGATACCAAGTCTGATGATATCACTGTCAGGATTTGCTTCCTGGAATGCGTTTACTTTCTGGGCAATATTTGAGAAAAGATAGGAGGCTTGGAGTTTAAAATAGTGTTCGTTTACAGTAATCATATGATACTATCTCGCAGGTTGAGGATTGAGTTTGTCTTCAAGATGTTCTTTAAATGAGCAACGAATATACTGAAGGTGATTTTGGGTGTCAACCGCCAAAATACACAGATTTCCAAACTAATACATCAATGAAATTATGACACAGATGCAACAGGATACAAAATACCGCAAAGATTATATCGCACCACTGTTTAACATTGAAACTATCGATCTGAGTTTTCAGCTTGATAAAAACCAGACAGTGGTGACTGCAATCAGCAGGTGCATAAAGAACTTTGAAAGAAAGGCTGAAAAGGCTCCTCTCATTCTAGATGGAGAAAAGCTGGAATTAGTTGAAATAAAAATCGATGGTAAGCGACTTGGCTCAGATGAGTATCTGTTAAGTGACCATCATCTCGAGATTGGAGATGCTGGTGATAAGTTCACCCTTGAAATTACCACTAGAATTGATCCGGAAAACAATAAATCCCTCGAAGGTCTCTACCGTTCTTCCGGGAACTATTGTACCCAGTGTGAGGCTGAAGGTTTTCGCCACATCACCTATACCATCGACAGGCCCGATGTTCTCGCCAGATATTCAACAAGAATTGAGGCCGATAAAACTGAGTGTCCTGTCCTGTTGTCCAATGGCAACCTTATTGATTCGGGTGAGCTTGATAAAAACAGACATTTTGCCAAATGGCAGGATCCGCACCCGAAGCCCTGTTATCTCTTTGCGCTCGTTGCAGGAGATCTTGTCTGTATACGAGATCACTTCATCACGAAGTCCGGCCGGAAGGTTGATATCGAATTTTATGTTGAGGATCAGAATAAAAAGAAATGTGATCACGCTGCCCACTCGCTGAAAAAAGCGATGCAGTGGGATGAAGAAATATATGGCCTGGAATATGATCTTGACCAGTATATGGTCGTTGCCGTTGATGACTTCAATATGGGGGCCATGGAAAATAAAGGATTGAATGTATTTAACTCTAAATATGTTCTGGCAACACCTGAAACAGCAACGGATCAGGATTATTTAGGCATTGAAGGAGTCATTGCCCATGAATATTTCCACAACTGGACCGGTAACAGGGTAACCTGTCGGGACTGGTTCCAACTCTCATTAAAAGAAGGACTCACCGTATTCAGGGACCAGCAGTTTTCAGGAGATATGAACTCAAGCGCCGTTCAGAGGATTGAGGATGTCCAGGTTCTGCGGAACTATCAGTTTAAAGAAGATGCTGGACCTATGGCTCATCCAGTTCGCCCGGATTCCTATGTTGAAATTAATAACTTCTATACTGCGACAGTTTATAACAAAGGGGCCGAGGTGATTCGCATGATGCATACCCTGCTTGGAGCCAGGAGGTTCAGAAAAGGGATGGATATCTACTTTGAGCGACATGACGGGCAGGCGGTGACCTGTGAAGATTTCGTCAGGGCCATGGAGGCTGGTTCGGGCATTGATCTGGAGCAGTTTCGAAACTGGTATTCCCAAGCCGGCACACCTATGCTTCATGTTGAAGAAAAATTTTCCTCTGAAGACAGGGAATATACCCTGAAAATAGATCAATCAAGCAGTCAAAACGATAAAAAGGCTCAAAAAGTTTTTCATATTCCGGTTGGTTTTGGCCTGCTTGGCAGTGATGGAAAAGACATCGATTGTACTGCAGTAATGGATGGGAAGAATATTGGCCACCCCAATTTACTGGAATTAAAGAAAAGCTCCCATACCATCATCTTCCAGGGGGTAAAAGAAAAACCGGTTCTTTCTCTGCTGCGTCATTTCTCTGCCCCGGTGAAAGTGAAAGCGTTTCAAACAAGAAAAGAGCTGGCCTTTTTAATGAAACATGATGCTGATCCTTTTAACAGGTGGGATGCCTCACAAAAACTTGCTCAGATATGTATCCTGGAAAATGTTGCCAGGTTGCAAAGAGGAGAACAACCGATAATCGATGACCTGCTTGTAGACAGTTTTTTAACCAACCTGAAGGATATTGATGGAGATAAATCGTTAATAGCCTTATCTCTTAAACTACCATCTGAAATCTATCTGGCACAGCAGCTGGAGGTGATAGAGCCGGATCTGTTGTATCAAGCCCGTCAATTTATTCGATCGCAGATATCAAGCCAACTCAAAGATGAGCTGGTACAGATCTATCAACAGAACATGGAGAACGACTACTCAATTACTCCGGAGAGCATGGGTAAAAGAAGTTTGAAAAATATCTGCCTCTACTATCTCATGGCTCCGGAATGTCAAGATCAAATGATCCTGGATATCTGTATCAATCAATATTATCAAAGTACCAATATGACAGATATCTTTGCAGCCTTTAAGCTGATGGGTCACTCTTCTTGTAACCAGAAGAAAGAGGTTATTGATGATTTTTATACTCGTTACAGTAACGATCCGCTGGTAGTCGATAAATGGTTAACGGTACAGGCCACATCACCACAGGAGGATTGTCTGGATATTGTTAAAGTTCTACTTGAACACAGTTCTTTTTCTATCAGAAATCCTAATAAAGTACGATCGCTTATCGGTGGTTTCTGCTCCATGAATCATTATCGTTTCCATGCAAAAAAAGCAGAAGGGTACAGCTTTCTTGCAGACAGGGTCATTGAAATTGATTCGTTCAATCCCCAGATAGCTGCAAGACTGGTGATCCCCCTAATAAGCTGGAAAAGGTATGACACAAACAGAAAGAGGCTGATGAAAGCTGAGTTGACAAGGCTTATCAAAGCTGAGCAGCTCTCGAAAGATGTTTGTGAGATTGTCGGAAAAAGCCTGAAATAGATGAGTTCAAAAGAACAGTTCTTTCTGGTTGCTCCTTTCAGTCTGGTCGATGTATTGGATATAGCTTGATTGACCCTAATAGTTTCTCTTGTGACAGAACAGGCAGCGGTACTTAGGTGGATGATCTTCAGACAGCGGAGCGTCACCTTCCGGTGAATGGCATTCGGTACAGCCTTTTTCCGCTTCTTTTTTGGATTTGATTTCAAAAAACCGTTTATGGTCTTCGTCTTTTGGTAAAAAGGAAGTGGACTCTTCAGGAGCGCGCAGCAGGAAAATCAGCAGTCCGCCACAGATCAGGATGAAAAGGGTGTTGAGAATAAGGGTGTTTTTCTTTTTTGGTTTTTCTACTGTCATTATCTTGTTTTTATCAGTTTTATCAGTTTTATCAGAGTAATTCGTTAATTTTATACACTTATATTTATACGGCCATCTCCAGATGGCGAATCTTAATCAATCCAAGACGAAGTCCTAAACTTCCGATCTCGGAAGCCAGAGCATGAAACATGGCTGAGTCGCCGCTTTTTAGAAAGACATTGTAAAAAAAGCGATGTTTCCTGGCCAACCGCTTCATCGTCTCCTCTTTATGGTTTGGATCGATAATTGTATTGGCAACGGCTTCTGCGGATAGAATGGCTGGATGAATACCTTCTCCTGTTAAGGCCGAAGCAAGCCCGGCAGCGTCTCCAACGAGGAAGATATTGTCGAAGCGGTATCCTTTATAATCGAAATTGATTAACTCTGCACGAGGTTGATGAGCTGACAGGTCATAGCCAAGATTGTTAGCCCAGCAGATCAGGTTTTCTTTGAGTTTACGAGAAGAGATAACATCTCTGTCTCCATACGCCCCAATGGAGATTGAGTCTTTATGAGGGAAAATCCAGCCGTAACCGTTTTGAAAATAGCGGGGCAGGTAGTGCCACTCCATTTTATCGACCTTGCCAGGAATCTGATAGTTGATGCCGATTCCCATACGATCTTTTCCAAGGTTCAGGTAGCGTCTGACTAAAGAGGCAGAGCCGTCGGCCCCAACAAGATAGTCGAAGGAAACTGTCTTGATTGTCCTATTTATTTTACCCTTTATTGTGATTTGATTCTTATCAACGGTTAAAACCCGATGAGAAGTAAGGATCTCGGCTCCAGCTTTGACGGCTTCCTGGGCCATATATTGACCAAGGGCTTTTCGATTGATGGTGGCAATGATCGGTTGTGCAGCGGTGAGGGAAAAATCCTGGAGCTGGGTTTTGATATATTGCTTGGCAAATGTTCTTTCGAGCAGATGGGAAGGTACCTTTTGAATAAAGCCGTGCATGGTGATTCCACCAGCGCACACTTTTGGACCAACGTCCTGTTTATGTTCAACAACCAGACATTTGATACCTGCTCGTGCCAGTATCGTGGCACAGGTCAACCCACCGGGACCGCCACCAACAATTACAACTGGGTAAAACATTAATTATCCCCCAGTCCAGGCGGTGAATTGTGAAGTTGAACCGGGTTGTGAACCTTGCGCAGCTTCATGTTCAACAGCTCAATGAAGACGGAGAAAGCCATCACGAAATAAATATATCCTTTTGGGATATGAAGGTTGAATCCTTCACCGATAAGGGCCATCCCCACCAGCATCAGAAAACTGAGTGCCAGGATTTTTACAGTTGGATGTTTTTCAACAAAATCAGATATTGAACCGGCAAGAAAAATCATGATGATGACGGAGATTACGATAGCAGCCACCATGATTATAAGCTGATCGGAAAGACCAACGGCGGTAATGACGGAATCGAGTGAGAAGACAATATCCAGCAATATAATTTGAAAAATAACCGCTGCAAATGATGAGAGTTTTTTAGGTGAACTGCCTTCTTTGACTTGCGGTCCCTCAAGGCTGTCGTGAATTTCCAGAGTTGCTTTTCCAAGCAGAAAAAGGCCGCCGCCAATAAGGATGATATCTCGACCAGAAACTGCTTTTCCAAGTATCGTTATAAATGGTTCAGTCAGTTTCATAATAAGAGTGATAGAGAAGAGCAGGCCAACCCGGGTGATCATGGCCAGACCAAGGCCGATGTTTCGTCCTTTTTGCTGCTGGTTGACAGGTAGCTTGGCGGCCAGAATAGCGATGAAAATAATATTATCGATTCCAAGGACAATCTCAAGGGCCGTCAATGTGAGAAAGGCCATCCAGGCATCGGGGGAGGAAAGCAGTTCCATATTTCTCTGGTTGGTTGGTTATTTCAAAAAACGGTTTAAACCGCTTTGATTACTCCATTCGGGGGAATTCTTCCAGGAGAAAATGAGGGGGAGGGCGACAAGGAAGAAGAAAGAGGATATAAGAATGCAGCAGCCTTTGGAATGGCGAGGCCATCCAGAGGTTATACAGGAACACCTGAAATTGGCCAATACAGCAGGCGTCAGTCAACCGTTAATGCAGCCTTAATAAACTCTCGATTCATCCTGGCTATATTGGAAATGGAAATTCCTTTGGGGCAGACTGCTTCGCATTCCTTTTCGTTTGTGCAGTTGCCAAAACCTTCATTGTCCATAGCAGTAACCATGGCAAGGGCCCTTGTTTTTCTTTCAGGCTTGCCCTGGGGCAGCAGGCTGAGCTGAGAAATTTTGGCACTTGTAAAGAGCATGGCAGCGCCATTAGGGCAGCTTGCTACACAGGCTCCACAGCCAATACAGGCTGCGGCATCCATAGCTTTCTCGGCCATATCAGATGGAATAGGGATGCTGTTGCCATCAGGAGCACCACCGGTATTCACCGAGACATAACCACCAGCCTGAATGATGCGATCCAAAGCTGATCGGTCAACGATGAGGTCTTTTAAGATAGGAAAAGCCCGGGAACGGAAGGGTTCAATATAGATGGTATCATTGTCTTTGAAATGCCGCATATGAAGCTGACAAAGTGTCGTTTCTTTCTCGGGTCCATGGGCAACTCCGTTAACAACTGCACCGCACATGCCGCAAATACCTTCACGGCAGTCATGGTCAAAGGCTACCGGTTCGATTCCTGCAACGGTTAGTTTTTCGTTCAGCACATCGAGCATTTCTAAAAACGACATATCGGTTGAGATGGAATCAAGGGAATACTCTTCCATTTTGCCGGCTGTTTCACTGTCTTTTTGCCTCCAGACCAGGAGGTTGATGTTGATCGTTTTCATAATGGCTCTACTTGTAAGATCGTTGAGTTAAGCTGACATTTTCAAACTGAAGCTCTTCTTTATGCATAACAGGTTCCTGTTCGCTGCCCTGGTATTGCCAAACAGAAACGTGGGAGTAATTGTCATCATCACGTTTGGCTTCCTGTTCTTCAGTCTGGCTCTCTTCACGCAGGTGGCAGCCACATGACTCATTGCGTTCCAGTGCATCTCGAATCATGATTTCACCAAATTCAATAAAGTCGGCAACACGTCCAGCCCGTTCAAGAGATTGGTTTAGTTCCTTGCCTGTTCCAGGGACATGAACTTTTGTCCAGAATTTTTCCTTAATTTCAGGTAGTTTGGAAAGAGCATCTTCAAGACCCTGCTTGTTTCGAGCCATACCGCAGTTATCCCACAACAGTTGGCCCAGTTCCTTATGAACCTGATCAATGGTCAGACTGCCCTCAGCTTTGGTTCTGATGGCAAGGAGTTTGTCGAGTTTGTTTCGAGCATCCTGGAGCCCATCTGTAAAGGCAGAATCTGTGTCATCAACTGGTTTGAGCTGGTTGGAGCCAAGGTAGTTACCAATTGAGTAAGGGGCTATAAAATATCCGTCGGCAAGACCCTGCATAAGAGCTGAAGCTCCAAGTCGGTTGGCACCATGGTCGGAGAAGTTACTTTCACCAAGCGCAAACAGACCTGGGATGGTCGTCATCAGGTTATAATCGACCCAGAGACCGCCCATGGTATAATGAACAGCCGGATAGATAGTCATCGGTTCTTTCATCGGGTCAACAGCGGTAATCTTCTCATACATCTGGAAGAGGTTGCCATATTTTTTTACAATCGTCTCTTCACCGTCACGGGAGATGGCTTCTTCAAAGTCGAGATAAACGGCAAGGCCTGTATGACCTACACCTTTGCCCTGATCACACTGTTCTTTCGCATTCCTGGATGCTACATCCCGTGGAACCAGATTTCCAAAGCTTGGATATTTATTTTCCAGATAATAGTCACGTTCACTTTCTGGGATATCTTTCGGTTTTCGTTTGTCATCCGGTTGTTTTGGCACCCAGACTCGTCCATCGTTGCGCAGACTTTCGCTCATCAATGTCAGTTTAGATTGGAAACTTCCATGGACAGGAATGCAGGTTGGATGAATCTGAACAAAACAGGGATTAGCAAAACAGCTGCCTTTCTTGTATGAACGCCAGGCTGCAGTAACATTGGAAGCCATGGCGTTTGTTGAGAGAAAGTACACATTACCATAACCGCCGGTTGCAAGAACAACGGCGTCTGCGCAGTGAGCTTCAAGTTTACCGGTTACCAGGTCTCTGGTTATGATCCCTCTGGCACGACCATCGACTAAGATCAAATCCATCATTTCTCTGCGGCTGAATTGTTTAACCCGACCGCTTTTAACCTGACGCATGAGAGCGGAATAGGCACCAAGCAGTAACTGTTGCCCTGTCTGGCCTCGAGCGTAGAACGTTCTGGAGACCTGAGCCCCGCCAAATGAACGATTGGCAAGTGTGCCGCCATATTCTCTGGCAAATGGGACTCCCTGGGCTACGCACTGGTCAATGATATTGGTGGAGAGCTGTGCCAGACGGTAAACATTAGCCTCTCGTGAACGAAAATCACCGCCTTTGATGGTGTCGTAAAATAACCTTTGAATAGAATCGCCGTCATTCTGGTAGTTTTTCGCCGCATTAATACCACCTTGGGCTGCAATAGAATGGCCACGCCGGGGACTGTCGGAAATGCAGAAAGAAGCTACATTATATCCTTGTTCACCAAGGGTGGCGGAGGCGGATGCCCCGGCCAGACCGGTGCCGACAACAATGATTTTGTATTTTCGACGGTTAGCCGGGTTGACCAGTTTGTTTGTAAAACGATGGTTATCCCACTTCCGGCTCAGTTCTCCATCTGGTGTACAGGCTTCAAGTTTCATTGTATGTCCGTAGGCTGAAATAATCGATTCTGGATGATAACTGGAATTGGTGAATATACTCTGACCATTTCTCTCGTTAACGTTCTAACCCATTAGTTTAAAAGAAATAGAAGTGGTATGCCTCCAAAAAGAATGAGAAGCAGGCATGCAATAGTATATGTGAATCTTGTTATACACTGATTATAACGGGGATGGTTAACGCCAAAGGTCTGCAGCATGCTGAATATCCCGTGACTGAGGTGAATTGCCAGAACAATAAAAGAGATTAAGTAGAAAAGGCCAATGGGCAATTGACTCAACGTCAAGCCAACAAGTTCAGAAATAACCATATCTCCCTTGTTGAAGGTGAACGCCCAGACATGTGCCAGAACAAAAAGAAGAATGAATACCCCACTGTAGATCATTGTTCTTGAAGCAAATGAGTTTTTTACTACTCGTTTAGAGATCTGATATTTGCTGCTTTTTGCTGAATTGTTTTGAATAAAAAGGGTGATTCCGGTTGTCACATGGAGGATAAAAAGAATAAGTATGGCTAAACTGAAAATTGCGACTATGATCGGGTGACTATGCAGCGTATCGGCATATTTTTGGAAATGTTCTTTGCTTAAATAGAGTGTTGCATTACCGGCAGCATGACTGAAAAGAAATAGAAGAAGCAAACAACCGCTTGCAGCCATGATGAGTTTTTTGCCGATCGAAGAGGAGAAGACAGGATATTTTTTCATAGAAATAGCCTATTTGTTAAATGTGTCCGAATCCAGCTGAGTTGAATGGAGGATAGAATGAAAATACTTCTATTCTATTTTTATTAGAAGTTAAAGTAAATTGAATATAAAACTCTTATAAAAAATGATGATGAAATATAAAGGCGTTATTTTTGATCTAGACGGTACACTCTTAAACAGCCTCAATGATTTGGCCGATGCGGGCAATCGAGCTTTAGAGAAATTCAACCTGCCGCAACATCCGGTAGAAGCATATCAGTATTTTATTGGGGATGGTTTGCGGAAACTGATTGAGAGAATTGCTCCACAGTTTAAATCTGATCAAGATATGGTTAATCAATTGATGGTGAGGTTTAAAGAAATCTACAGCGCTGGCTGGAAAGAGAAAAGCTGTCTGTATGAAGGAGTTAAGGAGTTGACCGAGATTTTAAGCGCTAATGGAGTTAAGCTGGCAGTTTTTTCAAATAAACCCCATGATTTTACCAAAATGATCGTGGAAGAGTTCTTTCCGGGTTCTCTGTTTTGCTGTATTAGAGGCCAGATGGAAAGTGTTGCCAAAAAGCCGGACCCTCAAGGTGTCTTTCTGATAAGTAAAGAGATGGGGCTTTCTATCGATGAAATGATTTTTGTTGGTGATTCCGGTGTTGACATTCAAACCGGCAAAAATGCCGGCATGAAAACCATAGGGGTGGAATGGGGTTTTAGAACAAGAGAGGAACTCCTGTCAAATAAAGCAGACTCCCTTGTTCAAAAACCGCAGGAGATTATCAAAATTGTGTTAGACGCGTAGTGTTGAGTTAACGTTGAACTATCTACAGTTGTGCCTTTTTTCAAAGTCAGGCCAATAAACGTCTTTACAACTAAGCCCTCTTACCCCCAATAAGGTGTGAATGAGGTTTAATGGACTGGACCAGTTTAGTCATGGTTACCAGCCTCGACACACCTCTTGTCACGCTAAAGATTTCTGAACCATCAGTTTAATGTATGATTGGCAAAAACAATAAAGCTCAATGTACCGGGTGTTGAACAGTCGGTTTTATTGCTCCTAAAATTGGTTGTTTTTGAGCATGTCCGTCAAGGATGTGATCTTCTAAAAGAGTATAAGCACTCTTCCACTGATACCATTGCTCGGGATGATTGAGAATGTAGCTTTCCAATTGTTCCCAGGCATTTTTTGCCAGTGAAATGTCTCTGTTTTTTCCATTGGCGTTTGCAATTGGTTCAACGACAAAACGGTAATTCCCTTTTTCTCTCTTCATCAATCCTAAGAAGGCAGGAACTTTTGCCTTTTTATAGAAAAAGTCTAACGTTCTATCTGCGTGAAATTTTTGACCAAAAACACGCAAAGAGAGCTTTTTGTTTGGATGCCATTTGGAAAACTCATCACACTCTGTGATCAGCACCCTCCCATTTTTAATGGCCTCCATTGCTTTTTTAATCACATTTGGTTTATCTGCATCTATTACCATTACATCATAATGATCAGCTTTTTTTTGGAGTGCTTCGCGAAGTTCTTCCGTTTTGAAACGCACTATCATGGCAATTTTGATGTTCAGCATGCCGGAGGCGAGTGGCAGAAACTCTACCGCACCAAAATGACCGGTTACCAGTATGCAGCCTTGTCGTTCATTGAGACATTTTTTGAACTCCTTTGGAAAAGATTGAAAAAGTCTTTTGCCGAGGTAGTTTGAAATAGAACGGATAGATTTGTATCCGAGCAGTAGTTTTTCATGGTAATGTTCAAAAATACCTGCGTATGCCTTGATAAATTGGAGATAACTGGAAGGATGTCCGAGAGAGGGTTGAAGAACAAAACTCACACATCTCCCAATTTTTACCGATTGTCGATAGGCAAATATAAAATAGAACAGGCCTATGAAATAGAGATAGATTCGAATAAAGGAATATGGAAGAATCTTGACGAGGTGTACATTAAAAGGTAACTGAAAAAAATTACTGATTCCGATCTTGATTTTTTTTGTATTATTTTTTTTCATTTTGTACCTCCTTTTAAGAGCAAAGATGAGAGCCTGCGATTTTATTTAGTAATTCATGGTTTGTTTTTTGTTTGTTAGGCGCATAACATGCTGATATTGTGTGATATGTACTGATTAATCTATTGGAAATTTTTTCTCCAACTACGTATTTTACATTGCTGATATGAAAATGAGATGATGGAATCATAAGAAATTGCAAAAAAAATAAAAAAATTTGAAATTTACAGTTAAATTTAAATAAGTGTTGGAAAATTCAATACTTATTTGATAATCTTCTTTTATTACGGCCGTTAAAATGAGAATCTGCTTGAAAAATTCGATTTATTCACCTTTCGGATATGAGATTGTTGTCATGAAATTTTTATAAGGATGAGATTCAATAGTGGCAGAGATAACCCTTGAAAAGACGGATAAACATGTAAGTTGCATTAATGTGCGTCCAATAATCCAGTATGTAGAAAAAAAAGCGCCTGACAATGTAGGGGATCTGTTGGCTGATCTTGGGCGGGAACTTGACGGTATTCCTGATATTAAAAGCTATCTTACTGATGAGAATAACTGGGTCTCTTCAGATCTCATGATCACACTTATAAAAAGGGCAAAACAGATATTTAAAGATGACAATCTGGCCTATAAAATTGGCTTATCAACTATCGAAAATCGAGATCTTGGATACCTTCAGACAGTCTTCATCCGTGCTTTTGGCTCTCCTTATCGTGGCATAAAACAGAGCCAGAAAGTGAATGATAAATTCAATAGAACCAAAGATATTGATATCATCTCTTTGACCAAAGATAGTTGTGTGTTGAGGTTGAAGTGGTTTAAAGATCTTACTCTCAGCAAAGATATCTGTAAATGGAACCAGGGGATTTACCGTGCAATTCCGGGTATCTGGGGGTTGCCCTATGCAGAATTACGAGAGGAAAAATGCTATTTTCAGGGTGACCAATATTGTGAATATCATCTTTCCTGGGAGAGTAGAAATGTATTTACTCACTTTCTAAGAAGGATTTTCCTGCCCTGGAGTCTGGTTAAATCGAGTACTGCGGAACTTGAAATTGACAAGGCGATTCTTAAAGAGAAGTACGATCAAATATATCACCTCAACAGAAATTTACACCAAAGGATCTTTCAACTTGAGATTCTCCACGAAACGTCCAATGCCATCCTATCCACCATGGATATTGATGAGCTACTGGATCTTATTTTGAAAAAACTGTTAAAAGCGGCAAATTTGGATCGGGCTGCTATCTTTCTGTTGAATAAAACTAATGATTTTCTTGTACCGATACATGCAGTTGGTGTGGATGACCAACTGTTCAACGAGTTACAGGATTATACAATTCCTGTGACCAAGGAAGAAAATATAATTGCACGGTCAATTCGGGCTGAGAAACCGATCGTCATAAAAGATGTCGAGAAAGTTTCCCTCAATCCCAGAAACGTACTGTTACAAAAATTCAACCCCAAGGCCTTTGTTTTAGTACCCATCTCTGTAAAAGGAAAAGTGATTGGTATAATGGTTGGTGATAACAGTCGAGGCAAGCAAGCCTTAGCAGATATCGATACAAACTTTTTAGCAAGTTTTGCAAATCATATTGCCATGACTCTTGAGAATGCCAATCTCTACAGGAAGTTAAAGGAGTCGGAAAAAAAATACAGACAAATTGTTGAAAATGCCAATGAAGGCATCATTCTTATCCAGCCTGATGGGGAAATTCATTTTTCAAATCAATACTTTAAAGATCTTATTGGCTATCATAGCTTAAATAAAATAAAGCTATATGATTTGGTGGAGGAAAAAAATAAGCATATCATCTTGTCTGTATTGCAAAAAAGCCTTGAGCATCAAACAAGTGACTGTGAAATCACCTTACAGGGAAAGAACGGTCCTATGCCATATGTTCATTTATCAAATGTTCCGATGATCTCTGATGATGAATTTTTAGGGACGCTTTCTATTGTCACCGATTTAACAGAGAAAAAACAGATGGAAAGGCGGTTGCTGCTCAGTCAGAAACTCGAATCAATTGGAACTATGGCCGGTGGAATAGCTCACGATTTCAATAATTTACTAACTGGAATACTTGGCTTTACACAGCTGGTGAAAGATGAGACCGATGATAACGATAGGACCCGAAGCTATTTTGAGATCATCGACAGTTCCGGTGACAAGGCAATCAAATTGATTAAGAAGCTTCTTGAGTTCAGCACTGGTAGTGAGTCAAATGAAGAACAGCACTCCATCCTAGATGATATTGTCAGTGATACAGTGAAACTTTTTGAAAAATCAACAACCAAAAATTTAAATTTCAAAATAGATATCCCAGCTGATTTAAAACCGCTTTACTGTGAACCGATGCAGCTTCAAAGGGTTATTCACAATCTATTAATTAACGCCGGAGATGTTCTGGAGGACGATGGCACAATAACGGTGGAAGCTAAATCGCTTCATCCACACCAATGTGGCCAGGTTTTTGGAAACAGTGGCAAGCACCAGTTTCAATGTGCCCATATCACTGTTTCTGATAACGGACCTGGCATGAGTCAGGAAATAAAAGAGAGAATATTTGATCCGTTTTTCACAACTAAAATGGTTGGGAAAGGGACAGGGCTTGGGCTTTCGGTCGTCTATGGCATCGTTAAAAAGTGCAATGGAGTTATTGATGTGGATAGCAGCGAGGGGGAAGGAACATCATTTCATATCTATTTACCCTTTGTTGATATTGTAGAGGAAGAAAATAGTGTGGAATTGTCTAAGAACAACTCCAGCCAGACACCAACACTTGAAACAATATTGGTTGTTGATGATGATAAAATGATTTTGGGATTGTCAAAAAAGATACTCAGTGGATTGGGATATACAGTATTGATAGCCGAAAATGGCTTTGAGGCTCTTGATATGTACCGACAGAGAAAAAATGAGATTGACCTGGTTATTATTGACGTGCAGATGCCAGGTATGGGAGGTGTGAAAACAGCAGCCTTACTGAAAGAAATTGATGCATCAGTAAAGCTTGTTATGTGCAGTGGACAGGGAGAGTTTACTTTCGATGATGCCTGCCAGTCTGATAGACTGATAACCAAACCCTTTGAGCTGTCAAAGATGACCAAAACCATCAGGGAAGTACTGGACAGCTGAAATGAAAATCGACCGAGTCAAATTATGGGATATCCATATTCCGTTTAAAGTAAAAGTTGAACACGGAATGGCCAGTCGTCTGTTTTCCGACTCAATAATTGTCATGATCAAAAGCGGTAATGATTTTGGGTATGGAGAAATTATTATTCGCGATTATGTCTCAGGATATATAGATAATGGAGAAAATCGACTGCTTGCCATTCAGCGGCATATGGAACAGTTGATTGCTCCTGTTAGAAATAAGAATCTTGTTTTTGAAGAGATGATAGATTTTTTATCCTCCATTGAATGTGAGAAACGGATCTTACCGCTTATTTGCGGAATTGAAACGGCCCTGTATGATCTTTTTTGTCGAAAGAAGCAAGTCGATATATACCAGCTATTACAGTTGGAACCGAAAAGCGTCAATGTCCGCTATGGGGCCGTACTTCCCATTTTACAATTGGAAATGGTTCGGAACATGATTCAGCAATGTGTCTATCTTGGATTGAAATGGATTCGAGTGAAGCTTGGCGATGATCTTTCTTATAATCACGAAGTCCTTCAGCTCTGCAGACAGATACTTGGGCCTGAGTACCCGATCCGCATCGATGCTAATTGCTCGTGGGGACCTGACAACATTAAAGATCACCTGGAGATTTGTCATCGTTTTTTTGTGGAAGTTGTTGAGCAACCGATGAAGCCGGAACATGATACAAGTCAGCAACTGTTGGATGGTTCTATAAAAAATGGGATCTCCTTTATGGCCGATGAATCTATATTGACCCTGGGCGATGTAGAGACTATTTCCACAAGGAAAAATTACCAGTTTGTAAATTTGCGTTTATCTAAAAATGGAGGATTAAGGCGGTTACTGCAAATTGCCGAAAAAGCCGAAGAGCAGGGGATGGGGATCCAGGTTGGATGTCATGTTGGAGAGACAGGAATTCTCTCGGCATATGGCCGGGTAGCGGCCTCTCTAATTCCAAATGCTCAATATGTTGATGGGTCCTATGACGAGTATCTGCTGAGTGAAAATATAACAACTGAAAACTTCACTTTTGGAAAAGGTGGCCTTGCGCCAATTATAAGAGGTAAAGGGATAGGCTTTCAAGTTGATGAAAAACAGCTGACCAAACTGAGCGTGAATAAGCTTAGCTGGTAAAAAGAGATGGAGACATGGATGAGCTGTGAACACTCATCCATGTCTCACTTATAGTATATTCTATAACGACTTTACTCTTCGTCCATTTGGATTTTTACTATCTTATCTCCGGGTTTGAGAGCATCACCGACTTTTGTTGAGATACTGGTAACAACTCCATCCACCTCACTGATAACCGGAGTCTGCATCTTCATGGCTTCCATGATGGCAACCCGATCTCCTTCGACAACCTCCTGCCCTTCCTTCACCAGAATCTCGCAGACATTGCCGGCAAATGAAGCCCTAACATCACCAGCTTTGGCAAGGTCAAGAATTTCCTCTTTAGAAAGAACGGCAGCTGTAACCGCACCTTCAACCTCTTCGGGTTCAAAGGCAAACATACGCTGATGGTGATCCACATTAAGATAAACATTGGTCACACCATCCTCATTCATTGGAGAGGGGCCAATCTCAATCAAATGTTCTTTACCATTATGGTCGGTGAATGTAAGGGTCTCACCAACTTCGTACCCACCGGTACGCAGGAAGATATGGGGCGGCAGAACATAAACCTTGCCGAATTTTTCTTCAAATTTCAAAAAATCTACAGCATCATTTGGGTGTTGGAGGAAAAGAACAAGCTCTTGCTCATTGGGTTCACGACCAATACGCTCAGTGAGAGTTTCACGCTCCTGGTCGAGATCCATATCCTCGATCTCTTCAAGGCCGCCCTCATCCTCAAGGACCTGTTTGTAATCATCACCAAGAACCTTTTTATAAATCCATTCATCTGGATCATAAAAAGGAAATGGACCATATTTCCCAAGAAGAAGGTTGCGCAGGTCTCCAGAAGGATTGCCGTAACGTTCTCCTTCAAGCACGTTGGAGACAGCTGTGGTCCAAAGTATCTGGGAACCTGGGGTAACAGACCAGTAGTTCCCCAGTTCCTTTTGTACTCGTGGAAGCTCCTTGTGCAGAATATCAGGCATTTTGTCGATAAATCCGCCCTTAACCGCCTGTTCAAGGCTCGAACCCATGGCACCGCCGGGTAATTTATGAATCTGCACAGTCGGTTGAAAGCCTTTAATCTGAGATTCAAAAGCGGCGTAGTGCTGTCGTTCATCCCTGATGACTTCTGAGGTTTCAATGACTGCCTCTTCGTCGATACAGGCCGGTTCATACCCTTCATCTCTGAGGGTTTGAATGACTGTTAGAATAGGAGGTGGACCATAAAAACCGGTGAAGGAGGAGTCTGCCGCGTCAACAATATCACAACCGTTTCTAACAGCAGCAACAATCCTGCCCACATCATTGCCATCTGTGTTATGGCCATGGTAGTGCAGAACAAGATCAGGATACTTATTTTTTATTGAATCGATGAGTTGTCCTATTCTTGTCGGAGTGCCAAGACCGCCATGGTTTTTAACACAGACAATAACATCTTCCCCGGTTACATCGAGGATCTCCTGGACTTTTTTCACATAAAACGCATCGGTATGTTCAGGTCCGGTAGAAAAACAGACGGTTGGTTCATTAATTTTGCCGGCAAGGGCAACTTCTTCAAAGACATCCTGCATGTTGGGAATGTGGTTCATGAAATCAAATGTCCGCCAGACATCAACGTACTTTGCAAACTCCCGAACGGTGAATCGTATAACATTCTTTGGGTAAGGTCGGTATCCAAACAGGTTGACCCCTCGACAAAGGGTCTGGAACATGGTGTTTGGCATCTTTTCGCGGAGCAGCTGGAGCTTGAGAAACGGATCGACCTGTTTTCGGAGAATATCGACATGAACTGACGCTCCGCCGGTGATCTCAAGAGAAAAGTATCCTGCCTTTTCCCTGGAAGCCGCAGCGAGTAAATCGGTGTGCAATAATATTCTGTTTTTAAAGTCTGACTGGGAGAGATCCCTTGCGGTATTAGTAATTTGATAGCCTTTGCTGTTGCGAATTCGATTTAATACTTCACCGATCTCCATACCTTGTTTAATACGTTCCATAATGTTCCTTGTTGATATATATAAGGGCGGCAGGGTATAGCTGCCTTTAATCCTTGTTGTTATTAGATAATAATATCCTCTTCTTGGATTGTATTGATTCTAAGCTGCGTAAGGGTTTTCCCCTCGATGATGAATTTCAGCTATCAATCCGGCCAGCTTATCAACCTCTCCGCGTGAATCATCATATTCGAAGAAATGAGGATGGGTGTCGAGAAAGGAGGTATCGAAATCTCCTTTGATAAAATCGGGATCTTTGACAATGTTAAGGTAAAAAGGAATGGTTGTTTTCGGACCGGTAATAACAAAGTTGGTTAAACAGCGGCGCAGTCGATCAACCGTTTCGTTCCAGGAGAAACCAAATACCGTCATTTTAACAAGCAGTGAGTCATACACCTCTGGAATGGTGTATCCCTGGTAAACAAAACCGTCAAGACGGACACCATAACCTCCCGGTGATCGATAAACAGAGACGGTCTTGCCGCCTTCCGGCATAAAATCAGCCTGGGGGTCCTCAGCATTGATCCGCATTTCGATGGCATGGCCTCGCAGTTTCACATCTTTCTGGGAAAAAGCCAGCTTCTTTCCCAGGGCGAGCTTAACCTGTGTCCGGACGATATCGATACCGGTCACCATTTCGGTGACTGTGTGTTCGACCTGAACCCGGGTGTTGATTTCCATGAAATAATAGTTGTAATCCTTATCGATTAAAAACTCGACAGTGCCGGCATTAAAATAACTGGCAGCTTTGGCTGCTTTGACGGCTGTTTCACAGATATCGTCGAGCAACTGCTTGTTATCGATCATCGATGGCGCAATTTCTATGAGTTTCTGGTTACGCCGTTGGATCGAACAGTCACGGGTGCCAAGATGAACGGTTTTTCCTTCAGCATCAGCAAGGACCTGAACTTCGACATGTTTTGGATTAACAACGACTTTCTCGATATAAACTGAGTCGTCATTAAAAGCAGCCAATGCTTCACTCCGGGCAACAGGATATTCTTCAATAAGCTGTTCTTCATCCTCAACGAGTCTGATACCTCGACCACCGCCTCCTGAAGTAGCTTTAAGCATGATCGGATAACCATATTTGTTGCCAAATTCTATTGCTTCTTTTTCTCCCTTTTCACCATGTGAAAGGTTGTCTGTGCCGGGTACCATAGGGATACCGGCTTCGGCCATAATACTTCGGGCAATGACCTTGTTGCCTAAATTGGAGATGACTTCAGAGGAAGGACCTATGAATATAATATTATTGTCTTCACAGGCCTGGGCAAAATCGGCATTTTCCGCCAAAAAACCGTATCCGGGATGAATAGCACAGGCACCGGATCGTTTTGCTGCCTGAATGATTTTGTCAATATTGAGATAATCACTTCGGGGACCATCGCCGAGCAGGATTGCTTCATTGGCAATACGGATGTGGCTGGATTCAGAATCGGGTGTTTCATAAACGGCAATAGCCTCATAATCGAGCTCTTGGATAGCTCTAATTAATCTCAAAGCAATTTCACCACGATTGGCTACAAGAATTTTCTTTTTCAATGTCGACCTCTTCTTCTCTCTGTGATAATTGAACGCAATAAGATTCAACGATTATTGATCCAACATCAATTTTCTAACAATGGGAATTAAAAACGGGTCTGGGAAAAAGAATTTCCCAAACCCGGCAAGCATAGTTATTTTTAAAAACTATATCAAGTGTTTTGATAAAGTTTCATTATGATCTGGTTAATTGCCTGTATTTAATACGTTTTGGCTGATCTGCCTTGGTACCAAGACGGCTTTTGCGATCCTTTTCATAATCTGAGTAGTTTCCTTCAAACCAGACTGTTTGAGAATCTCCTTCGAAGGCGAGGATGTGAGTGGCTATTCTATCAAGGAACCAGCGATCATGGCTGATAACCACTGCGCAGCCACCGAAGTTTTCAAGAGCCTCTTCAAGGGCTCTCAAG
The DNA here is from genome assembly GCA_964565605.1 of uncultured Desulfocapsaceae bacterium. Lineage (GTDB taxonomy): Bacteria > Desulfobacterota > Desulfobulbia > Desulfobulbales > Desulfocapsaceae > CAZLGM01. The sequence goes on along the minus strand of CAZMFP010000007.1, from coordinate 42,361 downwards.
GTGTTGACATCAAGGTCATTGGTCGGTTCGTCTAGAAGAAGAACATTCCCCCCTTCTTTGAGCATTTTTGCAAGATGGACCCTGTTTCGCTGTCCGCCGGAAAGAAGCCCGACTTTTTTCTGCTGGTCTGAGCCGGTAAAATTAAATCTGGCTACATAGGCACGGGAATTCACCTCCCTGGTGCCCAGCCAGATTGAGTCTTGAGAGTCGGAAATCGCTTCCCAAATAGTCTGCTCGGGATCAAGACTGTCACGACTCTGATCGACATAGGACAACTTAACAGTTTCACCAATGCGGATCTCACCATTATCCGGGCTTTCCTGTCCGGTAATCATTTTAAAAAGAGTTGATTTACCGGCACCGTTTGGACCGATAATGCCGACAATACCGCCGGGAGGGAGATTGAAATGAAGATCTTCAACCAGTAGTTTATCGCCCAGACTTTTCTGAATATGTTTTCCTTCTATTACAAGTTTGCCAAGACGTGGGCCTGGAGGAATAAATAATTCGAGTTCCTTATCCATCCGATCACTTCTCTGGTCCATTAGTTTGTCATAGGCGCTGATCCTGGCTTTCGATTTAGAACGCTTTCCTTTGGGAGACATTTTGATCCAATCAAGTTCTCTCTGGAGGGTTCTCTGACGTTTTGTTTCCTGTTTTTCCTCCATAGCAAGACGTTTTTGTTTCTGGTCCAGCCAGGATGAATAGTTTCCTTTCCAGGGAATGCCAACCCCTCGATCAAGCTCAAGAATCCAACCAGCCACATTATCGAGGAAGTAACGGTCATGTGTTACGGCAATAACTGTTCCGGGATAACTGTGCAGATGGTGTTCAAGCCAACTGACCGATTCAGCATCAAGGTGATTAGTAGGCTCATCAAGCAGAAGAATATCCGGACTTTTCAAAAGAATCCGACAAAGGGCGACTCTTCTGCGTTCACCACCGGATAAAACTGAACAGAGTGTATCGGAAGGGGGACAGCGAAGGGCATCCATGGCCATTTCCAACCGACTGTCCAGATCCCAGGCTCCTGTTGAATCGAGTTTATCCTGAATCTGAGCCTGTTTTTCAATGAGCGCCTGCATTTCATCGTCGCTCATTGGTTCGGCAAACTGTTCATTGACCTTGTTGTACTCATCGAGCAGATCGACAATTTCCTGAACGCCTTCCTCAACAATTTCTTTAACTGTCTTGTCAGGATTGAGTGACGGTTCCTGCTCGAGATAATCGATGGTGAAACCGGGAGCTAAAACGGTTTTTCCATTAAATTCAGTATCTATACCGGCTAATATTTTCAAAAGCGTACTTTTTCCTGAACCGTTTAGACCAAGTACACCTATTTTTGCGCCATAGAAGTAAGAGAGGGAAATATCTTTCAGGACAGGCCTGTTATCATATTGTTTGGAAACTTTGATCATCGAGTAGATAATCTTTTTATCGTCAGTACTCATGAAATTATTGTTAGTTGGTCCCCGTACTGAAACAAGAATTTTCCTCTGTGATTCGATCAAGGAGGAAAAGGCTGTTTCTGAATGGGCACTGGTTGTTAATTATTATCCGATATTTAAGTTAGATAGGCGTTTGATGCGGGATATTAATAACCATTCAATAAAAAAGGAAGGAACAAATTCATGTTCCTTCCTTCTTTTATCACTTACCTCTTTCTAGAAGAGGATAGTTATGTGAATGAGGTTTTAGTAACTATTCTTCTCCTTCACATTGACCGTCTTCACAAGAAACGTTGGCAACCAGGAAGCGAGCCTTGATTCCGGCTTTTTTCAACTCCTGATAGGCCATGTCGGCACGGGCGCCTGTGGTACAATGAATCAATACTTCTTTATCTTTGGGTAATTCACCCAACCTTGATCCGATTTGGTCAAGAGGTATAGATTTGGCACCTTTGAACATACCATCTTTGGTCTCTTCTGTATTCCGAACATCAAGAATCAGTGCTGATTGACTTTTAACTGCTGCATTAAAGTCTTTAAGAGTAATCTCACCTTTTGCAAGCTTTCTGACCCATACGATCTCATCCGGGGAAGGACCGGTAGCCAGTGGCTCTTTCCAGTTGCTCAGTGCAGTACCCATGACGGAAGTTTTCTTATAACCGCCTTTTTTAACGATGCCATAAGCTTTTTTAGCATCTGCCAAGGTCGCACCATACACAACTACTGGAGCTATTTTCTTAGGAAAGTCGTCTTCAACTGCCTCTTTAAGGTCAGCCAGGGGAACGTTTACTGCGCGTGCTACATGGCCTTTCTTGTACTCAGCTGGAGAACGGACATCAACGATGATGTTATTTCCGGTTTTTACAAAAGCATTACTGGCAACAACATGACGCTTGCTCTTTTTCCAACCGGGAACGCCAACACTCATAACTTTAACATTTTTGTAACCCATTTTCTTCGCCAGACCGGCGTTTTTAGGAGCCATGCCTCAGGTGACACCTCCGCAGAAGAAAACAAGTTGAATATCTTTGTTCGGCGGCAGTAATTTTGCTGCCTTTTTCTTCATCGCACCGACAGAAGCATTGATAGCGGTGGGAATGGAGCCCTCATGAAAACGGGCAGGTGGTCGTGAATCCACAAGAGCTATTTTTGCACCTGCAGCCAACTGTTTAGCAACTTCGTCCGGGGAAATTTGGGTTACGCCGGCGGGAAGCTTGGCAATTTTAGGTTTAATCATGGTGGCAACTTTATCTTTGCCGACCATTTTAAACTTAATAATTGCAGCACGTCCCTTTACAGCATGCTCAACACCTTTAGTGGCATCGTTAAATTTAACCATCATGGTCTTCATTGCTTTGCCTTTTCCAACTGTGATGGAAATGGTTTTTGCCTTGTTTGACTTTCCGGCTATTTTTCCTTTATAGACGTTTTTTGCCTTCTTGGCTTGAGCAGCTGGTTTGGCCATTTTTGCGCCACCAGTTTTAGTAGCCTGATTGCAGCCAGTGGTGATAAAGGCGGCAATCACTAGAACAGGTAGGAGCCTAATTAATGTTTTCTTCATTGATCCCTCCATGAATTAATGGAATAGTAAAACAAATGTTTTATCACAGCGATAAAACAGAAAGTTACATTTTTTCTTTTATTCTATGGTCACTAGTTGTACGACCAGATTGTTGACGTGATTTGCTCAATTCTTTTTTACCAGATCAAAGGACAACCTACTACTACCACCAGCGTAATATGACAGAAAAATCATAAGCTACGAAGAAAATACTATGAATACAGAATTAACACGAGTTTTTCTTGCAACCGATGGAGGTACTCTCGATTTTGATAAAGCAAAGCAGCTCGCTCTTGATCATTCATCCAAAGAGAACGAGTATACTATGGTCATTTCATGGTGGGACAGAGAGAAGGGAAAACACTCACCTCAATGTCTTAAATGAGACCGTAAGAAGATTCCCGGTTGGGAATTATACGGTATAAACCATGGCGGCAGACTGCGTATTTCAATCAACAAAGATCGTTATGTCTTTATCTGTTCGTAACTAAAGCTGAGTCAGTTATCCTCTCAACATCTCGTTGAGTTGATTCTTGGCTGCATCGATTAATTCAGAGGCCAGTTCCCGTTTACTCACATTAACTTTCGGTAATTTTTTCGGCGCCTGTTTTTTCACAAGAATCATGTCTTTTTCAGATCCATAAAGACGGCTGTTCGGCCCTATCTGGACCTGGGGTGAACTTAAGCCCACAGCCCCTTTTTTAATATATTGGGCGATTTCCGATTCAGTATCCTGTAGATCGCCAAAAATTCTAGCCCGAGCAAGGCAGGTCTGTACACAGGCCGGTTCAAGCTCTTTTTCAACTCTTTCGACACAGTAGGTACATTTGTCGGCCTTTCGTTTTATCTTTCCGTTTACCTGGGTGCGCTTCACATAACGCGCATCATATGGGCATGCTTTGGCACAATTTCCGCAACCGATGCAACGATCGTAATCTATTTGAACGCTACCGTTAAAAGGATCTTTATAGGTAGCGGCAACCGTTAAGGTGACAGTTTCTTCTGTTTTGGGATCGGTGAATGTTTTTTCTGTTTTATGGACAGGACAGACATCGACGCACACCGGCTTATCACAATGATTGCAAAGTCCAACATAGTAAGTTGCCGCCATTCCTTTTTTGGTTTTCTCCGGCCCCAGTCGATGAACCCAGTTTCGTCCCTCATCGGCAGGTACTTCCCACTCGGCTTTACAGGCTATGGTGCAGGCATGACAGCCAACGCATCTGTTAAGATCAATAACCATTCCGTATTGCATTATTTTTCCTCCGTTTGTATCACAATGTGCTCAGGTGACCTCGGGAAAATACTTTTTTGGCCGACACCTGTGACACAACAAATATCAAATTTCAAGATTCCTTGTAGATCCAGACAGTTATGCGGGTATGTCCTGCACTGTGCCGTTTTTCCGTTTAATTTTTACAAAATTGTTTCGCATACCGTGAGCCCCGGTTTCAGGGTCGACAGCGAGCTTGGTAATCAGCTCTGTGTCGTCAATCCCTTTATTAAAACCAAGAGTCATCATTGGATTTTTACTCCCGTACCCATGGGCAATGTAAATGGTATCTTTGCGGATACCAGGGGTTACCTTGATAACGGAGGTACCGGTGGATTCAACTCCTTCACTGTTAACCAGGCTGACAAAATGGCCATCTTTCAAGCCGAGTTTAGCGGCGACCTCGTCGTTGATCCAGATTGGATTTGTTTTCATACCATTATAGAGCCAGACATTGTTCTGGGAGCGGTTGAAAGTATGCAGGGGTGAGCGGCCATAAACCAGTCTCGCAAATCCTTTTGGTACTTCCTCCACAGGGATATAGGTTGGAACTCCGGGGTAATCATTGTCGGCAATATCTTCATTGTAAAACAGGACTTCAAAGTCCTCAGGTATTCCGTATGGATCTTTACCAGGCTGAAGATGGATGCCGTTTTCTTCTTTGATTTTGGCAATAGACAGCCCTGCTGATGCGAGCTCTTTTTCTAGTTTTTCTTCCTGGCTTTTTACCGGAATCTCCTTCTCATATCCCATACGTTTTGCCAGTTCGTTGGTGATCCAGATTGAATCCTTTCTTTCAAACATTGGTTCAACCAGCGGCATACGAGGGGCTATGAATTGCTGATGAGGATCAGCGAAATTCCACTGCGTTCCTTTCTTAATATAATCGAATCGTTCAAGATAACTGCATTCTGGCAGGAGAATGTCTGCGTACATGGTGATGTCGGTAGGCATAACATCGACACACATGATAAAGTCCATCTGCTGCAGTGATTCAATTGTCAGCTTTTGGTCCGGAATGGTCTGGAGCGGATTCTGGCCCCAGACGACACACCCTTTAATAGGGTAAGGGTCTTCGGTTATGCAGGTGTTTCTGATAAGATCAGTCGGAGTGCCTGGAGGAGAGTAGTAATGTTTTTCGAAATGTTCTCTTAAGCTATGTTCGTCATCATGCTCGCCTTTGGCCCAGCTGATTCCTTTTACCTTCGGACCTTTCGGTTTAACAAATCCGCCTTTCACGCCAACGGCTCCAAGCAACCCCATCAGACAGGCAAGTCCACGTTCTCTTTGAAAATCATTACCGTGCCAGCTGACATGGCGTCCGGGATGGATCGACACATTCGGGCTGTTGGCAGCAAGAATGTCAGCCACTTCTTTGATCTGACTTGCAGGAATATCACATTCTTTTGCCGCTTTTGCTGCCGGCCATTTCGCCGCCTCTTTGGCAAGAAGATCAAATCCATCTGTATATTCATCGACAAAATCAGCATCATATTTCTTTCTGGTGATCAACTCATTCATGATGCTCAACAGAAAAGCCGTGTCGGTACCGGGTTTGATCTGTACCCAGAGATCAGCTTTAGCGGCTGATGCTGAGAACCTGGGATCGACAACGATGAGCTTGGCCCCGTTTTCCAATCCCTTGAGATATCGTTTGAGATGTGACACATGGACGTTCTCACCAAGATGACATCCAAGAAAGAACATGACCTTGGTGTTTGGTAAATCAACATGTTCACCGGGCGCCGTAGCGATGGTGGCAATATAGGCAGTATCCCGAATACCGCGGCACTGAAAGAAGGAGGCCTCGCTCACATTTTCGGTACCGACGGTTCTCTCAAAGAAGTGCATCGGGTATTTTGCCGAAGCACCGTGCGGATACATGGCAATTCCGTGGGCCCCATATTTCTTCTTGACCTTGTTCAGCTTCTCACCACACTCATCCAGTGCTTCTTTCCAGGAAATTCGTTTCCACTTCGGTGCTCCTCTTTTGCCGACATTCTTAAGGGGATATTTCAGACGGTCTGGGTCGTAGAGCAGCTTAACGCCGGCATTTCCTCTTGCACAAATTGCGCTGCCGTTATCAATCGACTTTGGATTACCTTCTAGTTTGATCAGTCTGCCGTCTCTTACTTTGCCAACAATTTGGCAGCGCCAGAAACACATCTCGCAAATTCCACCGGTAACCGTTTCATCGTCTGCAGTACCAGTAGGAGCAAGCGGTACATTGGCAACAGTGCTGTTTGCTCTTGCAAAACGAGAAATCGGCATTGAAGCTGCGGCGAAGGCGGTTGACTGAAGAAATCTACGTCTGGATAATTTAAATGCCATTGTCTTCATCCTCTTTTGTGAAAAAATCTATAAGTTGCATCATGATCCGGTAATAAGGGTTACATGAAGCAGTAATAATTTTTTGATGAAACTGTTCAAACCAGGGCCTGAAAAGGCTCTGGAGAAATTCTTTTTCGCCTTGACTATCTTTCTGCTCTGTGAGCAGTGAGAGAAACTCAAGCTCTGTTACCAAGTGGTCGGGAGGGGTTGAATGGTTGGTAACAACAAAGTTCTTTTGCCTGTAATAGTCGGTCGTATGCTCAGTAAAAACTGATTGGAGCGCCTGATCCATATATACAGAACCATATGGCGGGGCAATAGTATGAGGGTGGTGAGTGACGAACAGCCTGGTATACTCAATCTGAAGTTCTTCTAATAAATGCTCCGCTGTTCTGGAGACAATAAGCTGTTCAATATCATGCTTCTCTTCTACACCTCCCAGGTCTTCGAGGATGGTGAGCAGAAGCTTGAAAAAATCCGTGGTCATCCATTGATGATCCGGATAGTGCATTCCTTGGGCTAAAAAACGATATATTGAGGAAATGCTGACATTTTGTTTGGTGTCAACCATGTAGCCTTTCATTTAAATTATTAAATTCTTAAGCACATATGACCATTATATAACACAAAGGCTTATTTATCGCTGTATGAAAAGGTTGTCAATGCCGCATTGTGGTATATGAAAGTTGTGAAAACAGTTAATGTGTCTCTTATATTGTTGAAATAACAGGGTAATTCAATTGGTACAGATGTGGTACCAGTGCGCAGAAAATGAGGTATGAGGGGCAGAAAATGAATAACTATTCATATCCTCATTGCAGGAGGGACGAAAACCAACCTGATACCTAAGAGCATTTATGGTAATTGATGGAGGAAATGGACTCAAGTTTGAGGTTTCTTTCCGACACTTGCCAGATAGAGAGCTGTTTCACGTTCCGGATCAATATCGAGGATGGAATTGAGTTCATCATCAAAAAAGGCGGCGACAGGGCAGCCACCGCAGCCGAGAGCTTCAGCGCCTATAAGCAGATTTTGGCAGATATGGCCGGCATCCAGCAGAATATATCGAAGCCCTCTGTCTCGATATTTATTCATATTCCGATGATAAACACAGCTCCAGATAAACGAAACGGCGGATGAGGCGATAAATTTCTGGTTCAAACAGGCACTGGCCAGCTGTTCCCCAACGGACAGCTGAGTTAATCGTTCAAGTTGAAAGAGTTCTGAATCGAAATGATAAAGACCGGGCTCAAGATCTTCAACACGATGGACACTGAGGTACGTCTCGACAGGATAAAGTGCTCCACCAGAAGGAGCAGTACGAAAAAGATATTTGCCTGCCTGAGCTGTAGTTCCCTGTGATGCCCAAAGCATAAAACTCAACTCTCCCAGGGTGAGGTTCTCGGAAGAGTACTTCCTCAACGATCGTCTGTTCTGCAAAATGGGTATGATTCTGGCTTCTTCCAGATCCCAGGCCCTTGGCAGTTCAATTTTGTCTGCCTTGGGATAACGCTTGAAGGGGGAAACTTCTACAATATCATTGCGAGAAAGGCTGCGTATTGTCTTCCTGGTGAAGCTGGTATCATGGATATACTGAATGCCGAGGTTGGTTTTTTTATCTGTCATCGTTTCAACTTGTTAATTGATATCAGTAAATTTCTATTTTTCAAACGGTGATTGAATTATCGCCGTTTTTCTCTTGAGATGCAAGTTGACCACAGGCAGCGGAAATATCTGCTCCACGAGAATTTCTAATAAATACTGAAAAATGAGCCTTTCGTAATATGTCCTGGAATTTGAGCACCCGGTCTTCCGACGGGCTCTTAAAAGGTAATCCGGGTGATTCGTTATAGGGTAACAGATTGATTTTACATGGGACTTCTTTTAACAACCGGGCAAGCTGATGAGCATCCCGGTCAGAGTCATTGATCTCTTTTAACAGGATGTACTCAAACATGATCCTTTTTCTCTTCGGCATCGGAAAATCTTTGCAAGCCTGTATCAATTCTTTGATCGGGTACCTGCGATTTACCGGCATAATTGCATTTCGTACCTCATCGTTGGCCGCATGAAGAGATATGGCCAGATTTACAGTGGAGTTTTCTCCAAGTCTTCTCAGTTTCGGAGCAATACCGCAGGTTGAGACAGTGATCTTTCTGCCGGCAATATTTAACCCTCTGTGCTCTGTTAGAATATTCAGGGAGGTGAGCAGGTTATCCATATTGTTTAGGGGTTCTCCCATTCCCATAAAGACAATGTTTGTAACCTGATCTGGGCCGATAAGGGCCGATTTAGGTTCAGCGGAAAGAAAGTCCCTTACTGCACAAACCTGATTAACGATCTCTGAGGGAAGCAGGTTTCGAATAAATCCCATGGTTCCAGTCAGGCAGAAAGAACATTTCATGCCACAGCCCACCTGAGAAGATATACACAGAGTGTTCCTTTCCGGTTCAGGAATCAGAACCGATTCGATGACATTTCCATCATCTAAACGAAAACCAAATTTAACACAGCCATCTTCTGATCGTTCAAGGGCAGGGTTGGAAAAAGATGAGAGATAACAGCGTTCTTCAAGAAGTTTTCTGAAAGATTTAGCCAAATCAGTCATCTGTGAAAATTGCGTAATTTCCGGACGATACAGCCAACCCATGATTTGTCTGCCCCGAAAGGCTGGCTGACCCAGGCTTTCCACGTAAGTAACAAGCTGTTCCTGGTCAAAGTTTCGTAAATCGACTTTTTTATTCATAATGCTCGTAAATGCTCAGGAGTCAAGAGAGTTTCATCTTCGATAGCTCGTTTTACAGACTGAAGAAGAAGCTCCTTGTCTTTTGGTAGTCGGCCTTCGATTGGTAGATAATTTGAGGCATGATTGGCGTGAAACTGACACTTTTTAAGCTGTAATCCTTTAATCAGTTGATAAAGTTCTTCAAGCAGCTGTTGCTTTTTCGGAAGGGTAAAGGAGCCTTCATGAAGTTCCAGGGCAAGTGGAGTTCCCTCAAGGACCATTAAAGTAAGTGCCGCAGCCTGTCTGGGCTGCATTCGATTGAGCGTTTCAGCTGTTTGTTGAGCATGATCAAGCGAGAGTCCGGTTCCCGCAATACCAAGCAGGACTGTAACAGATAAAAAAAGACCAGCCTTGTTTATCTTATCAGCGGCTTCTATCATTGAATCAGCTGTTTCTCCCTTGCAGATTCTCTTTAATACTGAATCATGACCAGATTCCAATCCTAAATAAACCCGGTGCAGGCCCAAAGCCTTGAGTTCTTGTAATTGGGAAAGTGATTTTAAATGAATGGACTTGGCGTTTGCATATAAGGAGATACGTTGAACATGGGGCAGTTTTAATCGAATTCTCTTGAATAGAGATATGAGTCTTTTATGGGGGATAACCAGGGCATCTCCATCGGCCAGAAACACTTTTTTCTGACGAGTACAATGCTTGGAGGCAAAATCGATATCGGCATCGATGAGCAGGTCGTCCTTGATTGCAAATCGTTTATCTTTGTAGGCACCACAGAAAGTGCACTTGTTATGTGAACATCCGAGGGTTACTTGGAGAATGATGGAGTTTGCCTCACTGGGTGGGCGAATGACGGTTCCCTCATATTGCATTGGTCAAAGAAGAGCGAAAGTTGATATTGAAAAAAGAAGGACACAGAAACCATAGGTTGTCATTGACTATGATTTTTGTGTCCTTTGAATGAAATGAGTTCTAAACAGGATTATCTGCTTTAAATTTTGTCATGAAGTCAACAAGTTTTGCTACGCCTTCTTCCGGGAAAGCATTGTAAATTGATGCCCGGCAGCCGCCGATTGAACGATGCCCCTTCAAACCATTCAAACCAATGTCTGTTGCCTCAGCGATAAATTTTGCTTCCAGCTCAGGAGTCGGCAGATTGAAAGAGATGTTCATCATTGATCTCGATTCTTTTTCCGCATGACCTCGATAGTAATCGTCAGCATCAATCATCCCATATAGGAGTTCGGCTTTACGTTGGTTGATTTTGGCAATCGCCTCGATTCCACCTTTTGCTTTCAGCCACTTGAGCACCTCACCAACAACATAAATACCAAAACAGGGTGGGGTATTAAACATTGACCCTTTGTCTGCATGGGTTTTGTATTTTAACATAGTTGGCGTGTTTTCAGGGGTTTTGTCCAGTAAGTCTTCACGCACAATAACAATGGTTACCCCGGCAGGACCCATATTTTTCTGGGCACCGGCAAAGATGAGGCCGAATTTTGAAAAATCGATCTGTCTCGATAGAATATCTGAAGACATATCTGAAATCAGCATTTTGTCACTGGCTGGAAAACTGGGAAACTGAGTACCATAAATAGTGTTATTGGAGACGAAATAGAGATATTCGGAATCATCACCAACCTGATATTCATCATCGGTGGGGACACGGTTAAAACTTTTCTCTTCACTGGAGTAAGCAACATCGATATCTCCAAAGAGTTTGGCTTCTTTGATAGCTTTCTTAGCCCATGTTCCGGTGTTCAGGTATGTTGCTTTTTTATTTTGGCCAAGAAAGTTCATCGGAATCATGAAAAACTGGCTTGATGCACCACCTTGGAGAAAAAGGACTTTGAAATTGTCGGGAACCTGAAGGACCTCACGCAGCAGTGCTTCAGCTTCATCGGCAACTGCCATGAATTCTTTTGATCGATGACTCATTTCTATGACACCGATACCGCTCTGCTTGAGATTTACAACATCTTTTGCTGCCTGTTCAAGGACTTCATACGGCAGGGTTCCTGGTCCTGGACTGAAATTATATACGCGTTCGGCCATTGTTTTTATTCTCCATATTGTATTAATGTTGGTTTTGTCTGAGCGCTTCATATAAAACAATTCCTGCGCTCATTGCAAGATTTAGGCTCCTGATCTGATCGTTTACCATGGGGATCGTGTAGCAACGGTCATGGTAGAGTTGTAAAAGTGATTCTTGAAGACCTTTTGTTTCTTTTCCGAAAATAAAAAAATCACCGGTACGATAGGTGCCTTTAGTGTATGGCCGGTCTACCTTGGTGGTGTAAAAAAAAAGACGGGATTCATCCTGGGCCTGTAAAAAATCATCAAAATTTTTCCAGTGGATTATATTCACGTACTTCCAATAATCAAGGCCTGCACGTTTCAGGTGTTTGTCATCCGTTGAAAAACCGAGTGGATGAACAAGGTGCAGGCAGCTGTTGGTCGCTCCACAGAGCCTGGCAATGGAACCAGTATTGGGAGGTATTTCCGGTTCAACCAGAACAATATGAAAACAATCTGCTGGAAAGCTCATATTTCGTTTTTTTACTCCCTATATATAATAGTAAGGTGTCGGCGATAGATGATTTATCGCCTGTCAAATTGTCTTAAAATCGGTAAATGAGTCGTTTGATAATAAAAGTTGCAATTTTAACCGATGAGGATAGATTTGTAAGTTTAATTTTATTGTAGGAGTTAGTTGGTGATTGTTTCAAACAGTTGCTGAACGTGTTGAAAATAACGAAAAATCGAGAAATTATGTCACTCATTGTGCAGAAATTTGGCGGCACTTCTGTTGGCTCACCGGAAAAGATTAAAGCGGTTGCCCAAAGGGTGCTTGGCTATAAAAAAGAAGGTCATCAGGTCGTTGTTGTTTTATCAGCAATGTCTGGAGAAACGAACAGACTTACCGACTTGGCTCTTCAGATGCAGGAGCGGCCGAACCGTCGTGAGATGGATGTGCTTCTTTCATCCGGCGAGCAGGTCACTGTCGCGCTCTTTGCCATGGCAATTGAAGATGCGGGTTATGAAGGTGTTTCATTTCTTGGAGACCAGGTGAGAATTCACACCGATTCCACCCATACAAAGGCTCGTATTAAGTCTATTGATTGTGAGAATATTCGCAAACAACTTGATAAGGGTAAAATTGTTACTGTTGCAGGTTTTCAAGGAGTCTCAGAAGATAATAACATAACAACCTTGGGTCGGGGTGGATCTGATACGACCGCTGTTGCGCTGGCAGCAGCCTTGAAAGCTGATTCGTGTGAGATCTTGACCGATGTTGAAGGTGTTTTTACAACTGATCCCAACATATGTGATAAGGCAAGAAAGATAAACCAGATCACCTATGATGAAATGCTTGAATTGGCCAGTCTTGGAGCGAAGGTGCTTGATATCCGTTCAGTTGCCTTTGCCAAACGATATAATGTTCCGATTCATGTTCGCTCTACTTTTACAGATACAGAAGGAACATGGGTTGTTGAGGAGGATAAAGTAATGGAAGATGTATTAGTTTCCGGGGTTACATACAATAAAAATGAAGCAAGAGTGACAATAGCAGGCGTTCCGGATGAACCAGGAATTGCTGCTAAAATATTCGGCTCTATTTCTGATCATGATATTAATGTGGATATGATCATCCAGAACCAGGATACTGGAAATGGTATGACCGATCTGACTTTTACCGTCATGAAAAATGACTATGATCGCGCAATTGAAATTTTAGAAGAAATTTCCTCATCAATTGGGGCAATGGGAGTGAGCGGTGACAACTCTATCGCTAAAATATCAATTGTAGGTGTGGGTATGAGAAACCACGCGGGTATTGCCACAACGATGTTCAATGTGCTTTCCAATGAAGGAATAAATATTTCAATGATATCCACATCGGAAATAAAAATTTCCTGTGTTATCCACCAAAAATATACTGAACTGGCAGTTCGAGCCCTTCACGATGCCTTTGTCCTTGAAATTGAAGAACAACCAAAGGATGGCAAGGCATTAACCGATACCGGTGAGTATTAAAATCAGTGTGATCCATTATAGCTCCTTTTTTATAAGATAATTATGTCTCAATCGATACAAATCTACGATACTACCCTCAGGGATGGAACTCAGGCGGTAAGTTTTAATCTTTCTGTCCGGGATAAAGTGCGAATCAGTCATAAACTCGATGAGTTCGGTATTGATTATATCGAGGGTGGTTGGCCCGGTTCTAACCCAGCATCTGTCGATTATTTCAACAAGATGAAAAAAGAAACGCTCAGCCACGCAAAACTGAGCGCTTTTGGTTCGACCAGACTGTTCAAAAACTCTGCAGAAGAAGATAATAATCTCCAGGCACTTCTGGAGGCTGAAACGCCTGTCATCACAATATTTGGAAAGTCTTGGGATATCCATGTGACCGATGCGCTGCGGATCAATCTCGATGATAATCTTCTTATTATTCGAGAGTCTATCGAGTACTTGCGGCCAAATGTTGATAAGCTGTTTTATGATGCCGAGCATTTCTTTGACGGATTCAAGAAAAACAGTGACTATGCTCTGGCAACCCTGGAGCAGGCTGTTGACGGTGGAGCAGATTGCCTGATTCTCTGCGATACCAACGGTGGTCTTTTACCACACGAAATCAGCCCGATAATCAAAAAAGTTAAAAAATTCCTTAAGAAGAAAGGAAGCAAGATAGACCTGGGCATACATGCCCACAATGATTCTGAGACCGCCGTTGCCAATTCGCTTTTGGCGGTTGATATGGGTGTCGTTCAGATTCAGGGAACCATCAACGGCTATGGTGAGCGCTGCGGTAATGCAAATCTCTGCTCAATCATTCCGGCGCTGGGTCTTAAGATGGGTTTGAAAGCCAGGGCGATTGAGAATGTAAGACAACTTACTGAAACATCGGGCTTTGTCGATGAACTGGCAAATCTTCCACATAATAAGTTTCAACCTTATATTGGTCGTGCGGCTTTTGCTCATAAAGGTGGCGTTCATGTTTCAGCGGTTAAAAGAAACCCGCTCACATATGAACATATCGATCCGGAACAGGTTGGCAACCTGCGTAGAATTCTGGTATCCGATCAGTCAGGCAGGGCAAATGTGCTTGATAAGGCTGAAAAGTTTGGGATCAATCTCGATAAAGACGATCCTGTCGTTTCTTCTATTGTGGCCGAGATCAAACGGCTTGAAAAAGACGGCTTTCAGTATGAGGTTGCCGATGCCTCTTTTGAGATACTTATGCGCAGGACCATTGGCCACCTGCCTATCTATTTCAAACTGAAAGGTTTCCGGGTGATGAATACCAAACGCAAATGGCTCCAGCCCCCTGAAACTGAAGCATCAATCCGTCTCAAAGTTGGTGGTGAAGAAGTTATGGAGGCAGCCATGGGCGATGGGCCGGTCAATGCCTTAGATAATGCCCTTCGAAAAGCTCTGACCCGTTTCTATCCTGATCTTGATGAGATGCATCTGGTTGATTATAAAGTCCGGGTGCTCTCCGGGGAGAAGGGGACCGGGGCAAAAGTTCGGGTTCTTATTGAATCAAAAGATAAACATGAGCAATGGGGCACGGTGGGTGTTTCATTAAATATCATTGAGGCCTCATGGCAGGCACTTGTCGACTCCATTACCTATAAGCTCATGAGGGATGAAAAACGAAGAGAAAAGAGCTGATCACAAAACGTTACAGCGCAGTGATCTTCGTATTTTGGTCCTGCTCTTTTTGGGTTTTGGCTTTCTGTTGTTCAGACAGGCAACTGTGAATATCTGGCCTTCCGGCAACCAGATAGAATCTCAGACAGAATTGGGCTGGAATCATGCCGGACTCTGTGCTGAAACCAGTTCTTTAAATTGTAACAGGGAAAAGGAGGGGATGGCTGTCCATCTCACTCCTTTTTTTTTCAAACAGATCCCTGTAAACTCCGCATCAAAAGAACTCCTTTTGACGATTAAAGGCGTTGGTCCGAAAATGGCCGATTCCATTATTCGTGCACGAAGAGAGTTGGGCCCCTTTCAAAAATCAGAAGACCTGTTGCGCATTCATGGGATTGGCCAAAAACGGATGGACTATCTGGCAAAACATCTCACCTTTGAAAACTGATGTTGACAATATTTCCAATAGAAGTACCAACCATTGTTCTTGTAGGTCCTACTGCCATTGGCAAAACAACTCTTTCCATTCTACTGGCGAAACGATTTAACTGTGAAATTATCTCCATGGATTCCATGCAGGTTTATCGCTACATGGATATTGGTACGGCAAAGATTAAAGAGGAAGAAAAAGAGGGTGTTCCCCATTATCTCATTGATATTGTAGATCCCGATGAAGATTATGATGCCGGTCGTTTTGTTCAGGACTGTTTCGCAGCGATTGAATCAATACAGACAAAAGGTAAAAACGTGCTGCTTACAGGTGGAACAGGTCTCTATCTCAAGGCATTGATCGATGGGCTTGCCGACAGTATTCCAGCTGATACGGGCGTTCGACAAAAACTAAAAAGAAGACTGGAAGAGGACGGAGCCGATAATCTTTTTGAAGAACTTATGCAGTGTGATCCGGAAACTGCCGGTAGAATCCATAAAAACGATCATTATCGTTTGCTGCGTGGTCTTGAGATCTACTACCTGACTGGAAAAAGATGGTCGGAGCATATCAACAGGCAGCAGCAGGGGAGGGCGCAGCGATTTTCTCACATAATTGAAATCGGACTGACCTGCAGCAGGGACAGGCTTTATGAACGAATTAACAGACGTACAGAGCTGATGTTTGAAGAAGGACTTGAAGGTGAAGTTCTTAAATTGTTGGAAATGGGGTATCATAGTTATTTAAAATCTATGAAATCCTTAGGTTACAGGCATATGGTTAACTATCTTGATGGCAACTGGTCTCTTGATGAGACGAAACGACTGCTTGCTAGAGATACCCGGCACTATGCCAAGCGGCAATATACCTGGTTTAATAAGTCTCCTGCTCTTAGTTGGTTTGAGGTATCAAAAGAAAACAAGATTATGCAGGCGATTGATCGCTGGTTCGCAGAAGTAGGTCAGTAAGGAAATAGAAATATTTTGGATCGTAATAAGCAACAGTCAGAAAGTATATTTTCTCCAGATGAGCAGGCTATGGCCGATGAATTTCGGGTTAACCCTGTCATTATTCAGCTCCTGCGTAAGAGAAATATCCGCTCCAAAGAGGAGATAGAGACATTTCTCTATCCAACACTTGCCAAGCTGCCGCCACCGGATCTGTTTTTCGGCATTCGGGAGGCGGTCAATCTGATCACACAGTCAATAGAAGAAAAGAGAAACATCATAATCTGGGGTGATTACGATGTTGATGGAGTTACAGCAACTGCACTGCTGGTGAATTTTTTTAGACAAACTGGTGTTGAACCCCTTTATCATATTCCTGATCGATTGGTTGATGGCTATGGCCTCAACAGCAGGACTTTAGCAAAAATAAGGAAAAATGTGGTAGGGGATAAGCCACTGCTGATAACAGTTGATTGCGGCATATCCAATATTAGTGAGGTGAGAAGAGCAAAAGAGCTCGGTTTTCAGGTGATTGTCACAGACCACCATGAACTGCCGGATGAACTGGTTCCTGCCGATGTGATTGTCAATCCTAAATATGGAAAAGTAGATTCGGTTTTTCGAGACCTCGCCGGTGTCGGTGTTGCTTTTTATCTTGCCGCAGGGCTTCGAGCTGGTTTGAATGCAGCAGGTTACTTCCAAGACAATAAGCTTGATTCACCAAACCTTAAATGGTTTCTGTCATTTGTTGCCATTGGCTCAATTGCTGACATGGTACCACTTACAGGAATCAACCGTATTCTTGTTAAAGCCGGTTTTGAGGCCCTTGGCTCGATGGATCATCCGGGATTAAATGCGCTTCTCGAGTCATGTGATATTCATACCACTCTGATCACCGCTGATGATATAGGTTTTGGTGTTGCACCAAAAGTGAACGCCGCAGGCAGAATTGGAAAAGCTCTTAAGGCTCTAGATCTTCTTCTTAGTGATAACAGTGCTCAAAGTGTGAAATTGGCCAACAGTCTGACAAGGTTAAATAATAAGCGAAAAAAAATAACCAGGGAGGTATTTGAGTCTGTTTCCCAAAGAGCTCATGAGTGTATCCAGAATGGAGATTCGGCAATTATCGTAGAAGGTGAATATCATCCTGGTGTCATCGGCATCGTGGCATCACAGATACTTGAGAGATATGATGTGCCGGTGATTCTGTTTGGACGAGATGAAAATGAAGATGGGGTGATCTTGCTGAAAGGATCAGCAAGATCAGTTGAAGGTGTTGATATTTTTGCTGTTCTACAGAGTTGTGAACGCTATCTGGTAAAATGGGGTGGACATCGCCAGGCTGCAGGTATGAGTTTATTACAGGAGAATTTTTCAGGCTTTAAAGAGATTGTTAATCTTCTGGTTAAAAAATTAACCAGAGATCAGTCTGCTGGTAAATCATATGCAGTCGATCTTGAAGTATCCGTTGAAACAGTATTTGCAAAACCAATGATACGTCAACTTCAACTTCTGGAGCCATATGGCGTTGGTAACTGGCTGCCAATTTTCAAGGATAGATCAATAGAGCCGGTTCAAATCACAACTGTAGGCAATGGTGGTGATCATATCAAAATGAGATTCAGAGGAAAATACGGTAACCAGGATGGAATAGGTTTCGGATTAGGAAAAAAAATAAACGCTCTTCGTGAAAAACGAAATCATTCAATTGTCTATTCACCAATGCTCAGTCGATATAAAAAATCCGCCAACTGGCAGGTGAAGATTCTCTCAATTGATCCGTGAAAAGATTTATTTCCCAGCGGATTAATTTTTCAATCCAGAAAAAGATAAGAGGGTAGCGGGAAGAAAACGGTGACCGTCAAACGTTTCCGACCACAAGGTACTGATATTTCATCATATATCAGAATTAATCATAATATACATTATGCGACATTGTTAAAATATTAAAAATAACTGCTTTTTAAACTGCTTTTTATAAGGCTCTTTTCCTTTTTTTCGAAAAGTGGTAAAAGATAGCCGCTTTTGCCTGTTTTTAAACAGCTTCAGCTACAATTTCATCCAATCGATCCTTTTCTCCTTTGAATAATTACATTGTCCTTTGATAATGATACCTGTTTATTTCAATGAGAAAACGATAAATACAATGGAGATATCAATGAACAGAGAAATATACCAGGAGCCCCTTGTCAGCCGTTATACCAGCCGTGAGATGCAAGAACTTTTTTCCGAAAAGACTAAGTTCACACTTTGGAGAAAATGCTGGATTGCTCTTGCTGAGGCCCAATATGAACTTGGACTGACTGACATCATATCTGCTGATATGATTGAACAGATGAAAGCCAATGTCGAAAATATCGACTATGAAGTAGCTGCCGCCAAGGAAAAAGAAATCCGACATGATGTTATGGCCCATGTGTATGAGTTCGGTACCAAATGTCCGAAGGCTGAGGCTATTATTCATCTTGGAGCAACGTCACAGTTTGTGGTTTGTAATAGTGATCTCATCATCCAAAAACGTGCTTTACGGCTCATTAAGCAGGCTCTTTTACAGGTTATCAAGAATTTAGCCGGTTTCTCCCTGCAGTATAAAGATCTGGCAACCCTTGGTTTTACACATTATCAGCCTGCTCAACCGACCACTGTCGGAAAAAGAAATACACTGTATATACAGGACCTTATAATGGATCTTGAATATATTGAGAGCTTTGAGAAGCAGATAAAAGCCCGGGGAGCAAAAGGAACTGTCGGTACCCAGGCGACCTTTATTGAACTGTTTAAGGGGGATCATCAAAAAGTTCGAGATCTGGATAAACTAGTTGCTTCAAAGCTAGGATTTAACGAAGTATTTGATGTTACAGGCCAAACCTATCCCCGCAAACTTGATTTAAAACTTGCCGAAACATTAAGTGGTATTGCTGCTTCTGCGCATAAATTCGCTGTGGATATGCGATTACTCTCCAATTTAAAGGTCCAGGAAGAGCCTTTCGCCAAGAAACAGACCGGTTCTTCTGCTATGGCCTATAAGAGAAATCCAATGAGATCTGAGAGAATGACTGGGCTCGCAAGAAAACTCATGGGATTACCAAACAATTTCGCTGCTACCTTCGCCAACCAATGGTTTGAGCGTACCCTAGATGATTCTGCCATCCGTAGAATGGACATTCCTCAAGGCTTTTTACTGGCTGACGCTATGTTAAAGCTGTACATTAATATAACATCCAATATGGTTGTATTCCCGAAACAAATAGAGCGACACCTGAGAATGGAATTACCATTTATGTCAACGGAAGTCATCTTGATGGAGGCTGTTGAAAAAGGAGAATCCCGTCAGGAAATGCATGAGGTAGTCAAAGAGCATTCTTTAGATGCAGGTAAAGTCGTTAAAGAGGAAGGTAGGGACAATGACCTGTTGCAACGACTTGCAGACGATGAACGTATCCCCTTCTCTAAAGCCGAACTTGATGATCTTGTTGGTGATTATTCGAAATTCACCGGGCGAGCTGCTCAACAGACCGAAGAATACCTCGAAGAAGTGGTAAACCCCCTGTTAGACCAACATAAGGATGAGATGAAAGAAATTGACTCGTCTCTTAATGTTTAATTGCGACCGGATAATCAAAAATCTTGTTAGAAAAGTGAAATGATTACACTAGAATCAAGGTTACAGGAGATTTATCTGCTCATTGCAAGGGAGCAGTATCACTTTTTAAAGAATATTTTGGAAGGCTACGATTCACTCTGCTGTCTTTCAGCAAAAGATATGAAAAGAGGATTGATACGGTTGCGTTATCCTGCAGAAACGGAAAGAGAACTTTTTAAGCTGCTCAACTATTTAGCACCTCAAATAAACGGTCGCAAAACCTCGAAACAACTTTAACAATTGCTCATTACGCTGGAATTATATAACTAAAATGCATCAACCATCGTTTTACATTAAAACATTTGGCTGCCAAATGAACGAAAGAGATTCTGAGATTATGGCCCAGACTCTTTCCCAACATGGCTCTATTGAGACCATGGAAATGGACAAAGCCGATCTGATTATACTGAATACCTGTTCGATTCGGGCTAAAGCCGAGCAGAAAGTGATGTCCCTGCTCGGTTCGTTAAGAAATCTGAAAAAGAGAAATCCTCGTCTTAAAATTTGTGTTGCCGGCTGTGTCGCTCAACAGGAAGGTGAACAACTCATTGAGCGGATGGGACATGTTGATATGGTGATCGGCACCCAGAATATCTACCAGGTCGATCAGTTGCTGCTGCAGGCTGATGAGAAGAAGGTCATTGCCACGGATCTGGCAAAGGATTATATCATCCCTCAATTCATGCCGGATTTCCCTGAGGCACATAATGCACAGAAGAAGAAAACTGCTTCCTATGGAGACTTTACCCGCTTTGTCACCATCATGCAGGGGTGCAATAATTACTGTTCTTATTGCGTAGTTCCATACACTCGTGGTAGAGAAATATCACGTAATTACAATGATATAATTGAAGAAGTTAAGGTTTTGGTCGGTCAGGGGATCGTTGAAATCACCCTGCTTGGTCAGAATGTCAACTCATATGGTCAGACAAATGATGTGGGCAGAAACGGCAAAAAGACCGGTTTTGCCGATTTGCTTCATGGGGTCTCTGAAATAAACGGCTTGAAAAGGTTGCGGTTCACCACCTCAAATCCAAAAGACCTCACCGATGAACTCATGCGTTGCTTCAGAGATATTGAAGTTCTCTGTCCTCAGTTCCATTTGCCTGTTCAGTCCGGCTCAAACTCTATTCTCAAAAGAATGAACCGTAATTACACGGTTGAGCAATATCTGCAACTTGTGGAAACACTTAGGCATTATCGACCGGATATATGTATCAGTACCGATATGATTATCGGTTTTCCAGGTGAAACGGAAGATGATTTTAACGGCACAATGAATTTATTGAACCAGGTTGAGTTCAATAGTTCTTTCTCGTTTAAATATTCGGATAGACCAGGCACACGATCGGCCGAATTTAGTGACAAGGTTGAAGAGAAAACCAAATCCACCCGGCTTCAACAGTTCCAAAAGAGGCAGGACGAGATAAGTCTTGCTAAAAACAGAGAATATTGTGGCGCAACCATGGAAATACTTGTTATCAGAAATGATGAAAAAGGCTTTACCGGCAGAACAGTAACCAATCACCTGGTCCATGTTGAATCTGAAAACCAAAAAAATCCCGGTGAGTTCTGCACGGTTGAGATAACCTATGGCGGGCCTCATTCGCTTAAAGGGAAACTTATTTAGCAACCCTCCCCTTTCATCTCTGTTACAGCCTATTGAGTCCAGATAATAATGGAAGAATATGATTATTCTATGATATTTCTTTCTGAATTTACATGCCATATTAACTGCTTAGAGAAGAACCCGATAAACAGTTCACAAGAGAAGGTGAAAGTTTTATAGTATTAGAATAGTACTCGTCAGCACAGTTAAATTATAGCAGTCATTCAAATATTAGGTTCTATTGGTCATTTCGGCATGTTGTCAGCCGAAATCATTAAATATATGCCTCTTGGTATTTTGAATAAAGTAGCTAGAAATAATTGTAACAATAAAGTTTTTTACCAAAACAAACTTAAACGGTTAACAAGATGATAGATTTACACACCCATACCTTTTTCAGTGACGGTGCTCTGGTTCCGGCGGAACACCTGCGTCGGGTTGAAGTCCTTGGTTACGAAGCAATAGCCATCACCGACCATGCCGACTCTTCCAATATGGACTTTATCATTCCAAGGATTGTTCAAGCGGCAAACGATTTAAATCATCATTCATCAACCAGACTCCTTGCGGGGATCGAATTGACCCATGTTCCCCCTGGATTGATCGGCGAACTTGTCAGCCGGGCTCGTGAACTTGGCGCCCAGGTTGTGGTTGTTCATGGTGAAACGGTGGTGGAACCGGTGGCTCCCGGTACCAACAGAGCCGCCTTGGAAGCCGGGGCCGATTTACTTGCCCATCCCGGTTTGATCAGTGAAGAAGATGCAGCTCTTGCAGCTGAAAAGAACATACTTCTGGAACTCTCCGGTCGAAAAGGTCATTCCATCACCAATGGTCATGTCGCAAGAGTGGCTAAGAAGGCAGGAGCCAAACTGGCTGTCTGTGCCGATGCTCACGCACCTGGTGATTTTCTTACCACCGAATCGGCTAAATATGTCGCGCTGGGGGCTGGACTAAATGAGGAAGACTATCTGAAAGTAAGATCTGATATGAGTGAGTTTGTGGGTCTCTGTATTTGATTTATTGCTCCCCTTCTCCCGGTTCATTCTCTTTCATTCCCGGTAGTGACAGGTTCTGTTTTTCTTCTTTTTTCTTTATGTGTGAACCGTCGCTTTCAATAACCCGTCTGACTACCCTGGGCGAAATCCGCTTACCCTTTGCGGCAGCACCCTTGATCAGGTAAGAGTCGAAATCGATATCAATGATATTTGATTTGGCACGTCTGGAGGGCATGAGATAAACCCGCCCATATTTTTCATATCCCCGGGTAAAGAGAAGAATTGTCGATCGCTTATGGGGGTTGAAGAGTTTATATTCTTTTCCCAGGATAAACTTCGGGGTTTTGAATCGTTTCACATAGGCTTTATTTTCAAGGCCGTCACGATAAATAATATTAAAAAGTAGGTCTTTTTTTACAATACCGGCCCAGGCAAGTTCGTGACCGACAAACAGCTTCTCACTTACCGGGATAACTTGGTACTCACCTGTTTTAAAGATAAGCAGCAGTTTATCATATTCCGAACAGGAAAATGTGATATCCTTTTTCTCATCCACTGCTTTAATCTGGTGACCTAAAAAGCCGGATTCCCGATGATATCCAATAGTGAGGTTTGACAACGCAGCTTTTCGCACACTCACTTCTTTAAACTCACTGATTTCGGTTTGACGCGGATGAGATGGCCCATAATTCTCAAGCAGTCCGTTGATATAGTTGATGGTGAAACCGACCATATCCTTGAGATTTTTCTCTATTTGTTTGATATCAGAACGTATTGAACGAATCTCTCTTTTTTGTTTATTGATGTCCCATTGGGAAATCCGTTTGATTCTTATCTGCAGGAGACGTTCGATGTCCTCGGGACTCACATCTTTTTCGAGCTCTTCAGCAAACGGTTTTAAACCGTCCTTCACACTTTTAACGACAGCCTTGTAGCTGGTTTTATCCTCTATATCTTTATAAATTCGTTCCTGGATGAAGATCTGTTCAAGTAGCCTTGCATGCAGTCTGTCTTGTAATCGGCCAAGTTCGATTTCCTGTTCATGGGTCAATGTGGCAAGAAGTTGCTCGGTATTATCCTGAAGAACTTCTTCCACCCCCATGGTGACCGGCATATTTTCTTTGATCAGCGTTAAATTGGGACTGATGGAGACTTCGCAGTCGGTAAAGGCATAAAGCGCTTTAATAATATCTTTTGTGTAGATACCGCGAGAGAGTTTGATTTCAATCTCTACTTCTTCAGCGGTATAATCGTTAATTGAGGCGATTTTGAGTTTACCGGCCTTGGCCGCTTTTTCAACAGAGTCGATGAGTGACTGAGTTGTGGTGGTATGGGGGATTTCTTTAATGAGAATGGTTTTCTCATTAGGCTCTTCAAGTCTTGCTCGACAGCGGATTTTACCATTACCATTGTTGTAATTGGTGACATCCACTAACCCTTTTTTTGGAAAGTCCGGATAAAGCTCAATCTCTTCATCACACAATAGTTTAATTTGAGCTTCGAGGAGTTCACAGAAGTTGTGAGGCATTATTTTGGTGGCCATCCCAACAGCAATGCCCTCAGCACCTTGGAGAAGCAGGAGCGGAATCTTTGCCGGAAAAGCAACCGGTTCTTTCATCCTGCCGTCATACGAGTCGGCAAATTGTGTCAGATCCTTATTAAACAACACTTCTTTGGCCAAAGGAGTCAGACGACATTCAATATATCTGGCGGCTGAAGCCTGGTCACCTGTGAATATATTGCCGAAATTCCCTTGTTTTTCAATGAGATAGTCTTTGTTGGCCAGGTTAACCAGAGCGGAAAAAATAGAAGCATCTCCATGGGGATGCAACTTCATGGTAGAACCAACAACATTTGCAACTTTATGAAATCGACCGTCATCCATGAGATGAAGAGTCTGTAGAATTCTGCGCTGGACAGGCTTTAGACCGTCCTTGATATCAGGAATGGCACGTTCCCGAATGACATAGGAGGTGTATTCGAGAAAGTTGAAATCAAAGAGTTTCTGTAATTTTGTATATTGAGAAAACATAAATAATCAAGGTGTTAGACCAGATTTTCAATAATGTACCGCTTTCTGTCAGGACTGTTTTTTCCCATGTAAAAAGCTAGGACCTTGGCAACTTCACTGACTGTGTCCATGCTCACCTGCTGTAATCGCATATCGGGGCCGATAAATTGTTTGAACTCCTTTGGTGATATTTCACCTAAACCTTTAAATCTGGTCACCTCTACCTGCTTCTTAACTTTTCCCCTTCCCTGGAGACTTTTGGTATTTTTATCTTTTTCTTTGTCGGAATAGCAATAAAAGGTCTGTTTTTGATTTCGGACACGGAATATCGGGGTTTCAAGGATATAGACATGACCAAGTTTCACCAGCGGCTCAAAATAGTGGAGAAAAAAGGTTAATAGCAAGTTACGGATATGGAGGCCATCGACGTCGGCATCAGTGGCCAGGATTACCTTATCGAAACGCAGATCGGAAATTGAGTCCTCGATATTCAATGCCTGCATAAGCGAATACATCTCATCATTTTTATACAAAAGAGCAAGTTTATGGCCAAAGACATTCATCGGTTTGCCTTTTAAAGAAAAGACAGCCTGAACCAGTGGGTCACGAGCAGAAACAATTGACCCGGAAGCCGATTGACCCTCAGTGATAAAGATCATGTTTTCTCTTCCGGCTGGTGATGATTTCTTTTTGGTCGGATGATATTTGCAATCTTTGAGCTGTGGAATTTTTAAAGCTACCTTTCTGGCTTTAACCCTGGCCTCTTTCCTTACGCTTTGTAATTCTTTACGAACCTTTTCGTTTCGCTGAATCTTCTCTATTATTTTTTCGGCAATATCAGAGTTTTTATATAAAGCTTCACAGACCGTATCTTTAATTTTATTGACGATCCAGCTTCGTACATCAGTATTCCCAAGCTTGTTTTTAGTCTGGGATTCAAAGATCGGCTCTTTAATTTTGATGGCAAGAGTGCCGACTATGCCGTCACGAACATCTTTTCCATCAAATTTTTTGGGAGAAAATTCGTTGACACCTTTTAAGATGCCTTCACGGAAGGCTGACAGATGGGTGCCACCTTCACTGGTAAAAGTCCCGTTAACAAAGGAATAATAATTGTCGCCGTAACCGTTGGTGTGGGAAAAGGCAAATTCGAGGGTTGAATCCTGGTAATAAATGGGCTCATAAAGTTCCTGGCCGCCCAGTTCTTTTTCGAGCAGGTCCAGCAGTCCTTTTGCCGAATAGTACTGCTCCTTGCCGTTATAAATATGCAGTTTGGCATTGAGATAGGCGTATCGCCAAAGCCGTTTATCGATAAAAGCCGGATCGAAATTAAATTCGGGAAACATTTCGCGATCAGGGAGAAACTCGATATAAGTACCGTTTTTCTCTTTCGTTTTACCCTTTTCTTCCTCTAACAGTTCACCTTTGGAAAATATTGCAGAGGCATATTGACCGTCACGAAATGCGGAAACTTTAAAATGTTCGGATAATGCGTTGACTGCCTTGGTGCCAACACCATTGAGCCCCACTGAAAACTGAAAAACATCGGTGTTGTATTTTGCCCCTGTGTTAATAACAGAGACACAGTCGACAATCTTCCCTAGAGGAATCCCTCGCCCAAAATCACGTACACAGACAATTCCTTTGTCGGAAATAGAGATATTGATACGTTTGCCGGCACCCATGATAAACTCATCAATACAGTTATCGACCACCTCTTTTAGTAAAATATAGATACCGTCATCGGGATGCGAGCCGGAACCTAGACGGCCGATATACATACCTGGACGCTTACGTATATGCTCAAGAGAGCTGAGGGTTTTTATCTTACTTTCGTCGTAATTCTGGGCTGATGCGTTCATAAATCCAAGTGATGCGTGAAAGATGTTTCAGGCGGGTTAGCTTGCGCATCATATTTTATTTGATTATATTTGGCAACCGGTCGACTTGAATTTGTTCCGGCATCTCTTTCTATAAATTCTAATAAATTTAGAAAAACAGCAACATACAATCAGTCTCGTTGAACAATAATATCCCAACAATTTTATCAGTTGCCGGGTCGGATCCAAGCGGCGGAGCCGGCATTCAGGCAGATCTAAAAACCCTCGCCTCTGTTGGTGTCTATGGAGCGGCAGCCATTACCTGCATAACCGTTCAGAACTCAAAAGGAGTTGAAAAGGTTGAGCCCCTTTCTCCCGAGCTGGTTGAACAGCAGCTGAAGGCTGTTCTTGTTGACCACAACGTGACCCATATTAAAATTGGTATGGTTGGCACTGCTTCAATTGCCCATGTGATCAGTGATATACTCGGCTCTTTTAAGGGAGAAAAGGTGTATGACCCTGTACTTGCTTCCACTGCAGGTCAGGAGCTTTCCGAGCCGGATTTTGTTCACAGTGTACAATCGAGTCTTTTGCCTCAAATAACCGTATTGACACCCAATAGATTTGAACTTGAAACAATCTCGGGGGTGAGCTGTTTATCAAAAGAGCAGATGCTTGAGAGCGCCCAAAAAATCATGGAAAAATTCCCTAATATTCGGGTAGTTATTGTGAAAGGGGGCCATTTCCAGGAAGGAATGAAAAAAATCACCGACATCATGCTATCCAGGGATGGAAGCAAAATCCATGATACAAGAGATCGTCACAGTTCTTTACATCTTCATGGTACTGGTTGTACCTACGCTTCCGCCTTTTGTGGTTACCATAGCTTGACAAAAAGCTATCAACAGGCTTTTCACCTCAGTGGACGGTATATGGATCGGTTAATTTCCACTTCAACGAAGTACCGGGTTGTGAACAATTCGCAAAATGGCCCTCTTCTTCACCACCTGACAACTCAAGTAAAAAAGACAGATTAATTGTAGGATAAAGACAGGCCCAATACTGTCGAAGCTAGCCTGGCAAGTCATTCACTCCTCTTCATTGGCGGAACTTCAAGGGGAACCAGAAAAGTCAGCTTTGTTTCAGCTCACTCATTAACCATTCTCCATATTCGCTGCTATGATGACTCACTGGTGTTGCCACTATTTCAGGGGTTTCATACGGATGGTTCTCTTTAATCGTTTTCTCGAGCTGTTCATACAGTTGGATCGACGTTTTGATGCTCAAAACCACTTCGGAGCTGTTCTCAATCTTCCCTTTCCACCAGTAAAAACTTGTAATCGGGCGGCTGCTTATCTGGGCGCAAGCGGCGAGTCGCTTACGAACTAACAGTTCAGCCATTTTTTGACCATCCTGCTCCGTTTCAAAGGTGGTTACCACAAGGAGTATTTCACTCATATGGGACTCCTTTCTGACTTCCTTTTCTAATAAATACTGGTTATTATAAATTGTTGAAGAGATTTAAGTTGTTAACACACATTTATTATACCATGAAAAGGATACCATGCTATTTGTAGTTGACGTTGGAAATACACATACTGTAACGGGAATTTTTGACAACAGCAAACTCGTGGAGCAGTACAGAGTGAAATCTGATCGGCACATGACCGGTGATGAGATTCTTGCTCAATATCATGGGTTGTTTTCCACTTCGACTATATCAGCTTCAGATATAACCGGTGTGGTTTTGGCAAGTGTTGTCCCTTCCCTTCAGGCAGCCTGGCTCAACTGTTGTACAAAACTCTTTGCAGACAATCTTTCAAACCCTGTGTTTGTTGTCAATTACAACAGTGTCAGCGATTTTATTACCGTTCTCATTAACCAACCGGAAGATGCCGGTGCCGATAGACTGGTCAATGCAATTTGCGCTTGGTATCAGTGGGAATGTGGCTTGGTCATTGTTGATTTTGGCACTGCAATCACCTTTGATTGTGTCACTGCCCAGCGTGAATATCTTGGAGGCGCTATCTTTCCAGGTATTGGTATTTCCATGGAAGCTTTGTCCGGTAGAACTGCAAAATTACCACAGATTGATATTTCGCAACCCTCACCTGTAGTGATTGGTAAGGACACCAGGCAGGCGATGAAAAGCGGGGTTATGAACGGTTTTGGTTCCATGATTGATGGAATGATTGAGAAAATCAAGGCTGAAATGGGTGGAGACCCTCAAGAGATTAAAGTTGTGGCCACCGGAGGAATGGCTCGAGTCATTTCCTCTTTTACCGATTGTTTTGATGAAATAGATACTGAGTTGACCTTAAAAGGTCTGGAACTCATTTATCGTAAAAAATATGATCATCTCAATACGTAAGAATTAAATCAATCCCTGGTTGTTCATTTTGAGCAGAATAACTCTGTGATATGCATTCAATCAATTCTCTACCCCTTCAAATAACAATCTCAGTCATCTGTTTAGGTTTAGGATAATGCATAGACCGATCATTCCTCCATCTCTTAATAGAGGTGATACTATTGGCATCTTTGCCCCTGCAGGTTATCCGGAGGATATTGACGGGTATCATCAGGGAATTGAAATATTAAAGGATTATGGTTTTCAGGTCAGGGAGCCGGAACGTTTCTGGCCCGGTCAAGATTACCTGGCTGATACGGATTACAACCGAGGTGAAGAATTTAACAGGTTGTGGCAGGACCCAGAGATCAAGGCTCTTCTCGCTTTAAGAGGAGGATACGGCTGTCTTCGAATTCTTGATAAAATCAATTTACGTGCAGTTGAGCAGAACTCCAAGCTGCTCATCGGTTTCTCTGATGTTTCTGTACTGCACAATTATTTAAATGAAAAGACTGGTCTAGTTACTCTGCATGGGCCTGTATTAATGACTTTAAGTAATCTCGACAAACCATCGAGAAATCGTTTTTTTTACTCTCTATTGGGTAAATGGAATAAGACAATTGATTGCCCTGATCTTGAGATTTTACGTGGTGGTGACAATGTTCAGGGTATTTTAACCGGTGGTAATCTGAGCTCTATCGCCACAATGATTGGCACTGAGTATATGCCTGACTGGCAGGGAAAAATAGTTGTTCTGGAAGATATTCAAGAACCTGTTTACCGCCTGGACAGACTGTTCACCCAACTGACTCTTGCAGGAATGTTCGACGGGGTTCACGGATTGATCCTCGGTGACTTCTCAACTTCATATAACCAGGACAGGTTGGAAAAAATAAAAGATATCGAAAAGGTATGGAGCCGGGTCCTTGAGCTAACCGATTCTCTGAATATACCAATATGGGGAGGTTTTCACAGTGGCCATACACCATCCAATATGACTCTTCCGGTAGGGGCAATTGCGGTGATGAACTCCAGAAAAGGTGTATTGGAATTTATTGCATAAGGGTTTGACTTGTCAGATAAATGGTGGTAGTTTTTTTCTCTACCAAAAATAGCAAATACTGTTTCTTTGGTTGTTCCTATTAAAATCCACATATTGTTAATTTTACTCTTTCGTTTTCCATGAAGTTAGCCACTACTGTTTTGAATAACTCTTTTCGTATCATATTATTGAGTGCAGCTCTGTTTTTTGCTTTAACTGCAGTGAGCTTTGCCAACGCCAACCACGTCAGTGTCAAAGGCGATAATGTGAATATCCGCACAGGTCCATCGAAAAACAAACCCGTTTATATGGAGCTGTCGAAGGGGTATCCATTGGTTGTTATTAAACGGCAACGCAACTGGGTGAAGGTGAAAGATTTTGAAGGGGATACCGGTTGGATTCATTCAAGTCTTGTTGAAAAAGGCAAAACGGTCATCGTTAACTCCAGAGGAAAAAAAGTCAACATGCGTTCCGGGCCATCGACCAGGAACAAGATTGTTGCTGAAGTTTATCGTGGTGTAGTCTTAACAAAAGTCGGCAGAAAAGGTCGGTGGCTTAAGCTCAAACATGATGACGGAGTGGTTGGCTGGATTTATAAGCCCCTGCTCTGGCCCTGATTTTCCCCCAATCCAACACAGGATTATCCATTAACATTTCTGTAAAGCCTGTTAATCAGCTGCGCTTTCTCTCGTGAATAAGCCGGGCTAAAGCTCATCCTCTTTTTACTTTCTGTATTGTTTTTTCAAGGTTTAACGGCAGGCGGACAATTTTTTTACTCTTATTCTGAAAAAGCAGATATCCGTTGTCGAGTGCGTGGAGAAAAAGATTCCTGGTAATCTCAACATCTTTTCGGCAATAGTGCACAATCTTGGCAATTTCACCCTGCTTGTACCATTTTAGCGCTTGAAGCCCGTCTGCGGATTTCTCTACCCCCAGAGTATGCTGTGCCAGGCCGTTGAGGCTGAGACGATAACCCAATTGATGATGAACCTCTTCGAGTAGATCTAAATTGGGCAAAGTGCTGAGATCCTTATGTGTATATCTCGAAAGGACTCTGTTGTCGAATCGTTTATTATTGAAACCGACAACCAGGTCGAGTTCAAAAAGATGTGCAACCAGGTTGTCTATCTCATCTTCAAGATAGGTGATATAGCCGTCAAGCTCTGAGTCATAGACAACCGCAACGGAGATTCCCATTTCTTCTGCTTTATTCCAGCCGCCTACTTCCTGAGCTGAACGTTTGGTCTCAACGTCAAACAGGCCATAGCGAGGTGGCAGCAGACTCAATCCCTGTTCCTGTTCCTGCTGAGCTGGCTTTATCCTGGTTGTGACTTTTCGCTGTACTTTCTTCTTTTCCTCTATAGGTCTGTCGTTACCGTGGTTGTTGATGATTTTTTCAAGAAGGGTAAGACAGCCAGGCTTATCAATCGGACGGTTCCCAGAACCGCATTTTGGTGAATGAACACATGAAGGGCAGCCGGTCTCACATAAACAACTGGAAATAGTCTTATATGTCTGTTTGATGAGATTTTCGAACCGGTTATAGGCCTCGCTGCAAAGCCCTACTCCGCCGGTATATCCGTCATAGATAAAAATTGTGGCCTTTTCTGTCTGTTCGTGAATAACACAGGAAATACCACCAATATCGTTTCTATCGCATAAAATAAGAAGAGGGAACATAGCGATCATCCCATGTTCCATGGCGTGGATAGACCCCATGAAATGGGTCTGATTCTTCTCCAAACTCTGCTGTATATTTTTATCTATTTCGATCCAGACACCCTCGGTCTCGAGAAGTTGTTCAGGCAGGTCCAGGGGAATACTGTTGATCAGCTTGGCAGTGTATGTGTTTCTTTTCTGATAACCGGTAACCTGTTCTGTTACTTTGAGATTACCAAAACAGACGCGGTGGCCGAAAACAGTTTTTTCAGAAAGAATATCTATTATTTCAGTAGCTTTATTGGACATTGCCCGAGTGTAATATGGCAGTTTCGATTCTGAACCAATTACTTCTTTTCCACCAAGATCAAGCTTTTCTATCAGCCAGCTCTTAGCTCGATGTAAATAGAGAGCACCGGGATGACACTCTTTTAGTGCTCGAAGTGAATCGATTTCACCGACAATCTCTCCATTTGTACTGTCAATTATCACCAGCTGATTGCCGCCGCCTCGTAA
Organism: uncultured Desulfocapsaceae bacterium; assembly: GCA_964565605.1. Classification (GTDB taxonomy): domain Bacteria; phylum Desulfobacterota; class Desulfobulbia; order Desulfobulbales; family Desulfocapsaceae; genus CAZLGM01. Next base: position 10,322 of record CAZMFP010000007.1, on the reverse strand, counting down.
ATTGATCTCTCTTTGCGGGTATTTACGACTTGAAAAGTACTCCTCTCCCGATTGACTCTGGAGCAGAATCGATTGATGACACAACTCTTCAACGTCTTTTAAGATACGTTCCTGCTGCAGGAAGGTTTCCTCTCGTTTTAGTGGTAACTCGGCTGCTGCACAGGTTAACTGGAGACTCATGATTGTCTGGTTAAAAGGATTAATGACAGCTGATTCAACATCTCTTGCAAAAAAATCATCGGGATTTCTCATGAAATGTTGATCGAGGGCATCTTCCTGGGCAATTAAAATAACCAGGGAATCTCTTTTGCCGCGCCCTACCCTCCCACCACGCTGGTAAGAGGCCATAATTGAGCCCGGATAACCGACCAGCAAGCATAAGTCGAGATCACCAATATCGATCCCCAGTTCCAGAGCAGAAGTGGAAATAACGGCAAGTAAATCTCCATTTGCCAGCTGTTTTTCTATTTCTCTTCGTTCTTCCGGCAAGAATCCGGCCCGGTAGGCTGAGAGCTTTTGGGCCATCTCGCCAAGTTTTGGCCGGGTCCATAATGTTATCAATTCAGTCATCTTTCTCGACTGTGTATAGACGATGGTCCGTAGTTTTCTTTTGACTGCCGCTTCCACCATCTGTCCTGCTGTATGGGCTGCTGAATCCCATGGATTAAAAAGAACGATATGTTTGGCAGACTGGGGAGCCCCTGATTTTTTGACCACCTTGACAGGCTGAGAGAGGAGTTTCTCACCAAACTCTTTGGGGTTTCCAATGGTTGCTGAAAGAAGAATGATCACGGGATTGGCCCCGTAATGCCTGGCCAGGCGGAGAAGGCGTCGTGTCACCCAACTCATGTGAGAGCCGAAAATGCCTCTATAGGTGTGAACTTCATCAATTACAAGAAAACGAAGATTTGCGAAAAAATGACTCCAGCTTTCATGGTATGGCAGAAAAGAAAGGTGCACCATATCAGGGTTGGATAAAAGAACAGATGGAGTGTTTTTTCGTATCTGGCTACGCTTATAAGAAGAGGTGTCCCCATCATAAATTTGAGCAAGATCCTGTCCATTGATATTTGGCAAATCCTGTAAATGATCACCAAATGTGTTCAGTACCCGCAGTTGGTCCTGGGCAAGAGCCTTCAGCGGGAAAAGATACAGTGCATGCGCCCTTGTGTTTTTAAGCAACTGTTCAAAAACACAAAGATTATAAATGAGGCTTTTTCCTGAGGCAGTGGGAGTTGAAACGATGACATTTTCCCTGTTTCGAATAATGTCAATAGCTTCTCTCTGGTGAGAATAGAGCGATGAATAGCCCAAGGAGACCATTCTAGAGACGAGCTCTTTATCCATATCCTCAGGAAACCCGACCAGAACCTCATCCTTTCGATTAAGAGTTTTTCTGGCAACAATCTGAGGTGCAAACCTGGTTGATTGGCACAATGAGTTGAGATACTCGTTGATATCAGAGGTCTTATTAGTATTTGGAATGGGAATTTCCATTGCGTCTGATTTTTATTTTTTCCAACAGATTGATACAGTTGAGTTCCAAGAAAAGGGGTTGCCTAATGACAGGAGAGTGTATATCTTGAAGATTCGGCTTAATTCAGGGAGATATACACCATAATATTGTTTTTACTCAATATCATGGCATACTCTTTATAATTACACAACCGGTAAACGAACAATTTACTTCATCGTATGACTACAATCGCCACCTTAGGGCCCGTTGGTTCAGACTGTTATCGTGCAGTTAAAGAACATGATCAAGGCGCTGAGATAACTCTTTTCAGGCGTCTTGCGGATGCCATAGACTGCTTTGTTCAGAACAGATCCGACCAGGTACTCATCCCTGTTTATAATACCCGTGAAGGGGAAAGCAGAGAGTACTTTAAGTTGTTGGAAAAACTGGAAAAAGGGTATTGGATTGATAATGTTGTATTGCCGATCAATCTTTCTCTTGGCAGTGTTGTGGAAAAAGATGAGGTTGGTTCGATAGATGTGATTGTTGGCCGTGGCTCAGTATTTAACCAGTGTCAGGAATATATCAGCACCCATTTCCCTGACGCGACGCTGATGTCTGTCCAGGATATTGAGAAATCTATCCAGATGATTAAGGAGAAAAAACTCACAAATCATCTGATTGTTGAATCGGAAGAGCTGCTCAAAGAACAGGGTGTCACACTGCTGGTAAGAGAGCTTGTACCGCACAATAAAACAAGATTTGCATTAATCGGCAACCAGACAGCCGAATCGACAGGCTATGACGCCACTGCCGTGATAACAAGACCTTTGAAAGATCGAGTCGGCATGTTGGTGGATATTCTTGGTGAGTTCACCCGAAGAGGTATTAACATTCTCGATCTCAGGACTGAAAATGATATAAAGACCCAAAAGCTACAGATCTATATTGAAGCTGAAGGCCATATCAATGACAATTTGTTGAAAGAATGTCTTTCCAGCCTTGAAAAATCGGTGATTCAGGAGAAGGATTCGATCAAATTCTTAGGCTCTTTTCCCCGGGTTGATATGCGGGTAAAGAAGATCAAGTCTTTTGGTTTTATCGGAACCGGTAATATGTCGAACTGGTTTGCCAGAAAGTTGGAGAGTGAGGGGTATAGTGTAGTTCTTACAGGCCGGACTACCGAACTGAGGCCTGAAGAAATGATTGCCAATGTCGATGTTGTGGTGATTTGTGTTCCTATTTCCGTCACTTCAACCACGGTGAGAAAATATGGTCATCTCATCCGAGCAGGACAGGCGTTGATACTGTTGGCGGGAGAATCAGAGAACACCTTGAATAGTGCCCTTGAAGTAACTGATGATGGTGTGGAGTTGATGTTGGTTCACAACCTGTGGGGTCCTCAATCGTTAACCATGAAGGATAAAAATGCTGCCATCGTCAGGACAGAACGCTCAGGCAGCTTTTGTTCAGAGTTTGAGGCTTTCTTATATAAGCATGGAGCTGATATCTACCAGGACAGTAAAACCAAGCATGATTTACTTATGGGTGTTGGTCAGAAGTTGCCGACAACCATCTCTGTTGCGCTTGCCATGGCCCTTAAAGAGCACCAGATTAACTGCGGTGATATTGCCAGCCATTCGACGCTGACCTCTTTATACGGCATTTTGGCAATGACAAGAGTTCATTATCAAAATCCAAGAACCTATGCCGAAATCATGGCAACTTCAGGGGATGGCAGAAAAATTGTCCGCTCATTTGCAAAAAACCTTAATTATCTCATTGATCTTGCTGAAGAACAGGAGATTGAAGAGTTATGCGAGGTTATGAATAATAATCGTGATTATTTAACACAACCGTTTCTTGAAGCCGGAATGAAAAAGGCAAAAGCAGTAGATGATATATTGTCTGAACCGGGATTGAAAACCGGAAGTTAAGTAAACTGGAAAATATTTTTTATAAACCAGGAGTTATATATGTTAGGTAATGATTTAAGCTATCTCGAGGAGGAACACATCTGTCCTCATTGCAAATCCAAGATGTTATGCTGCCAGGCGCCACCGGTTCATGTCGGAGACGGTCTTGGCTGGGGCTCTGAGGCGATGTTTATTTGTCTGAGTGATACCTGTTCTCTCTTTCTGAAAGGTTGGGAAACTATCGAAATAAATTACGGTCACCATGCCTCTTATCGCTATATGGAGCTTCCTGGATCCAAGGAAGGTAACCTGATGATGGTAGGCAATAAAGATGCTTTTAAGGCCCAGGTTATCGACAAGAAAGAAATTTTGAAGCAGAATGAGCGATACCAGGAAGAAAAGGCAGCTATTGCCGCGCTTGATAGTTGTGTCGAAAAGGGAGATTTGACTCCTGTTCTTTTTCTCATCCTTGATGAGGCCGCAAATGTTGATGACAGAAAACGTGCAATATCCCTTCTGCCTGCACTGAACAACCTTGATTGCATAGAACCGATCAAGAACCATACATTCCGTGATAAGTCCCTTGAGCAGGAGTCTGGGCTGATTATCGCTAATTTATTAAAGAAAAATTTTATGAAAGAGTGTCCCTACTGCGCAGAGTTGATAAAGCTCAGGGCCAACAAGTGTATGCATTGTAAGGAAGATATTTAATGGCTTGATTTGTGTTGAAGAGTAGTTTCAACTTGCAAATCCATTTGTGAGTGAGTATAAGATAGCCGTTTTAAAAATGAAGACATGTGGTGGGCGTGGCTCAGCTGGTTAGAGCACCTGGTTGTGGCCCAGGAGGTCGTGGGTTCAAGTCCCATCGCCCACCCCATTGTTTTCTCCTGTCTTTGCCCTCTTCTACCTGTAAATTCTTCTCGTTTTTCCAGTAGCAACCATTTTTGTAAAAAGGTGTTAATTCCGGCTGGTCACCTGCTGCAAGCTAAATTGACCGATTTATATCCATTAAACAGACCACTATCCCTTTTATGAATATTCTCTTTTGTTGTGAAGGATTTATTATAGACGGGGTCACCTCTTTTAACCTCTACCTCTCTTCTGCATTGAAGAGTATTGGCCATAATGTTGCGGTAATCGGTCGATGGGGCGGTCTAAAAGGATTCCAGAAAAGGCATCAGCAGCATGGTGTAACAGTTTTACAGGATTTTTCCCTCACTGTGTCCAGCAGGCGCTTGCTCAAAATGGGCAAGGAATTTAAACCGGATATTATCATTACCGATTCCCGCCGCTCGTATCCTTTTGCACTCAAACTAAAAGAGCTGACAGGTGGTTGTGTCGTAACGGTTTTCCATGATCCTCCTCAACATGAAAGAAAAGGAATACGAGGAATACCGAGCTTGATCCAGGGAAGTGATCTCTGGATCACTTCAGAAAAACCAATACTTAAAGAATTACTTGAAATTCCTCATTCACCACCGGCACATTTTCTCCAAAGACCCATCACCTCGATGGTGACACCTTCCCCATTAGAAGAAAAACACGATTTCACGGTACTCTGCCTTGGCAGGCTGTCAAAGTGGAAATCTCCTGGAATCCGATATCTGGTTGACCATGCTGATGACCTGCGAAAAGAGATACCAAACCTCAAACTTCTTGTTGTTGGCGGCGGTTTGAAAATTGTGGAATTTCAGCTGGCAGCAGCGCGAGTGAACAGCAAAGTCGGCCGAAAAATAGTTCATATCCTTGGGACTAAAATTGATCCTAATCCGTATTTTCAACAGGCAACAGTTGTTTGTGCAGGAGCCACTTCAGCCATTGAGGCAATTTTAAGTAACAGGCCGGTTATCGCTTTCTCCGGTGTCTGGATGGGACCGGTTACTGAGGAGAACCTGGAATATGGTGCCAAGACCCATTTTGGTGAGAGAGACGGTGAGATTTACACGGCAATGAATAAAAAATTGATCTATCTTAGTGATCAGCCGGATGTTCTTGCAAAGAGTCTTGTTGATATGTACAAAAAATGGGATTACGTAGAAATGCAGAACCGCGCGGAAACGTTAAGAACCATGCTCTATGACAGGTTTGATTCACAGATGATCGGCAATCAATTTACCGAACTTGTACAATCTGTTTGCTCAAAGTAGTGTGATCAAGAGTAGATAAAAGTTCAATACTTTCTGAAACTAAAAGAGATAATAACCACCATGACAGACTATTCAAAACTCGATAATCCAACTCTTCTTTCTTATATCTTTCATCCTGTTCAGACAGGAAGATCAGAAGCTCCTGAAGGGGCTGTTGACCTTGACATTGAGGTAGATTCTGAAGTGAGTATTGGTTGTCGCTTTTTCGGCATAGATAAAAATGGACCGACTATCATCTATTTTCATGGGAACGGTGAGGTTGCCGGTGATTATGACATGATTGGGCCTATGTACAATCAGGTGGGGATCAATATTCTGGTGACCGACTATCGTGGATATGGCTGGTCCGGGGGAATGCCAACAGTTAAGAATATGCTCGCTGATGCAAAATTACTCTTCAATCAAGGAGCTGACTGGCTGAAAGAAAATGGCTGGTCAGGCCCGATCTTTATCATGGGGCGATCTCTTGGCTCTGCCTGCGCTATTGAGTTGATGTCTTCAGAGCATGACGACATGAAGGGTCTGATTCTTGAAAGTGGCTTCTGCGACACCCTGCCATTATTGAGAACTATAGGGGTTGATCCTACCGGGCTTGATCTTCAGGAAGAAGATTGTTTTAATAATAGAGAAAAAATCGGTCAGGTAAAAAAGCCAACATTTATTTTACATGGAAGTCATGATGATCTTATTCCCTTGGCTGAAGCTGAAAAACTCCAGGCCTATTCAGGTGCCAGGTCAAAAGAGTTCCATGTTATTCCTGGCGCTGCTCATAACACCATGATTGCTGTCGGCGGCATGGTCTACTTCGAAACAATTAAACAGTTTATGGATAAAGTCACCGGGGCCTCATCCTGGCGCAAGCGAAGACAAGAGTATAAGGGAAAACCCAGACAATAAAGAAGATGAAAAAATGAGCACCAAACGAAAAGATTACCTGAAATGGGATGAATACTTCATGGCAGTTGCTTTGCTTTCTGCTCAACGCTCAAAGGACCCCAATACCCAGGTTGGTGCCTGTGTCGCCAATAAACAGAATAAAATAGTGGGAGTTGGTTACAATGGATTTCCCTGGGGCTGCTCCGACGACAAGCTTCCCTGGGGGCGCGATGGCAAATACCTTGAAACCAAATACCCCTATGTTTGCCATGCTGAGCTCAATGCCGTTCTGAACTCAATTTCATGCGACCTGAAAGATTGTCGTATCTATGTCGGACTTTTTCCGTGTAACGAGTGCACCAAGGTGATTATTCAGTCCGGAATTATCGAAATTATCTACTTATCTGACAAATATGGAGACACTGATGCGGTTCGAGCATCAAAAATCATGTTGGACCAATCCCCTCAGATAAAGTATCGGCAATTTAAACCGTCAATGGATAGAATCACCATTGATTTTAATCTGGTTTAACTGGTGCGGGACTTCACTTCACATCTGGTCCTGTTCCCTACTTCTTCATTGAGTGTTCATAGCCTTTATAGCTGATATCGGCCAGTTTCCCATTGGTCTGCTGGAGAAAAACACCTTCACCCTTTTGAATTCTGCCGACAGGGTGGATTGATAAATTCAGGGTGCCAGCGATGATCGATTCAACCTGCTTTTCCCTCCCCTGCTCAACAGTAAAAACGAGTTGGTAATCTTCTCCCTGGAATAGTTGGAGGTCCTGATGGTTGCAATTGAGCTTCTTTGATGCTTTTGTCAGCATCGGGTGCTGAGGCAATGAAATTTCGGACAGAACCGCCCCTACTCCACTCTCAGAGCAGATGTGACTCAAATCAGTTGCCAAACCATCTGAAATATCCTGCATTGATGTGACAAAACCAGAAAGAGCAAGCTGTTGACCGAGATCGATTTGTGGGGTCGGGTCGAGATGCGCTGTTAGAAAATCGGCCCATTTTTTATTTTTTTTACTATTGGTAATTCCATTTTGCAGTAATAGAAGTCCGGCTGCCGAATCACCTAAGGTGCCGCTCACATAGACAGTGTCGTTCTCGCCTGCTCCTGAACGATATATCGTCCCTCCGGGTCCGGACTCACCGATGATGGTGACGGTAACAGACAGTTCTTTTGATTGAACGGTATCTCCGCCTATCAGACAGCAACCAAACTCATCACTGATTTCTGTAATGCCTTTAAACCACTTTTTCAGCCAGCCAGTTGATATATTGGAGGCCAGGCTCAAAGAGACAAGGATAAACCTGGGCTCGCCACCCATGGCAGCAATATCACTCAAGCTTGCTGCAATACATTTACGACCCAGAAGCTTAGGTGGATGGAAAGTACGATCAAAATGAATAGAATCAACCAGCGTATCTGTTGTGATTATCCACCGGCAGTCGGAATCAGTACCAAAGACAGCGCAATCATCCCCAATGCCTTGTATGAGGCCTTTTGGCGACTTCTGACTTTGTTGCCGGATAAGATGAATTATCTCACGTTCAGATAACCTTTTGGTCATTATTGTCTATTTCACTCTCTTTATAAAAGATCGTTTTTTGTCCTTTTCCGCTAAATCTGAAACAACGTTCAGGTTCTCCTTTGGAATTTCAATAGCCTGAATAAACCTCTCATTACCGCCCATGGTGAAGATTTCATTTCCTGTCATCTGTTCAGGCCGTAACGTCCAGGTGACCACCTGCGGAGGAACAGAAAGAAAGACGAGTTCCAGGTGATACCATTCATCCTTTTTACTATTATCTCTGGTGATATTTGAAACTAAGGCATAGATCAGCATCTGGGGTTCTTCTGCAGCAATCAGAACGATATCACCAATATCTGTGGTATCTTTGAACTGTACCATTCTCTTAATTTCATTGACAAGCTTTTCCATGGTTAGTTAGCAGGTTTGGTCTGAGTTTGATGAATACGGGTTTGATTTTCGAAATAAACACGATCGCTGGTTGAATAGCTCCTGGCATGCACAGTAGAAAACATGGTCATACCATCAAGAAGTGGATTGATGAGTTGATCAATCAACAGTTTTGATTTATATGAGACACTTCTGTCCTGCAAACCAAGCAGGATTCCACCCCAATTGACAAGTTCTTTTGTTAATTGAATAAACGAATCAAAGCGGATGAAACTCATGGAATTATTTTTGTCGAAAAACTGTTTGTTTCCATCCACCTTAAAAGCAGCTTCCTTCTTAAGCCCATCGCCAGATTCCTCTGTATCGATTATCTTTTTCATGAGTTCAACAGTTGAAGCAATAAAAAGATAATTGCCGCAAAGGCAGTAAACCGGCTGGAGACTATTCTGGATGGAGCTGTCCCAGTAAACCAGTTTCTTCTTTTTGTAATACTGGGTTTGAAGAGGAATATTTAACTTTTTTAACTGTTTCCGAATCAATTTGTCGGCAGTTGCCGGGTCTTTCAGCTGAATAAATAGACCACATTCAGGAAGAGGAATGAAACCAATATCAGTTCCCTGCCGAATCAAGAAAGCGAGCTGATTACCTAAAATTTTAGCCAATGCCTCCGGGTCGGTTCCAAGATTTTTTCGCAAATCCTGTACCATCTCTCGCCGTTCTTTGTCAGTTATTGTCTTATCTTGAATAGCGGCATCCCAGAGTGATTTGAAATCAAATGTGTTTGCCCAGAAATAGCTGACAACGTTGGCCGGTACGTTCTTGAGTGTTTCGTTGCTTTGTGGTGGAACCAGAAAAAGATTCCTTGTTGTTTTGTCTATTTTTTTGGGATCGAAGAAAATAGCAGCCTTGTCATAGATTGTATTCTCTACCTGCCGGGCTCCAAAAGAGGCGGATTGCCATCCTTTCCAATCCTGCAACTGATCTTCTATCAGCTTTTTCTGTTTGTTTTCCAGGGAATTGATAAAAATTGGAACCTGATTCCTCACTTGCTGAATAGAACTGTAGAAAAACAAGCGAAAATTGTCATGGAGCTGACGATGTTCTTTGAATTCCTTATTGTAATAAAGCGATTCCTTTGTCTCTCCATCATAACGATCTATACTTTGGCGAATGAGGTCCTCATTATAAGAAACCAGGATATGCTCTTCTACTTTAGCTGTTACCAGGCGCTCATCTTCACTGAGATGGTGAAACTTGATAGTCCGCTCACCATATTCGGTGCTTGTCTGCTCAGTTCCTTCTAAATTCAAGCCACTGATAAGATCAATAATACTTGAATTAAGTTTAGGCTCTAAGATAAAAAGCAGCCTTCTTTTGGCTTCTGATAAAGGATTGTCGATTGACTTGTTTTTGGTTGGAAGAAGAGAGATTACGGCTCTTTTTGAAAGAATCTGTTTATAGAGTTGACTGTCTAAAAATGCTTTAATCTCATCACGAATATCTGCAAAAGTAGGATAATGAGACTCATACAGATCAAATTGACGAAACAGCAACTCATAGTCTAGTGACTCGATTGTTTTTCCCAACTTGGAACTTCTGAAGAAATTAATGGATTCTTCAAGTTCTCGATGATCCAGGTATATGGCAGTTTCAGGAGGGAGGAAATAGGAAGGATCTGCCCCCTCTTCCTCCTGACGTAGTACAAAAACAAAAAGAGTTGCTACTATAAATAGCAGCAGAAACAGTAAACCGAACTTTTTCATGAGTTATTGGGATTTAGGTGATATCTGAGCGAGAGTGCTTACTGAAGAAATATTTCGGAGATAATACTTAATTTTGATGCAAATGTCAGATTAAAACAGCAAGAGAAGAATGAATTTGATCTCAATCTAGAAAAATGGAAAAGCGGTAAATAGAGACTTGGAGTAAGAAATGATTTTTCATCAGTGCTGTCTCATAGTTTAGCTCCACATAAGAAGTTGTGGAGAAACAGTAT
>CAZMFP010000006.1:0-119763 GCA_964565605.1 uncultured Desulfocapsaceae bacterium | reverse complement strand
AGAGTGAGCACCCAATGAAAAAATTTATTGCTGAGCTTTATTGGTAATCAGATAGTCTTTTATATTGATATTGCCGATATCAACAGGATTGGATGAGTAAATAACCTCACCGGCAGCGGTAAATATTTTTATTTTGTAGAGTTTGAAATCGTCGAATATAACTTCGATTTCTTGCAAAATTTCTTTAGTCAGAAGTTCTTTTGTCAGGTTGTCTGCTTCTTTTAGAAGACTGTTTGAAAGATGCTTTGCAAGTTTAATGGCATCATGCTCGGCATGCTTAATAAGAATGCCTTTTGATTTCGGATAGATATATAGGCCGGTGTAGAGAGGAAGAGCAATCGTTGCAAGCAACGAAAGAGCAAGGATCGTTTTAAGATATATCCCCTGGGACATGCTATCCTACCATGTTGAAAGCAAACGAATATGCAGGAGTAGAAACTGCTGCCATTGCTGAGAATCATAGGTAATCAGCAAAAAAGCAGTCTCTTTTAATGTATATCTGATTGGATGAACAGTATTATTTTAGCATGAAATTTACACAGAGTCGAGGAGACAACCGGATGAAAGTTATGTTGGTGTGTTTCCTGGCGAGGTTGGAGGGTATGTGTCGAAACTACCCATAGAGCTATGGGTAGTTTCGATAACTGACAGGTTAGTTAATGGGTTTACATTCGCTTTTCCGGAATACCAAGTGTTTTTAATATGGTACCCATTGGGCAGAACTTGGAAAAGCCGAATTGAAAAAGATTCAAACCGACAAAACCGGTAAAGAAAAGCCAGTATTTTGAATGGAAAAGAGGGCTTGCCTCTACCCCTAAGGCCAGGCTGAGCATGATAAAAAAGCCAGCCATTGTGTGAATCCAATCGTTAATAATCATAATATCTTCCTTCTATAAATAAAAATTTTCAGGTTCTTTTTAAAATGGACAAAAGTTTAGCATCGATGTCGATGACTTTCCCGGCAGATATGAACACCGTACAACTGACAATATCGATCACTCATTATATGATTGTGCTGATTACGGGAATGTCAAGCCGATAGAGATGGCCTGTGTAAAGGAGGAGGATGAAGTCTGGAAGGTGCGTGCAGATGAAGAGAACTAAAAATCGGGGCAGAAAAGGGCCCGCATGGTTTGAATCAGCTCAAGAATCCGTTTGTCGGCAATCCTGTTATAAATGAAGTTGGCATCCTTGCGATAATCGATAATGCCTTGGCTGCGGAGAATATTGAGATGTTGGGAGACGTTGGCATTGGTAGTTTTAACCTTATCCCGAATGTCGCCGACCGAGAGCTCTTTGTCCTGTAGAAGGCAGAGGATCTTTAGCCTGATAGGATGTGACATCGATTTGAGCAGCTTTGAGACGATGAGAATCTGGTCATCTTGCATGGCATCTTCCTGTCGGTCATTGTTTTAGTGTTCAGTTAAATATTGATTCATACTCGCTTGGACCACTTTTTTCAACGGTTAAATGGTGTGGAAACTCGCGATAAGACGATGGTAATAGAGAAATAAGGACAGGAAAAGAGAATCGATCAGGAGTTGGTCGCCTGTTCCTGGGCTGACTTCCTGCTTGTAACCTGTGGGAAAAGTGATGAATCCGTATGGGGTAAAAAGAGCGAGGCGATATACTCATCCTGAAATCTTTGAACTTCGGAGAGTTCAAAGCCTGTCATCTTTCGAACAACCTCGACCACATCACGACGAATGTGGTTGGACAGCTCGCTCATCCAGCTGCCGAGCATGGAACCGTTGCCCACATACATAATTTTTCCGGCCTCAATTTCGGGCAACAGCCCAACGGTCATGGCGCTGTCAAGATCAATAAAACTGCCGAAAGCCCCGGCAAGGATGATCTGCTCAAGATCGGTGATTTCAAGTCCGACCGCATCAACCAATGTTTTACACCCGGCAAAGATGGCTCCTTTGGCACGGATAAAGTTCTCTATATCAACTTCGTTGAGAACGATATCACCATCGGTGCCGCTCTCTTCTTCCCAGGCGAGGACAAATTCATAACCGCTTCGGCCTTTACGTATTCTTGGGGTGTCCAGGTCCCTGTTGTAGTAACCGCCACGGTCGATTATTCCCAGTTCAAAGAACGTGGCGATGATGACCAGCAGGCCGGAACCACAGATGCCTTTCACCGGCTTATGGTCGATGGTAATATTCATCGGTTCAAAGGTGGTGGGGTGCAGGCTGAAGTCGGAGATAGCTCCGGAAGCCGCTCGCATGCCGTGGGTGATGCCGCCTCCCTCGAAGGCGGGTCCTGCGGAACAGGCTGCACAGGCAAGCCAGTCCTTGTTGCCGATGACGATTTCGGCATTGGTACCGATATCGATATAGAGCGTGAGTTTCTCACTGCGGTACATGCCTGAGCCCATCACACCGGCTACAATGTCGCCACCGACATAGCTGGAGATGGAAGGGTAGAGAAGAGCAACGGCGTGCTCCGGCAGGTTGAGATCCAGGTCTGTTGCCCGGATGGGCGGTAGAAAAGTGGAGACTGGCACATAAGGAGAGCGCCTGATGTTATGCGGTTCCAGTTCCAGAAACAGGTGGGTCATCGTGGTGTTTCCGGAAAGGGTGATGGAGCTGATCTCATCGGCTTCAATTTCCGTTTTTTTGAGCAGCTTTTTAATGATCGAGTTGATGGTCTTAACCACCAGGTTGTGCATCAGTTTCAGCCCTTTGGACTTCTCGGCAAAAATGATCCGCGTGATAACATCCTCCCCATAGCTGATCTGGCCGTTGTAATCGCCCTCTCTTGCCAGGACTTCTCCGGTGTGCAGGTCCAGCAATGTTCCGTAGACGGTGGTCGTTCCAATGTCAAAGGCCAGGCCATAATTTCTAAGAGACCAGTTTCCGGGCTGAATGTTAACGACTTGGGATTTTCCTGTTTTGTTGACCGGCCGCATAAGTGTGGCGGTGACCAGGAAATTTTCCTCGCGCAGGGTTCTGCGGATTTTTTTAAGCACTGACAATGGTACTACCAGTTTCCGTTCGTCATACTGGTTGTTGAGCCCTTGAATGAGGCGGCCGACATCGGCCATATTATCTGTTGCTGAAGGTAGTGGCATTTCCAGAACTTTTTTTTCCACAGGTGGGATGAAGACGCCTTCTTCCTTTATCTGATCAACATTAAAAATGTGCATGCGGGCCCGACGACGGACAGGAACATCCAGAGTGAGCACCCCCTCTTTCAAACCGGTCATCTCGGGTATGCGGACAACGGCATCGCTTGCAAGAACAGCAGTACAGGCCTGGCGCTTTCCGGCATCATAGTCATCTTGGGATAGCTTTTCACTGTTGCCGCCGGTTACCTCGCCGCTTTCAACAACAATCAGACATTTCCCGCAGACCCCGTTGCCGCCGCAGCTGGCGTTAATGTGCAGGCCGACCTGTCGGGCGCCCTGGATAAGGGTCTCATCAGGAGCGAGTTTGGCGGTCCTGTTGACCGGCAGAAAGGTAACGGAGTAACTGGTGGCTTGTTCGTCTGTCATAGCTATAGGTGTTTATAGATTTCGGGCAACAGTGAGGCAGCGGTGTAAATAGATAGATTGTTTCGTCAGTCTGACTGCACACACCTTTGCTTCGATGATCTTGCTGATCGGATTAGGGGGTTATGGGTCAAGATATTAGCAGCCGCTTCCTTGAAATGAAAGGGAATAAAAACAACTCCTAGTGTCACAGTATCATTTACCCGGGAAATGTAAAATTACCAGTAGTCCTTTGTCAATGAAATATAAACTGATGATACATTTCAAAATAATTGATCTGTTTTGTTTCTGAAAATTGTTTTCAACCAAAAGCTATCTTGAAAGCTGGATGCTAAAAACTGGTTCGGCAAGGTTTTATCGGATAACAGGGAGTTAACAGGCCCAGTTTCCCAGCAAGAAGGCTTTGATTCTTTCAAAAACGAGCAATTATAAAAATTATTGATATATTGATTAAGTTGTTTTATCTTGACAGAAAGGTGATCATTTACGGTATGTTAAATCGTTACAGAAAAATAAATGACTGCTAAAAGTTGTTTTACTGCGGTTAATAAAGGGGTGAATATGACCGATGAGCTGCTGGGAGATCTCAGGATCCATAAGCAAAGAGAGATCGGACCGATTGCTTCCCCAGATGTTAACCAATCTGATCCCGGACTTCTGACAACACGTTCGGGTAAAATTATGCGCTGGGTACTCAGGAAAATAGAGGTAGATGATTTCGAGAACTTCGGTGATTTTTCAACTCTAGCCGAGCCGGGGGTCGTTGATGACCTGATTGTCGGCAAGAAGTGCTGGAAGTTAAAAAACATAATAGCGTAAAAAGCCAAAAGAACGGAGTTTGCTACTCCGTTCTTTCGGTTTTCGGGGACTTTTTTTAAAGAATTTTTAGGTTCCCTTCATAATTTAATCTCGGTTTGCTGTTTCCCTGTAGGTAAGTGTGGAAGACTATGGATAAACCGGATGCCCAATCTAAAGGGGTAACCCTTGATCTAAAGAAAGATGTCCACAAGGTGGCGCCTGAGGCGTCAATCGCATTTTTCCAGGGGATCATGCCATTCAATGAATTGGATGATGAAACCTTGAGAAAAGTGGCGCATTATTGTCGAATCGATTTTTTCCCAAAAGGAACCCGGCTGCTCAGTGCCGACGAAACCGAAATCACCCATCTCTTTCTCATTCAAAAAGGGGGGGTGAAAGCCTTTATCATAGACGATGAGGGTGAAGTAACCCTGAAAGACTACAGGGGTGAAGGGTCGTATATCGGTGCTTTGGGGATTATTCGCGGGACCAAAGCCAATTTGAATATTGAAACAATTGAGGATACTTTCTGCTATCTTCTGCCCCGGGAAGTTTTTCTTGGGCTTGTGCAAAACCACCCCACTTTTTCACACTACTTCCTAAAGAGTTTTTCGGAAAAAGTCGTCCAAACGGCCTATCGGGAGCTGAGGCACCATAAGGTTGGCCGCCGTTCCATGGAGGATCTTTACCTCTTCTCTATTAAAGCGGAAGCGCTGGTAAAAGAGTTAAGGACCGTTTCTTCTTCGTCATCGATACAGGAGGCGGCAAGGGCCATGGCCCACTATAGCATCGGCTCACTGCTCATTCATGATCCTCAAGACACAAAAGAAATCGTTGGTATCGTTACAGACAGGGATCTGCGTTCAAAGGTCGTCTCAGCAGGGCTTGATTACCAGGAAAATGTAGCCACAATCATGAGCAGCCCGGTGCTCACTGTTTCTTCTGAAACGCTCTGTTTTGATGTGCTCTTAAAAATGATGTCCACCGGTATTCATCATCTGGCTGTTGAAAGGGCGGGCATTGTCATTGGTGTGATTACCACCCACGATATTACAGTCCTGCAGGGGAACTCTCCATTCTATCTGTTTAAGGAAATAGTTGCTCAGCAGTCCATAGCCGGGCTCTACCCTCTGGCCGAGAAGATACCTGGAATGATACGAAATCTGATCAGAGAGGGGGGGAAAGCAAGCAAGATCACCAGGATGATCGCTATTCTCAACGATCAGATTGTGGACAGATTGCTGACCCTTCTTGAAAATGAAATGGGCCCGCCGCCGGTCAGCTATTCATGGATCCTGTTCGGCAGTGAAGGTCGATGGGAGCAGACCTTCAAAACCGATCAGGACAATGGGATCATTTATTGTGATCCCAAAGATGAAGAGGAAAAGGCGGCGGCAGCTCAATATTTTCAGGAGTTTGGCAAACGAGCCATAGACAGCTTGATCAATTGCGGTTATCCGCTTTGCCCCCAGGAGGTTATGGCCTCCAACAGTCGCTGGTGCCAGCCTTTTTCAGTGTGGAAAGCTTATTTCAGTCGGTGTGCCCAGTCCCCTGAAAACAATGAGTTGAACTGCAATCCTCTTTTCTTTGATTTCAGGTCTGGCCATGGTGACGAGACCCTGGTGTCCCGGCTTCGTGATCACCTCATTGAACTGGCTCAGAGAAATCCGGCACTTCCTTTTTACTTAACCAGGCGGACGACCTCAAACAGGGTCCCGCTTTCTTTTTTCAATAATTTTATCGTTGAACGGGACGGAGCACATAAGAACAAGCTGGATATCAAATCGGCCGGGATCATGCCTTACGTTGATTTTGCCAGAATTCTCTCTTTGAAATATGGACTGCGTGAAACCAACACTATGGCCAGGCTGCAGGCCGTTGACGGTGGGGGATTTGTTGATCATGAACTCATCATCTCGGCAATTGACTCCTATGAACTGCAGATGCAGCTGCGTCTGGTTCATCAATTAGAACAGCTTGAGGGAGGGGTGTTGCCGGATAACCATATTGATCCGGCAAATCTTTCTGAGTTGGAGAGGAAAATGCTCAAAGAAGCATTCTCGATAATAGAGGAGTTGTATGGAGTTTTACTGAAACTGTTTCCTGTGATGTAGAACCTAAGGTCATATGGCCAGTTGTGATAATCTTAAATATATTGGTGTGTTACTGGAAAATTAACAATATCTTGTAAGTATCTACTACATGCTTCAAAAACTCAATATCGGCTCCTGGTTCAGCAAGGCTCATCCCCTGATTGCTGACAACCATCGACTGTGTAAAAATCTTGATTGGACAAAGGAGCTTCGAGAGAGTGAGTTTGTGGTTTTTGATACCGAACTTACCGGGTTGAACAAGCGGCAGGATGAAATTATTTCATTTGGTGCCGTTCGTATCAGAAATTTACGAATAGAATTGGGAGATCTGTTTGATGAGTTTGTGCAGCCAGAGCAGGTGGATCATACTGATGCGACATTGATTCATCGGATAACTCCCGAACAGTTGAAATTGGCGCGACCAATGAAGGAGGTGATGCCTGAATTTATTGAATATGTAGGTGATGCCGTTCTTGTTGGGCACTATGTTGGTCTGGATATGGATTTTCTGGATGAAACAACTAAAAAACTTTATGGGGGCAAACTGGCCAATCCGGTTGTTGATACCATGGTGATGGCCATCCGATACAAGAAGGCGGTATTGGAAGAATTCCATGAAGAGGAATCCATGTCTGGCAGCTATAATCTCAGTGAACTTTCAAGGGAATTGAATCTTCCGGATTATAGTGCTCATGACAGTTTTGAGGATGCCCTTCAGGCAGCATATCTTTTTCTCTTCCTGGTGAAGAAGTATACCAGGTCAACATTGATTAACAGCGGGAAAATAGGAAACATAAAAGAACTTTTAAAGGCCGGTAAAGTGAGTAGGAGGTGGTTCTGAAGCCCGAAGAAAAATGAGGGTAAAGATTGAGAGGTTTGTATAGAAAACAGAGGGTTATATTTATTTTTCTGTATCTATTTATCAATAAAACTTGTATTCATTTTTCTTGCAATTAATCATCAAAAAAATTATAGCTAAGATATGTAAGGCGTCATGCTACAATGAGGTGGTTGTGTACATATGATCGGTGTGTCTGATTATGGAGTGGTAATCAGAGGTGAGTGTTGTCACATCGGTAAAGATTCAAAGAACTAAGGGAGGGCAATTTTGACAACAGCAACTATTTGGTTATTTGTGTTTGTACTGATGTACTGGGCGTATTGCGTCTTTTGGGGTATTAAAGGTGCAATAACTTCGAAAACGGCATCTGACTACTTTGTCGCCGGACGAACAATTCCTCTATGGGTTTTCGTCCTTGCCGCAACCGCGACCAGCTTCTCTGGCTGGACGTTCATGGGGCATCCCGGTCTTGTCTATCGAGATGGTTTTCAATATGCATATGCATCATTTTATGCCATTACCATTCCGTTCACCGGTGTCATGTTCCTCAAGAGACAGTGGGTTCTAGGAAAACGATTCGGCTTTGTTACTCCAGGTGAGATGTACTGTGAGTATTTTAAGTCTGATGCTATCAGGATCTTGACGGTTCTGGTTGCCCTGATTTTCTCTGTTCCCTACCTCGGACTGCAGCTTCGTGCTTCCGGCTTCCTGTTCAACGTTTTGACAGATGGTCTGATGGGAGTTGAGGTTGGTATGTGGCTACTGTCTCTGGTCGTTATTATCTACGTTGCATCTGGAGGTATGCGGGCTGTTGCCTATGTTGATACCGTTCAGTGTCTTCTGTTGGCCGGTGGTATTCTGGCGATCGGTATTATCACACTGAATTATGTCGGTGGTTGGACCGCGTTGAATGAGGGTATTGCCAAACTGGCAGAACTTGATCCCAAGAGGACGCCGGATGGCTACAGCCATTACATAGCGATTCCGGGGGTAATCCAGTTCATACCGGCTGGGACTAAAGCCGCCGGTGGCGCCTGGACCGGTATGATGTGTCTGACTTACATGTTTGCCCTGATGGGTATCCATTCAGCACCAGCATTCACCATGTGGGCCTTTACCAATAAGAATCCAAGACCTTTTGCTCCGCAGCAGGTCTGGGCATCCGCATTTGGTATCGGTGCTATCCTTATCATTTTCACAGCTATTCAGGGTCTTGGTGCCCATCTGATCGGTGCTGATCCTCTTATGGTTAAAGCAGGTTATAAGGATCTGCTTGGTGTTGGTGGTGATATCATGCAGAGCCCTGGTAAGCAGGGTATGATTGTACCGGCTCTGATTCATCTGCTGTCCGATACGGCACCGTGGTTAGTTGGTCTGCTGGCAGTCTGTGCGCTCGCAGCAATGCAATCTACCGGTTCTGCCTATATGTCTACAGCGGGTGGTATGCTGACACGTGATCTTTATAAAAGATTCGTTAATCCTAATGCTTCTCATGCGACCCAAAAACTGTTCGGTCGTATGGGTGTTGTTCTCATCTGTGGCCTGGCTCTGATTGTTGCCACTACCTCAAAAGATGCCCTTGTTCTCTTGGGTGGTCTGGCTGTTGCTTACGGTTTTCAGATGTGGCCGGCCCTAATCGGTATCTGCTGGTGGCCTTTCCTTACCCGCCAGGGTGTTACCGTTGGTCTGATTCTCGGACTCGTCGCTGTTACCTGTACTGAGTCCATCGGTACTAAGTGGTTCGGTATCGAGATGTGGGGTCGCTGGCCATTGACCATGCACTCCGCATTTTGGGGTATCTTCTTTAACCTGGGCTCCGCGCTGATTATCTCTGCTTTTACTCAGGATAAAGATGAGATGGCTCACAAGATGAAATTCCATAATTATCTTAAAGAGCATGTCGGTCTGTCTCCCGAGAAGAAGAGCTTTGTGCCCATCGCTTGGGTACTTACCATTATCTGGTTCATCTTTGCTATTGGACCGGGTGCGGTTATTGGAAATACCATCTTCGGTAATCCCAATGATGCAACGACATGGATTTTCGGTATGCCGTCCATCTGGGTATGGCAGATCATCTGGTGGGCTCTTGGTGTAGCAATGATGTGGATGCTTGCTTATAAGCAGGAAATGTCCACGCTGCCCGAGAAAGAAATTGTTGCGCTCCTGGATGATATCGGTGATCGTGACATCGAAAAAGCAAAAGCTGAGCAGTAATAACAGCTTTTAGCACGCAGTATAAAATGAGGCTTCGGAGTGGAGACGCTCCGGAGCCTTTTTTATTAATCAAATATATTTTACGAGAAGGAATAAACTGTGTCATTCTGGTATGGAGTAACCTCGATTGTTTTCGGTGTCCTGCTCTATTTTCCCTTGAAAAAATTTATGCTCAGTCTTGCTGTCAACAGAAATCAACGGAAATTGAAAAGGGAATTAACAGAAGAAGAAACAGCGAAGTTGAGAAAAAAAACCTACATCATTGCAGCCGGGTTGGCCATGACCTTCGCCTTTGTCTACAATAAGATCATCATGGTCCGTTTCCTCGGTGTGGTGAACTAATGGCAACACAATTACAAAACAGGCATAAGGCAAGAATTGCACTGGTGGTTTTTGTTTCAGTCGTTGCCCTTATCTTCTACTGGCGTCTTGGTCCGGAGGATATTCCGGGAGATGTCGACGTGAAAACAGGCAACTATCGCCTGGAAGACGGACAGTTTAAAGAGGCTGAAAAGGAGTTTAAGAAGGCCCTGGGGAAGAACCAGGATCATGTTTTGGCTCGCCTGGGATTGGGGATCACCTATATGCAGCTCAAGCGTTATGACGAGGCTCTTGCTGAGTTTGATCGGGCTATTGAGCTTGATCCGGACAATGCGATTTCCTGGGCTGACCGAGGTATATTACATGATCGTGTCGGTCGTCATGAAAAGGCTCTAAGTGATTATAAAAAGGCATTGACCATTGATGCAGAGGCGGTGGAGGGGCCAGGTTTTCTGTGGCGCTTCATGAGGAATATCAGTGAGATGCCTCCTCAGATTAAGGACCGTGCTATCTATTTGCAGAAGGAAATGGCGAAACCGGCGGACCAGCGTTTACTCAGTTTGCCGGATGAGGATAAGAAGCAGCGCATGCATAAGTAGGTGTGGATATCCATAGTACTATTGAATAGTCCCGAACTACTCTTGCAAGGCATTCCTTTTTCTCAACAGCTTCAACAGCTGGGATACTTTCTCAAACAGTTGTTACAAGACAAGTTGTCCGAACTCGGCAGAAACCAATTTCTGAAGACTTGAGACAGCCTTGAAAGCGTGTCTGAGTGTCTCTCTTTTTCTTTGCGAAAGTGTGCTCGGGTTGATGAAAGTATCCGGTTTTTCCCCTTTTCCGATCTTCTCAACCTGGACGGTCAGCGACAGATGCAGCAGAATTAAATAGGCTGCTTCAAAGTATTCCCCATCATCGCTATGAATGAAATTCCCTTCTACCAGCTTTTCAATCCTTTTCAGGGTTGAGGTCTCCCGGATTTGATACCGTAGTGCCAGAATTCGTACAGATTCAACAACGAAGATCAGTCCGCTCCGTTTGATCTCAAATTCACCACGATGCTCACCTTCTTTTTCGGTAATAAAACGGCCCAACAAACCGGTAGGGACGTGGTGAGTTCCTTTCTCTTCATGCATCACCTGATGAATCTCATGGTGACGACCTACGATATTAAAAGAGTAATCGTTAAGTTCTGAGAATAAAGATATATCACCGTAAATCGGGTAGGCGTCAAACAACAGGGTGGCGAAGCGGCCGAGATTATCGACCTGTTGACGGACCCAATATTGAATCTGCAATTTCCACTCATCAAGACTTTTGCGCCAGATCGGGTTTCGGCACATAATTTCGCCGGGACAATAGACAAAACCGATCTGATGCAACCAGTCAGAGAAAAGCGACGACATTCGGACCCAGTATGGGTCATATTGGACCAGTGGATTGTCCGGGTCGTCAGCAATTATCAGGCAGTGATCCTGATCAGGAGAGAGAAGGTTCTCAAATCGTCCATGGCTGCCGGTGACAAACAGGCAGAAGGGTGCAGGAGGTGGGCCGCATTGATCGATGACCAGATCCATGGTTTTTCGATGGATGTCCTGGTTGATCATGGAGATCATAACAGCAATATCTGAAACCCTGATTCCAGCATGAAGTTTTGATGAGACGATGTCGGGCAGCATCTCCTTTATCTGCTTTAAATCATAGACCGATTCAGCTGCAGAAATTCCTTCAAGCAGTGTCATCGGTTCTGGGTATCGGAGTTTGAGAAGTTGGCGCAGGGTGATAATCCCGGCAATTTTACCATCTTTTAGAAGTGGTAGATGCTTTATTCCTTTTTGGGAAAAAACAGCAAGAGCCCGGAAAATTGTGTTTTCCGGCGACAGGGTGATCAGAGTATCTGACATGGCCTCATGGGTGAGTACCTGTTTGGTCGTGATATTATCATCGGCGACTATTTTCAGGATATCGGTTTCAGTCAGAATACCGACTGCGGTTCTGTCTTCCTTGGTGATTATGATACTTGAGACGTGGTTGGCGCTCATTGTTTTAACGGCTTCACGGACAACTGTATCGGGAGAACAGCAGATCACCTCACTGGCCATTATGGAACGGAGCTCCTGGCTGTATGGAAATGACTGGGTTCTGGAGAGATCAGCCTTGGTTTTTTGGAGACTTTTAAAAGAAAGGTGGTCAACTGCAGCGCGTTTTTGCATGGTTCTCCCCGGTTGTGTCAAGCCAGTGGCGCAATAAAATAAAAAGAGTTATCGCCTCATTTCTGATTGAGACGGATGCTCAGTCCATAGCTGAAAAAAGATAGAAAACAGCAGGTCAAAAGGATTTGCAGTATTCTATCGGTCGGTATATAGAAAATGTTTAGCGTGGCGTCTGGTGAATGTCAAATGCGTTTTCTTGAAGGGACGTATCATTTATTTGAAATTGTACTTGAACTTTCTTGTGGCGTATTTCAATATATGCTTCTGTTTTTTTAACTGTATCTGAATTCTACACACTTGGAGAAAAGGGTAGAAATGAGTCGAAATGTTTTATTAACATCAAAAGAGTGCTGTCTGCATGTGATCGATCCACAGCAGAGGTTAATGAGCCAGATTGTTGACAATGAACGAGTATCAGCCGTTATCAAGCTGATGTTCAATGTCTCTGAAATACTGGAAATGCCTGTGATTGCCAATACCCAGTATCAAAAAGGGTTGGGGCCATATGTGGAAGAGCTGGAGACGCTGATGGCTGATGTGGAGAAATTTGATAAAATCGAATTCTGTTGCTGTTCAGATACCAGGACAGCCGGTGCTATCAACGCCTTGCCTGATTCGGTGACCACGGTGCTGCTGACAGGTGTGGAAACACATATCTGTGTCTATCAGACGGCCAAAGGATACCTGGATAAAGGCTTTACACCGTGGATTGTGGCTGATGGTGTTTCGTCCAGGACAAAAATAAACCATGAGCTTGGACTTAAACGGCTTGAGCAGATGGGCTGTATTGTTGGGCCAGCGGAAATGATCATTTATGAATTACTGGCTAAAGCCGGAACCGAACAATTTAAAGCTGTGTTGCCGCATGTGCTCGATTGTAGCTAGTGAAGTTACACCGGTACTCTTCATGATAACAAACGAGTTTCATAAGAAACTCGATTTTCAAAAAGAACTAAACAAAAGAATCCCATGACTGGAAACGACATTCGTAAAAAATTTCTCGATTATTTCAAAGACAACGGTCATGCCGTTGTTGAATCTTCTTCGCTGGTACCCCAGGACGACCCGACACTGCTGTTTACCAATGCCGGCATGGTGCAGTTTAAGACCGTTTTTATGGGAGATGATAAGCGCGATTACTCTACAGCCGTAACCTCACAACGCTGTGTTCGAGCGGGGGGGAAGCACAATGATCTGGAAAATGTCGGTTATACTGCCAGGCATCACACCTTCTTTGAAATGCTCGGCAACTTCTCCTTTGGCGACTATTTCAAAGAGCAGGCGATTCATTTTGCCTGGGAGTTTTTAATTCGAGATTTAGGCCTTCCCGCCGAAAAGATGTGGGTTTCCGTCTTTAAGGATGATGATGAAGCCTTTGGTATGTGGGAGAAGATTGAAGACTTGCCGGATAATCGCATTGTCCGCCTTGGAGAAGAGGATAACTTCTGGGCGATGGGTGACACCGGTCCTTGCGGCCCCTGTTCAGAAATCCATATCGACCTGGGGGTGGAAAACGGTTGCGATAGCCCTGATTGTGCGGTCGGTTGCGACTGTGATCGCTTCCTCGAACTCTGGAATCTGGTTTTTATGCAGTTTAACCGTTCCCAAGACGGTACCATGACACCTCTACCCAAGCCGAGTATCGATACCGGCATGGGGCTTGAGCGGGTTGCCGCTGTATTGCAGGGCAAGTTCAATAATTACGATTCCGACCTGTTTGCGCCAATTATGAATGAGCTGGAAAAGCTCTCCGGCAGGGTGTATGGCAAGACTGATGAAGACAATATCGCCATGAGAGTTATCGCTGACCATGCCAGGGCCACCGCTTTTCTTGTTGCAGACGGGGTTCTGCCATCGAATGAGGGCCGGGGATATGTGCTCAGGCGAATTATGAGAAGAGCCATACGCTATGGACGTAATCTCGGTTTGACTGAACCCTTTATGGAAAGAATCACCTCGGTCGTTCTGGCATCAATGTCCACTGCATATCCCCATCTGCTCGATTCAACAGAGCTGTTGAAAAAAGTTGTGGTCAACGAAGAAGAGAGATTTCTTGAGACACTTGAGCATGGACTCACCATTCTGGATGAAGAGATCGAGAGACTGCGGGCGGCAGAAAAAATGCTCATCGAAGGTTCATTTATCTTTAAACTCTACGATACCTTCGGCTTCCCTGTAGATATTGTCCGTGATGTCAGTCTGGAAAGAGGGCTTGAACTGGATGAATCCGGCTTTAAAGAGGCCATGGAAGAGCAGCGTCGAAAATCCCGTGGTTCGAGAAAAGACGAAGGAGTTCGTCTGATGAGCTCTGGTGTAAAAGAGTTGGTGGACAACGGGCTGTCATCAACTTTTACCGGTTATGATGGACTATCGGCAGAGGGCAGAGCCGAGAAACTTCTTGATCCGGATGGTAACTCAGTCGCTGAGCTTAAAAGTGGTGATCAGGGAGACGTTTTTGTTAAAAACACGCCTTTCTATTCGGAATCTGGTGGCCAGATGGGTGATACCGGTGTGGTCAGCTGGGATGGTGGTCAAGCTGCTGTAGTCGATACCAAGTCGGAAGGAGACGGTGTCATTCTTCATCGTGTGAAGATTGAAACAGGAACGCTGAGTTGCGGCAAGAAGATAAAATTGCAGGTAGATTCGCAGAGCCGGAAACAGACAGCCGCAAACCATTCGGCAACCCACCTGCTTCAGGCTGCGCTTAAAGAAGTGTTAGGGGATCATGTAAAGCAGTCAGGGTCACTGGTAGGGCCAAACAGGCTACGTTTTGATTTCACCCACTTTTCCCCGCTAACGGCCAAGGAGGTTGATGCAATTGAAAAGCTGGTCAATGAAAAGATCATGGAGAATATGGGGGTAGCCACCAAGCTGTTGGCCAAAGAAGAAGCCATTGCAGAAGGTGCAACAGCACTGTTCGGAGAGAAATACGGTGAAAGTGTCCGGGTGATATCGATGGATGATTTTTCCAAAGAGTTGTGCGGTGGAACCCATGTGGACCGAACAGGTGAAATTGGACTGTTTAAAATCATTTCAGAAACGGGTATTGCCGCTGGAGTGAGAAGAATTGAAGCACTGGCGGGGCTACCAGCTTTTGGTCTGGCTCAGCAGCAGGCACATAGAGAGTCACAGCTCTCTTCTCTACTTAATGCCCAACCCCATGAGCTGAAAACAAAGGTTGAATCTCTGCTTACCGCTCAGAAAAAGCTCGAGAAAAAAGTAGCAGATCTAACGGCCCAACTGGCCGGTTCCGATGTCGATAATTTGCTCGGACAGGCAGAGACAGTCCAGGGAATAAAAGTTGTTTCTTCCCAGATCACACTCGACAGCCCCAAAACCTTGAGAGAGGTCGGTGACAAGGTGCGTGACTCAATGGGAACAGGAGTTGCGGTTCTTGGCGGAGTAATCAAAAACAAGGTGGCGCTTCTGGCGATAGTATCAAAAGATCTCACAGACAGGATAACAGCCGGAGACCTTGTCAACAAAGTATCCGCGGTAGTCGGTGGTAAAGGGGGCGGCAGGCCTGATATGGCTCAAGCCGGCGGGCCCATGACCGATAAGCTTCCGGAGGCGCTTTCAAGGGTGGGTGAGTTCACCAACGACCTCCTCTTGTAAGAGGTCGCAGGCACGCCATCTTTTCACGGTCGTAACTATTTGCATAGGTATAGCTATAGCAAATAGCTACGCCTGCAAAAACCTGGCGTACCTGCGCCCTCTTACCTTTGCGGAAATCTACTTCCAGCATGTATTTGTAAGCACAGCATCTTTTCACGGTCGGAACTATTTGCATAGGTTTGGCTATAGCAAATAGCTACGCCTGCAAAAATCTGGCACCCCTATGACCTCTTACCTTTGCGGAAATCTACTTCCAGCGAGTATTTGTAATCACATCATCTTTTCAGGGTCGTAGCTGTTTGCATAGGTTAAGCCATAGTGAATAACCACACCTGCAAAATCCGGCGGGTCTGTGATCTTTTCATTTTGAAGAAATTGCCTGGTGCAAGTTAATTGGTGGGCATGTGAAAGAAACTTAGCCGTAAAAAATCAATATCCCATGCTGGGAAATGACGGTAAATGGTAGCTAATTATTCAAGCTAAATCCAGCTTCCCACGGAAACAAATTACAACCTCTGTGCAGTCTTGTATCTGTGAAATGATCAATCTTAAACAGGGGATATTAATGGTTCTGAATCTTTCACTATTTTCAGTGGGTTGAAGAAGGTATTTCCAAGCTCAAATCACCTCTTCTTGCTCTGCTCGGAGCAGTATTCAACATTTGTATTTAAGTATCATTTTATTGCCTTTCTTCTGGCAATGGAAAGACCATTAAAAAATCAACTATCGTCAAGGGTTTGATCCAATATATTGTTATTATGTGATAAAATAGATTTTCTGAGTTCTTTTTCTCATAAAAATGAACCATCGTTCACTCAGCATAAGTCAATAATTTGTTGACATGGGACGCTAGATACAGTAAGAAATTCTGGATATGAATGAGGATTCATTTTTTTTATCTAGTCACTCGTAATAATAACGAGAATCGTTATCTGTTTTGCCGAAAAGCTATGATCACAAATAGCTTTTCGCTCTTTTTAATATCTGGTCTATCGGGAGAGTACTGATATGGTAACAATGGATTTAACCTTATTTCTTCAGATAGTGAATGTGATTATCCTCATGTTCCTGCTGAATGCTGTTCTCTATAAGCCTGTACTGAAAGTGCTGAAGGAAAGGTCAACGAAGGTCCGGGGATTGAAGGACGAGATCATTAAGTTTGACCAGAAAGCAAAAGAGAGGCAGGATGAGGTTGATGCCAAGATGCGAGAGGCATCAAAAAAGGCGAAAGGTGCCCTTGATTCTGCTCGGGCGGAAGCTAAGGCTGCTGGTGATGAGGAAATGGATGCTATCAAGTCGGCAACCGATGCTGAAAAAGATAAAAAGATGGACGAGATCAAACAGCAGGTCGATACCGCCACAAAAGAGCTGAAGGCAAATCTCAATGGTTTTGCTCAGGATATGGCTGCAAAAATTTTAGGGAGGAGTCTTTAAAATGTCACGTATCATGAAGATTGGTGGAAAGGCGACGGTTTTATTGATCCTTATCCTCTTGTTCTGTATGGGCACCGCATATGCAGCTGGAGGAGACAGTCTGTCCCCGGAAAAACTCAAAGACCTCATGTGGCGGGTCATGAACTTCGCTGTTCTGATGTTCATCCTGATCAAGTTCGGTGCAAAACCGATTGGCGCTGCTCTGTCCGGAAGAAGAGAACAGATCAAGGAGGAGATTGAGGATCTGGAGACAAAACGTGCTGAAGCCGAACAGTCATATAAGGACTTTGAAGCCAAGTTGGCCGGCATGGAGGGAGAGATTGACACAATCGTTGAGAAAGCTGTGGCCCAGGCTGAGGTAGAAAAGGAAAAGATCATCGAATCGGCCCATAAAGCGGCAGATGATATCAAGCGACAGGCTGAGATGGCTATTGCCAATGAGATTGTTACTGTTCGAAGATCACTGAAAAACGAGATGGCTGAGCAGGCGACAACAATGGCCGAAGAGATCATCATCAAGAACCTGACACCTGACGATCAAAATAAGATTATCGAAGATTATCTCAATAAGGTAGGGGCTATCCAGTGAAACAGACAATTTTAGCGCGACGATACTCCAAGGCTCTTTTTGCCGTTGGCAAAGAACAGGACGCCTTTGAGAAGTATAACGAAGTACTCCAGGGACTGAAAAGTCTCTTTGATTCAAACCCTGAGGTTGTAGATGCCTTGACTAATCCTTTGTATCCAATGGAGGCAAAGGAAAAGGTTATGGCGGCCATGGCCGAATCTGCCGGGGTGGATGAGATTATGGCGAGATTCCTGAACCTGCTGGTCCAGAAGAAGCGAGCTGAAATTTTAACTGAAATTGCTGAAGAATTTCAGGCCCTGGTAAATGAGGAAAAAAACATTGTTCATGGTTCCGTTGTTTCTGCGGTGGAATTGAATAGTGATTTACAGGCCAAAGTTCAGGCGACATTAGAAAAATTAACCGGCAAGAAAGTCGAGCTCACCAGTAGTGTCGATCCTTCAATCATCGGTGGTATAATTGCCAAGGTTGGAGATCTTGTGCTGGACGGTTCGATTAAAGCCCAACTTGCCGGGTTAAATGATTCCATTAAAGGGAGAGAGTAGATGCAGATCAAAGCCGAAGAAATTAGTCAGATTATAAAAGATCAGATCAGTGGTTACGATACAAGTATTGATCTCAATGAAACAGGTACCGTAATTTCCGTTGGTGACGGTATTGCCCGTGTCTACGGTGTCCAGAACTGCATGGCCATGGAGCTGCTGGAATTTCCCGGTGGAATTATGGGTCTTGCCTTGAACCTGGAAGAGGACAACGTCGGTTGTGCGGTTCTCGGAAGTGTTGAAGGGATCAAGGAAGGTGATATCGTAAAGCGTACCGGTAAAATTGCCGAAGTTCCTGTAGGGCCGGCAATGGAAGGCCGGGTTGTCGATGGTATCGGAGCTCCAATTGATGGAATGGGACCAATTGACACCAAGGAAACAGCAAAAATCGAGGTTCTGGCACCAGGTGTTATTGCCCGTAAAGGTGTTCATGAGCCATGCTATACAGGTGCAAAAGCCGTTGATGCCATGACTCCGGTAGGCCGTGGTCAGCGTGAATTGATCATTGGTGACAGACAGATTGGTAAAACTGCTCTCTGTGTTGATGCGATCATCGCCCAGAAAGAAACAGATATGCACTGCATCTATGTTGCGGTAGGCCAGAAAAAATCAACAGTCGCACTCGTCGTTGAGGCTCTTCGTAAACACGGTGCCATGGAATATACTACCGTTGTTGCAGCCTGTGCCTCTGATCCTGCTCCCATGCAGTATATTGCACCGTTTGCCGGAACATCCATGGGTGAGTATTTTCGGGATAATGGCCAGCATGCCTTGATTATCTATGATGATCTATCCAAGCAGGCAGTATCCTATCGTGAGCTGTCGCTTCTCTTGAGACGTCCTCCGGGACGTGAGGCGTATCCCGGTGATATTTTCTTTAACCATTCACGTCTGCTTGAAAGATCTTCAAAGGTTAATGATGAGTTAGGTGCGGGATCACTAACAGCTCTGCCGATCATTGAGACCCAGGCTGGTGATGTTTCCGCCTTTATTCCGACCAATGTTATTTCAATTACCGATGGCCAGGTATACCTGGAACCAAACCTGTTCTTCTCGGGAGTTCGTCCTGCGATCAATGTTGGACTGTCGGTTTCAAGGGTTGGTGGTGCTGCCCAGGTGAAGGCGATGAAGCAGGTAGCTGGTACTCTGAGGCTTGATCTGGCTCAGTATCGTGAACTTGCTGCTTTTGCGGCGTTTGGTTCCGATCTTGATGCAGCCACTCAGGCCCAGTTGACCCGTGGCGAGCGACTGGTTGAGATATTGAAACAACCACAGTATGAGCCTTTACCAATGGAAAAGCAGGTCGCTATTCTTTATGCTGGTGCCAATGGTTACCTGGATTCATTGCCTGTTGATTCTATGAAAGATTATGAATCCGAGATGTACAGCTATATTGAATCCAATGATCCATCCATTTTTGCTGATCTCAAGGAGAAAGAAGAGTTCACCGATGAGATTAAAGAAAAACTCAATAAAACATTGGATAGCTTTGGTGACACGTTCAAGGCAAGTAAAGGTTTAAACTAATAGAGGATAAGGTCCTGTCATGCCGAGCTTAAAAGACGTTCAAGATAAAATCGTCGGTGTTAAAAAGACATCGCAGATTACCAAGGCCATGAATATGGTGGCCTCTGCAAAGTTGCGGGGGGCCCAGGAAAAGATGGAATCCTTCAGGCCGTATGCTGCGAAGTTCAATGAGGCTATGTCCAATCTTTCCGGTGGGTCAAATACAACCTCTTTTCCACTGATGCAGAAACGTGATCTGTCCACCGTCGAGTTGGTTGTTATCACTTCCGATAGAGGACTGTGTGGATCGTTTAATTCCAATATTATTAAATTTGCCGAAAATCTGATGAAAGAATACGAAGCTGATGGAAAAACCGTCAGTTTCGTCTGTGTCGGTAAAAAGGGCTTTCAGTATTTCAAAAAGACAGGCAAAGTTCGCCAGAACTTTGTTGACATCATGGGCAGTTTTCAGATGTTCAATGCAAGAGAAATTGCCCAGGATGTGTCACATAACTTTATACAGGGAAAGTCAGATAAGGTTGAGGTTATTTATGGAGAGTTTAAGTCAGTTGCGGTGCAGAGACCGACATCCATGAATCTGCTTCCCATAGAACCGGTTGAACAAACAGAAGATGATGCTGCACAGCAAGCGGTCAGTGGTGAGTATATCTATGAGCCTTCAACAGAAGAGATTATGGATGTCATGCAGCCGCTCTTTCTTAATGTGATCATCTACCATTCCATGCTGGAAGTCGGTGCTTCCGAGCAGGCCGCCAGAATGACGGCCATGGATAATGCCACAAATGCGTGCAAGGATATCATTGATGACTTGACGCTCGTTTATAATAAAGCAAGGCAGGCTGCCGTAACCGGTGAATTGATGGATATTGTTGGTGGTGCTGAGGCCTTGAAGGGATAATAGACCATTACGAAACTTAAAGACTTGAGGAGGGGTACATCCCTATGAGTGAACAAATTGTTGGAAAAATCATACAGGTAATCGGCCCGGTTGTTGATGTTGAGTTTGAGCCCGGCAAATTGCCGACCATTATGAATGCTTTGCATGTTACCAATCCAGGAATTGATGATGTTGAAGACAACCTGGTTATTGAAGTCGCGCAACATTTGGGTGATAATGCCTGTCGCTGTATTGCCATGGATGCTACCGATGGTCTGGTTCGTGGAATGGAAGCGAGAGATAGCGGCAGCCCTATTACTATTCCTGTTGGAGAGCCGGCACTTGGACGTATTATGAATGTTGTTGGCCGGCCAGTTGATGGCATGGGTGAGATTAAATCTGATAAAACGATGCCCATCCATCGAGATGCCCCTCAGTTTACAGAACAGGATACTGAAGTACGAGTCCTTGAAACGGGTATTAAAGTTATTGACCTTCTGGTTCCATTCCCACAGGGTGGAAAAATGGGACTGTTTGGCGGTGCTGGTTGTGGAAAGACAGTTATCATGATGGAAATGGTTAACAACATTGCCATGCATCATGGTGGAATTTCTGTTTTCTGCGGTGTTGGTGAGCGGACTCGTGAAGGAAATGACCTGTACCATGAGATGAAAGAATCAGGCGTTCTGCCCAAGGCTGCTCTTGTTTACGGCCAGATGACAGAACCACCGGGAGCACGTTCTCGTGTTGCTCTTACAGGGCTTACCGCTGCCGAATATTTTCGTGATGAGGAAGGTCAGGACGTTCTTTTCTTTGTTGACAATATCTTCCGTTTTACTCAGGCCGGTTCTGAGGTTTCGGCCCTTCTCGGTCGTATTCCTTCTGCTGTTGGTTATCAGCCGACTCTGGCCACAGACCTTGGTGCCCTGCAGGAACGGATTACTTCAACAAATAAAGGCTCCATTACTGCTGTTCAGTGTGTTTATGTCCCTGCTGATGACTTGACAGATCCTGCTCCGGCAACCACATTTGCCCATCTGGACGGAACAGTTGTTCTTTCCCGTCAGATCGCTGAGCTTGGTATTTATCCTGCGGTTGATCCACTGGATTCCACCTCAAGGATTCTTGACCCGAATGTTGTTGGTGAAGATCACTATGCTGTAGCTCGAGGAGTACAGATTACTCTGCAGAAATATAAGGACCTTCAGGACATTATCGCGATTCTCGGTATGGATGAATTGTCTGAGGAAGATCAGGTACTGGTTGGTCGTGCCAGAAAAGTTCAGAAATATCTTTCACAACCATTTACAGTTGCCGAAGTTTTCACCGGTATGGCCGGGAAATTTGTCAAGGTTGCCGATACTGTTCAGGGTTTTAAAGAGATCCTGGAAGGGAAACATGATGAGGTTTCCGAAAACGCATTCTATATGGTTGGATCAATTGAAGAGGCCATGGAAAAGGCTGCCACCGAGGAAGCGTAATACTAAAATGCTTTACCCTTATGATTGCTCTTCAAAAGGTGCTATCATCAGGGTTGGCTATAGATAACAAAGCATTTTCCTACTCATGAAATAAAGAGGTTAATCCAATGGCAGAACAGATTCGATTGGAAGTGGTTACACCAAAGGGTGCCGTTGTCAAAGAGGATGTCGACATCGTCAATGCCCCCGGTTATGGTGGTGATTTTGGTGTGCTGGCTAACCATGCTCCGTTTCTTTCAACGATTAAGATAGGTCTGCTGACATACGAGCAAGGCAAACAGAGAGAAACGCTGATGATCAGCGGCGGCTTCTGTGAAGTGTCGAATAATAAGATCACCTTTCTTGTCGAAAGTGCTGAGTTTGGACGTCAGGTCGATGTTGAACGGGCCATGAGTGCGAAAGAGCGAGCTGAAAAGAGGCTCCTGCAGACGGCCCAGCAGGATGAGACAATCAACAGGGTCCGAGCCGAGGCTGCATTACAAAGAGCACTAGCCAGGATTAAGGCCAGCAAAGTTCAATAACAAAACAGCTTTACTCTACAATAAAATAGGGCCACCCCAAAACTGGGGTGGCCCTATTTTTATTTAATATCCCGGAAGATCGTGCCGAGAAAGCAAAGGAACAAGTGAAAAACGGTTAGCTTTGGCACATCACAGCAAAAAAAATCAATCGTGCAACTGTTGGAGCGTAGCGCCAATTGCCTGCATGAGAAAGGGCAACAGGGCTTGATTGAGGCCTGGCGGAATGAATGACCCCAAAAAAAATGTAAAAGGTACATGAACTGGTAGCCTTTTACATTTTTTTCTACTTCCTTTAACAGCGGAGCAGCTGTTGTTTTGGGTTACCTCGGATGCCTCAAGGTCCACTCAAGATTGTCTAATCAGTCTTAGCTCTCAGACTCCGCAAGATAATCATCGTACAATTTTTCAAGCTCATACTTATGTTTTGCCTCTTCCTGCACCAGGATCAGCATGACTTTCTTTACTTCTTCATCTGAAGTTTGGTCAGCCATCATGGTATATAAGTTAACCGCTTTTTCTTCTCTTTTCATGGCAAGACGGAGGATTTCCGACATGGGCATGCCTGACTGGTAATCAATCTCCTGCATGAAGTTGCTGATTTTCAGATCCGGGATTTTCTCAAATTGATACGAGTCTATTTTCTCTTTGTTGCCTGAAATATCAGAGATAAGAGCAATATGTTTTCCCTCTTCTTTTGCAAATAATTCAAAGGTCTTTTTTAGGGAGTCTTGGGTGGCTTCCTTTGCCAGGTCAGAGTAAAATCTGACGGCATCTTTTTCCCTTTCAAGGGCGAATTTCAGTATTTCATCGACCGATCCAAATTCCATTTTTTTCTCCTTGTCGTCAATGGTTAAAATTCTATTCCACACTTCCGGGATTCCCTGGTACTATCAGGGATCAATGTTGTTATAGCTCTACCGCCTAACTGACATCTGGCATGCAAACTCCGGAGGTATGGTAGTTGTGCAAATATTAGCACTTTACCATTACTATTTTTCCTTCGGTTGTACAATATTGTTTTCTTTATATTGGGTTTATACAAAGTTAAAAAGTTACTGATATGGTAAAAGGTTGACACAATACCGCAAAAACAGTAAAAATTTTTGTGGCAATTTTCAATTTTTTCCCATTTTCAACATCGAATTTTTTGGCCGATGCTGATTGAGAATATGAGTTAAATTATAGGAGGACGCATGGCAAAAATTGTTGATCGTGAAGAAATGGCTCAAGGAACCATTATCCGAAACGAAATTGAAGCTCCACGTATTTCTCGAAAAGCCAAACCTGGGCAATTTGTGATCTTGCAGGCGGATGAAACCGGCGAGCGAATTCCGTTGACAATGGCTGATACCAATCCAGAGAAAGGGACCATTACTATTATTTACATGGTAATTGGCAAATCCACTGCCCGCTTTAAAGAGCTGAAGGTCGGAGATGAGTATTATGCCCTTATCGGTCCTTTGGGTCAACCCACCCATATTGAAAATGTGGGCAAAGTTGTGTGTGTTGGCGGCGGAACCGGTATAGCCGTTCTCCACCCCATTACCCGGGCCCTGAAACAGGCGGGTAATGAGGTCACCACCATCCTTGGCTCCAGGTCATATGATCTTCTGATCCTGGAGGAGGAAATGAAGGCCGCATCGACCAATCTCCACATCTGTACAGATGACGGTTCTAAGGGGCACCACGGCTTTGTCACCGACGTCTTAAAGGATGTGCTCGAAAAGGAAAAGATTGATCTGGTGGTTGCTATCGGTCCCATTCCCATGATGAAGTTCTGCAGCCTGATAACCAAAGAAAAAGATGTGCATACCCTGGTCAGCCTCAACCCGATCATGGTTGATGGTACCGGTATGTGCGGCTGCTGTCGTGTCACAGTGGGAACGGATACCAAGTTCGCCTGTGTCGATGGGCCTGAGTTTGATGCCCATAAGGTGGACTTTGATGAACTTGGCCAGCGGCTGGCATCCTATCTCGATGAAGAGAAACAGAGCTTTGATGCCTTTCAAAAGAAGTGTAACTGCAAAGCATAATTACCCCTCTTGATGGGGTCTATTTATGGAGGAATAGATGGCAGATAAAAAGAAAAAGGTTCCACGCGCAAAGATGCCCGAGCAGGACCCGGATGTAAGAAGACGGAACTTTGAAGAGGTCCCTTTGGGTCTGACTCCGGAAATGGCAGTTACCGAGGCGGGAAGATGTTTGCAGTGTAAGAAGCCAAAATGCGTTGAAGGATGTCCGGTATCAATCGATATTCCAGGGTTTATTAAAAAGCTCGCGGAAAATGACTTTCAGGGCGCCATCAGGAAGCTGTGGGAAAGAAATGCTTTGCCGGCTGTCTGCGGCAGGGTTTGTCCGCAGGAGGACCAGTGTGAAGGCAATTGCATTGTCGGTAGAAAGGGCGATCCAGTTGCCATCGGCTACCTTGAGAAATTCTGCGCTGATTATGAACGAAACTACGGTAAAGGCGAAGTACCTCCGGTAGCTGAGCCGACCGGGAAAAAAGTGGCCGTGGTTGGGTCCGGCCCATCCGGTTTAACCGTGGCTGGTGATCTTTCAGTTCATGGGCATGATGTCACCGTTTTTGAGGCCTTCCATAAGGCTGGAGGAGTTCTGGTCTACGGTATTCCGGAGTTCCGGCTCCCCAAGGATATTGTGGCTAATGAAATAGCCTTCCTGGAAAAATTAGGTGCCACGATAGAAACCAACACCGTTGTGGGAGCTTCTGTCACCGTTGATGAACTGCTTGAGGAAGGATTTGACGCGGTTTACATCGGAGTAGGTGCCGGTCTGCCCAGATTTATGAATCTGCCGGGTGAAAACATGATCGGTATTTTCTCTGCTAATGAGTACCTGACCCGTACAAACCTGATGAAAGGCTATCTTTTCCCCGAGTATGACACACCTGTTGCCCAGGGAAAAAATGTTGTTGTTCTGGGTGCCGGTAACGTGGCAATGGATTCGGCCAGGACCGCCATGAGAATGGGGGCTGATACGGTCAAAGTTGTCTATCGGCGGTCACGAGAAGAGATGCCGGCCAGAGCCGAAGAACTCCATCATGCAGAAGAAGAAGGTATTGAATTTGTCCTGCTGACCAATCCCACCCAGTTTTTTGGTGATGAAAATGGCCGGGTAACGGGTATGGAGTGCTTGAAGATGGAGCTGGGAGAACCAGATGCATCCGGTAGACGGCGTCCGATACCAGTTGAGGGTTCTGAGTTTAACATAGAGTGTGACCTGGTCATTGTCTCTGTTGGTTCCAATGCCAACCCACTGCTGACCAACTCAACACCGGATGTTGAGCTGAACAGGTGGGGCAATATCGATGCAGATCTGGAAACAGGCAAAACCTCGAAAAAGGGCGTCTGGGCCGGGGGCGATATTGTAACCGGTGCTGCCACCGTCATCCTTGCCATGGGTGCCGGCAGAGCTGCAGCCGACTCCATGCATGACTACCTGACGCGCGGTTGGTAGATATAAGGTACACGTGCACCAGCACTCCACCCGGAGTCTACGTTTTGTTGTGAACCATCAGGCCGACTAGCTTAGTTTATACTACGCTAGTCGGCCTTTTGTTTATATTGGAAGTGTGGAACTTGGGTATGTTGTTGATTTATGATGGTTTGTTAACCACACAATGCATCCTCATGCAGGGACAGCCCAAATAGATATACCGGGCCTGTTAGCATGCTATGGTTTGCGGTATTGAGATGAGCGAGATTTTTTCTTATGATGCAGATTGTGGCCGGTTTGTTAGACGATTCTCATCACAACTTATAGAGAGAGATACAGATCGTTTCGTAAGCTTCCCTGTCTGGTAGACAGATCGAATGTAGAGATTTCGGGCTTCTGATATGTTTCTCTCGAATAAAAATAATTCCTGATTACCCAGGAAAATAAGCCTAACACGAGGTGTTGTCAATTTGACTGGCTAGCCTTCGGTCAAGGATCACTACTTAACGGATGACAGTACATTTATTGTTCTATATTTTTTTACTTTGAGACACATTTAAACCCATAATCCGTGACCTTGAAATACGCCAGCCAAACCGACAACACCTCTTTTATCGTCAAGGCTGAGAATCATTGGTAATCAGGAAAATAAATGAGAAATGAGTTAATAAGGAATTAGATAGAACAGGTCACTGTCACAAGAAATGAAAACTGTTTCGGTGTTTTGAAAAGAACAACAGAAAGAGCCGGTAAGATCAAGAAAGGATCTTACCGGCTCTTTTTGATAATACGAAGGTGTTGGGAGGTCGTTACACTTTTTCAACCTGAACAGCAGAGACCTTTAACCCGGGGATGACCGAGATATTACAGATGGCATTATCTGTAAGTACATTAACTGCGGCCTCCGCAAAGTGAAAGCTCATACAGATAAGGCCGGGAGACACTCGATCAGTGACCTCAATCCTGGTTTTGAGCGAACCACGTCGTGAGCTGACCTTTGCCATATCACCATCAGACAGATCAAGAGCTTCGGCGTCCTGGGGGCTGATTTGCATCAGCTCTTCGCCACAGAGGGCGTTGAGTCCGTCATCCTTTCCTGTCATTGTTCGGGTATGGTAATGGTAGAGCTTACGGCCGGTGGTTAAAATGAACGGGTACTCCTCATCTGCAGATTCTGCGGCCCGTGGGCGGTACTCCACGGTGGAAAATTGACCGATGCCGCGGGCAAACTGGCCCTGGTGTATGAAGGCGGTGCCGGGATGGTCATCAGCAGGGCATGGCCATTGCAGTCCCTGCTCTTCGAGCCTCTCATAGCTCATCCCTTTAAAGAAATGCGGTGTCAATTCCCGCACCTCATTCCAGACATCCTCAGTTGTTTCGTAGTTCCAGTCAAACCCCATTCTCTGGGCCACCAGTTGGATAATCTGCCAGTCGGGCTTGCTCTCACCTCGTGGGGAAACGGCCTGTCGGATACGCTGTACCCGCCTTTCAGTATTATTGAAGGTACCATCTTTCTCAGCAAAGGTAGTGGCCGGCAGGACCACATCGGCGTACTGGGCGGTTTCCGTTAAAAAGATATCCTGGACCACCAGAAAGTCCAACTCTTCCAGGCACTCTTTTAAGTGAGCGGCATTGGGATCGGAAAGAACCGGATTTTCACCCATAACATAGAGAACGCGACTTCTTCTGCTTGGATTATCATGAAACATCTCGGCTAATGTGCGGCCGGGCATATTGGAGAGTTCAACCCCCCAGGCCTTTGAAAATTTGCGTCGGATTTCATCACTGACACTCATCCCTTTGTACACCGGGCGTTCAAATTCTATGGTATCGGCGATCACTTCACTGCTATCCGGTTCAGCACAACCCTCTGATCCTTTTTGTTTCAAAGTCTCGCTTTGCCAGTATGTATCCTCGGGATTATCACCGTATACGGGCTGATAACCGGTGAAAATGTTGGGCAGACAGCCCATATCACAGGCACCCTGGACATTATTCTGGCCGCGAAGGGGGTTCATACCGCCATGGGCAATACCCAGATTACCGGTAAGAAGAGAGAGGTTGGTCAAGGCAACGACATTTTCAGTACCGCTGGTATGCTGGGTGATACCCATACAGTAAACGATAGCGCCGGTTTCGGCTTCGGAAAACAGCCGGGCAGCTGTCTCGATATCTTCAGCCGCTACACCGGTAATCTCTGAGACGTACTCGGGAGTATAGCTCTCAACCATCTCTTTGAGGTATTCAAAGCCATTGGTTCGTTTTTCGATATACTCCGTATCTTCAAGTCCCTCTCGTATGATCACGTGAGCCAGGGCGTTGCAAAGCGCTACATCTGTACCGGGTTTAAGTTGCAGATGAACATCAGCATTGTCGGCAAGCGGAATGCGGCGAGGTTCTGCCACAATAAGCTTTGCCCCTTTTCTTTTGGCCTCACGAATGCGATAGCCGATAACAGGGTGATTGGCGGTTGTATTGGAACCAATTACCAGAATGGCTTTAGAGTCTTTTAATTCTTCAATGGTGTTTGTCATTGCGCCGCTTCCCAGAACTGTGGCCAGACCGACCACGGTAGGAGCGTGTCAGAGCCGGGCGCAGTGATCAACGCTGTTGCTCCCAAGGGAACGGATAAGTTTTTGGAAGAGGTAGTTGTCTTCATTGGTGACCCTGGCTGAGCAGAGACCGCCAAGCGTCTGGGGTCCATATTTGTCCTGGCCTTCTTTAAATTTAGCAGCTATCAGGTCCAGCGCTTCATCCCAGGAAGCTTCTTCCAGAGAGCCGTTGCGCCTGATTAATGGCGTGGTCAGACGGTCCTTATGATTGACAAAGTTATAGGCAAAACGGCCCTTCACGCAGAGACGTCCTTTATTCACTGGACTTTTACGATTCCCGCGGGCATAAAGAACCTGGTCTCCTCGTACTCCAAGGTGGATACCGCAACCTGTGCCGCAATAGGGACAGACGGTTTTCACTTCATGGGTAGGACGCTTTCTGTTTTTTCGAGCAAGAGCCCCGGTGGGACAACGTTCAAGACATTCACCGCAAGACTCACAGGTTGACTGGGCAAGCGGCTTGTCAATAAAACCTTCAACCTTGATTGCATCACCCTTAGCGGCAACTTCAGCTGCGCTGAGCTCTTTTTTCTGGTACTTCATGCCCTGTCCCCAATACCCACGGTAGGCAAGATCCAGGCAGTTGACGCCGTTGATTTCATTACAGGTGCGGACACATATACCGCAAAGAACACATTTGTTTGGGTCGCGCAGGAAGTAGGGGTTTGAATCATCAATAGCCAGGGTTTTCTCTTCTCGTTTCAATCCCTGCAGGGTCCCCGGTTCTATGCCGACCTGGGCAGCGATGTCAAGCAGCTTGCAATCGGTGCTTCTGGTACATTCGGGACAATCAATATAATGGTTGAGGAAAATAAGCTCGGTGGCAAGGTGTCTGGCCTCGGCTACGGCCGGGGTCTGGGTCTTTACTTCCATCCCCTCTTTGACCTTAATACCGCAGGAGATCATCGGCTTCTTTTTGCCCTCTATTTCAACAACACACAATTTGCAGCCGCCATAAGGCTTGAGGTCGGGGTGAAAGCAGAGATGGGGGATGTTGATACCATTTGCCAGTGCAACCTTGAGTATGGTCTGGTCCGTGTCAGCCTTTACGGTTTGTCCGTCTATGGTAAGAGTTATTTCAGCCATGGTATTTATTCCTCTCCTTTGCTGCTCTGCATCTTTTGGTTGATCACTTCAATGAGCTGCTCAAGTGTGTCCGGACCGGCCTGGCACAGGGTTATCTGGGCGTCCACGTGGCCGAGGTTTGCACAAAGAGCAACAGTGGGAATGTCCGTGCCGTCTTTGATCATTTTCAGGGCTACATCGGCGTAGGGGCAGTCTATGCCAGCAAAAAGGGCCAGATCGTATTTGTTGTTTTTAATGAGAAGATCACCATGATAGGGGTTGATCTCAACGGCTGTTTTCGTCTGGGGGTATTCAGGGCGAAGGTCCATTATGGGCAGAATCTCGGCCCCAATGGCTGCGGCAAGTTTTCTAGCCCTTTTGGCCTTGGCTGGTGCTCCTTCTTCCCATGTCCAGAGAACCATCCGACCGGGGGCAAAGATGACAGGCTTTTCGGCCTTCACGCAGAGCTCGGCAATTTTGTCAAGCGCCTGTTCTACCGGCACCTCCTGGTCCTCTATCAGGGCCATGTCCTTTTCCGGGTGTTTCGCTTTTGAAATCGGTTCCGGGGAAAGCAATTCCTGATATCTGTTTGTTCCTGTTTGAGCACTCATAGGTTTACTCCTGGATACTGTTTTTCTGGAAAGTGATATGAAAGCAAGTATTATAAAACACTTTTTTAGCGATTGACCAGCAAGGGCACAATCACGATTAAGTCTTCTTCCTGCAACCACCAAATTCAGTGTTAACCGTTCAAATAATGGGTGTCAAGAGAAAATCCGGATTATAGAATGGAGGTGACGGAACCCAAAAGGCGAGACAGATCGGAGTATGGTGAAATATGCTGCAAAAACAGTAAGTTGTGCTGATAAAAGCAGTCGTAAAAACTACAATTCATTCACCCATGACTCTTTGATCCTGCAGTCAATTAATTTGGTGAATTATATCAATTGAATTCATAGATTATTTTGCGTCCCGACAACAACTGAAAGGTCTTTTTCAATATCCTTTTGCTTTCTTCATTTCCTGCTGAAAAATAACAGTCCTGTTTCGTCCTTTCTCCTTTGCCTGATAGAGTGCCACATCAGCATATTTAATACACTCCCAGAAATCGGTTGAGTCCTTGGGGAATTCACTGACACCGAGGCTGATTGTCTTGTTCAGATGATTTCCTTCTGATTGGAAATCATAGGCTTCGATTTTTTTTCGAATCTTTTCTGCAACCTCTACACCTTTGTCTTTCTTACAGTCGATTAGCAGGAGGAGAAACTCTTCTCCTCCATAGCGGATGGCAATATCCGACTCCCGGATCGAATCAAGCAGCAGTGAGCCGAGTTGTATGAGGACATCGTCACCGACTTTATGACTATAATCATCATTCACCTGTTTAAAAAAATCCATATCGCACATGATCAGCGACATGGCAGATTTTCGTCGGTTGACAGAAGCAATGAGATGGGCGGTGTTTCCTTTAAGAAAACGGCGATTGTACAGGCCGGTCATGCCGTCTCGAATGGTGAGGTTGCGTAAATAGCCGGTGAGTCGTTTTGCGTGAAGGACAGGGATGGTCTCCTGCAGATAATACTTGGCCATATTGATTTGATTATCAAATTCTATGACGTGTTCAGGCTTGTCAGTAAATTGTGAAAGGAATTGGACAACTCCGATAACAACACCACCAGTAATAAGAGGAACACATGTGTGGGTTGCAGTTTTTTCCATTGGAAAAACAGGACAGATATTTCTTCTATGAACAGATGAAACGATACTGCCGGTACGACAGGCGCGACAGTCGTTCACAATATTCAGCTGGCAGCTTTGTTCGCCAAGATCTTCCGGGTGGGCCATGATCCTCTTAAGCTCATTGGTCTGTTCTATAGTATCCCAAATAATGTAACGCTGAAGTGATAGTTTGTTCTTGAAGAGGTAAGAAAGACGATTATAAACCTCTGTAGTGGTCTCATCGGCTTCAATGGTTCTTCTGAAACGGACGACTGCATGGTTGTCGGAAATGATACTATTAACAATATGAGCTATTTTACCAATTTCATCATTGCTGACCACGGGGGTGGTCGTGAGCAACTCAGAGTTGTTGGGGGCTTGACGGTGGGTATGAAGTGCTTCCAGCCGATCCTGCATCTGGGCAAGGAAATCAACGAGTTTCTTTGCACTGAACAGGGTTGTAATGATAACAAAAGCCATGAGAACACCAACCAGGATTGCCCCGTTGGTAATCGAGTTCTCTATGAGGTACAGAGCCTGCTGGACAGGAGGATTGTTTTCTATGTTTTCAACAGCAAGCAGGGCTTTTTTCCCAACCAGTGAATAGTAAAGGTGAAAGCCGCTAAGGATGAGGAAGCCGAGAAGGAAGTTGGCCAGGATCAGGGCAAACTTTTGATAGATAGAGAGATCAAAGAATGCTTTCAAGAGACGTTGAATGAATGTTTTGTTGCCGGTAGCTGTAGTATCCATTCTTGGCTCCTTTTCAACTATTGTTCAAGGTTTAAAACGAATTCTCGCAATGATTATGCTTAAGTCATCGTGCAATGGCTTGGCTTGAGTGAAGGCAAGGAGTGACTGTTTAATGGTATTTATAATTTCCCCAGGTGAATCCTGGGCTGATTGTTTGACTATATCCTGCAAGCGTTTTCTTCCAAACTGCTCGCCTTGCATATTTTCGGCTTCAGAGAGTCCATCAGTGGATAATATAAGCAGATCATCTTTTTCAAGACCAAGGGAAGACACTGTATAATCCTGTTCATCGAACATGCCTAAAGGTAGTCCG
Organism: uncultured Desulfocapsaceae bacterium; assembly: GCA_964565605.1. Lineage (GTDB taxonomy): Bacteria > Desulfobacterota > Desulfobulbia > Desulfobulbales > Desulfocapsaceae > CAZLGM01. The sequence goes on along the minus strand of CAZMFP010000006.1, from coordinate 87,289 downwards.
GTGGCCTTAAGCTCGAGAAACTCACCTGTTCGATGGCGATAAAGTAAACCGGGTTCGTGTCCGGCAGAGCAGTAATTGAGTTGCTGCTGAACGGGATCGATCTGAATGAGAAACAAGGTCATAAACTGTTCGGGTGGAGTATCCGACTCGATCAGATTGTTGAGCTTGAACATCATATTTTCAAGTTTGTCATTCTGTTGGACTAAAGCCCGAAGAAAAGCTCGGCCCATCGCCATGATTAGAGCAGCACCGATACCATGGCCGGAGACATCCCCACAACAGATATAAACTGGCTTGGAACTGATCTGGTCAGGAGTCTCAGAGAGAAAGTAGTCGATATAATCCCCGCCGGCCTCATCGCAGGTATCAGAGCTGCCGGCGATATCTACACCGGCCTGTTGAAGCTGGGAAGGCAGCAGATGATTCTGTATTTCTGTGGCGACGATCATGGAGCGACGGATTTCGGCAGCTGCTACAGACTCTTCCAGCAGCTCAGTGGTTGAAATAGCGACAGCGGCCTGACCTGCGATGATTGTGGCAATATTGAGATCGTTGTCCGTGAAGTCCTCTCCATCGCTTGGGTCATTGATGTTCATGACACCAAGAATCTTCCCCTGGATCTTCAAAGGTACTGAAAGAGCACTGTTGACCTGGTATTTTCTTTTTTCAGGGTCCAGGTGATCGTTTTTTCCAATGCGGGCTGCCCGGGGATTTTTAAGGAGTTGAGGAACACCCGTTTTAGCAACCTTGCCGGCAATCCCGGAGCCGAGCGCAACCCGAACCTGGTCGGCAATTTCTTTTTTGATGCCAACGGCTGCTCTTATTCGCATTTCACTGCCTTTGCTTTCCAAGAGCATGAGGGATACCCGGGTTGCTCCCAATAATTTTGAGGCGCCGTTTATCGCGGAAGACAATACTTGATCAAGACTGGTATTGCCGGTCATCATGTCGATAACACGGCTTAGCAGATCAAAGGCGGAAGCATGTGCATAGAGGGATTTCTGGGTTGGAGTTGATACAACTGTATCGGCCGTGACAGCACTGTTGGCAAGAGAAGGATCAGAGAGCACGACTTTCATCATCAAAGCCAACTGGTTTGCGATAATACATGCAATGGCAAGGTCATCCGCATCAAAGTCGACCGATTGGCCATCGACTCGTTTTTCACTGATATTCAGAACCCCAAGAACATCACCCTGGTAGATGATTGGTACACAAATTGCGGAAGTAGTTCTGTAGGAACCTCCGGAGCTCATTCCAAGATCTTGAGCAATATCAACGAATAAGCCGCCATATCCCTGGTCGAATATTCTACCGGCAATACCTTCGCCCCTTTTTATTACAGTCTGGCTGACGATCTTTTCCGGTATCCCTTTGGCCATACTGATACGGATGAGATCAAAATCCGTTTTCAGCATAATCGACCAGCGGTGAGAGCAGAGAAGTTTTGTCAGAATTTTGCCGGTTTGTTCGAAAAGTTCCTGCTGACTTCTTGCACCGACAATTGTTGAGGTGATCCGGTGATACTGTTTACTGTCCAATTGGGCCTGAGAATGATGATTCTGCCTTTCCATAGGGTAGTCTATATGAAACGAGTATTGGACCCTGGGCCATTTCTGGCTTGAGGTTATTTCGACACAAGGGTTACAGGTTTTGGTTTAAACCGGCAACAGTGCCTCTGATATATGATTGAATGCCATTGCCGATTTCTTGAGAAATAGTGTCGAGAAATCGTTCGTTTCTAAGTCGTTTGGCATCCCCGGGATTAGATAAAAAGGCAATCTCAAGGAGAATAGACGGCATCTGGGCGCCGATCAGAACGTAAAACGGAGCCTGTTTAACACCAAGATTTTTAATGGATAGTGTTTTTGTTGAAGAAAGACCGCCAATAATTGAATGGTGAACAAGTTTTGCCAGACGGGATGATTCATGGACCTTTGAATTTTGCAGTATATCTGACAGGATGTCCTGTAAATCGCTCATTTGATGAGTTGAGGTGGCATTTTCAAGAGCAGCTACCCGCATGGCTTCCGCATTGGTTGTAAGGTTCAAATAGTAGGTTTCAAGTCCATGGACTTTAGAGGCGGGGTGAGCATTTATATGGAGTGAAATAAAAAGGTCTGCACCACTGGTGTTTGCAATGGCTGTTCGTTCTTCAAGAGGAATATACTTATCTGTGGTACGGGTGAGGATGACTTCGCAACCAAGCTGTCTTTGTAATATAGGCGCAAGTTTGAGAGCAAGTTTGAGGACGATATCCTTCTCTTTCATGCCAAAAGCCATGGCACCGGCATCTTTCCCTCCGTGGCCGGGATCCAGCACTATTTTTCTGACGCCGAGACCAAGCTGCTGGGCTAGCGAGATAGGCTGCTGACTTTGAATCGCCGGAACGGAGAGTTGAGGGGTTCTTTTCTTTTTTCCTACCCGGTATTTTTTCCTGTCTTTTAGAACAATGACAGGAGTACCAGGATGATCCGGTATAATATCAGCTTCTACGTTTCTCTTATGAGACTTCTTGGTTGTGGCGGCAACTTTTTTTAGATTGCCTCGAACATCAATGACCACACGGAATGGATCAGGAAGACTGAATACTTTATAGCTTGAGATGGATTCAATGTCGAGAACCACCCGGACGATGTCCGAGCTGAACTGACCTGTTCGAATTCGCTTCAGCAGACCATTTTCAATGGGAACGGGAGAGCGGTAGCGAGGTTCTATATAGCTGTTATAAAAATCGATATAGAGTCTTCTCGGGCGGTCTCCGCTTGGTTCAATGAGTTCTTCCCTGTAGGTGACGGGGTCTGAGGCCTTGACGACAATTCTCGTGTAATTGTCGGATGACCAGTATTTAACCGGTAGAACATTGGTCAGTTTCTTATGGTTGGCGGCTCCAACCATAACTTCCGGCAACGGAATATCATGATCTCTGGACAGAATCTTCAGCTGACTGGCAGCCTGGGGGTGCATGTCACCGCCGGGATAATCGGAGACTATTTTATCGAAGGCTTTTGAAGCTCCCTTGATGTTCTTTTTATTCTTTAAAAGGATTACTCCGATAGCATAGAGAGCATCATCGGCAAGTTTGTGCTGGGGGAAAAGAGTGGCGGTATCACGATAATAGGAAAGAGATTCGTTCAGGTCAATCAGAGTATTGAACCTCTCAAACATCTGGTTGTACATACGACCAAGCATGAAAAGGCAGGCAGGCGCAATGTCGGATTTGGAACTGGTTAAATAGATCTTTCTGAAATTCCGTACACCTTTGAGCCAGTTTTTCCGCTGCTTACCCATGGAAATGTTGGTCTCGAGCTGGTTATAGTAGAATTTTGCCCGCTGGTATCGTTTTTTTACGTCTTTAGGTTCAGTATAGAGTGAGTGGTGGGAACTGTTACTCTGCGAGTAAGCTGCTGACTGACTAAATGTTGCAGTCAGGCAGAAGAGAAGAATGAGGAACAGTTTATACATAGAGTGATTTCATTTTTTTGCTCTTACAGAAACGAGGTTATTATACCTAATGAATCTATTTTAGCAAAAGAAAAGCTTGGTTACAAATCAGAGATGCTTCTTTAGATCATACAGGACCTCAAGGGCTTGTCTGGGTGTGAGATCGTCAATCTGAACGGCTTCAAGAAGGTCGCGAATGGGATCTAGAGCAGGAGGAAAGAGGGAAGGCTGCCTGGGTGATTCCGATCTTTTTGGGGAAGATTTTTCTCTGTTTTTGGCAATATGCGGCTGACCATACTGGTCAAACTCACCCTTTTCGATGTTGGAAAGAATCTCCTGGGCCCGTTTGATGACTCTTGCGGGAACACCAGCAAGTCCAGCCACCTGAATTCCATAACTCCTGTTTGTTCCACCCTTTATCAGCTTATGGAGAAAAATGATAGTATCATTCCATTCACGGACACCGATTGAGTAGTTATGCACTCGTGTATGTGTTCTCGCGAGATCGGTCAGTTCATGATAGTGGGTGGCGAATAGTGTCTTGATGCCTTTGTTGTTTTTCTGAACCAGGTCCTCGGCAACAGCCCAGGCAATGGCTAAACCGTCATAGGTTGAGGTTCCTCTGCCGATCTCATCGAGAATAACCAGGCTCTTTTCTGTTGCATTGTTGAGAATATTGGCGGTCTCGTTCATTTCAACCATAAAGGTCGATTGTCCACGACGCAGGTCATCCATGGCGCCGACTCGGGTGAAAATACGGTCGACTATGCCGATAACGGCTTGGTCTGCTGGAACAAAGCTGCCCATCTGGGCCATGAGGACGATAAGAGCGGTCTGTCTCAATACGGTCGATTTACCTGCCATATTGGGGCCGGTTATAATGAGCAGTTCCTCGGATGTCTGGTTCAGATGAATATCATTGGGAACGAACTTTCCACTCTCCATGTTCCGCTCGATAACAGGATGGCGGCCTTCAATGATAGAGATATCTTCACCGTCATTGACCTCAGGTTTTCGATAGTTGTTCAGGTGTGCAACTTCAGCAAGACAGCAGAGGAAATCGACTTTAGCCAGGAGCGCGGCGGTTTTAATAAGCTCCGAGCTTCTTGCGGCAAGGGTTTTTCTGATATCGGTAAAGAGTGAATATTCAAGCTGCAGCCTCTTTTCCTGGGCGCCAAGTACTTTGGATTCAAATTCCTTAAGCTCCGGAGTGATAAAACGCTCAGCATTTACCAGAGTCTGTTTTCGGATATAGTGCTCAGGAGCTTTATCCCTGTGGGCCTTTGATATTTCAATAAAATAGCCGAATACTTTATTATAGCCAACTTTCAGTTTGCCAATACCTGTTCGTTCCTTTTCTTTTGCTTCAAGTTCAAGAATCAGCTGCTTGCCGCTGCGCTGAAGATGAATCAACTCATCGAGTTCTTTGTTATAACCTTCTTTAATTAAGTTTCCGTCTCGAAGGGTGATGGGAGAGTCGTCATGAATGGCCTCATCAATCAGTTGGTGGATATCTTCAAGAGTATCAAGTTTGTTTCGGATGGATAGAAGTTGCTCGGTCTGGCATTCTCCTAAAAGAAGATAAATATCAGGGAGAATTGCCATGGATTGTTTGAGAGCGAGCATATCTCTGCCATTAGCGGAGCCAAGCACTATACGGCTGTTCAGTCTTTCAATATCGTAAACATCGGAGAGCTTTTGTCTCAGTTGCTTTCGAATGCCGGGATTGGCAAAGAGAAAACTGACACTGTCGAGTCGTTGCTGTATTTTTTCAACATCGCAAAGGGGGAAGAGGAGATGCTTTTTGACCAGCCTGCCACCCATGGGTGTACAGGTGCGGTCAAGGAGCGCCAACAATGATCCTTCCCGGTGGCCACCAACGATTGTTTGTGTCAGTTCGAGATTACGCCTGGATGAATCATCTATCTGAAGAATCGACTCCAGGTCAATTGGGGATAATTTTTCAATATGTGCCATTTCACTTTTTTGGGTATCAATGGCGTAATCAAGGACAACCCCGGAAGCGATAATACCGGCTTTCATCTCCGAACAGCCAAATCCCGCAAGATTTGAAACATTGAAATGGTCAAGCAATAATTCCAGGCAGTCACGATAATTAAAAGAAGCAGAAGGCCTGTGGGTGATGCAGATTTCAGGCAACAGGTTGACTAAGATGGGAATCAGCTGTTCAGTAACTGTTTCATCAGCACTGTTGACCAGGATCTCAGCCGGGGTCATGCGGCTGAATTGGTCGCAGATCAGCTCGTAATTATCAGATGAGTCCGTAAGCTCACCGATACGGAACTCACCGGTACTTAAATCGAGAAAGGAGAGGCCAAAGACTATTTGATTTCCTTTCTTTGTAGGGGCAAGGCTACTGACAAACCGGTTCGCCTTATCATCTAAAATATGGTCGTCGGTGACAACCCCGGGTGAGACAACCTGTATAACTTCCCGTTTAACAATTCCCTTGGCCTGGGCTGGATCTTCCGTCTGTTCACAGATAGCTACCCGGTTGCCGCTGTTGACAAGCTTTGCAAGATAGGAAGAGGCCGCATGATACGGAATACCGCACATGGGAACTTTGTTTTTATCGCTCTTATTATTCCTGGATGTCAGGGTAATACCAAGAATTTTTGATGCTTTGACGGCATCTTCAAAGAACATCTCGTAAAAGTCACCCATTCGATAGAATAAAATATCATCCTGATGCTGCTCTTTGATCTCAAGATATTGCCTGAGCATAGGAGTGAGCTTCGGTGGTTTTTGTATTGTGCCGATTTCTTTTGTATTCATTTTCGGGTGCCGGGTGACTCTTGTCTGCTGGTTATCGAAAAGATCTAAGAAATAATTCTTAGTGTGAGGTTATGATAAAAGGATAAAAAAATGTATCATTCAAGCTTATTACCAGGTTGTTGATGGCTGCAGCTTCGAGCCTGAGAGGATCGCAGCATGGTGAATATCCTAATATATCATTCATGATAGTTACCGACAATGGTAACGGCGGATCATTTGAAAAAACGTTTTCGGCTACGGATATTACATGCTTCGATTTGTCGGCAGGCTGAAGCAGAAGAGGTCCCAAATTACCTGGTAGAATAGGGTTGCCAAGAGATCAGTTACCTGAGTATATTAATAGACTTGTCCAGGTGGAATATAAACCAGCTGTTGGAGAGGGAATAGATAACAAGTGGTCCGTTGATGGCCTATTGCAAATATGGAGAAAAACGATGTTCAGTGCTTCTGACTTGAGAAAAGGATTAAAAGTTCTAATTGATGGTAATCCATTTATAATCACCGAGTTTGAATTCTCAAAACCTGGCAAGGGTCAGTCCCTTTACCGCTGTAAATTACGCAATATGATTACCGGTAACCAGTTCACTCAAACCTATCGCTCAAATGATAAGTTTGAGAAGCCGGCACTTGAAGAGAGGAAAATGCAGTATCTTTACAACCAGGATGATGAGTACCATTTCATGGATTCCCAGAGTTATGATCAGATTTTCATCACAGCGGAACAGCTTGGTGATAACGTGAATTTTCTGGTTGATAATATGGATGTGCAGGTCCTGTTATTCGAAGATAAACCCATCGATGTCAGCCTGCCGATCTTTGTGAATCTTGAGGTGACAAAGGCAGACCCCTGGGTGAAAGGAGACACTTCCGGAACCGATACAAAACCGGTAACGGTGGAGACAGGTTATACTCTTCAGGTCCCTCCTTTTGTTAACGAGGGTGAAAAAATACAGATTGATACACGGACGGGGCTCTATGTTACCAGGGTGAAAGAGTAAAAGAGCTACGCGGTTACAAGCACCCCATTTTTGTGCGGTCGTTATTGTCAGCATAGGTTGGTGCTATAGCTGTCACCAACGTCTGCACAAAAAAGAGAACACCTGAAACCACCTCCATTTTCAGTGATTAAACAAAATAATCAGGTATGAAGAGAGGTCCTTCTCCGGAGCATTATGCTCACACATAAAGAACTGAAGGCACGAGCCGTTCTTTTCTCTTTGTTTCGAGAATTTTTCACCCAAAACGGCTTTTTGGAAGTTGATACTCCCATCCGGCAGCCGCACCCTATCCCAGAAGCCAATATTGTACCGATTGGGTCACAAGGCTGGTTTTTACAATCCTCGCCTGAAATTTATATGAAGAGGCTCCTGGCTGCGGGCTCAGAAAAAATATTTCAAATAAGCCGATGTTTCAGGGCTGGGGAAAAGGGTCGCCTTCACCTGGAAGAATTTGTTCTTGTTGAGTGGTATCGGTTGGGTGATGACTACTGGAAACTCATGGAAGACTGTGAGCACTTGCTTCGCTTTATTGCCCGGTCTTTCAAAGCCTTAAGAACTGAGTTTTCGGAAGAGTTTGAAATACCTCTTTTTTCTGGAAGAGATTTTACATTGATGAAACCGTATGATACATTGCTGGTTGAGGATGCATTTGCCCAATATTGCCCGATTTCTATAGAACAAGCGTTGGCTGAAGGTTGTTTTGACGAGATGCTGGTCGAGTTTATCGAACCAAATCTTGGTCTGAAAAAACCCCTGTTTCTTTACGATTATCCTGTTCAGGCGGGTTCACTCGCCAAGGTTAATGATCAAAACAGCAGAGTCGTTGAGCGATTTGAACTGTATATTCAAGGGATTGAGCTGGCAAATGGTTTTTCAGAATTGACGGACGGTTCTGAGCAGAGGAAACGGTTTGAAAAGGAGTTCATCGAGTTGAAAAAGGGCGGTTTGAGTTGGGATATGCCTGAGACTTTTTTGAAGGAACTCGATACGATCGATACAGCAGCAGGGATCGCCTTAGGGTTTGATCGCTTGCTGATGCTGGTCATGGGGAAAGAAACGGTATCTGAGGTGATCCCCTTTCCAGCTGAAGAACTGAGCTGAAAAAGATAATCAATGAGGTTTTAGTTCTCAACAGGAATATTTAAGAGAAGAACAGGGTAAAGCCCATGATGGATAATGAGCAACGACAACTTGTAAGCAAGTACATAGATATCGTCATACGGAAAAAGGCGCTGATTATTGTCCTTTTTTTCGTTTCGATGATTGCCGGTCTCATGGTTTATCTGTCAATGCCGAGAATTTATCAGAGTTCCGCTCTGCTCAGTTATCAGCAGCAGAAGATTAATCCCTCAAGGATGTCACCTGATGTGGCGGCCAAAATTCGGGATATGGTTTCAACACTCAGCCAGATCGTCACCTCTCGAACAAATTTGGAAAAGACTATCAGGGAGCTTAATCTGTTCGAACAGATGAGACAGAAAGTTTCCTTGGAAGATGTTGTTGACATGATGCGGATGCATATAACAATCAATCCGTCTGAGCGGGGAGATACTTTTCGTATCAGCTATCAGGGTGGGGATCCCAAAAAAGTAGTTAAAGTGACCAATGCTCTTGCTGCTAAATTTATTGAAGAAAACTTAAAATACAGGGAAGAACGGGCAACGGAAACTTCAGCATACACCAATGAAGAGCTGCAGATGGCCAAGATCGTCCTCGATAAGAAGGAAGCGGTCATGCGGGATTATAAAATGAAGTATTATAACGAGATGCCGGAGCAGCGTGTAAGCAATGTGGAGAGGTTAACAGCCCTGCAGATGCAGTACCAGGCTAAACAGGATTCCATACAGGATCTTGAGCGGACCATGGCGATGGTCCAGGAGCAGATGGCCACCAGGAAGAGAATAATTGATCAGGCAGCTCTGCTTGAAAGAGATGTTGAGGGTGGAGAGACTGAAGTCCGGGTTGATGAAACAGCGAAGCAGCAGCTTTCCAGGATGAAAAAAAGAAAGGAAGTGCTGTTGTTAAAGTATACCGACAGACATCCTGAGATTAAACGGATAAACAGATTGATCACCAATCTGGAAAAAGAAGCGGCGATGGAGGCGGAAGAGGCGGTCCCAGTTGAGGAAGATGAACCGCCGGAAGTTGTGACGGATACAGTTATTCTCCAGTTGAAGCTTCAACTCAAAAGTATTTCGCTGAATATCCAGGCTCTTGAATCTGAGAGAAATCAGATGAGAAAACAGGTTCGAGAATATGAGAAATGGGTCGCTGCAGCACCGATACGTGAGGCGGAATGGTCTGCGCTCACCAGGGAGTATGGTGAACTGAAAAGACATTATGATTTTCTTGTTGCCCAGAACCTGCAGGCCAAATCGGTCCTGAACCTTGAGAGGAAGCAGAGGGGCAGCCAGTTTAAGATTGAAGACCCGGCAAGACTTCCGGAAAAACCAGTGAAGCCGAATTTTGTGATGATTATGGGGGGCGCTATGGTAGCCGGTCTTGGTATTGGCGCTCTGCTCGCTTTCGGCATCGAGCTGCTTGATTTTTCTTTTAAAGATCAGGCTGAAATAGAAAGCTTTCTTGACTTGCCGGTCGTTTGTTCAGTACCATATGTGAAGCTTGCCGATGAGGAAAGAAAGGGTAGACGTAATTTTATCATCGGGGCAGTTCTGTTTGTTCTCAGCAGCCTTGCTTTCTCAGCTGTTGTGGCGTTTGGCTGGTGGAAAGGGTATATTATCATCTAGCATATTTTCTGACCTTCTACATTCACACAATCTCATGTATAGACAGTTTTACGGCCTAGTAAAAAAACCATTTGAATTGGTTCCCGATCCGAAGATGTTTTTTGTCAGTGAGACTCATAAAGAGGCTTTGGCGGTGCTTCGTTATGGTGTTGTGTCGGATAAATCGTTTTTACTGCTTACAGGTGGTGTTGGTACAGGGAAAACAACCCTGATACAAACCCTGGTCACCTTGCTCCATAAGCCTGTTCGTCTCTGTTTGATATCCAATCCAACAATGGATAAGGATGAATTTTTCTACTACCTGGCCTCTCAGTTGAAGCTGCCATATGACGGCAATAAGGCCAAATTGATGGTCTATTTGAGTAAGCTGCTTGAGCTATGTCACAAGAAAAAAGAGAAAGTGCTGATTATCCTCGATGAGGCTCATGTTATTCCGGTGGATCTGTTGGAGGAGATCAGGCTGTTATCCAACCAGACCGGCAAATACCGCAATGTGTTATCCGTTTTTCTTGTTGGTCAGCCGGAGATGTTGAAACGGTTGGGAACAGAGCGGCTGAAACCGTTGAAGCAGCGGATCGGCATCCGGTTTCATGTTGAATCGTTCACCGGTGATGAAACAATACAGTACATTCTTTCAAGACTAAAAAAAGCCGGGGCAAGGCGGGATATTTTTACCGACAAGGCGCTGAATCTCATACATAAGGCAGCCAGCGGTAATCCTCGTCTGATCAATATTTTGTGTGATCACTGCTTGCTTACAGGATTTTCCAGTGAGCAGGCAAGCATTACTGATAAAATGGTGCGGGAATGTGCCATGGAACTCAATGTTCCCGGGGAAGAAATGACGTTCCAGATTCAGCCGTCTCGCTTTTCCTTTGCAGGCAAAAAGTGGTTAATGGTGGTCCTGGCAGTTCTGGTGCTGGGGGGTTTGGCTGGTATGGCCTATTATCAGGGCTGGTTGTCTTCACTGCTCTAGAGATGAGATAGAATTCATGGGAAAGGTTTTCGAAGCCTTGGAAAAAGCGGATTATGACATCAATGGTTTTGGTGATAATAATTCAAACACCGAAGTACCACCCGAAGAACAGGACAGGCAGGCTGAGGGCTCTTCACTGCTGGTTGACGAGAAGATCATTCAGGAAACTGAGACTCGAGGAAACTGGGATGAACGGCTAGATGCCGTTAATGCCTACAGCTCTCATCTCTCTGAGTCTTTTCGGATGTTGCGTTCCCGGATACTTTATCCGGATGATGGGTCGAAACCGCCGAAAACTATTTTAATAACCTCCTCGGCCCCTGGTGAGGGGAAGAGTTTTGTTGCTGCTAATTTGGGTATTGTCATTGCCCAAGGTGTCGATCAGCATGCCATGTGTGTCGGTTGCGATCTTCGAAAACCTGCATTGGCAAAATTGTTCGGTATGTCAAGCCGTTATGGGCTGGCCGATTACCTCCAGGATCTGGCACCTCTTGATAAACTTATTCAGCCGACATCTGTTGAAGGATTGAGTCTGTTGCCGGCCGGCCGGCCGCCCAACAACCCTGCCGAACTTCTTGGATCATGGAAGATGAAGCAGTTGGTTCAAGAACTTTCCAAGCGCTACGATGATCGTTACATTGTCTTTGATTCACCACCCATGCAGGCGGTGTCTGAAACCCTGGTGCTCACAAGACAGGTCGACGGTGTTGTGCTGGTGGTCCGCTGGGGAGGCTCCAATAAGAGCCAGGTGAAAAAACTGGTGGAAAATATCGGCCGAAATAAAATTATCGGGGTTGTTTTTAATGGTTTTAAATCAAATATTATTGAGTCAAAAGTTCTCGGTGGCTATGGCGCACCGTATAAATATGAGTAAACTCCCTATCTCGTCCTGCCTTTCCTGATTGGTTGTCGCCTTTTTTTCTTGCTTTTCTTTTTGTCCAGAAAGGTTCGTTCAATAAGTTCTCTCTGTTTTTTTCGATCCAATTGATTCTTGGCAATATAGATTTCATCTTCATTGTCCCGATGCAATCCTGAAACATACATCGCTGTTGATAATGTCCCGGGGCTAGGGGTGAAATCCTGGAACTGTCGAACCTGAAGACCGAGTTTTTTCAGTTTTTGAACCATAGCCTGATTATGCCTATTGTCGCATCCCGGATGGGAAAGGATAATATAGGGATTTAATACGACACTCTTGTTTCGACGTTTCCCTATATTCCTGCACATCTTGACCAGTTGAGTCAACTTGTCATGGGATTCTTTATGCATGAGTTTCAGAACATCCGCTTCGGTGTGTTCGGGGGCTATTTTCAGGGCACCCGGTGTGTGAGACTCAATGATTCGTTGAAGCAGCTTTGGTGTTTTCAGCAACAGTTCCATTCTCAAGCCGGATGAGATATAGCAGTGTTTGACTGTGGGAATCTCGGTAACCGAAGCAAGGAGTTCGATCAGTTGTGTTTCATCAATGAGGAGTTGTTTGCAGACTTCAGGGTAGAGACAGTCATGTTTCTTACACGAGCCGATGCGGCACCTGGTGCCGTAAAGGTTAGCAGTTGGTCCGCCAAGGTCGCTGATGGTTCCGGAAAAATCAGCCATTTTACTGATCTGCCGGACCTCGTTGACAATAGATTTGGTAGATCGGCAGGTGACCTGGGGACCCTGATGACGGCTGATGGCGCAAAAGGAGCAGTTGCCGGGACATCCTCGCACAATGGTTACCGAGTGCCGAATCATGGTGTAGGCCGGAACAGGTCGTTTAGTGGAGCGGATTTTTCGACTAAAGGGCAGGTTATAAAGTTCATCCATCTCGTTGTTTGTAAGCGGATCAGCTTGAGGAAACTGGATAAGCCAATGACTTTTCTGTTTCTGGACGACAACTTTTTGTGAGCAACTTCTGGACAGGCGATCAATGTCTTTTTCCGCTTGAAGAAAGAGGCTGCTATCCTGGTCGATTTCCTGGCGTGACGGCAGCATAATCAATGAATTGCCGGCTTGCTCACGGTGGCTCGGGAAGGTTTCTTCCATCTCTTTTGGACTCAGTCGGATACAGCTGCCCTGAATGCCAGAGAGATTCTCATTCGCATCAAGTCTTTCGGCTGTTTCCACAACCGACTTCTCAGCCATTCCATAGAGGAGAAGGTCTGCCTTTGCATCGGTTAGAAAGGAATCGCGCAGCTTGTTCTGCTTATAATCGTAATGGATGAACCGACGTAAAGAGGCCTCAATACCTCCTAGAACAATGGTGCAATCCTTGTACGCCTGCCTGGCAAGATGCGAGTAGATCAAAACAGCACGATCCGGCCTGAGCCTGTTTGTCTTTTCCTTCCTCTGGTCTCTCCACGGGTTTCCATCGGACGAGAAGGCATCAAAATCGCGGACTTTACCATTGCCGGTATAATTGGCAACGATAGAATCGAGGTTGCCGGCCGTAATACCGAAAAAGAGACGAGGTCGGCCAAAACGTAAAAAATCGTCCGCACTGCTGTAACGCGGTTGGGAAAGAACAGCTACCCGATAGCCGCGAGAGGCAAGAATTCTGCCTATTATAGCTACTCCAAAGGCGGGATGGTCGATATAACAGTCACCGGTGACAAGAACAATGTCGACATGGTCCCAGCCAAGGTTTTGTAATTCATTCCTCGTACACGGGAGATTGGCTGTATGGGGATTTCTGCTTACCACAGTGTCTATTATACTCTTGTATTAAGGGTCGTGTCCTGGATCTACTGGAGAATATTCTGCTACGAAAAAACCCCGGTTTCCAAAAAAGAAACCGGGGTTCAGTCTATCAGATCCAGGGAAAATTCACAAAATCATTGCGATTCATTTGCCTGGGGTAAGAACTGTGTGAGAGCGCAGTTCTTGCAGCCGCCTTCCGGGAGGTCTGTATCGGTGTGGATAAATTCAGTGATTGCAGCAACGGCCTCCTTTGTATCGGTATAGAAATGATCTTTGCCGATTTTGTATAGCAGGCCTGTACGTTCCATAACAGCCAGAACCTGACCTTTCACGTTACATAAGGCAAAACCGAGACCGGCACTTCTCACACGGTTGACGATCATGGCAAGAGCCTCTTCACCGGAAGCGTCCATATCGTTGATTCCTCGGGCATCAAGAAGGATATAACGGAGGTGAGGGTGATCGGTTCTGAATTTAGCAACCTGTTCGTCAAGGTAACTGGCATTGGCGAAAAAGAGGGCGCCGTCAAAACGAACAACGGAAATGTGACGACAGCCTTTCAGGCGGTAATGCTCGGAACTCTTGAGGACATTTTCTTCATTCAATGACAGTTCGGCAACCACTGGACGCATGGATTTATAGAGAAATACAGCCATGGACAGAGCAACACCCACCATGATGCCTTTATCAAGATGTGGAGCAAAGTAAAGGGTTACGCAAAAACTGAGAATAGAGATAAGGCCGTCATACCATTGCGCTTTCCAGGCATGTAAAAATCCTTTGATATTCACAAGCCCGATAACCGCCATCATGATAACCGCAGCCAGCACTGCCTGGGGTAAGTGGTAGAGAAGCGGGGTGAAAAAGAGCAGTGTGATAATGACCATCAGTGATGTGATTACTGAGGAAATACCACTGATAGCCCCGGCCTGAAGGTTGACCGCTGATCTGGAGAAAGACCCGGAGATCGAATAACTTTGACCGATTGAGCCGATAATATTGGCAAGTCCCTGACCGATAAGCTCCTGGTTCGGGTCGAGCTTTTGACCAGTCTGGGCCGACATGGCTTTGGCAATGGCAATGGCCTCCATAAAGCCAAGCAGGGAGATGATGATGGCTGTAGGTAATAACTTTAAAAAGGATTTAACGGTTATTTCCGGGATGCCAAGAGGTGGCGGTCCGGCCGGAATTTCTCCAACAACTGCCCCGCCTCCCATCATTTTAAGATTGGTTGTATCAAGTGCGGCATTTTTAATTTTCAGACGCCAGATGCCCTTTTCAACAGATACCTGCTCCGGAATGTTTCCCTGTTGGAAAAAATTGACATTTTTACCTGTGGCGTCAACGTTGAATTTCATCATCCTCAGATCATGACGAAGAAGGTGGGCCTGGTGTTTTTTCTCTTCGATCATTGTGGTTAACGAGGCCATTTTGGCCTCTGCCTGGATCAATCCAAGGGACTTGACGTTGGCTGAGTAGCTTTTCTGATTCTTTTTTTCCTGATCAACGTCAAGGCCGATCTGGGCACGTTTTTCTCCAAGCTCGGTGATTTCAGCGACAGTAGCATTAAAGGCAGTGATTTTCTGATGTAAAACAGGAGACTGGATCTGTTTTATATCGACCATGGTATCATTATTAAATCCGGTAAAATAGGAGATAACAGTGGTTATGACTACGGCGACCAGAACATTTGGCAGGCGAGGGTTGATCTTTTTTAATACCACCATGATCAGCACAGCGCTGATTCCATAAAGAAGAGTGGGGATATGGGTGAAGTCGAATGCGGCCTGGGCAACCCTCATCATCGTTTCATAGTGGTGGGGCGCTTTGTCAACATAGACACCGAAGAATTTTGAAAATTGAGAACTGGCAATAATGATGGCGGCGGCATTGGTAAACCCATTCACAACAGGGTGGGAAAGGAAGTTGACAACCAGGCCGAGACGGAGAACACCGAGTAAAAATTGAAAAATACCAACGGTTAATGCAAGGATAATTGAGTAGGCGATGAACTCTGTCGATCCGGCGGTAGCTAACGGCTCAAGAGAAGCAGCGGACATGAGTGAAACAACAGCTACGGGTCCGGTAGCCAGCTGACGACTGGAGCCAAACAGGGCGGCAACCATAGGCGGCAGAAAAGCTGCGTATAGTCCGTAGTAGGCCGGCAACCCGGCAAGCTGGGCGTAGGCCATGGACTGGGGGATCAGAACAAGAGCGACAGTGATTCCGGCTATCAGGTCTGCCCTGAAAAGCGACGCACTGTACCCCTTGAACCATTCCATGAAAGGGAAGATTCGTGCTAACATAGTTCTCAACCTCGAAGAAAAATATAAAATAAAAGAGCCGTAGTGGCTCTTTCTTAATCGTATTCTGTCTGCCGCCAAGCAGTTGAAAGAAAATTTATGCAGGTATGCATAAACATCTAAGTCTTAGCGCGATGACTTAGAAAGTCAAGAAGAAAAGGAGTATCTGCTGAGAAAAAATTTTATCAGGTCTGAATTGCCTGCTTTTCCAGGCTTTTTCGTCGAATAAGCCAGAGAGCGACACCTGCCAGGACCATCAGGCTTGAGAGTATCTGACCCATGGTAAACAGGCCTAGAAAGGTGCCTAGATGTTGATCCGGTTCTCTGAATAATTCGACAAAAGTGCGGAAGACGCCGTAAAGAATAAGAAACAGAGCCAGCATGGAACCGTGGGGCCAGTTCTTCTGTTCTTTTTGCCATGGCTTTTTTCTTAAGGGCCAGAGGATGATAAAAATAAGTACTCCTTCAAGCAGCATCTCATAGAGCTGAGAGGGGTGCCTGGTGATATTGCCGCCGTGCGGAAAGATCATGGCCCAGGGAACATCGGATGGCCGTCCAAACAGCTCGCCGTTGATGAAGTTGCCGAATCTGCCTAGTCCAAGGCCAATGGGTGTGGTGACGATATAGATATCAACTGTCTTCCAGAAGTCGAGCTGTTTCCAGCGACAGAAAAGAATTCCGGTGATGATCAGCAGGATACAACCACCATGGAATGACATACCGCCCGACCAGGTAGCAGGAATTTCAAGAGGGTTCTGTAGATAGTAGAGCGGATTGTAAAACAGGACATAGCCCAATCTAGCTCCGATGATCAGGCTGAGGATGAGCAGTATGTTGAGGTTCTCAAAATTTTTTTCCAGCGCCTTGAACCGGTTTTGTTTGATCTGGTACAGGGCCAGGTAGTAGCTGGCACAAAAACCAAGAACATACATCAGGCCATACCAGCGTACCTGGAGGGGGCCGAGCTGAAAAAGAACCGGATCAATGGTTGGAAAGACAAGTGAGAACATAGTATTTTGAATAAAATATTGGTTGAGAGAGGCACCATTTTCTTGAAATTGTTACGATGGGGTGGTGCTCAAAAAACGCTGGTTTCGTGGAAAATCTATTATTTATATGCGATGGTTTATTGTCATGGTCGGTTATGAATTCTTTATAAAATATTGAAAACAACCAGAAGGGTATAGCCCCATAGCACTGAGTTGAAGACAATACACAGAAATACGGCGGCGCTGCCAAGGTCTTTTGCCTGTTTTGCCCGGCGATGATAATCCGGGGACACTAGATCGACAACAGATTCTATTGCCGAATTCAATAATTCGACAATGAGAACAGAAGATGTTGTAAAGAAAAGCAGACATTTCCACAGGGCAGATATCGGTAAAAAGAATAGGACCGCGGTAAGAAATGCAACTAAACAGAGTTCCTGGCGGAATGCTGCCTCATGGGAAAAAGCATACAATAATCCATCTTGGGAGTATGAGTAAGCCGCTGGAAGTCTGGCAATTCCTTTTTTTTGAGGCTTCTTGTATGGTGTCATACGATCATTTCCCCATCTTTTTCAGATGAACCTGGAGAACGGAAATAGCTGCCGGGGTAACTCCAGAGATTCTCGAAGCCTGCCCAAGCGAGCGAGGTTGGATTGTTGAGAGTTTTTCGACGACCTCATTGGACAGCCCGGAGAGCTCGGAGTAGTCAATGTCGGTCGGCAGTGCTTTAGCCTCCATCTTTTTAAAACGATTAACCTGTTCCTGCTGGCGTTGAATATATCCATGGAACTTTATACGCAGCTGGACATCCTCTTTAATCTTTGTCTGACAGAGCTTGTCAAGTAATGTCGCTGCACTTTTTTCGAGGGGTAGTTTGTTGAGCAGCTCAAGGGTGAGTTCTGGCCTGCGCAACAGGTCTGCCAGGGAGCATTTCTGTTTTAATGAAGCGGAAGATAACTGTTCAAGTGCCTGATTAACTTGCTGGTTCGGTTTAAGAAAAGTTGTGTTCAGCAGATCTTCTCCCTGTTCGATCAGGGTCTGTTTCTCACAAAAGGATTGGTAGCGTTGTTCATCCAGCAGGCCGATATCGTGACCTATCTGGCAGAGACGGCTGTCGGCGTTGTCTTCTCGTAAAAGCAGCCGATATTCAGCACGGGAGGTGAACAGCCGATACGGCTCCTTGGTACCGCAGGTGATCAAGTCGTCAATCAGAACACCGATATAGGCCTGGGAACGGTCAAGGACAAGGCTCTTTTTGCCCTGAATCTTGCGGGCAGCATTGATTCCCGCCATTAATCCTTGAGCCGCAGCTTCCTCGTAACCGGAGGTTCCGTTGATCTGCCCGGCCAGAAAAAGGCCCTCCACCCGTTTGGTCTCAAGAGTCGGTTTCAGCTCGAGTGGGTCAACATAATCATATTCAATGGCATATCCGGGCCTGATGATGCGTGCCTGTTCAAGCCCCTTTATTGAATTGATCATTTTAATCTGGGTGGATAGGGGCAGACTGGTGGGTAGTCCGTTTGGATACACTTCAACGGTGTCCAGTCCTTCCGGTTCCAGAAAAACCTGGTGCCGCTCTTTGTCGGGAAAGCGCATTACCTTGTCTTCGATGGAAGGGCAATAGCGTGCGCCGATACCTTCAATGATGCCGCTGTACATGGGTGACTGGTCGATGGACCCCCTGATAACCTGGTGGGTTGTTTCATTGGTGTAGGTGATATGACAGGGGCGCTGGTCAAGAACATATTCACCTTTGGAAAAAAAGGAGAAAAATGTTGCCGGCTCATCGCTGTATTGAGGTTCGAGCTCAGAGTAATCGATGGTTTTTGCATCGATTCGCGGCACAGTTCCTGTTTTCATACGCCCCATGGTGAAACCGGTTTCTTTAAACCAGGAGGCAAGGCTGGTTGATGGTACGTCTCCCATGCGTCCAGCCGGAAAGTTTTTCAGGCCTATGTGGATCAGACCGTTTAAAAAAGTACCGGTGGCAACGATGACTGTTTTGGTTTTGATAACCTCATCCAAAGAACTGACTAGACCACAGATTTTGCCTTTCTCCATGAGAAGAGAATCAACAACTGTCTGACGGATGGTCAGATTGTCCTGGTTTTCCATGACCGATTTCATCTTTAATCGATATAACAGTCGGTCTGCCTGGGCACGGGAAGAGCGAACAGCAGGTCCTTTGCTGGTGTTGAGCCGTCTGAACTGGATGGAAGTGGCATCGATATTTCGTCCCATCTCACCGCCCAGGGCATCTATCTCACGGACGAGGTGCCCTTTGGCAAGCCCGCCAATGGCAGGATTGCACGACATGGCACCGATGGTGTCCACATTGATTACACCAATAATCGTTTTGAGCCCCATCCGGGCAGCAGCAAGCGCAGCTTCGCAGCCGGCATGGCCGGCGCCGATGACGGCAATATCATATTCATTCTCATTCATTTTTTGTTGTGGTACCTCGTTATAAAAAGCTAAATGATCTGAGCTTTGGGTCTTGGGCCTTCTGCCGGTAGCCTGTGGCAGGCAGGACCGCTACCGTATACAGTTCCAGTTGTCAGGCAAGTTTGCAGACCGTCAACCCAAACCGGCAAGGTCTGTTGAGTTGCCAAAATGTTGCCCTGGACCCATCATCAATGGTCGGGTTGGGACCGATAGTGTTCAGGGTGGCGATACCTGCTTGGAAAGGTAGAAGCCCACCAGGTCTGTACCGACAATAATTGTTTTCTCAAAGCTCTCCGCTGTAGATAGAAAGGGGGTTCTCTTTTTCATTTTCCGACTGTGTTTTAGCTGAAAACATCACCATAATTAATACAGAAACCTAAAAAAGAAAAGAGGGGCCCTGTCAAGCTGCATGGCGGTGAAGGCCTGCCTGCTATACTCCTCCGTCCGGTTTCCAGTAGATCATGGCCCATCTGGGCGGATTTTTTCGGCGGACGATAATGGTGTCGTCATCTGAGCGCACAACTCTTGAGCGAACATAATCGGAAAGTTTTTTGCTCTCATCGGTTGTCAAATCCCTGAACATCCAGCTGTAGGATTCCACCGCTTCATTCATGGATGAAAAGCAGAAGTCAGCGTCAAGCTCAAGGGTGCTGACTGACGGATGGATACCAAGGGAATAGAGGCAGTTGAGCGTGTATATGTAGTCAGGTCCGCTGTCGAAGGGTCGACCGATTGCCGAGAAAGCATCAGGATCAAAGGGAGTTGGGGAAATACGATCGGTAACAAACACCCATTGTCTGGCAAAACGGTTGAGTTTCTTAAGTGCACCGGCAAGATCGTGAACACCGATGGATCGGGAGGAAATGGCAATGTCGTGGGGCTCAATGTTGTGGGACTGCCAGTCATCTTCCCAGGCACAGCAGATCGTTTTGACCTGCTCAAGCCCTTTATCCGCTGCTCTTTTTTTGACAAGTTCAATCATCGCTTTTGAATAGTCCATGCATGTGACGGATTTCACCTTGGCTGCAAGTGGAATAGCAAGTGTGCCTGGTCCGCAGCCAATGTCGAGCACGGAGAGTGAATCGTTTAACGGCAATTTTGAGAGAAACAGGGAGACATAGGGTGAGTTCTTGTTTCTTTTGGCAAAGGAGGCAGCCTTTTTATCCCAATCGGAAGAGTTCTTGGAATTCCACGATTTGAGTTTGCGGGCATTTTGCCAGAGTTCATTCCAGTTGATATCGGAATAGGTCAGCGGTGGTGTTGGTTGTTTCTTCATAATTGTGTTGTTTGGGGTAAATCTTCGTTCTTGATCATCTGCCATACGGGAACAAATGGTACCTTTTTGTATGAGTTGAAAAGGTATGCTGGGAAATGCTCATTGTTTCGGATGGTTAGCGGATGGGTAAATGATATGTATTTGGAATTGAGATTGAATGGGAGCTGGAAAACGAAAATTCTAGCATAGCCGGTAGGCAAAAGCAAATCTGGCAGGAGTCCTTTGGGCACGAAAATGTTTGACAGCCGACGGCTTGTGTGTTTAATATTATCATCTTGTTTTTTATTCATTACTGTGCGGCAATTTTGTTTCAAATAGAAAGAATCCGGATGCCGGACAAAAGAGTTTCGGCTCTGCCGGAGAGAACGGCCACCTCCTGTATGCGCGTGGTTGTTGGGTAAAACTGTAAAGAAAGATTAGAGGATATACACATGAGTAAACGGACATATCAACCAAGCAATACAAAACGTAAACGGACACACGGCTTTCGTGCCCGCATGAAAACCCGTGGCGGACGGGCAATTTTAAATGCCCGCCGTGCCAAAGGAAGAAAGAGGCTGGCTGTCTGACACCTTGAAACAGTTCGGACTCCCTAAACATTGTCTTGTAAGAAAAGGGCGGGAGTATCAGGCTATTTACAAAAAGGGGAAGCGATTTACAGGGAAGAAATTCACCCTGGTAGTAGCTGGGAATAATCTGGGGTATAACAGACTCGGAATATCAATTCACAGGCAGATCAAAGGAGCAGTTAAGAGAAACCGCATTAAACGAATTATCCGGGAGTCGTTTCGGCTATCGAGGAATGTATATCCGCAAAATAAGGATATCGTCGTCACCGTTCGACCCGGTTTCTCTTTGAGATCACCAGAACAGGTGACGGAGGCGGTTTGCCGACTGTTTTGAGACATCATGAGATTCATCACGTTGAGTTCAATTGATATTTTACTGTTCACCTATCTGGGTTATGAGAGAAGTTGAGCTCTTGTTAAGTTGGGGCGAACCTTATTCGTCTTCATCATAGGTAGATGACTTTTCATCGAATACTTAAAAAGCTGTTTGTATACAGTATTCAGGGATATCAATATCTGATTTCTCCCCTGTTTCCTCCCAGTTGTCGCTTTACTCCTACCTGTTCCGAATACGCTATTGAAGCAATTGAAGTCCATGGAATCTTGCGTGGATTTCTTTTGTCTGTCTGGCGGATTTTGAGATGTCACCCTTTTTCCAAAGGAGGGCACGATCCGGTGTGTCCACGGTCTACCTGTTCAGCCAAGGTCGACAAATAATTGAAAGTTAAACTGATCATCAACTAAAACCTGCGACGTTCCCGTACTTCACTTCACATTAAGAGACTGTACTATCATGGATATGCAAAGAGCCTTGCTGGCAATCGTCATTTCATTTGTCATTTTATTTGGGTATCAATACCTTTTTGTTGGTTTTAATCCGCCTCCTGAAGAAACAACCCAGCAACCGGTAGAAACGGCCCAGAAGCAACAGGCTCCTGCCCCAAGTCCAAATGTTCAACAAACTGCCCCGGCTCCTGCCGCCGGACAACCGCTCCAGCCGGCACCCCAAACGGTCCAACCTGTGCCGCCGCCATCAAAGCTGGTAAAGGATGTCCTGGTAGAGACTGATCGCTACAGTGCCATAATTTCTGGATATGGCGGTGCCATCAAGAGTTTTATGCTCAAAGACCACAAAGAGCAGTTGATAGCCGACCCTGTTGGTAAGCAACTTATTCAAACCGCTCCAAACCAGGGATTTCCGTTGAAATTTTCCTGGGGAGGTCTTGGCGGTGACAACCTGGTATATGACAGCTCCAGTCAGAATGTTGATTTTGGTGGAAAGACAAAAGCAACACTCAAGCTTTCTGCTCAATCCGGTACTGGTCTTGAAATAGAGCGGTTGTATCAGTTTGATAAAGAAAACTATCTCTTCCAGCTCAGTGTCCTGGTTAGAAATGTGTCCGATAACCCACTCCAGGGGACACCGACGCTTCATCAGGTTAATTCTCCATTTCAGAAAGATGATGGCGCAGCCAGTCGTTTTCTCTTCAGTGGTCCAGCTGTCTATGTCAACGAGACACTGGAAGAGGTTAAGGCAAAAGAATTTGAAACCGGATCAAAGACAATTCAGGGGCCTGTTCAATGGGCGGCATATGAAGGCAACTATTTCATGTGTGGTGTTGTCCCGGGTGAAGGACTCGGTCGTAGTGTGACAATGGAGGGAAATGAAGAGCTGGTTCGAATGCGTATCGCAGGTCAGTTGGAAACACTGCAGTCCGGTGAAGAGAAACTTTACACCTACACCATTTATTACGGTCCCAAGAAAGTCTCTTCACTAAAAGAGATCGGCCATAACCTGGATAAAGCTATCAATTTTGGTTGGTTTGATATTATTGCCAGGCCAACATTGATGTTGCTGAATTTCTTCCACAGCTATGTGAAGAACTATGGGATTGCCATTATCCTGGTGACAATCATATTCAAGATCATTTTCTGGCCGATTACCCAGAAGGGCTTGAAGTCGATGAAGAACATGCAGAAGCTTCAGCCCAAAATGGCCAGTATCAAGGAAAAATATAAAGATGATCCGACGAAAATGAACCAGGAGGTGATGAACCTCTACAAGACGTATAAGGTTAACCCTCTGGGAGGCTGTCTGCCCATGGTGTTGCAGATTCCGGTCTTCTTCGCGTTGTATAAAGTGCTTTTACAATGCATTGAGCTGAGGCATGCCCCCTTCATGCTGTGGATCACAGATCTTTCAGCTCCGGACAGGTTGTGGATGGATCTGGGTATTCCATATCTTGGAGGTATACCGGTATTGACTCTGCTCATGGGCGCCTCAATGTTTATCCAGCAAAAGTTGACACCGACCACAGCTGATCCAACTCAGGCGAAAATCATGATGTTTCTACCGGTTATTTTTACCTTTATGTTTCTCAATTTTGCCTCAGGTCTTGTTCTTTACTGGTTCGTTAATAACCTGCTTGCCATTCTGCAGCAGCAGCTTATTAATCGAAGCGCCAAAAAGAGCGCGTGAGTTAAATACTGAGAAAGGAAAGTAAATGGCTTCTGATAAAAAAGATTTTTTTGGTAAAACCGTTGCCGATGCCATTCAGGCCGCATCAAAAAAAATGGGTGCGCCCCAGGAACGGCTTGATATAGAGGTCATCGAAACCGGTTCAAGCGGTATTTTTGGACTCATCCGGAAAAAAGCTCAAATTCGTGTGGCACTAAAAGAAGAGCAGGATGAGACAAACGGCGAAGAGTTGACGTTTGCCAGGAAGAAAAAGGAGGCAAAAGCTCCGGCTAAGAAGAAAAAGCAGGCTCCCAGGCAGGAGTCGGCGAAAAAAAGTGAGCCGGTAGTTGCCAAAGAACCGCAAAAGGAACAGGAACCGTGCAGTCCTGAAGATTGTCGGCTTATCGAAGATGAGCTGAAGCAGATTTTGCAGTTGATGGATTTTTCATCAACCGTTGAGCTCAAGGTTGAGGATCGAACTGTTCGCTGTCAGATTGAAAGTGAATCTGAAGAAGAGCTGATTGGTCCCAAAGGTAAAACCCTCGAAGCACTCCAGTATCTCATACGGAAGATGGTTGCTCGTAAAATAGACAACCAGCCAAAGATTACTATTGATATTGGCAATTATAGACAGAGACGACTGGAGGAGTTAAAGGAAAAGGCGCGTGAGTTGGGTGAAAAAGTTAAAAATGACGGTCGAACCCGTGCTATTCCATCGCTCAATCCTTCTGAAAGGCGTATTGTTCATCTTGAATTGCAAAGTGATGGTGGAGTGAAAAGCAGAAGTGTGGGCGATGGGCCTTTTAAAAAGGTGTTGATTTTTAAACCCGGGAAAAAAAGGCGTTCCTCGGGTCGATCACGTTCATCACGATCGGGACGTAAAAACAATAGTAGAAAGAAAAAAGATGATTAAGCTCTTTTACATAGCTCCAGTTCAGCATCATTTCAGTTATCTTTAGAACCGTTGAAGCAACACAGTGAGACAATAGCGGCGATATCAACTCCTCCCGGCTCAGGGGGTATCGGTATTATCCGTATCTCAGGCCCGGATGCCCTTGCTGTGCTTCGCCGGATATTTATTCCCAACGACGAATCCTGCTCGTTTTCCTCTCACCGTCTATACTATGGACGGATTGTCTCTCCTGCCGAGAAGAAAGTGCTCGACGAGGTGCTTGTTGTTTTCATGGCGGCGCCTAAGACGTATACACGAGAAGATGTGGTGGAGATTCACTGCCACGGCTCTTTTCTTGTCCTTTGCACCATCCTTGAGTTAATTCTCGATTATTCCGTCTCCCTTGCTGAACCTGGTGAATTTACCAAACGTGCTTTCTTAAACGGTCGTATTGATCTGACCAAAGCTGAAGCTGTAATTGATATTCTCAGTGCTCGAACCCAAAAAGGGGTCGAGATGGCAGTTGATCAGCTTTCCGGCTCACTGTATGACCGCATTGATGCTGTCCGTCAGTCCCTTGTCCACATGCGTGCAGTGGTTGAAGTGGCCATCGATTTTCCCGACGAGGATGTGGAAATTGTCGATCACGAACAGCTGCTTGATCAACTGAGCAATCAGGTTGAGTCTCCTCTTAAAAAATTGGTCGCAGAAGCGGACCAGGGAAAGATATTCAGGGAGGGCATCTCGGTGGTTATTGCCGGGCTTCCCAATGTGGGTAAGTCCAGTCTGCTCAACAGTCTACTTCAGGAAGAACGGGCTCTTGTTACCGACATTCCAGGCACCACCAGAGATACAATTGAAGAGTATATCGATATCGGTGGCATGCCGGTCCGTATTGTTGATACAGCAGGAATCAGAGACAATGCTGAAGAGGTGGAAAAAATGGGGATCAGTCGGGCCAAAGAGCAGATGAGCCGGGCGGATCTTGTCTGCTTCATGGTGGATGCAAGTTGCGGTTTTACTGAGGCGGATCTGGTTCTTTATGAGTCAATCGGTACCACACCAGCAATTATCGTTTTAAACAAGATTGATCTAAGAGAACAAACCAGCCTTGATCTTCCGCAAGTAATCGATAAGGCGGCGCCTGTTGTGCAGATCTCTGCTAAGCATCACCTGGGCCTTGAGGAACTGAAAACAGCCATCTTTAATCTTGTGGTTGGTGGGGAAGGGCAGTTAAAAGAAGAAGGCTGCGCCCCCAATATTCGTCACAAGGATGCCCTGGTTCGAGCCCTGTCCGCCAGCAGACGTGCCAAGGATGGTCTTCTGACACGGCAGACGTCTGATCTTATAGCGGTAGACCTTCAGGATTGCCTGGACCAGCTTGGAGATATCATCGGCCTCACCACCACCGAAGACATCCTCGATGTGATCTTCGAGCAGTTCTGCCTGGGGAAATAACTGGCTGATTGTTCTTTATAGAGTTTTCTTTGGTTGCAAGCACCTATTCGGGGTCGATCATCCCCAGAATTTCCACCACCAGCCTGTCAACACCTTCAGCCACTTGATCAACCCGAGAGTCGTACATGTAACATGGAGTGGTGACGATCCTGTTTTTTTCATCGATCACAATTCCTGCTGGAGAGCATTTCTCATGAATGCCACCCATTTCTTCAATTTTAGCAGCCACATCCGGATTGTTGCCGATTGTAAGAGTGATGTTGTTGAAAAGGCGGGCCAGGATGACCGGGGCAATACAGAGGGCGCCGATGGGTTTGTTTTGCTCGAAGATTGCCAGTACAGCGGCTTTTACTTCCTCATTCACTGTACAGCCGGCTCCGTCAAAAGCAAAAGTGGACAGGTTTTTAGCCGCTCCCAGGCCGCCGGGGATGATCAAGGCATCATGGTCATCCGCGTTGAAGTCCTGTAATTTCTTTAGATTGCCGCGACTTATTCGGGCCGATTCCAGATACACGTTACGACTCTTGTTCATCTCACTGCCGTCGGTATGGTTGAGAACATGGCACTGGTTGATGTCCGGCGCATAGCACTGGTAATCGGCACCGTGACTGTGGATGGCCAGAAGGGTGAGGGTGGCTTCGTGTATTTCACTGCCGTCCTGGTGACCGCAGCCGGATAGAATGACTCCTATTGATCTCGTTGGCTTATTCATCCTTTCACCTCATCATATTTGTAGTTAAGAGCAAAAAGGCAACTCTGAAAGATAAGAGCGGTGACTTCTGCTTACAGGTTATACGTTTGGCTGGAGGTGGAATATCCCGGGCAGGTGCCTGTATTGCTCATTGAAATCGAGACCGTAGCCCACCAGAAATCCTTCGGGAATATCAAAGCCCAGATAGTCGATAGTAATATCGACTTCACGGCGTTCAGCTTTGTCGATCAATGAACAGATCTTAATGGAATTGGCCTCTTTAGCCTGGAAATGATTGATCAGCCACTCCATAGTCAGACCGGAATCGACGATATCCTCAACCAGTAGAATATCTGTTCCGGAAAGCTTGGTCGAGGGTTCTTTAACCAGTTTAATCGATCCGGATGAGTGCATATTGCCGCCATACGAAGAGACCTGGATAAAATCGGTGACAAGTGGGGTGTCGATGGCTCGAACCAGGTCGGCCATGAAGATAAAGGCGCCTTTCAATATGCCGATAACAACTAATGGTTTGCCCGCATAGTCCCGAGAGATCTCTTCTCCCAGCATGTTTACCCGGTTACGGATGGTCTTGCTGTCCAGGATCAGTTTCTTTTTATCTGCCATTTCTTATTGGACCTGCTTTCTCAGCTGTGCCAGTAATTCTTTCGCCTTCTCTTTTTCTTTAAAAACTCCACTTGAATTAAGAGCTTTTTCCAGGTTGGCGATTGCCTTGGTATTCTCCTGCTTTTGGCTTTGGGAGAGGGCCAGGTGATAGAGGAAGACTCCGGTTTCCGGTTTGAGGGAGACCGCATATTCAAATTGGGTAATTGCAAGGGAGTATGATTTTCGCTTGTAATGGACCCAGCCGAGGGTATCAGAAATATCCGGGCTTCTTGGGTAGGCCTTTTTGGCGGTCATGGCCAGTCTGAGAGCTTCACCAAGATCGGCCTCTTCGGTGTTGGAAAGAAGCCAGGCGAGATTGTTGGCAGCTGGCGCAAAGTTTTGTTTGATCTGGAGGATCTCCTGGTAAATAGCGATGGCCTCGGCAGACTTATCTTGGGATTCAAGGATGATTGCCATTCCCATGCGGGCTGGAACATTGTTTGGAGATGATTTGAGCAGATTGCGATACTCATCCAATGCCAGATCGCCTTTGCCCTGTTTGCTCAGGAGACTTCCGATAGCAAGATAGGCTTCAGGGTTGTCCGGGGAAAGCTCCTGGGCTTTTCGAAAGGCCACCATAGCCTTTTCAGGAGAGCCTGATCGGAGAAAATAATTTCCAAGCAGCAGTTGATGCCCGCCACTCTCGGGTGATTTTTCAATATAGTTTTGAATCACGTCGATTCCTTTGGCCGGTTCATTCTTTGAGACAAGTGAGGCGAGCAGGCTAAGAGCAATATGATTCCCGGGAGTTATATTGAGTAGTTTTTTCAGGGTTTGTTCCCCTGTTTTATAATCTTTCAGGCCGAGATAGGCCATGCTGAGGTTGTAGAGCAATCCGGGGTGGTCAGGTCGTTTTTCAAGCATTCTTGTGAGGACATTGACCGCCTCTTTGTACCGTCTTTCCTGGATTAAGGCCTGGGTGAGAATAACTGCGGCCTGAAAATTTCGAGAATCAAGTCGGATAGCAATGGTTGCTTCTTTTCCGGCGCTTTCACCTTCTCCCTGCAGGAGGAAAACCCGGGCAAGGAATGTATGATATTTGCTTGAGGTTGGTGAATTTTGCAAGGCCTGTTCGATGGCCTGTTGGGCCAGTTTGATTTCTCCAAGCTGGAGGTGGGCAATGGCAAGCTGGAAGGAAGGTTCAGCCCAGTGAGGATAATCTCGTATAAGTGGTGTCAGTATGGAAATGGCATCTCTGTACTTCTCATCTTTTATGAGAAATTTAATCTTGATAAGATTGGCGCCACCATGTAGTTCGTTCTCTTTCAAGACATTATCAAGCACACCTCTTGCCTGGTCATATTTCCTCATCTGGAACTGAATATCGGCCAGGGCAATTTTCAAGTCGAGTGAATCGGGAATTTTTGCGGTTATTTCCTGAAGGTAGCTTTCTGCGGTAGCATACTTCCGCAGATTCTTATAAAAATCGACCAGGATGAGATGGAGTTGAGGGTTATCATTTTTCGTCTCGATAGCAAGTTTCAGTTCTTTTTCGGCAAGGTCAAACTTCTTTTTACTGTTGTGAAAACTGCTCAGGATAAGATGGGGTTCAGGATTGTCGGGAAAATTCTTGATCATTTCATCAAGCACTGAAGAAATCTTCTCATCATCCTTGGAGCGTTGGTAAAACAGCAGGAGTGTCCGGTAATTGGCGTAATTGTCACTACCGAACTCAACCGCCTTTTTCAGCATCTCTTCAGCCAGGTCATATTGCTTTTTGCCGACATATATCCTGCCTTTGAGGTTATACAGCTTGGCAGATTTCGGGTGGTTTTCGAAGGTCTTGTCGACAATCTCCTGGGCTTTATCGTAATTCCCATCAATGAGCTCTAGGTTGGCTAATAGGACTAAACCATCATAGTGGTCCGGTTTTCTGCTTAAAACCAGTTCAGTATATTTCCGGCTCTCATCTTTTTTATGTGAAATCAGATAAAATTCGGCAAGCTTGATACCGGCATCGTAATTATCGGGATTGAGGCTTGCGGTCCGGTGAAATGATTTGAACGCTTTTTCAGGATTTTCTTCTTTCAGATAAAGCAAAGCAAGCTGGTAGTGGGCTTTTGCGAGTTTACCATCAATATCAACAGCGTTTCGAAGTTCAATAATTGCTGCTTTATTGTCACTCTTGTTGATATATTCCAGGGCTTTTTGATAATGGGCCTCTTTGTCTTTTTCCGGATTGGAGCAACCAACCAGAGAAATGAGAATAAAAAGAAGAGCAAAGAGCAAAGAGAGACGTGAGAATTTCATGTATTGCACCCAATTGGTAGCATCAGAACAGAGAGAGTTCTGCAAATAGTTGTTTAATCAGAATATATTTCAGGCTGGCATCCGCTAGAAAGTATATATAAAAAAAAAGACGATTCCCAGGAAAAAATCTTTTTTCCGTCTGAACAGCTATCCGGCACATTTTAAAAAGAGAGCGGAAGCTCGTATGATTGAAACTGGAAACAGCCATATTTATTTGATATAACAGTAAATATGTGCTATATCAGCTAGATAACCAAGAGTTCTGATATGATAAGTCAGCTTGGACATAAAAGTGACTCAATATACAATATAAGCAAAATCAATTAGTTGTGTTGTTCTGTGATGTGGCTCGATGCCGTTTCGACAACGATATCATTGGCTTATTCCTGTAAATAATTCATTGACGGAGAAAATATGAACAGATTTGCAATGATGGCGGTTTTATTTTTAGCATTTTTTTCTCTCCAGGTATCGACTGGTCTGGCAGCCCAGTCATCGGCGGATGTGACAGTGAGCCCGAAGCTACTCCAGGAGGCACGCTTAAAGGTAATGGGTAAGACCGGAGACGAGGTGAAGAAGAACGAGGAATATGTCATCGGTGTAGGTGACGTTCTCGCTGTCAGTGTATATGGAGAGGGGTCAATGGCCGCTGGAGCAAATGTTGACTCAGAAGAAGGCCAGTCAGGAAGAGCCCAGGGATCGATCATAGTGAGAATAGACGGTAGAATATCGCTGAGTCATATCGGTGATGTTGAGGTCGCCGGTATGACGCTGACCCAGCTTGCCGACTATCTTAAAGTTCTCTTTCAGACGGCCATTGATGATCCCATTGTGACAACGGTGCTGGTTCAAAGTAACAGCCATCGATACACTGTTATGGGAAAAGTGGCTCGACCCGGTGTATACAAAATTAGTTATCCTGTCAGCCTGGTGCAGGCCGTTGCCAATTGTGGAGGATTTACCGAATGGGCGAACTCGGATATTACTGTCATCAGAGAAAAATTGACCGGAATTGACGAGAGGCTGTTTGAAGATAATATTTTGGAATTTGATTATGATGATTTTCTCGACGGAGATGACCTTGAAAGGAATATTATCATTCAACCCAACGATGTTATTGTTGTCCATTGATGGCTAAAGACGTAGTTTGGGTTGATCATAACCCGGCTGCGGTTTGAACTGAATGTGTAAAGGTCACCTTGAAAAATTGCCTTTTCGCCCAAAAGCTTCGTTGTGAGAAAAATGTTATCCTCGGAATATCAACCATATGCCTGTGGTAATATTTTTCACTCGCCTTGATTTTGAACGAAAATTCTAATTTTTCAAGGTACCCTAAAGAGTTCGTTTCAGCGGGGAAAACCAGGTGCTGAAGATAGCGAAAATTATCCTATCGATGATTGGAGTTATCTGGTTATGCGATAAAGCAATGGCCAGGACCCAGATTGTTGAAGGTGGTGTCAGTGTCGATTATCATTATGTGGATAGAGAGAGCGAGGCCGACCCGGCTACCGATTCCACAGATGATACAACCTCAACTGAGACCAGCACTCAGACCAGCGAAGAAACCAGTGAGTATGCCCGCGAAATTCGCATCTCCCCCGTTCTTGTCTATAGAAATCAAGGTGAAAGAGACGGCCTGGAAATTCACTATCGGCCAAGCTACTCATACGATTACGAGTTAGAAGCAGAAGATGTCGACCATGAACTCGAAGTGAGTGTCTATCGTCAGATGAGCAGAGTCTGGACTGTTCGGGCAACAAACACCTACGTTGCTGCCGATTATCAGGACATTGGAACAGAAGAGGACAGTACCACCACTGAAACGTCTACCACGACTACCAGCGCAGAATCGAGCTCCGGGAGCAGTGACAGCAATGAATTCAGCCAGGAGAAATTCTGGAGAAATGAATTCCAGATTTCAAGCCAATATTCCTACCTTGAAGATAGTGTTTTCTCCATCGGCTATTCAAATACGATAATGAGACATGATGAGGAGATAGAGACGTCTGAGAGTGACCAGGAGCAGGAAACAACTCCGGCGACGGCTCAAAGAGGGCGCTATCAGGATATTGATGTTCAATCGGCTTACACCACCCTTTCCTATAGATTGAATCGACGCTGGAAGATGAGTGGTGTTCTCAATTACACTGAAGGTGAATATTTTCCAACAATTCCAATCGAAATAGATGAATACAATCCTGATGACGGTATTGTCCTATTGGACCACAGCGTAGGTGAGATCCGTATTGATGCCGAGATATGGCCCCGAAACCCGTTTTTTATCACTTACAGCTATCATCGATATGAGTTTGATGCCTATCAGCGTGATGACTTTGTAATTGAGGAAATGACCATCGGCTGGGAAGGTGAATTAACAGAAAATTTAACTGTTCTGCTTTCTGGAGGCCCGAGCCTGGTGGAGCCGGATGAGCGTGACGGAGAATGGGGATATAATAGTGAGGCTCGACTCAATTACCGTTTTGAGAGAGGCAGCTTTATGATCAGCTTTCAAAAAGGTAATGAAGTCGATATGCTTTCCAGTGTGGATGAGGAAACATTGACCGACTTTTATGTTGCCCGATCCGAGTTAAGATTTCAGGCACACAGGGATCTGTTTCTTATTCTGTCCGGTTCATATCGAGGGGATCTCAGGGAAGTGATCACCCTTGATGATCCGGAAACAACAGATACCGATGAGGCAGACAATGAGCAGTATTACGAATATCAGTACTCTGCCGGTGTCAGGTTGAATTACTCTTTTTGGCGTTATTACACCGTGTCTTTGGGATATCGATACACACATTTTGATTCTGAGCAGCAAGGTGGGGATTTTGAGGAGTCACGCGTTTATCTGACTTTTGAAGCTGAAAAAGAACTCTTTCGCTGGTGAGCCACAGGCAATTAAATTTGATGAAAAACACGGCAAACAATATCAAATGGTGGCGGATACTTATTGTCTCAATTCTTTTTGTTGTAACCTGGATGCTGCTCCAGACCACCTCCATGGTCACTCCTGTTCCTATTAAACAGTCTTTGAAAACGTTTCCCAGTGAAATAGGATCCTATCGGGTGCTTGGCTCAAGCCAGTCATCGGCTGAAGTCGTCGAGCTGCTCGGTGTGGATGACTATATACATTTTACATACAGAACCAGCACGGGCGACAAAGTCAGTCTTTATGTTGCTTTTTATGAATCGGTTGGGGTGGATGGGGGATATCATTCTCCTAAGAATTGTTTGCCGGGAGGAGGTTGGGGCATCGTTTCTGTCAAAAACGTGACGCTGAACAGTGGAATTGAGGGCAAAGAAACATCAACGGTTGCCAGAATGCTGATTCGAAATGGATCGGATTATCAGGTTGTTCTCTATTGGTTCCAGAACAGGGGAAGGATTATCGCCTCTGAATATCTAGAAAAAATATACCTGGTCATGGACGCGATTTTCAAAAAGCGCAGGGACGGCTCTTTTATCAGGATCATGGTAAATGCGACCGATGGCGACATTGAGGCGGCAGAACAGCTGGCAAAAGGTTTTGCCGAACAGGTTGTAGGGAAACTGGAAGAGTATCTGCCGGGTAGTGATCATGCGAACTGAGAAGAAGGGGTATACTTTTCAGCCTGGTCAGCCAATAGTGCTTGCCGGCTTCCTGTTGATTGGGCTGGTGGCTCTCTATTTTCCAATCCTGCAGAAGTTGATCATCGACTGGGGCAGCAACGAAGATTATTCGCACGGCTATTTCATCCCCTTTATCACGCTCTATATGGTGTACTCGATTAGAGAAAAACTGAGTATAACACCGATTAAGCCTGTAAATAGTGGAGTGATTCTGCTGATTGCCGGTCTTGGACTTCTGCTTATGGCAAAGGTTGGCTCAGAGTTCTTTTTGCAGAGGGCCTCTCTTATTTTTGTCATACTTGGTTGTATTCTCTTTCTGTTTGGCTGGTCCCACTGGAAGTTGCTGCTCTTTCCGGTTCTCTATCTGCTGTTTATGATACCTCTACCAGCTATTATCTGGAATAAAATTGCTTTTCCGCTGCAACTCTTTGGCTCAATGCTGACGGAGCATATCATTCGTTTTCTGGGGATACCTATATTCCGTGAAGGAAACGTTCTTCATCTCGCTGAAACGACTCTTGAAGTGGTGGCTGCCTGTTCAGGCCTTCGTTCCCTGATGACCATGTTTGCCTTAAGTGGTTTACTTACCTGGGTGGCAGAACTGGGGCGTTTTAGAAAATGGGTCCTCTTTTTTTCTGCCGCACCCATCGCTGTTTTTGCTAACATCGTTCGATTAGTCGGAACGGCTGTTATCGCATCGTACTATGGCCCTGAGATTGCGCATGGATTTCTTCATGATTTTTCCGGTCTTCTTATTTTTGCCATCGGCCTCACCATGCTGCTGACAGTGAATAAGTTGTTGGGGAGAAAATGACAAGTGGCCGATTGTTAAGGCTTGGCGGCATCATGTCCTGTTACAGCTGTTTTTGCATGAGATACAACCTGGAGAGCAACTTTTTAAGAAGATGAAAAGAGATGATCATACACACCTCAATTATCTGACAATTGATGTGGAAGACTACTTCCAAGTATCAGCATTTGAAAAAAATGTCTGTGCTGATCACTGGGATAGCTATGAATCCAGGGTTGTGAATAATAGCCGGCAGGTTTTAGAAATACTTGGCAACTTTGGAGTGAAGGCTACATTTTTTGTTTTAGGTTGGATAGCCAAACACTATCCATCACTGATAAAAGAAATCCACAACAGTGGTCATGAAATAGCATGTCACAGTTACCTCCACAGAAGAATAACCAACCTCACTCCTGAGGAGTTTTTCACCGACACTAAAAGAGCAAAAGAACTCCTGGAAGATATTACAGGTTCCCCCGTGACCGGTTACCGTGCTCCGAGTTTCTCTATCACAAAAAAGAGTATTTGGGCCCTTGAAATCCTGGAGGAACTGGGATTTCAGTACGACTCTTCTATATTTCCTGTATATCATGATGCTTATGGCATTCCTGATGCGCCACGTTTTCAGCATAAGCTGCCCCAGGCCGATATGATCGAATTTCCACCTTCGACCCACCCACTGTTTGGTAAGAATATTCCTGTTGCTGGTGGTGGATACTTCAGGCTGTTTCCATATTGGCTGACAAAAAAGGCGCTGGCAAGGATCAACAGAGTTGAGCGTCAGCCGTTTGTTTTCTATTTGCATCCCTGGGAGATTGACCCGGGGCAACCTCGATTTGAGGACGCGAGTTTATTGTCAAGATTTCGACATTACAACAACCTGGAACGGACAAGGGCAAGATTTGAGCAATTACTCAGTGACTTTCAGTTTCAGCCAATGCGTTCAGGCTTGGATTATTTCAGCTGAAGAGATAATCCTGCATCATTGTCAATGGAAATGAACAAGTGCGTGTAGGGAAAGGGAATGGTAGTTAATACTTGTGGAAACTACAGGAATGGTATGGAGCAGAAGTGAGGGTTTTATTTATCAGCAAGATTCCTTATCCTCTGAACACCGGGGCAAATATAAGGACATATAACTTAATCAAGGTTGCCGGCAGCCTCTGTGATGTTGACCTGATCTGCCCTGTTTTTAGTGAGATTGAACGGGAAGGACTGGCAACTATGCGGCGGCTCTGTTGTGATGTGAAAGTGGTCGACTCGGTGAGAGACAGTAAATGGGTCAGGTACTCTACCGGGCTGAAGAACCTGCTTGCCTCATCTAAGCCATATATGATGGACTCTTACATCTCGAAAGAGCTTGTTGCCGCAGTTGACGGATGGTTGCAAAAAAAAGGCTACTCTGCTGTACATGTTGATTCCATAGCGCTTAGCCTGATTATTACGAAACTTGAAAACAGGCAGAATAATTTTTTTGTTCTTAATGAACACAATGTTGAGAGCACTATTCTCAAGAGATATCTGGCACTTGAAAATCAATTTCTTAAGAAACAGTATTACACGGTTCAATATGAAAGACTGAAAAAATGGGAGAAGAGGGTTTGCCATTCTTACGACAGGGTTATTACTGTTTCAAAAAGAGATAAAACCGTGCTTGAAGACGAGTTTGAGGCCGAAAATGTTCAGGTCGTTCAAAATGGTGTTGATACCTGCTTTTTTCGAGCTTCCGGGGCGACAGAGCCGATAAAGAATTCCATTGTGTTTTGCGGCTCAATGGACTGGAAACCGAACATTGATGCGGTGGAATTTTTTATACGTGACTGTTTGCCGCATTTAAAGGAGAAAATGGCTGATATTTCCTTTACCATTGTAGGACGAAATCCTCCCGAGCATATTGTGATGATGGCAGGAGATGCCGGTAATTGTACAGTGACAGGGACAGTTGATGATGTACGACCGTATATTGAAAAAGCGATGGTTTTTGCAGTGCCATTAAGAATTGGAGGCGGCTCCCGCTTGAAGATTCTCGAAGCCATGTCCATGGGTAAACCGGTCATCTCAACGACTATTGGCGCCGAAGGATTGCACGTTT
Organism: uncultured Desulfocapsaceae bacterium; assembly: GCA_964565605.1. Lineage (GTDB taxonomy): Bacteria > Desulfobacterota > Desulfobulbia > Desulfobulbales > Desulfocapsaceae > CAZLGM01. The sequence continues at coordinate 51,158 of CAZMFP010000006.1, read as the reverse complement.
CACACGGAAAAGAGATAATTATTGCCGATGGCCCGATAACGTTTGCGGAAGAATGTTTCAAGCTGTTGCAGGATGAGAAGAAGCGAGATGAATTAGCCAGACAGGGCCATGAGTGCGTCATCTCGTCCTATGGTTGGGAAACTCTGGGCCGTGACCTTGTGGCTGCATGGAAAAGATAGCGGATATCCTTCGTAATGTAAGAGATAGTTGAACCGTTTAATAAAAATAAGGTTTTTAGAGGAAAATGACGGCTCTATTCTGGCTTTCAATTCTGCTGATTTTTTATGCATACTTCGGGTACTTCCTGTTGCTGAAGATTGCAGGGCTCTTTTATCATCGAAAGGTTGTAAAGGGAGAGTGTGTTCCTTCCGTATCGATGATTGTCTGTGCCTATAACGAAGAAAAGAGAATCAAAAAGAAGATAGAAAACTGTCTGGAGTTGCAATATCCCACTGAACTTCTTCAACTCATTGTGGTATCAGATGCATCCACGGATGAGACAGATTCTACCATAAAAAGTTACAGTGACCGGTTTGAGAATATTGAGCTTGTGAGAGTGGATTCCAGGGGTGGTAAAACCCATGCTCAAAATTACGGAATGGGATTTGCCAAAGGAGAAATTGTTTTTTTCACTGATGTGTCCACCGTACTGCTGTCAAATGCGGTACAGGTACTGGTTTCTAATTTCAATGACCAATCGGTTGGGCTGGCAAGCGGGGAAGATTACTGGTTCTTTGAAGATAGTCAGGAAAAAACTCCTGAAGGGAGAGGCTTCTATATCCGATATGAAATGCTTATGAGAAAAATGGAGTCAATGCTGGGGTCAACCGTTAATGCCAGCGGTTGTTGTTATGGCGTAAGAAAGGCTCTTGTTTCAGAACTTAAGCAGGGAGTTGTTGATGATCTTGCTATCCCGCTGATGGTTGTGAGAAATGGCTATCGGGTTATTCTTGATCATGAATTAATCGCCCGGGTTCCAAAAGTCACCTCTGCTTCAAAAGAATTTGGCAGGACTGTACGTATTGTTGTTGGTGGTTTGACATCTTTTTTTAACAACCTGGATTTATTAAACATATTTAAGTACCGCTTTTTCTCAGTACAATTGTGCAGCCACAAGCTGTTTCGCTGGTTAGTTCCTTTTTTTATGATATCCGCATTTATCTCAAATTGCTTTTTGGCTTTAAACAGTTCCATATATACATTCCTGCTGGCCGGTCAGGTCCTGTTTTATTGTATTGCATTAGCCGGATACCTCCTTCAGGATAAGTTGAAGAAAATGAAAGTCCTGATTATCCCTTATTTTCTTGTTAGTTCAAATCTATCGATTCTTGTTGCCTGGTTTCACTTTCTCAAGGGCAATCGTCATGAAACCTGGACCCCGTCTCGTACATGAATAAAGCTTGGTTACCAATCCTTACGTATCATTATTTTCACAGTGATGATCAATATCCTGCTGATATAAAGCGGGAGGATTATATTTATTCTATCGAAAAGAAGACTTTTCAGTTACAGCTGGAATATCTCAAAGCCAATAAGATGATGATTACAGATCCGGCACAAAGCGTCGGTGCTGATGACGATTGTTGTTTGATCACCATTGATGATGGCCACATCAGTGGGTATGACGTGGCCTTTGAGTTATTGTGCGAGGCCGGCTGTCGGGCAATCTTTTTTATCTGCCCGGGCATGATAGGTCGGAAAAACAATATGACATGGGAGATGGTCGATGAGATGTCCCGCTCAGGTATGGTGTTTGGTTCTCATACATTCACCCATCGTCCTCTTGTCAATTTAACAGAAAAAGAGCTCGACTTTGAATTGTTGGAATCAAGGCAGATGATAGAAGATCGAGTTGGAACAGCTGTCGATTCCATTGCCCTGCCCATGGGCTATAGTGACAAGAAAACTGTTGAGGCAATCCTCTGTCGGGGATATCGTTCTGTTTTTTCTTCAATAGCGGGATATAATGTTTCTGGGAAAGGTCCTGTGTGGCAAAGATTTATGGTGAAACAGTTTTCCAGCAGCCAGTTTGAAAAATTAACACGCTACACTGCTATGGATGAATTCTATTTTCTTCTGAGAAATTCGTGTATTGCAACAATTAAAGGAGTTGTGCCCGGTTCTTTTTATAAAGCGATAAGGGCCATGTTGATAAACTTGAGAAAGTAAAGAGACTTATAAGTCGATGGCAACCCACGTAGACATGAAGAGTGCGGAAGATAAAAAAGGCTCAATGGATCTTCTGCTTCTAAACATATACATATTCTGGATATATGCCCGTCCTCAGGATTGTTTCCATTTTCTCAACATCTTTCATATCCCCAAACTTGTCCTGTTGTACCTGGTAATAAAACTGATGTTCAAAGGCAGACTGTTCAGTTTGAAGAGCATGTACAGCACCGATAAACGGTTTATTGCCTTTTTCATTATTATGGTGCTGTCACTCATACCATCAATCTGGAAAGGCAGAACACTGGAAATGATAACGGACTTCGCCAGTATCTTTCTCTCATACTTTGTTATCGTCGCTTTGCTTGATAAGGAGTCGAAAGTACTTGGCTTTCTTAAATCGCTGGTGGCCGGGTACCTGCTTATCTCAATTGTGCAGATATATGTGTTTCTCTTTGTTGGTGTGAACCGTGTAACGGGGTTGGGTGGTTATGGGCTCAATTTTGGAGCAGCCGCCTCCGGCACTGGCAGCTCATACGGTGTTGGTTCTTATGCCAACGGCTTTCTGGCGAATGCCTCCGATCTGGGTGTGGGAATGCTGGTGATGATTCCACTGACTTACTATGCGATGAAAGCAAGTACTACAAAAATGACAAGACTGTACTTTCTGGGCTCTCTTGTTTTGTTTAGTATCTCAGTCGTATTTTCGGGGTCAAGGGGTGCGTTTGTGGGCGCGGCAGCAATGGTATTTACCTTAATATGGAAAAGCAAAGCAAAAGCAAAACTCATTTCTCTCTTTGTCGTTTTGGCGCTTCTGTCTCTTCCGTTTATTCCTGCCCGATATTTCGATAGAATTTCATCAATCTCAAATTTTAAAGAGGATGAATCTGTACAGATACGTATGGAATTGTGGGGTGCAGGTTGGCAAATGTTTCTTGACAGTCCTATTTTAGGTGTCGGGGCCGGTAATTTTCGAACGGCATATGGACTTGAATATCACTCCTATACAGAGGGTGGTGTTCAATGGTGGAATCCCCATAGTATTTATGTTCATGTCCTGGCGGAGCTTGGTTTCGTCGGTATTGTCACTTACATTTTCTTTATTACATCGGTTATGAGAAGTAAGCTGAGTACAGGTATGAAGGACCCCCCTTTAGAAAGAGACTCTGGTGATCTGTTTAAATTGAGCAATGCGTTAAAAATATCACTTGTATCATTTCTCGTCAGCGGCGCATTCATAACGGTGACATATTTTCCGCATCTCTTTTATTTAGCAGCTTTAACAAGCGTGAATCGGAAGTGTTATAGGAAACTTCCTGTTGAAACCAATAAACGGATCAGTAGAGAGAACAACAGCTTGAAAAGGTGGAACACAGGTTGAATGTGGGTGCTGGGTGATGATTCTGTGACAATTTATGAAGATAGAGATTCTTAAATCACAATCCCGAATATGGGATGAATATGTCTCTTCCAGCCGTACGGCTTCTATGTATCATTTATCTGGCTGGATAGATGTTATTAAAAATTCCTTCCAATTTGAACCATACTACGTTCAACTTATGGAAAATGAGGAAATTGCAGCCATATTGCCACTGTTTTTAGTCAAGAAACCTTTTGGAAAAAGGGGTTTTCTATCAATGCCGTTTGTCTCGTATGGAGGTGTATGTGCAGAGTGCGAGGAAAAGGGACAACGGATTATCGATGAAACTGTTGAAGTAGGGAAAAGAGAAGCGATAGATTATGCGGAGTTTCGTAATTTGGCACTTTTCGGCACCGATCTCCAGCTCAACCTGGAAAAGGCAAATTATCTTTTAGATATTCGTAACAGTAAAGATGATCTGTTGAAAAAGTTCAGGAAACAGACAAGGAACAGAATCAGGAAAAGCAAGAAGAAAGGCCTTGTTGTCAAACGAGGGCATGATTTGTTGCCGGATTTCTATGAACTGTTTGCAATTGCTATGAAAGAACATGGAACACCGGTAATGCCGTTCAGTTTTTTTTCGGAAGTGATTTCAACATTTGCTGATTTGGTAACTGTTTTGGTCGCATACAAAGAGAAGACAGCAGTCGGGGCCAAGCTCAGTTTTATTTATAAGGACACCTATTATCTCGCCTGGGGCGGCTACCCTAACCGCTATAGAAAGGAGCTGGCCAATTATTTATTGACTTGGGAAGTAATAAAAATAGCAAAAGATCTTGGTTTGACGAGTATAGACTTTGGTCGGTCAACGAAAAATTCGGGGCCGGCGAATTTTAAGAAATATTTCAATGCGGAAGAAAAACAGCTCTACTTTCAATACTGGTCGGATTCAGGTAAACCAGCAACACCCTCGACTGCACGAGATAAATACTCGTTGATGATAAATATCTGGAAAAAACTGCCTTTGAGGATGACCAAGATGATAGGGCCCCAGTTAGTAAAATACTTTCCATAAGCCCGAAACAGGGGTGGAAATTATAATTTTACCTATAAATTGCGCTTCAATTCAAGTAGAAGCTTCAGCAAGAAGATAAACCAGGTACTCTTCAAATATGAACCTGATTACCAGTGATCCTCATTCTGGGCTGAAAAAGAGGTGTTGTCCAATTGGCTGGCGTATTTCAAGGGTCCTGGGTTAGGGTTTAAATGTGTCTCAGGGTAAATAAAAGTTTGAAAATATAGATGCTGTCATCGATTAATGAATGATCTTTGACCAAAGGCCAGCTGGGTAAATTGACAATACCTCGTGTCAGGCTGAGCTTACTGGGTTATCAAATATATGAAAAAATTGAAAATACTCACTGTCTTTGGCACACGTCCGGAAGCTATTAAAATGGCTCCACTGGTTCAGGCACTCTCTTTAGTAGAAGAAATTGAATCACGTCTGTGTGTTACCGCCCAGCACCGAGAGATGTTGGACCAGGTTCTGGCTCTTTTTGAAATCAGTCCCCATTACGATCTCGATATTATGAAAGAGGGTCAGGGGCTTGTGGAGATCACCTGCAATGTCCTCAAACTTCTCGATAATGTGTTGGAGGAATTCAGACCGGACCGCGTTTTGGTCCATGGAGATACGACCACCACACTGGCCGCCAGCCTGGCCTCTTACTATAACCGGATACCGGTTGGTCATGTGGAAGCAGGCTTGCGAACAGGGAATATTTATGCCCCCTGGCCTGAAGAGATAAATCGTAAACTAACTGCTGGAATTGGGGATCGTCATTATGCTCCCACATCGGGGGCACGTGATAATCTGATCAGGGAAAATGTACCCAAAAGCCAGATCCTGGTTACCGGAAACACAGTTATTGATGCCTTACTCTGGGTTGATGACAAATTGAGCCAAGACAGAACGCTGCAGCAAAAACTTGCAGAAGCATTTCCATTTCTAAATGATGATAAGCGTCTTGTGCTTGTAACCGGTCATCGCAGGGAAAGCTTTGGCAAAGGGTTTGAGGATATCTGCCAGGCACTGCTTGAGATCTCCAAACGTAGTGATATCCAGATTGTCTATCCGGTGCACTTAAATCCCAATGTGCAGGAACCTGTAAAACGGATTCTGGGCAACAAAGAGAACATATACTTGATTGATCCGGTCGATTACCTGCCATTTGTCTATTTAATGCGCCGTTCTCACATCATTTTAACAGACTCGGGCGGTATTCAGGAAGAAGCCCCAACGCTGGGAAAACCTGTGCTGGTCATGAGAAACACAACTGAACGTCCTGAAGCAGTGGAGGCCGGCACTGTACGACTGGTGGGTTCGAATATGGATAAGATTATTGGTGCGGCACATCAACTGCTTGATGATCAAGAGTATTACAACACCATCAGTTTCGCCCACAATCCCTATGGTGATGGGCAGGCCTGTCGGCGAATAATAGAAGACCTTCTTAGCAATGGGCTTGAACAGATGGGCACACCTGAAAAGGACTCATCGAAGTAATATCATGGAACAGATCCCACTCTTTTCAGCCGGCCGTTCCATTCTACGTCAATACTATAAACGCATTAAAGAGTCACCGTTAGGCTATCGCATGGCGAAGGGAATGTTCTGGTCGGTTGCCGGAGCAGTTATCTCCCGGGCACTGCTGTTAGTGGCATCGATTGTCATTGCCAGGATTCTTGGCCGTGATGTGTATGGTGAGTTTGGGATCATCCGCTCGACAGTAGAGATGTTCTTGATTTTTGCAGGCTTTAGCCTGGGAATGACGGCAGTTAAATATGTTGCGGAGTATAAGGAAGTCGATCCGGATCGCACCGGTCGTATTATTGCTTTTTCAATATTATTTGCCGGGGTGACGGGCCTGCTGGTCATGATCGGGATTTTGATCTTTGCCCCCTTGATCGCCTCAAATTCTATTAATGCGCCACATCTTGCCGGTGAATTGCGTATTGGCGCTGTTATTCTCTTTATTAATGCCCTTAATGGAGCCTTGATCGGGGCATTGACGGGATTTGAAGCGTTTAAGGCTATTGCAAAGGTCAACTTGCAGGCTGGGCTCATCTCTTTCCCTCTGTTTATAGGAGGAGTCTATTATTTTGGTTTGCAGGGTGCTGTTTGGGCACTCGCTGCCAGTATGGCTGTTAATTTACTCCTCAACCATCTGGCTCTTCGTGATAAGACGGCTCAATACAGTATTCCTTTTTCTTTTAAAGGGTGTCTCAAGGAAAAAGGCATACTTTGGAGTTTTAGCATTCCGGCGACTCTCAGTGGAATTATGGTGAGTCCTGTATTGTGGATTTGTAATGCACTGTTAGTCAACCAGCCGGATGGCTATGGCCAGATGGGAATATTTAACGCGGTCAATCAATGGCGAGCGGCTATCCTGTTTGTTCCCGGCATGATCAGCCAGATTGTTTTACCCATGTTGACAAACCTCAACAGCAGTAAAGATGTTCACATATATTGGAAATTCTTCAAGTATAATATAGTAATCAACAGTGTTGTAGCATTACTGGTTGCTCTGCCCATTAGTGGTTTATCAAAGGTTATTATGCGCACCTATGGTGCAGGCTTTGAAGACGGAAAGTGGGTGCTGATACTGATTACATTCAGCACCGTATTGATTGCTGTTAATAACGTTATAGGGCAGCTCATTGCCAGTAAAGGAAAGATGTGGATAGGGTTCTTTCTTAACTCACTTTGGGCAATTGTTTTTTTAATCTTGAGTTTCTCTCTTATTTCAAGAGGTTTGGGGGCTGTTGGCCTGGCCCTGGCACATTTAGGTGCCTATTTGTTTCATAGTGTCAGCCAAACAATATTTGTTTTTGTTATGTATAAACGGGAAACCAGATGAGAGTAAAACTGCGGATTGCCCAGCTGGCTGTATTTGAGAGGGGAATATCACCGGCAAACGGAAAGAAGAAAATGTAATGTCCAAAGATAAATTCCTTTTAATATCATATTATTTTACGCCTTCTGAGGGAATTGCAGCACAGAGAGCAATTCGAATGGCCAAATATTTAAAACAGTTTGGCTGGAGCCCCATGGTGCTGACAATTAGAATGAAGGAGGCATTGGTTTCCAAAGAAGTTGCTGAATCAGACCGGCAGAAGAGTGAAATTATCCGGACGCCCTGTTTTAGTTTCCATGAGCTTTTACTGGCGCTTAAAAAAAGAGTTTCTTCTTTAAAAAGAAAAATAAGTGGTAATAAAAAGAAGCACTCAGGCGTGATGGTGGAAAGTGGTGATAAAGAAGAAGAGAAGCTGGAAGTAGATAGGAAACCAAGCTGGCTCGGACTGTTTCTGTCACTGCCGGACCACTATTTGGGCTGGAGCTTTTTTGCAATCCCCGTAGCAGTTTATCTTCTCCACCGGCACAAGCAGAATCACATTGTTTCCACCGCGCCTCCATGGACCAATCATGTGATAGCTCTTGTCTGCAAAAAATTTTCAAGGGCCCATTGGACAGCCCATTTTGAAGATCCCTGGCTGACAAACCCCTGGCACCCGCAATTACCGCTTTCTCTCCAGAGCTATGTGCAGTTCCTTGAGGCTGCGGTTGTCAAGAATGCGGATAAGATCATCTGTAATACAATACCTCTAATGGATGATTTTGTATCAAGATATCCAATGCATAAAAAGAAAATGTATACGGTTTCCAATGGATTTGATCCGGATAATTTTAAAGCGCTGGCACAACCTGTAAAGAAGAAACGACTGATTATCACCCATGCAGGCTCACTGTATGGCAAGCGTAATCCGTCTACTTTCCTTAATGCTCTGGGTCAATTGACTCGGGAGGTTCAGGGGCTGAAGGACAAGGTGAAGGTGATATTGTTAGGGAATATCGAAGCTGATTTTCTGACCGATATTTCAGCTATTCTCTTAAAGTATGATATGGAAGAAATGGTTGATATCAAGGGGATGGTGAGTAAAGAAAAAGCTCTTCAGGTTACGTATGAGTCGGATATATTATTGATAATACAGCCTCAAACAGCGTTTCAGGTTCCTGGAAAATTATATGAATACCTGGCTGTGTCAAAACCTGTGTTGGCCTTAACCGATGAAGGGCCCGCAGCAGCCTTGATTGAAGAGACTCAAGCCGGAATTGCAGTTCCATCAGATGATGGAAAAAAGATACAGGAAGCTGTGAAAAGATTGTTTAGGCTATTTAGTGATGGAAAGCTGGAAAATGCATTTTCATTTATTGGCGTTGACAAATATGCTGAGCCCTATTTATCAGGAGAGATCAACGCGATTATGAGAGAGGACATCTGAAAAGGGGTTCTTTTTTTCTTGGTAGAATTTCTGGGAGCACCGTTCTAGCAGGAACGACGAGGAAGTGGTTGAGATTAATAGCTATCAGTTTTTATGTCGAAAATACTGCATATAAGAAGTTCTCATTTTATTGGAGGGCCGGAGAGACAGATTCTAGGTCTTCTGAAAAACTGCGGACAATATGAACATATTGTGGCTTCTTTTACCGTTAATGGTGGTGATAATAAGCTCCTGTCCGTTGCCGGGGAATCTGGTCTTCGTGTATGGGAGATAGTGATTCGTAACTCATTTGATCCGGGCTGTCTGGGACAGATTATCCGTTTTTGCAAAAGAGAGGGTATTAAAATTATATGTACCCATGACTATCGGGCCAATGTGATTGTTGCTCTCTGTGCACTGTTTTCACCTGTTGTTCAAATAGTTTTCTTTCGAGGCTGGACGGGTGAAAACAGAAAAGTAAAGGGATACGAATTGCTCGACAGGATTGTGCTTCGCTTTGTCGATAAGGTTGTTGCGCTGTCGGCCAGAAAGATGGCGGAGATGAAAAGATTTGGAATAAATGAACAGAAAGTAGTCATTATTCACAACAGTATCGATGTGTCGGAAGTGGGGAAAAGGGAGTTTGCTGATATACGTCATCAGTATGCTGTTGGGAAAAATAAAACAATCATTGGTACAGTCGGCAGGTTGAGTGTTGAAAAAGGCCACAGGTTTCTTCTGGAGGCTGCCCACAAGTTATGCCGCAAATACGATGATGTTTTGTTTCTCATTGTGGGCGATGGCCAGGAAAAACAACAATTGGAAGAGATGGCCACGAGACTGGGGCTTGAAGAAAATGTTATTTTCACAGGCTGGCAGGACGATCCACTCTCATTTATACACTCTATGGATATTTTTATTCTTCCATCGTTAACAGAAGGATTGCCAAATGTTCTATTAGAGGCAGCAGCTCTTTCAAAGCCTATAGTCACAACTGATGTTGGAGGTTGTGGTGATATTGTCACACATGAAAAGACAGGGTTGCTCATAAAAGCGGCAGATTCGGACCAGATGCATAAAGCGTTGCAAACGTTGCTTGAAAAACAACAATGGAGAGAAGAGCTTGGCCGGCAAGCATATAAAAAAGTAAAAAATGAATTTTCGTTTACCGAGTCAGTTCGGCGATATGAACAATTGGTTGGTGAATATATATAGCAATTCCTGATTACCAATGATACGCAGCCTTATCGGTAGAAGAGGTGTTTTCAGTTTGGCTGGCATATTTCAAGGATCACAGATTATTGCTTGAATGTGTCTAAAAGCAAGAAATGTTGTTAAGTATATGGGTGTGATCCTTGACCGAAGGCTAGCCAGACAAATTGACACCACCTTGTGTCGGGCTGAGCTTTCTTGGTAACCAGATAGCGATTTGAGTCAACCGGTTTAAATATGAAAAACATCATTTAATGCATTATGAGATCATATCCTCCTGCCGGTTCTCCCATTCTCATTAAAGAAATTACAGCCGCGCTTATAAAAAGTCTGGCCAGTAAACAAGAGCCGTTCCCCCTGACTCCTTTTGTCGACAATGGATATTCCTCCTGGAAGCTTACTTCTCTTTCTTCCGGCAGGGCCTGCCTGGCCATGATACTCAAGGCTTTGTCATCAATTAAGAACAAAAATGTTGTCATCATTCCACCTTATACATGTCCTTCGATTCCGGCTGCCATTCATAAAACAGGCTTGCGCATCAGGTTCTGTGATTTTAAATCCGGAACATTTGAATTTGATCTTGACACTCTTGGTTCTATTGAAACAGAAGACGTACTTGCTGTTCTTCTCGTTCACCCATACGGATATGCCCTTGACAGCAGGGAGATAAAAAAATTCTCGAAATCAAAAGGTCTATTCTTGATTGAAGATGTGGCTCAATCTCTAGGTGCAAAGATTGGTGAACATCCGGTTGGATTTAGTGGTGACGTTTCCTTTTTCAGCTTCAGTAAAGGAAAGACGATAACCTCGATGCATGGTGGAATGATTGCGACAGACAACAAAGAAATATCTGATGCTCTGGAAAAGGTTCTGGCTGGAGTTAAAAAAGAGAAAATGTTGAAAAATATAAAACTCTTTCTTGAGTGTCTTGGGGCAAAGGTTCTGATGGATCCCTTGTTGTATGGATATGTAAAAAGGGTACCTTTTTTAAAGATCGGTAGAAATGATTATTCCACCGATTTTTCAATCGGCAGGATGCCTGATTTTGCCTCCTTCTTATTACGACAGGTATTCAAAAGGCTTGAAGCGATAAACAGCAGCAGAAGGGAAATTGCCGCGCTGTATAGAAAGGGAATTGTCGATAAATACATTTCTTTTCCCGTCTGGCCAGAGGGGAGTGAGCCAGCACCTATTCGCTTTCCAATTTTTATAAAACAAGGTGATTTGCGAGAACACATTCTTCAACAACTGGAACCTTTGGGTGTCAGCCCTTCCTATCCGGTTTGTCTGCCGCAGATGGAACCGATCAGTTGTATGTGTCAAACTGAAAGGGATCAATGGCGAAATGCAAGAAAAATATCAGAGCAAATTGTTACATTACCAACAAATTTTCTCATAAAACCGGAAGTCGTTAGCCGGATAATAGATCGAATAAACCGGCTGCAGAAGGAGCATGATGGCACTACTTAAAAGGGTTGCCAGATTGGTACTGGCCTTCATCTATTACTATTCCGGACTATTCCATTTTCATTTAAAAAAGAAGAGGAAGGAGAAGAAGCTGCTTGTTCTCGGTTACCATAAAGTACTTGAATCCGATGTCTTTCAGTTTCCTGCCATGATTACTTCTCCTCGAACATTTTCAGGGCAATTAACATTTCTTAAAAAGCATTTTCAGCTTATCAGCGAGACGGAATTCTACCAGATTCTCAATGGATGCATTGCCTATCCTGATAAGGTGCCATGTTTAGTGACATTTGATGACGCATGGGCAGACACATACGAAAATGTGTATTGCAAAGAAAAAGATCTGCCCTTTCTGACATTTGCGCCCATTGGGTTGATTGAGGAGAAAAGGGTGATGTGGCAGGAAATGCTGTTGTATGCTCTTGATTCTGTAGAAGATATTCATTCTATTTTTCGAAATCTGTTAAAGCTGGAAGAAGGGTCCGGCAAAGTTAAGCTGCCATCCGTGGTCGGAGCATTAAAAAAACTTCCGTACACAGCCATTCACCAATTGCTGGCCAGGTATGAATTGTGGGATGAGGTGTGCCAAGGTCGTCCAGGTGCATCATTATTATCTGTTGAGGAAATGATTGAGATGAAAAGGCCGGGGGTGGGATTTGGCTCACACACAATCAATCATGTTATTTTAACAGTGGAAGACTTGGAGACGATCAGGGAAGAAATTGTTGGCTCAAAGCTTCGGATTGAACAGATTACAGGTGAAAATGTGCTGTCATTTTGTTATCCCAACGGTAATTATAACTCCCGGATAGAACAGGTTGTACGGGATGCCGGGTATAAGCTCGCGTTTGCAACCGGGCATGGTTTTGTATCGATGGATGACAACTGTTTTACACTCAATCGAAAACTTGTCCATGAGGGTGTGTCGGTCGGAATAAACCGTTCTTTTTCTGAGTCGAGGTTTTCTTTTTTCTTAATGTGGCGATAACTGGAGAACGAAAGTGAACATTTTGCATCTTATTGCAACAGAGGAATCCGGTGGAGCGGAAACGGTTGTACGGGATTTATGCTCAATGTTCAATGATGATAGAGTAAGCTCCAGCGCTATTGTTGCTGGTGGCGGATGGCTTGCGGGTGAGCTTGCAAGGGTTGGGGTTCCATACCGGGTTTATGAATACAGTCCTTTCCTGGACTCTTCCCTGATTAAAAAGATTGTGAAATATGTGAAGGATAATGAGATAGATATCATCCATTGTCATATGTCACAGATGAATATAATCGGTTCCGCAATCAGCAGGTTTCTGGGAATCTCCTCCATTATGACATTTCATGGAATATCCGGCCATTTTAATAGTCGACAGCTGATCTATCTGTATCGGCTGGCCTCGTTTTTTCCTTCAAAGCTCGTCTTTGTTTCCAATAATCTTAAAGAGTTGTTTCTCCAGGGAGTCCCCCTGGCTCGATCAAAATCGATTGTGATCTACAATGGTATTAATATAGATCATTTCACCAGTGATTCTGCCAACAGGGTTTCTGTTGACAGTAATGTGTTTAATATGGTTGCTGTCGGCAATCTGGTAGATGACAAAGACTATTCTACTCTTATAAAAAGCTGTTCAGTTCTTAAGGAAAAGACGGACAAATTCACCCTGAAAATTGCGGGTGAAGGGCCGGAAGAAGAAACAATTTCTGAGTCTATTGATCATTTAGGCCTCACTCAGAATGTTGAGCTGTTGGGGTTTCATGACGATATTTCAGCTCTTCTGGCAAGTGCGGATGGGTACGTTATATCTTCTACCCATGAAGGTTTTTCCATATCGCTGGTTGAGGCAATGGCGGCAGGTCTGCCGGTCATCTCAACGAGTTGTGGCGGCCCTGAAGAAATAATCGATAATAATGTAGATGGTCTACTTGTTGATGTTGGTGACCCCCAAGCTCTTGCTGAAAAGATCTGGTCTCTGATGAATGATCGAAAGAAACGGGAAACCCTTGCTGAAGCGGGCCAGAAAAAAGTGAAGAAGCTCTTTTCTCTTGAGATTATGAAAGAGCAGTATACAAGACTCTATGAATCGCTATAATTCACTTGATTGATTTATCATGGGATATAAGCAACATTTATACGGTACTATCATTTCGACGTATTAGTACGCTCATCGCTTCAAATGAACTCTGTTTGAAAACACTAGTTTCAGATTTGTAAAGGGAGATAGCATGTGCGGTATCAACGGCATAGTTGATCCAACCAACCAGATGGGTGGTGAAAGCAGCATTCAGGCAATGAATGCGATCATCAGCCATAGAGGCCCCGATGACCAGGGGGTATATTCCCGGGAATCTGTACACCTTGGCCATCGACGTCTCAGCATTATTGATGTGAAGACCGGCAGTCAGCCGATGTCTGACAGACAGAAGAGTCTCTGGATTGTTTATAATGGTGAGGTATACAATTTCAAAGAACTCAGAAGAGATCTTCAGGAAAGAGGGTATGTCTTCCAGACAAAAAGTGATACTGAAGTCATCATCCACGCATATGAAGAATATGGCGAAAAGTGCGTCGAGAAATTGAGAGGGATGTTCGCTTTTGCCATATGGGACATAAAAAAAAGGCAGCTGTTTCTTGCAAGAGACAGGCTGGGAAAAAAGCCGCTGTACTATTTTTTTGATGGTAAATCGTTTGTCTTTGCTTCAGAGCTCAAAGCAATCCTTCAGGTACCGGGCATTACAAAAGAGTTGGAATACTCATCAGTATTGGACTATTTCACCTATCAGTATATTCCATTCCCACAATCCATTTTTAAAAGAATTCATAAGCTGCCGCCTGCCCATTACCTGGTTGCCCGTCTGGTTCCGTCAAAAAGTGTTGATTTTGGAAGGAACCAGGTGTCAAGCAACGGTTCGCTAAGTGAGGCGATCAAGTTTACTGTTCATAAATACTGGGATCTTGAGTTTGCTCCTGATCACACCTTTTCCGAAAGACAATGGATTGATGGCATTGAAGAACACCTCTTGGAGGCCGTTCGAATTCGTATGAGAAGCGATGTGCCGATTGGAGCGTTTCTTAGCGGGGGCGTTGATTCCAGTGCTATTGTGGCACTGATGTCTAAGTTCAGCCCAAGACCGGTAAAAACGTTTTCCATTGTCTTTGATGACGCTGTCTATGATGAAAGCGGCTATGCCAGGATGGTAGCGGAGCAGTATTCAACCGATCACCATGAGTTTGTTGTCCGACCGGATGCTGTTGACATACTTCCCCGACTGGCTTGGCAGTTTGATGAACCCTTTGCAGACCCTTCCGCGCTTCCGACCTATTATGTTTCAAAGATGGCCAGCGAGGTGGTTAAAGTCGTCTTGTCAGGAGATGGCGGTGATGAGGCGTTTGCCGGATATGACTGGTATGGGTCTTTCTTTCGATATAAGAAGTATGACTGTATTCCCCTTTCTCTAAGGCGATCTGTTCTTGGTTTTCTGGCTAAACAGATACCTCTGGGTATCAGGGGAAAAGGTACCTTAAAGCATATGGCGGAAAGTCCATTTTTTCGATATGCGGGGATTATCAGCAGTCAACTTGTCTGGTTGCACGATAAGCTTCTGCATGAAGATGTTAAAAAAGTAATTGGAGGAAGGACGCCGGGTGCAGATATTGCCGGTGCCAACTATCAATTTTTAAAAGAACATTATGATCGTTTCCACGGAACTGAGGAACTATCAAGGCTGCTCTATACAGACATCAAAACCTATCTGGCAGAAGATATCCTTACCAAGGTTGACAGGGCAAGTATGTTGTGCTCTTTGGAAACAAGAGCACCGTTGCTTGATCATAAATTTCTCGAGTTTCTGGCAACGATGCCTGCTCAATTCAAGCTGGCCCAGGGTGAAGGTAAATTTATCTTTAAAAAAGCGATGGAGAAATATCTACCCGAGAAATTGCTGTATCGAAAGAAAGTTGGCTTTGATATGCCGCTTTCAAGGTGGTTTAAAAAAGACTTTTTAGGCTATTCACATGATATTCTCTTGTCCAGGCGGAGTAGAGAACGAAATATCCTTAATCCGGCAGTTGTGGAAAAATTGCTGACAAATCACCAAAAAAACGGCAGAGATTTCAGCAATGAATTATGGACTTTGCTGTTTTTTGAACACTGGTGCCTCAACTGGCTGGACTGAACTCTTCATCTCTGCCGGACTAAACTCCGTTTTATAAGAGTGGCGGTAGAGTTAAAAGAGTGGCGGTAGAGTTAAGGTCTCCTTTTACTTTTCATGGCCGGATTGTTCTTCTTCGGCCTCAATTGAATCAATCGAATATCGGCACCTACCCCAGCCGGTACCTGCTCACCTCTGGCGTAGCTGGTTAATTTATCGGCAGGAAGTGCAGGGTTATCAAGAATTGCGATGAGCCCTTTGGGGCTTTTAGCGACAATGGAGTTTCTGTCTAAGCCAGATGCCGCTTGCCAACTGCCAAGGGTTGTCTTTATGATGTTTCGAGGGTTGTCTATCCAAAGATAATGTGCCGGATTATCTCTGTAGTAAAGATTGTGGTCGCACTTAAACTCACTTGAGGTTGTCTTTCCGGGAGTCCAGGCCTTGGATCCCACTAACACCAACTGGTTTTGGTATTTTTGCCCGTGACCAGGGGGACAGGTGTTGTTTGGCCAGCCATCAAGCACATCGCAGGGACCGGATACATCAGAGGGCTTTTGGGAATCAATGATTAAGTTGTGAGTAAATGTGAGGTTCTCATTTCTCTCTCTAGGAGGAGAACCGGCGGAGCTGATAAAAATGGTCAACGCTCCCGAGTCAATATAATCATACCATGGACTGTTGGTGCGGTTGGTATTGTAGACGGTGTTTCTCTCAAATGAGCAGTTTTTCGCACCCATAAAACGTAATGGAGAGCCGCCGGAATTGACAATGATGTTGTTTCGGGCAACCGAATTCATGATCTCAAAATTATTTGGTGGCGGAGGGATGTAATGCTGGTCCATGCTTTCTCCAAGCCAGATACCTCCCCAGGTGTCATAATTGCGTTCGCTTTTATTTGACAGGGTACCAACGTTGTAGAGAAAGTTGTTTTCAACAGTGATGCGGTTGCAGTTCCCTTTAAAATACAGCCCTGTGGCTGTTATATCATGGATGTAATTATTTCTAATAATTGAGTCGGAAATGGCATTGCCGTCAATACCCTGGGCATTTTTAGGATCTCTCTTGCCAATGTCATAAATTTCACAAAATTCGATCGTTGTATTGGTGTGTTCCTTATTCCCTCTTGAGCGAGAATCACCTCCGACAAGTTTTATGCCCGCCCAGCCGGAACCATGTATTTTGCAGTTTCGCACTGTATTGTAATGATGCTTGTTGCTGTCAATCTTCAAGGCATAACTGATTCCGCCTCCGATATCCAAACCATCGAGAGTTACATGCTGGTTTGACCAGAACAGGTGGACCGTAACTGCTTTGTGGCGGTCGTAAGCTTGTTTCGGGTTGATGTAAATCTTTGGGGAATGTCCCGGGTAATTTCTGACTGTCAACCAGGTGCTTTTTATGAGGACACTGGTGCCCATGTTGTGATGGGTGCCATCCATCAGCCAGATTGTGCAGGGATTGTTTTTTGTATATCGTTTGCTGTAACCCGGTTCGGGCCCCCTTTTGGGCTGTCCTGACAGCCTGAATGCCTGGTTGAGTGATTTCCATGGACCACTTCTGCCACCTTTAAATTCTGCAGAACGACCATTGTTTCTGTCATTGCCGTTAACCGGGTCAATGTAATAGTCCAAAGAAAATGCAGGATTGGCTGATAACAACAGAATGACACTCCATATTGTCACAAACAGTGAGTAGATGGGTAATTTCATGTTGTCCGTTCCTCCTTTGTGGTACAGTTTGTAGAGGTGAGAAGAGGTGCAGGCAATATTATGTTTGCCTTTTAAGGTAATGATATAACACAAATAAGCTGTTGTTCTATGAAGACAAATATTTACCTGATTGTCACTGATTCTCAGACTGTATGATAACAGCCTCTGTCTGTCTGATCTTTTCGGGTAGTCAAAATTTGTTATAGTTAATTGGGGATGAGTTGTAAATAGCATTCACAGTATTGATTCCAGCTCCATATAGGCTGTCACTCTATTTAGATGATCAGTATCTCGACAGGAAGACCTGTTCAAGTTGAAAGAATATTGTTCAATGGCCTTTATGACGAATTTGTTCTTTAGAAGAAGACCAAACAGTAAATTTCAGTGCAGAAGAGCAATGTCACTGCTATTCTCTATGTTCCTCAAGCTCAATCATTTCAAATGATACAATGTGTTGAGATGTCATTACAGTATATAGAGGTACCAGTGACCACAGGAGAGATTTTACAGTGTTAAAAAAAGTTCCTGTTCTTCTACTTGCTTGTTTATTTCCTCTTTTTTTCATCCCGATCAGCAGGGAGGCGAGCCAGCGTTCGATAATAGAGTTATGGGATTTGGCGCACTTTTTCTATTTCTTTTTTGTTGTGTACCTGTTGGATAGATACTGGAAACCTGAAAGTGGCGTTATTTCTTCCAAGATTATCGGAATTGTTCTTGTGCTGCTATCACTCAGTATTGGGGTTGAGCTCATTCAACCTCTATTTTCCGGGCGGGAATTCTCCTGGAATGATTTCCTTAAAAGCATCTCGGGAGGGTGTGTTGCTCTTTCTATTAGGGTTGCGGCCACAACTCGTGCCTGGCGGATTCCCCTGACCATTGTGGTTGTTGTCCTGGTGGTTTCGGCTTTTTTACCACTGGTAAGAATGTTGTTTGATGAACAATGTGCTAGAGAGGATTTTCCCATTCTGGCGCCATTTGAGGCGGAGCTGGAATTAAGCCGCTGGGAAGGAAGTGCGAAAGTGATACTTGATAACTCTCTGTCAATACAGGGAAAATCCTCAGGAAAGATACAGTTTGGTACTGAGTTATATTCGGGGATTTCTCTTCGGTTTTTTCCTGGTGACTGGAGAGGGAGAGGGGGACTTGCTTTTAATATATATAATCCAGATCAAAAAGCTGAACTGTATTATCGTGTGCATGACGCTCAGCATCAAGGTGAAAACCAGTCAGCCGGCAACCGCTTTAATGGAAAGACGACGCTAAAAGCAGGTTGGAATGAAATCATAATACCAATGGTTCACATTCAAAATGGCCCTAAGGGCAGGTTGATGGATTTGGCAAGAGTAAATGACTTCACTCTTTTTGTTGGTAAGCTCAAAGAGAAAAGGGTTTTATATATTGATCATGTTCGTTTAATAGAGGATGAATGATTTCTTAAAAGAAGAAAGCAGTTGTCGGAGAGATTTGAGTTTTTAAGGGTTTACTCATGGCCGGAAAGATATGATGATTAATTCTGATGATATAGATAATTATTTCTGTACTTTAAAACGACTAATAAATTGAAAGAAATGATAGTGTGATGTACAGTAACTAAGATCGTTGACAAATAAATTTTACTCATGTAAATTTTCAAATTCTTTTATGATGTAGGTGGCGGAGTTGCAGGTGGTGGAACATTTTGTACGCCAACTGTGGTCAGTGAAAATATAGAAAACCAAGAGTAATCAAATGGGAAAATCAGTTAATACGTTGGATCCAGCTTTTAACAGTGATGTAACCGCGCTGCCCGGTGGGGAACATCTGAACATGTGTTTTGCCTGTGGAGCCTGTAGTGGTATTTGTCCAGTGAGCCAGGCTATTCCGGAGTTTGACCCGAGAAAGATTATTCATATGGTCAGAATGGGTATGCGTGAACGAGTACTCGATTCCAATATGCTCTGGTACTGTTCAGGGTGCGAGTCCTGTGTTTTCGTATGTCCCCAGGATGTGCGATTTAAGGAAATTATGTCGGCCTTGATGAAGATGGCTGTCAAAGAGGGATATGTAACCACAGAGGCATTGGTTGAAAAAGGAAAGGCAGCTAAGGTTGAGCGTGATAAATGTGTCGCCTGCTTAACCTGTGTACGTGCTTGTCCCTGGTCCATTCCCTTGATTGACGAGGGTGGAGTTGCCGATATTGATGCTGAAGAATGTCGAGCCTGCGGGATCTGCAGTGAGGAGTGTCCGGCAAAAGCAATTGTTTTGAATGAATCCGAGGATGAGCAGTTACTGGCAGCCTGTCCCGGTTGATCTCAACAAGAGCAAAAAGTGTTTTGAACTGGCTTTAATATTTTTATTATATGTGAGGGATTACGATGAGTTTTCAACCTGAAATCACTTTATTTAGCTGCCATTACACATCTCAGCAGGGCTGTGCCGATGACGGCAAAAAGCTTCAAGAGCTGGGTTTTCCAGAGTCTATTAAAATTGTTCGTGTTCCCTGCACGGGAAAAGTTCAGGTAACAGCCATGCTTAAGGCTTTTGAAGAGGGTGCTGATGGTGTTTATGTAGTAGGTTGCCCGGAAGAAGGTTGTCACAATGTGAAGGGTTCTGTTCGGGCGGCAAAGAGAGTCGGAGCTGTTCGGGAAGCGTTAGCTGAGCTTGATGTTGAGGAAGGGCGGGTTGAAATGTATCACCTTGATCGTGGCCTTCATCCTGAGTTTGTTTCAGCTGGTGTTGAGATGGAGGAACGTATCCTCGGTTTCGGGCCAAGCCCGTTTAAGTAAAAATAAATAAAAGAATAACCTGGAAAGAGTAACGTTTCCCGGTTCAGATGAGTTTAAAGACCTTGTCAGCTAAAGGAGAAAATAGATGATTGTTGCAGAACGTAAGCCAATGGCTGAAATTATTGAAATGGTTAAGGATTGCAAGAAAGTGCTGGTCCTGGCTTGTCGAGGATGCGTATCTGTCTGTTCTGCTGGTGGTGAGCGTGAAGCTGAAATTCTGGCATCACTTATTCGCCTGGGTATGAAAAAGCAGGGTAAAGAAATAGAAGTGACAGAAGGCTCTCTGGTTCGTCAGTGTGATAAAGAATATATTGACTCTATTGATCAGTGGGATGGCCAGTATGATGCGGTTGTATCGACCGCCTGTGGTGTCGGCGTCAACTTCATTTCCAATCTCCGCAAGGACACCATGGTGTATCCTGCCCTCAATACCACTTTCTTTGGTGGCTCAGCCGAACAGGGTATCTGGGCTGAACAGTGTGCCGGCTGTGGAGATTGTGTACTCCATTTGACTGGAGGTCTCTGCCCTGTAGCCAGATGTGCCAAGAGTCTGATGAATGGACCATGTGGTGGTTCCCAGGACGGTCGATGTGAAATACATAGAGAAGTTGACTGTATCTGGCAATTAATTCATGATCGTCTGGGCTCTTTTGATCGCTCCAAGCAGATGGAGGTGATTGCCCCCATCCGTGACTGGACAAGCGGCGGTCATGGCGGACCGAGAAAAACGGTACGTGAAGACCTGACTGTGTAATACCTACCGCTCAGCTGCAGTTCTCTGCAGCTGAGCTTTTTTTTTGAGTGCAGGATGCCGATGCACCATTCCTCCCTTGATCTTACCGATGCACTCCAACTGATTATCTCCCATTCCTCCGTATGTTCCACGGAACAGGTGAATCTTGACGATGCCCTGGGTCGTGTTCTTGCTGAAAATCTTCAGGCGCAAATTCCCCAACCAGGTTTTGATCAATCAACAAGAGATGGCTTTGTCCTGGCCGATGATGGCGTAGCATTATCTTCGGGTAAACGGCAATATCGCCTGGAAGGAGAAGTTGCCGCCGGATCCAATAAGCAGTTTTTAATCAAACCGGCAACAGCAAGCCGGATTATGACAGGGGGGCTCGTTCCGGAAAATGGGAGTCGAGTAATCCCGTTTGAGAGCTGTTTTGAAGATGATGGCTATATTGTTGTCGATCAGGAATTCATAACCGGCCCCCAGACGTTTATTCGCAGACAGGGCAGTGATATTAATATCGATGATCCAATCATGGAGTCAGGTGAGGTGGTTGGTGTCGATCATCTTGCTCTTCTTGCCTCTACCTCAACTTTTTCGTTTAACGTCCGGAGAAAAGCAAAAGTCTCATTTTTTTGCACAGGGAGTGAATTACTTAAAGAAAGTGACACTGTGACGCCTGGAAAAAAAGTGTCGGCCAATCGATATCTGCTCTCAGGGTTGATTAGTTCATTTGGAGCCATTGCTGATGACAGAGGGGTTGTCCCGGACCAGGCCGATGAACTAGGACGGATGCTGCAGTCTGTGAAGAAAGACCAAAATGATCTGATTATCTCCACGGGCGGTATGGGGCCCGGCAAATACGATCTACTGCAGCAATTGTTTGTCGAGGCTGGTGGAGAAGTTCTGTATAATTCACTGACCGTTCGACCGGGCAAATCAACCCTGTTTGGTTTGCTAGAGTCTAAAATCTTCTTCGGTCTTCCCGGGCCTCCGCCTGCTGTACGGGCTCTGTTTAATGAATTGATTCGTCCGGCGCTATTAACCATGCAAGGGGTAAAAGATGTTCTGCCAGGGTCGGTCCAGGCACTTCTAAGTGAAGATATCGTTTTGAATAAAGAAGCGATCCTGGGCTTGAAAAGCGGTGTGCTCGGTTTCGATCAGGGGAGGTGTACTGTCCGTTTGACAAAACGGCTGGAGATACCAAACTGCTATCTTCTCTTGGAGCCGGGCAAAGATCACTACCGGATAGGAGAATGGATAACCGTTCACCGAACCGATTCTCCATTTCCACCAAGCTGATCCCGTTTTAAAAAATGAGTTATGGCACCATTGAAATTACATGCTTGGGCCTACCTTGAAAAAGAACGGACTATTCAGGTGAAAGAGGATTTTTACAGCAGAATTTTGGTGAAACCGAGCAGGTGAACTCGGCATTTATAGCTCTTTGGTTTTTTATTGCAACAGGAATATGAAGATTAGTTGATAAAATCGATTTTTCTTTTTTTTTCGCTTCTTTTTTTGAAAAGAGGACCTTTTATAGTTGAAATTCATTTCGATGGAGTTACTTTGGCGAAAAAGTAGTTTGGTGCTGTAAATCGATGAACGGTTTTTGCGATTTCAAACGTTTGTTGAACATTTTACAGCTCTGTTTTTAAAATATGGAATGAGCAGTTCATTGTTAACATGAACCAGCCGGCCCCATTACTAGATCTGTTTTTTCATCTGAACGATTCGAGATCTTTCAGAAAGATTGTCGTCATGTGTGTATTCATGGCGGCATTTTTTTTTGCAAGTGTAGATCTGTAGAAACTCGATGAAAACACTCTTTTAAAATGGTTCCCGGTTGAATGGATTCAAGCAAATGACTGAAAAAAACAAAAGTGAAGTTGTCATCAACAGGGACTGGTGCAAGGGGTGTAACATCTGTGTGACGTTCTGCCCGAAAGAGGTACTGGTATTGGATGAAAAGGATAAGTCGACAGTACTCCGACCGGAGCTCTGTATCGGCTGTAAACTGTGTGAGCTGCTTTGCCCGGATCTGGCAATAGAAGTAATCACTGAAAACTCTGAAAATAACGGCAGGTAAGATGAAGAACAAGGTCAAGTTTGTTCAGGGCAACGAAGCCTGTGTACACGGGGCTCTGTATGCGGGAATCGACTTTTATGCAGGGTATCCGATTACGCCATCAACAGAGGTAGCAGAATTATTAGCCAAGTTTCTGCCCCAAAGGGAAGGCAAGTTTATCCAGATGGAAGATGAAATATCCTCCATTTGTGCCATCATCGGTGCCTCGTTAACTGGAAGAAAAGTCATGACCGCCACCAGCGGCCCTGGTTTTTCCCTTATGCAGGAGGCTCTTGGATATGCGATTATGGCAGAGATTCCATGTGTAATCGTAAATGTGCAGCGCGGCGGCCCATCAACTGGAAATCCGACCCATGTCAGCCAGGGCGATGTCAATCAGGCCCGCTGGGGAACACATGGGGATCATGCCATTGTGACGTTAACCGCTTCCAACAACCAGGATGTATTCGCCATGACGGTTGAGGCCTTCAACATTGCCGAGACCTACCGGACGCCTGTGATCCTTCTTTTCGACGAAGTAGTTGGACATCTGCGGGAGAAGCTGATTGTTCCGGAAGAAGGTGAAATTCCTCTGATGAATCGACTGAAAACAGATGTTCGGGAAGGGGTGGATTTCCATCCGTATCTTCCCAGGGAAGACGGTCGTCTGCCCATGAGTGATTTTGGTGGAGTCCATCGCTATAACGTAACCGGATTGCACCATGATATGTGGGGTTTTCCCACCGATAAACCGGAAAGCGTGCACAACTTGATGCGCCACCTGGTGGACAAGATCGAGAATCACAGGCATGATCTGGCACGGTACAAGACCTATCGGGTTGAAGATATGGAACAGCTGCTTATCTCCTATGGTTCTTCCGCCAGGTCATCATTCCATGCTGTGGATACCTTACGCAACCGCGGGATGCAGGTGGGGCTTCTGGAACTCCAGACCCTCTGGCCTTTCCCTTCCCATATCATTGCCAAGTATACCCAAGGGGTAAAAAATGTGGCTGTTGTGGAGATGAATATGGGCCAGATTATGCAGATGGTGAAGCTCTCAGTGAAAAAGCCGGACAGAGTTTTTCTTATTAACCGGATCGATGGCGAGCTGATTACCCACACAAATATCATCAATGCCTTGAGGCTGTTCCAGGGACAAGGAGTATAAAATGGCTGTTCAAGATTATATCCGGGAAAGATTTTTCCCACACATGTGGTGTCCGGGCTGCGGCCATGGTACGGTATTAAACGGTATGATTCGCGCCATCGAAAAGTTGGGAATGAGCAAAAATGAAATCGTCATGGTTTCGGGGATCGGCTGTTCGTCGAGGATTTCCGGTTATGTTGATTTTCACTCGTTTCATACGGTTCATGGTCGGGCTCTTGCCTTTGCAACTGGAGTAAAGCTTGCCAAGCCCGAGCTTAATGTCATCGTGCCCATGGGTGATGGTGATGCCCTGTCCATTGGCGGCAACCATTTTCTTCATGCCGCCCGCCGTAATATTGATATGACGGCGATCATTATGAATAATCGGATTTACGGCATGACAGGCGGACAGCATTCAGCCCTGTCAGGTGTAGGTACTCGGGCAACCACAGCTCCATATACCAATATCGATCCTGATTTTGATGTGGTCAAGTTGGCTATAGCAGCAGGGGCTACCTTTGTTGCCAGATCGACCACATACCATGTGAGGCAGATGTCCGATCTGATACGTAAGGCGATTGTTCATGACGGATTTTCCGTTATTGAGATTATGTCACAATGTCCGACTTATTTTGGTAGGAAAAACAAAATCGGTGGTGCGCCGGAGATGGTCAAGTATTTCAAAGATCAGACAGCGCAGATCGGTAGTAAAAAATTGGAAGAAAATCCGAATTTGACTGAAATCGGACTTTTTGTTGAAAAAGAGCGGCCCGAATATTGCAGTGAATATGACAAGGTCATTGAGTGGGCCCAGTCGAAATAGATTGATTCTCATAGGGCGGTTTTAACAGGTAGTAACATACAGTAAGGACAAGAAACTCATGGAACGGTGTCGAATAGTTTTTTCCGGTTCAGGCGGGCAGGGGCTGATTTCTGCAGCGGTTATTCTGGCTGAAGCGGCAGTTGTTTATGAAGATTTGCAGGCGATTCAGTCGCAATCCTACGGTGCGGCTGCCCGTGGTGGAGCTGTTCGCAGCGATGTGGTTATCTCAGATGACAGAATCTTCATGCCAAAGGTTTTCCAGCCCAATATTCTGCTCTGCATGACCCAGCAGGCATATACAAAATTCAATTCCATCATCCGGCCCGGCGGCCTGCTGATAACCGATACGCGGTTTGTGGAAATCTCCAAAAGTGTGGATGCCCGTCATGTGGAGTTACCGCTCTACGAGACCATGATGGAAAAAATAGCCCAGCCGATGACTTTTAATATTGTCGTTTTAGGTGCCCTGTTGGGGATCAGGCATCTTGTAAAGCTGGAATCAATTGTTCAGGTCCTCGATGATAAGTTTCCTAAAAGCTTCCTTGATCTCAACCGCCAAGCACTGGAACTGGGATATGAATTGGGTCAGGAAGTAGAGGAATAGTTAATCTTGACATTCAGGACAGAAAAATGTCGCTCTGCCGCCCATTGTCTTTTTTTCAATGGGCGTCAGACAGTTGGTGCAGGGATCTCCTGCTTTTCCGTACACCTTGAAATTCATCTGAAAATAACCTGACTCTCCGCTTGCGTCGACAAAATCACTGATGGTTGAGCCGCCGCAGGAAATGGCATGTTGCAAAGTGCTTTTTATCTGTCCCGTAAGGGTTTCCCACTGCGTTCTGCTCAATTGATTCACAGCTTTTCCGGGATCGATTCCAGCTTCAAAAAGGCATTCATTGGCATAAATATTGCCAATTCCAGCAATAATTTGACTATCCATAAGAAAATTCTTGATCGGTTTCTTTCGGCCTTTTGCCAAATCCATCAGGTATTTGCCGGTACATTGCATTTCAAGTGGTTCCACCCCGGTCTGCTTGAAAAAATCTGATTCTAAGTTATGTGATGCTTCTGGAGCCACAACCTGAACCGAGCCGAAACGTCGTACATCATTGAATCGAAGATCCATTTCATTATCAAGCTTCCAGCAGATATGGTCGTGCACTTTTCCAATGGAATCTTGGGGGAATATCCCCAGGTTGCCGGTCATGCCGAGATGGATGATCAGAACGGATCGATTGTTAAAGCGGATGAGTAGATATTTTGCACGTCTATCAATAGAGGTTATCCGGCTGCCGATGATTTGCCGACGCATGAGTTCCAGTTGCACGGGAAGGCGAAGCGGTTTTTGATCATAACTTATTTTGGTGATAGTTCGTCCTGTCAGGTGTGGAGTAAGTCCCTGACGGATCACTTCAACTTCCGGCAATTCAGGCATTATTTTCTTCCATATTGTTGAGTGTGATTTGCAGGGAATGGGGCAGCTGACAGATACCAATACCGAATTCATCTTTTAAAAGTGCTGGGACATTCAGACGAATGGATTGTTTGCCAATGTCGGCAACGTTGATTACAAAAAGCCAGATGTTTGTATCAATTAGTTGAATATCCTGGCATGTTATTTCAAGAAAACCGATTAGCCGTACTCGGCTCAGCGCCTTTCGTACGGCCTCTTTAACGGCCCAGAGAAGAGTTAAGGGAATAAGCGGCCCGCTGTCTTTTTCAAATCGAAGCCCACTTAAAAGGTTTTGCTCTTCTGAATGACAGAATTTTTCTTGGACGTTTTCAAGCGATGGCCGCATTTCCTGGATATCTATTCCACAAAAGGTTTTAGATGCCATTGCCATGGCATAGCGGTGACAGTGGGAAATAGAGATATCGGGTATGTCAACTGCTGCGGCTAGCTGGTGATGTTGGATGATGGGTCTGCCGTTTTCCAAAGAATTGATGATCAACTCATCGGCTGACGGAATGATTTGATCAGAATCAAATTTTTGAATATAGTCAGTTACAGATTGTTTGGCACAAAGACGACCACCCAGCCATTCGGTCTTTCTCTTCTGAAATCGAAAAGAATGGAATGTCTGTTTTTCCAAAACGCCTAAATTTTCTAAAATCGTTTTCAGTTCCTGTTCGCGACCGATACAATCACCAAGGATCTGGAGATCGATACAGGTTGGAACTGAGTGGGGCTCTAGAATGAGCTGGTTCTGATGGGTTAAAAAAGATTCAGGAAAAATTGCTGTAAATGGTATGGGGTTATTCATCACCATCGATTGTACTGAGTTTATAAAACGTATTTCTGCACTGGGTGCGAAGGACAGTTATCCTGGAATTGGCAAAAACCGTTTCATAGCAAACAGTTCATTTTATATAAGCAGGAGCGTGGACATATATGGATATTGATATGACAATTTATGATCTCGTCATAATCGGGCTCTTTTTACTGTTTGTCGGCCGAGGACTGTGGATTGGTTTTCTCAAACAGGTTATCGTTCTTCTGTCACTCTATCTCGGTTATATTGTCGCCAGCCAGTATCATGACAGATTGTTCCCTTTTTTAAAAGAAGTA
The DNA here is from genome assembly GCA_964565605.1 of uncultured Desulfocapsaceae bacterium. GTDB lineage: Bacteria > Desulfobacterota > Desulfobulbia > Desulfobulbales > Desulfocapsaceae > CAZLGM01. Next base: position 23,677 of record CAZMFP010000006.1, on the reverse strand, counting down.
TCGGCGAATCCCAAGGTCATTTTTCTTACAGCCTATGCGCTACTCTTCATCGGAGCCTATGTGGCATTTATGCTGATGGGGAAGGGACTCGGATTTGTGGTGAAAATAACAATCACCAGCTGGTTCGACAAGTTTCTGGGCGGAGTGCTCGGTTTTGCCAAAGCTGCCATCCTGGCCATCCTGCTCCATATGATTTTAGGTACGGTGCTCGCGCCTGAAAGCAGGGTGCTGACTGATTGTCAGTTGTGTGAAACAATGGACAGGGCAACCGAGGTATCCAGAAGTCTCATTAAAGATGAGAAAGCGCGAGAGGCTTTGATGCGGCAGGAACCGGCGATCACACTGGAGAAGGCAAGGGAACTGCTGACACCATCCAAGAAAGAATAAGAGAGTACCCCATCTTCGTGGCTGTTTGTTTGAAATGTTGCTCCGGTTGGCTGGTGAGAATATGGGGTTATCTGCTGCTGGAGCAAAAGTTCATTTCCGATAAAAATTGGCCAGTTTTTCAGCAGAAATCCCTAAAGCATGGCCAAGAATCATCAGTTGGTTGATGATGGTTGTCCGAATAACACCCAGCCGCCGCCAGCGTCTTGAAGAAGTGGTTACTTGGGATTTTAGGGTATGTATTTCTCGGTGTTTTCTCGCCTTTCTGATAAAGACGTAATCTTCCATGACCGGTATCTCCGGAAAACCTCCAAGAGAGTCGAATGTCTCCCTCGTCATGAAATAACACTGATCTCCGTAGGGCATCTTCAAGTAGTGTGATCTGAGGTTAGTGAAAAAGGCTACAATTCTGAATCTGAAACGGGCATCATTGATGGCAAGCCTGAAAGCTCCGATTATATTGGGCTGATCATTGACTGTTTTCAATATATCTGTGTGGAAAGTCTTGGGTAAGCGGGTATCTGCGTGGAGAAAGAGCAATATCCTGCCGCTGCTTTTCTGTGCTCCGCAGTTGAGTTGAGTTCCACGACCGGTTGAGCTGTGAACAACTAAAAAACCACTTTTTCTGGCTGTGGCTACAGTCCTGTCGCTGGAGCCGCCATCAACGATGATCCGTTCTCCAACACAACTATTCAAGTCGGCAGCTAGGCGGGTGATCTGTCCTTCTTCATTGATTGTCGGGATGATCACTGAGATATCTGAGATCGTCAGGTGTGTCGATGTCATGGAGTTGGGGAAGTGTGTGAAAAGTGAAATCGAGCTGTTTAATCCGTTGCATTGTCTCTAAGTAAACGGAGTTTGTCGACCAGTGGATACCCTGGAAAAGAAGTCGTAACTGTTCTTGATTAAAAGAGCCGTTTATGCCGAGTAAATAGTAACCACCATCAAATGTCGGCCCAATGGCCAGTTTGTTGTTGTGAAGTGAGTCAAGGGCCTCATAAATAATTGATTTGTCGACAGCTGGGCAGTCGGAACCAACAAGAACAGTTCGTCTCCCAGGTCCCAGGTGATCAGCAAATGAGTTAAACATCCGCTCTCCAAGGTTGCTGCCGTATTGCTCAACAAACAGGTGGGATTTGCCAAGCCACCCCTCCATCAGGTTCCTGGAACCACCATCATAATGAATTGTCAATTCAATGGGACGAACCTTGTTTATCTCACTGAGTTGGGTGACAATTGAAGAGGTCATTTTTCTCTGGAGCTTGGCAGCTCCTTCAGCTCCAAGTGCGGGGCTCAACCTGGTTTTACTGTGTCCAGGCTGCGGATATTTGGTATAGACAATAACGGTTTCTTGATTGCCATTCATCATTGGGAGATTGTACGTTTGTTTCTTGATTGTAATCCGTTACAGATAGAATTGTGTGTGTTGATAATATTTTGATATAATACAATATCATTCCTGATTACCAATGGCCTTTATCATGGAGTTGTTATTTAGAAGAATAATAGTTGATTTTGTTATGTTAATTTTTAAAACGATGAACCGTTTAGATGTCTGCTAATCCGGCAGCAGCTCAATGAAACAGTGTTTGGCAAATGGTGTCATCGTGCTAAATGAGAACTTCACCGGTATTTGAAAACCAAAAATCTTGAGGAGTTCATGGTAAGACGAAAAAAAGATCCGCAATCATATACGAAACGGAATTATCGTCGTTTTTTCTCAGAAGCGGATTTGATATCGAGCAAGGTTGCAATTCAGGAAACAGATCTGCAGATATTGGCCAGCCGGGATGTTGGAAACAGGGCTGCAGAGCTTGTTCTGCAGTTCAGGCTTCAACTGGAAAATTATATTGTAAAACATCCGCATTTTTCCGCAACGCTAGATCCTATCCCTGTGGATAGTCTGGCCCCGCCTATTGTTCGTGATATGATGGCAGCAGCAAAAGTAGCCAATGTCGGTCCAATGGCGGCAGTTGCCGGAGGTATCGCCCAGTATGTTGGTGAAAAACTGGCCAGCGAGGGATGCTCTGAAATTATTATTGAAAACGGCGGTGATATCTATCTAAACCGCAAAAAAGAGTGCACTGCGGCAATTTATGCCGGTCAATCTCCACTGAGTTCTAAAGTGGGAATCATTATCCCGGCAAATTTACAGCCCATTGGTATCTGCACGTCATCGGCAACTATCGGCCACTCACTGAGCCTGGGAGAGGCGGACTCCGTAACGGTAGTTGCCGGCTCAACACTTGTTGCTGATGCTGTTGCTACACGGCTGGGAAACGAAGTGATCCATAAGGGTAGTGGTAAAGATGGCGTTGCCAGGGCGCTGGAGATAGGAAAACAGATACGAGAAATAGCGGGTGTTGTGGTTATCTGTGATGAAGTGATGGGAGCGGTCGGTGAACTGGAGTTGGTGAGACTTGACTAGAAGAACTCCTAACCTGAGAGAAGTATAAAGGAGACGCTATGTTTCTGAAAGCATTGAGAAGAGCAATTTTTATTGTTGGTCTGTTGATGCTTGTGGGCTGTTCAGGAGATGAGGTGAGCGTTTTAAATAGACCGGCAGAGTTCAAAGTGTTGTCCGAAGTCCGGTCTATAGATCCCGGGCCCTATTCATTCACGGTGGAAGAGGGGCCGGTGAATTCCTGGATTCCGGGTGGTTCTTTTGAACCGATATCATTTAGAACCAAAGTCCACGCCATTGGCAGCTCGCCAAATGAGATCATTCTGCCCAAAGAGGAAATAGACGGTTGGGATGTCTTGAAATCAGGATTTTATCGTGGTGCAAAAGTAAGAGTATACCGTGTTGTAAACGGACGTTTGGAAAAAATACGCGAGGATCGGATAAAGGAACACCACGCTTCAGGATGGAACTTTGCTCTTGAGGCAGTCGGTGAGAACAAACTCATTGCACCAGATAGTACCAATGCAACTCTGACGTTGCCTTCCTGGTCGCGCCGTAACTGTTTTTACTATTTCTGCGTCTTTACTGTCGATACCAAAGGCCGAATCTCTCCACCATCACAAGCGGCACCACTTTATATTGATGCTTCCTATCCTGCCGTAGTGGAACAACCGGACAACAGCCTCATCAATTTTAATATGGACGGAAACCCTGTCCGTCTGGATTCACTGTCCTCTCCCTCTGGTCTGAATGTTCAGCTTGATCAGAATAGCGGTTTTATTACACTTCGTTGGAGTGCAGACGATAAGAGAGATTACAGTGGCTACCTTATCGGCATCTCCGATTATCCTCCTGAGAAACATCAGGGGTATCATCTCTTTCTTGAACAGTCTCCTGCAGATCCCAGGCTTCATATCCAGAAAGGCGATATGATCTTTATCGATCAAAAGAAAAAGAAGTGGGAGAAAGAAAAACTTTATTCAAACAGGGTTTTCAACACCCAGACAGCAGCGCCACCGTCACCTCTTTTTGATTATAGTCTGCACAGTCGCTGGTCTCTGGTAGATCATCCCAAACCACTGCCAGAGGATGTTACCGATCATGGTTCGTCATGCCTGTTGTTGGAAGCGGATAATGACAATGAAGTCAGGATCGGAGTTTATAATCACTCGGGAACAGTCCAGCGCTGGTATAAGGTGCTTGATCCTGAGAAGCAATACGTTGTTGAGTTTCTTGGCCGGCAGGAAGGCTTGGCTAAATCGTCTTCAGTTATTTTTGGCTTTGAGGGACCATACGAAGGAGAGATCAAGTCGATCAGGTTTGATCTCACTTCTGACTGGAAACGGTATCGAGCGCATTTTAAGGTTCCAAAACTACTTCAAGAGGACAGGCCGGGAAGGATGATCCTCTCTTTTACAGGCCCTGGCAAAGTCTGGCTGGATAACTGGCGGGTATATGAGTCTCAAACCGCCTTTATGGATTTTTCTGAAAATGACTATCAGGCATTAAAAGAATCAGGTATGGCCTATTTTCGGGCCCATTCCAATGTGAGAACCCGGTGGGGATATTCGATGAAGAGCTTTACCGATTCCATCGGCAACAGTGAATTTTGGGGTAACAGTGGATTGAGTTCCCATGGATTGCCGAGCCTGTTGAGGATTATTAAAAAGGGGAAGCTTGATCCCTGGCTGCAGATAGAGATGTGCATGGATGAAAAAGAGTGGCTGGGTTTTGTTGAATATTTTTGTGCTCCCTATAGCCCTGATGAAGATAGCCCTGAAAAGAAACCGTGGGCCTATAAAAGATATCAGCAGGGCCAGAAAGAGCCATGGATCAAGGAGTTCGACAGGATCCTTTTTGAGATGAGTAATGAAACTTGGAACGGATTATTTAAACCATGGTTTTTCTACGGAATATCGATGCCCGATGTGTCGGCAAAAAAGCAGTATGTCAGTGGAGAGATTTACGGCCTGTTCCAGGAGTATGTTGTTGGGATTTTGAAATCAAGCCCTTACTGGAGTCTGGAGGTTGATGAAAAGTTTCAATTTATCCTTGGTGGCTGGGCACTACAGACAGGGGATGATGGTTACGGTCAACAGGCTATGAAGATGAGCCCCACATCCGATTATCTGACAATCGCCGCCTATAATGGAGGTTGGGATGAACGACGTCCACCAGCAAAGCCTGGGCCAAAAGGTTTTTCTGATAGCCTTACCTGGGCTGCACGGGAGTCTGTCTTAAGGGCTACGGCTCTTCAATCTGGTAGAAGCAGTGCAAAGGGTGATTATTACCTTGGGACCTACGAAGGTGGTCCGGGCTATAATCTGGATGGATTAAATGGGGTTTCGATGACACAGGAGCAGGTCGAGCAGGAAGCCCAAACGATGAAGTCCCTGGCAGCTGGAACTGCGACACTGGATGTATTTCTTGCTCAAAGCTATCATGGTTTTAAAGTGCAGAACTTCTTTACATTCTCTCGAAACAGATACTACTGGTCAAGTCATGCCAAAGAACGAAATGGCGGCCAACCTTATCCGGCATGGAAAGCTCTTTCTCTCTATAATCGTTACGGAACCGGTGATTTTCTGGAAGTTGAGACCCGTTCAGCCCCAACCTGGGATTTTCCCCAAAGCCAAAACCACAGGGAGAGTAAAAAAGTACCTTTGGTGGCAGCATATGCAACCAGAAAGCAGGACAGACTCAACCTTTTTGTTCTGTCACGAAAGGTTATTGACTACCCTCTTCATGGTGATGATGGTTTCTCGCCGGTAACTGTTCACCTGCCCTTTAGCAAGGCACGGAAGGTGACTCTTTTTAAAATGTCCGGTGATCCTGCGGCACATAATCTCGATGGAGACCATGTGCAGATCGAACGCATCGACCTTCATCCTGAGCTTATTGGAAACAGGCTGCATATCAATGAAAAAACCGGTGCGGATGCCCGGGGCCTGCCTCCGGCATCAACTTTTCTCTATGTATTTGAAGGACTTCAGTGATTAATTCCGGTTTGGGTAAAACTCTACATTGGTCTGCCTGTTTCAATGCTCAATTTTAAAGAACAACGAGATTGTTCCATGTCCAAGATAGAATGTAACATCTCTGGGCGCTGCGATTTGGACATCTCCTTGAGGTGCGAGCCAGGCAACATGTTGTTTCTTCGAAACGTTTATTGCAGGGTTGGATTATAAGACATCATAAAAACATACACCATCAAAGCCGGAAATATGTTCCAGGTGTGTTGACAGTCTTGGTCGAAAAACCGTATCTTTAAGATAGTTGATAACTTCCAGAGTTCAGCATATTACCAAGTAGCCTGCTTATTCAATTGTTGCTGAGAGAGTACTTGACCTGAAATTGAAAATCTCAAGTGTTGTTCCTATTTCCTTAGGAGAATATGATGAAAAAATTTTTTACTGATCTTCTGCTCCTTTTCCCCATACCCATAGTGACGTTCTTTCTCTATGGAGTTTTACGAATTCTCTCTTATCGACCTCCAATTGAATCGGGCATGTCTGAATTTATGACCTCCTTCTTTTTTGTAGCTGGGGCAACGGTGTGCTATTTTGTTATGGCGGCTTTTGGCGTTCACCGAAAAATGAATCACTATTGGAAATGGTTTGTTGCTTCTTGTCTTCTCTTTTTGTTGTCGTTAGATGAGACGTTCATGATTCATGAGCAGCTGTCGGATCTGCTGGGTACCTCGGATAATTATATCTTTGCTGTATATGGTTTAATTTTTCTTGTCACACTTTTTCTCTTTCGAAAATCATGCAGAGGCTTTTGGATTTTCACAGCGCTTTTTATTATTTTTTGCACCATCTCACAAACTGCGGATACCTTTCAGGGTGAAGGGATGATAAATATTGCTGGGCGGGACATAGATTATGAGCAGATTTTTGAATGGTTTGGCGCGATGTGGTTGGCGTATGCCTTTTCTTTTGAGGCGTATCAAACCTTAGGTTTGCCGGGGCTTGGCAACAGGTATTTCGGAGACAGCTAACAGCTGACAGGAGCCAATTTGTCAGCTGCTGAGCTGAATAGAAAAAGAGTTATGTTGATGTGGCTTCTTCCAACAGTTTATCTTTAAACGATTCCACATAGACATCAATATCACGTTTCCAGTCGTCAAAGACGTTAAGTCCCGCCTCTTTCAGCCGTGCATTCTCAAGGATTGAGTTGGCGGGTCGCGCTGCCGGGGTTGGATATTCTGCCGTGGTGCAGGGGGTCATTGTGTAACTCACTCCCATCCGATCCAGAAAGTAACAGGCCCCTTCATACCAGGATGAATAGCCTTCGGCAGTTGTATGGAAAATGCCGGTTAAATCTGAGTTTATAAGCGCCTCAATTTGCCGGGCAAGGGTATGGCTCCAGGTTAGCGAGCCATATTGGTCATTTACGACCTTTAGCTCCCTTTTGCTGTCTTGACAGGCCAGCCGCAGCATGGTTTTGAGGAAATTTGGCCCATGGGCGGAATAGAGCCAGGCTGTTCGAAGAATGAGATGAGAAGAACAGTTCTCAACAACGGCCGTTTCTCCAGCCAGTTTGGATTCGCCATATTGAGAAATGGGTGAGACCGGGTCGTCTTCAAAGTAGGGTTGTGGGATTTCCCTTTTACCGTCAAAGACATAATCGGTGGATATGTGAATGAGCCTTGCGTTGAACCTGTCCGCTGCCAGGGCAAGGTTTTTTGGCCCGTCAGCATTGATCTTCCAGGCCAGTTCTCTCTCCGTTTCGCATTTGTCGACGGCGGTATAGGCGGCACAGTTGATCACTACTTCAGGCTTAAGGGAGGAAAAGCGGTCGTTAACCTGAGCGGGGTCGGAAATGTCCATTTTATAGCCGGCATTAACAATGTCGCAGCCGAAAATTTCATGTTCCGAAGACAGAAGCATACCGCAATCTTTTCCAAGTTGACCGGTGCATCCTATTATTAATATCTTCATGGTTTTATGAGTGGTTGTGATAATGGGCTGGGATGTTGGAAGAGAAGTAACATCTGTCTATCTTTCCCCTTCCGAAGCAATCTCCATCAGGTATTGGCCATACTGGTTTTTCAGCATATCCTGGGCCAGATTGATGAGCTGGTCTTTGGTTATGTAGCCGAGTTCATAAGCAATTTCTTCGATGCAGGCAATTTTTAGCCCCTGCCGGTCCTGAACGGCCTGGACATAATGTGAGGCTTGCTGAAGAGATTCATGGGTGCCTGTGTCAAGCCAGCAAAACCCTCGGCCTAGCGGCTGGACACTGAGTGTCCCCTGTTCCAGGTAAGCGTTGTTAATGTCGGTGATTTCAAGCTCCCCTCTGGGAGATGGCTTCACCTGTTCGGCGATGGAAACAACCGAACTGTCATAGAAATAGAGCCCGGGGACTGCATATTTTGATTTGGGTACAGTCGGTTTTTCCTCAATGCCGACAGCTTTGTTGTTTTCATCGAATTCGACAACACCATATCGTTCCGGATCTCTGACCAGATAGCCGAAAATCAGACCGCCGCTTTGCAGGGTGGCGCACTCCTTGACAATAGTGGAAAAGCCGGGTCCAAAAAAGATATTGTCGCCAAGGATAAGTGAGACCGAGTCGTTACCGATGAACTGTTTACCAATGATAAACGCCTGGGCCAGCCCCTCGGGACGTGGTTGCGCCTCATAACTGATGGAAAGACCGAGATGTGAACCGTCACCAAACAGCTCTTTAAACAAAGGCTGATCATGAGGGGTTGAAATGATAAGGATTTCCCTGATACCGGCCAGCATCAGAACCGATAGCGGATAGTAGATCATCGGTTTGTCATACACCGGGATGAGCTGCTTACTTACGACTTTCGTTATCGGGTAGAGTCTGGTGCCGGATCCTCCGGCAAGAATAATCCCTTTCATCATTATTTCCCGCAGGTTATGATTTTTCTTTACTCGCTGGCTTCTGGTCGGCTAAGCTATCAGGAAGCATTGATTCCCAACAGTTTTATTATACTGATCCTTCATTAAAAAAGAAAATGAAAACTGAAAAGAAACCACTTGCCTGTTTTAAGTCATACGATATTCGTGGCAGGGTTCCAGACGAGCTGAACCCATCTATTGCCTATCTTGTTGGAAGAGCGTTTGTCCAGGTGTATGGAGCTAAAAAGGTCGTGGTTGGTTTTGATATTCGCCTCTCCAGTGAGGAGCTGTCCAGAGAGCTTGTCAGGGGATTATGTGACTCAGGCAGTGATGTAATTAATATCGGTTTGTGTGGAACGGAAGAGATATATCATGCCGTCTTCAGTCTGGAAGATGAAGGAGTGGATGGAGGCATTGTAATAACAGCCAGCCATAACCCTTCCGATTATAACGGCATGAAGCTTGTGACCAAAGGGGCAAGGCCGGTAACCGGTGAGTCCGGCTTAGCCAGAATGGCCGAGCTTGTTGCTGGAAATGATTTTCCAAACAGTGCAACACCAAAGGGCAGGGAAACAAAAAGTAGTGGTAAGGATACTTACATCGACCATCTGTTGGGATATATTGATGTTGATAAACTCAAGCCTCTCACAATCGTGGTGAATAGCGGTAATGGCTGCGCCGGTCCAGTTGTTGATCTTCTGGAAAAAAAACTTCCCTGTACCTTTATAAAGATGCATCACACACCTGACGGCTCTTTCCCCAATGGTGTGCCGAACCCTCTACTGCCTGATCAGCGGCAGGAAACAGGTAAGATGGTGCTTGAGTCCGGTGCGGACCTCGGCATCGGTTGGGACGGTGACTTTGATCGCTGTTTTTTCTGGGATGAAACGGGCAGATTTATTGAAGGATACTATATTGTTGGTTTGCTTGCCCTGGAGTTGTTGGCTAAAGAGCCCGGAGGTGCTGTGTTGTATGACCCAAGGTGCACCTGGAATACTGAGAAGTTGATTCAAGAAGCCGGTGGCAGGCCGGTCATTTGCAGGACTGGACACTCCTATATCAAAGAAAGGATGCGGTTGGAAGATGCTGTCTACGGCGGGGAAATGTCGGCCCATCACTATTTTCGTGATTTTGGATATTGTGATTCAGGTATGATTTCCTGGTTGCTGGTCTGTTCATTGCTCTCCCGACAATCTCTATCTCTTTCAGAACTTGTAGAGGATATGATCAGTTCGTTTCCGGTTTCGGGGGAGATCAATTCAGTAGTCAATGATCCGGATGAAGTGATCACGGAGCTTGAAAGACTGTATGGCCATGGTACAATTGAGAAAATAGACGGTTTATCCGTTTCTTTTGATAATTTCCGTTTCAATGTGCGTAAGTCAAATACCGAGCCACTGTTGCGTCTCAACGTGGAAAGCAGGGGGGATAAAGACTTGCTGACAAAAAAAACGGACGAGATTTTAACAGTTATTCAGCGATACTCTTCGTGAATTTAGGTTGCATATGCTTACTGATTCACGGATAAAAACATAAAAAATGAGGATAGAAGTGAATACAATTCAGCCTGTCATTCTTGCCGGTGGAACAGGGTCAAGGTTATGGCCCCTTTCCCGGGAACTCTACCCAAAACAGCTCCTGCAGTTGACGGAAAACACCTCGCTGCTGCAGACAACGCTCCTGCGAATCTTCAAGTTGGATAATATTCTGCCGCCATTGGTTGTCGTGGGAGAAGAGCATCGGTTTATTACCAGGAGTCAACTAGAAGAGCTTAAAGCGATAGAGGAATTTACAATTATTCTTGAGCCGGTTGGGCGCAATACGGCACCAGCCGCCTGCGCTGCTGTAGAGTATTGTTCACAGGTAGGTGGAAATGATGCTGTTATGCTGGTCTTGCCGGCTGATCACTTGATAACGAAAGAGGAGCAATTTCAGCAGGCGGTGCAGGGTGCCGCTGAATTGGCCTGTAAAGGGTCTATTGTCACTTTTGGCATCCAGCCGCTCTACCCGGAAACCGGGTATGGATATATCGAGAAGGGAGAGGGTAATAAGGTTGAATCCTTCTGTGAAAAACCGGATGCCAAGACAGCTGCAGGATATCTTGACAAAGGCAATTATTACTGGAATAGCGGTATGTTTGCCTTTTCGGTAAAGTACTTCCAGAAGGAGATGGAGAAACATGCACCAGAAGTCCTGGCGTGTATGAGAAATGCTGTTGAGTCCGGGAAAAAAGACGGCTCATTCTTCAGGCTCGACCGTGTTGAGATGGAGAGATGCCCAGATGACTCAATTGATTACGCCTTGATGGAAAAGACTGAAAATGCTGCAGTTGTTGCCGCCGACCTTGGCTGGTCCGATATCGGTTCCTGGCAGGCCCTGTGGGATGTGTCAGAAAAGGATGATGAGGGCAATGTGTGCAGTGGTGATGTGGTCGGTGAGCAGAATTCAAACTGTCTGATTCGGGCCGGCAACAAGCTTGTGGCCGCGGTTGGTTTGAAAGACACCCTCGTTGTGGATACCGATGACGCTGTTTTGGTGGCTCCTCTGGGAAGATCTCAGGATGTAAAGAAGATTGTTCGTCGTCTGAAGCAAAATAAACGGAAAGAATACAGGTATCATCGAACAGTCTATCGTCCCTGGGGTAGTTATACTGTTTTGGAAGAGCAGGATCGGTATCAGATGAAGCGGATCACCGTGAAGCCGGGAGCCAGGCTCTCTCTGCAGATGCATCATCACAGGCATGAGCATTGGGTTATGGTTACGGGAACTGCCAGAATCACCAACGGCGATTCGACTTTTTTACTGCATGAGAATCAGTCAACCTATATTCCTGCAGGTGTTACGCACCGTCTTGAAAATCCGGGCACAATTGCTCTTGAGCTGATTGAGGTTCAGATAGGCAGTTATCTGGGTGAAGATGATATCGTCCGTTTTGATGATGATTTTGGGCGGGATGAACAGGGCGCTTAAGCTGTATAGGTGCAGGGAACTGTTGGGTTGAAGGCTGGTCCGGTTTTGTGGACATGTCAGCTGTTTTCATCATGGAGTCTGGTGACTAGTCAATACCTCCTGAGCGTTTCACTTGAGTAAAGGCCTCTGAATATTTCTTGAATATTCTTCTGCCTTCATCGGAGATTTCTGAGAACTTAATTCCGGTAATATAGAGGCCTGATTCCGGTTTGGAATAAGCTATATCACCATGAATATCAATAAGGTCTTCCTCTAGTCCGATGGTGATTATAAGGGTATCTCCCAAAGCCAGAGGCTGATTGGTTTCCAGCTTGAGCCCATTCTCGCTGACGTCGAGTGTCCGGCCCATTGAATATCTGCCCCTGACACCGTGTTTGTCGATAACGATATAGTCAAGCAGGTGGAGTGATTCCCTCCTGATGTAATTCCTTTTCTCCCCCCGAGTCATAGAATACCTGTGAGTTGTAGGTTAATGCGGTGATAAAATAACCGAATACTAACCGATTATTGAGTTTAAATGTAGCATACTCATGCTGATTTTCCAAAGTAATTGAAGGTTATAGGTGATATTTTAAGCAAATTATTAATTAAAAGAGTTGGGGTTTGTTTATTTATTTGACTTCTCAGGGAAAAGTTTGCGAATAGCGCCTTCTTCAGGAAGAACAATGCCCCGCTCAGTGATTAACCCGGTGATCAATCTTGCCGGGGTTACATCAAAACTATAGTTTGCTGCCCGGGTATTGTTGCTCGCAATCAAGACCTCATCCATTTCACCACCACGGGAAAGACCACCGACCCAGAGAATTTCGTCACCCGATCTTTCCTCAATGGGAATGTCGGAGCCGTTTTTCAATTTCCAGTCGAAGGTCGATGAGGGTAGGGCCACATAGAAAGGAATGTTGTTGTCTTTTGCGGCCAGCGCTTTGAGGTAGGTGCCGATCTTATTGGCAACATCCCCGGTGTGGGTTGTCCTGTCAGTCCCAACGATGACAAGATCAACATCACCACGCTGCATCAGATGACCACCGGCATTGTCTGTGATCAGCGTGTTGGCAATTCCTTCCTGTTGGAGTTCCCAGGCGGTCAGCTTGGCTCCCTGGTTCCAGGGGCGCGTTTCATCAACCCATACATGAAGATCGATACCATGGTCGCGAGCTTCATAAATAGGCGCTGTAGCGCTGCCATGGTCAACGAAAGCAAGCCAGCCGGCATTGCAGTGGGTCAGGATATTCACCGGTGCCCCGTTTTTTCTTTGGCTGATCTCTTCAATAATTGATACTCCGTATTCACCAATCTTTTTACAAAATCCGGCATCTTCGTCGGCAATCAGGCAGGCAAGGTGAAATGCCTCTTTGATTTTTTCTTTTGAACCCTTCTTTTCACGCACGCCATTTTGCACACGTTCTACTGCCCAGGTGAGGTTCTTGGCTGTTGGCCGACTGGCACTTAGCCGCTCTCCTGCCTGTTTCAATTCCTTGTCAATATCACTTGATTGGGTAGTTACGGCTGCCAGATACATGCCAAAACCTGCGGTAGCGCCAATCAGGCCGGCCCCCCGAACATGCATATCCTTTATAGCTTCAATGGTCTGTTCCACTGTTGTGAGAGTTTCGATGATAAATTTGTGAGGCAGGTGCCGCTGGTCGATAATGCAGATGTTTTTATGATTTTTCGGGTCCGGCCATATTGTTCGGTAGTGGGTGTCGTTTATTTTCATCGCTTTGCTGTTGTTGTAGAAATGTTAAGAGCTGCTCTGGCTGTGATTCCTCTGGACATATACTGTGTTGAGCAAAAAATGTAAACGGCAACTCTATATCGTTATGTTTGATGACGATAACCACCTTTTGAAATAGAGCGGTATCGACAGCCAAGAAATAAATTGACAAACATTTCATTCATGTTACAACAGGATTTGTGTAAATAAAATATATTACAAATATGTAAATTACTCACATATATGTCATGCCAATTCTGCTTTGTGGTGGGCTTATGAGGCGACTGTCGCTGCCTTTGTGTCTGCACGTCTAGGTGGTGTGTCTCGGTTGTTATCGCAAAATCCGGGGATTGTTTTTGTCGGCTTTAGTTTGAAGCCATCCGTTCGAAATACCACTTCGTGTGGCAGAAGAGTCCTGGTTGAAATGCCTGGTTGTGCTGGTCATTCGGAGACAATAGGTGATTGGTCTAAATTGAATGTGAGAGGTGGGAGCCTGTAGTCTGCTGGCAGTTTTCTTGACAAACTGCCAGTGGTTTTCGTTGAAGGAAGATTTGTGAAAAGAGGTCGCTATGAAAAAGATTGAAGCAATTATTAAACCGTTCAAGCTGGATGATGTTCGGGATGCCTTAAATGATATAGGCATAAAAGGAATGACAATCAGTGAAGTGAAAGGTTATGGCCGGCAGAAAGGACATAAGGAGATCTATCGAGGCGCTGAATATGTTGTCGACTTTATACCAAAGATGAAAATTGAGGTTGTGGTCGAAGCGGATATGGTTGACAAAGTTGTTGATACAGTTAGGGAAGCGGCTAACACTGGAAAAATTGGAGATGGCAAAATCTTTGTTGTTCCGGTTGAGAGGATTATACGTGTTCGGACCGGAGAGGAAGATCATGATGCTGTCTGATTCTGTCTATTAGCTCTGTGAGGAACGGGATGAAGGCCAGTCTGCAGACGCAGCAGAAAGCATTGGAGGGTTTGTGGGAGCAGGGGCTCAGCGGGCAGTCTCTACTCAAAAAGCACTCCGGACTCATTGATGATTATATTCGCGACTGTTTTGCCGGGATTGGGAATGCCAAGGCGGCAAGCGCGGTTGCCCTGGTAGCTCTAGGGGGATATGGGAGGGAGGAGCTGTTTCCCTATTCCGATATCGACCTGATGATTCTGTATAGTCCGTGGTTTAAGCGGAAAATAGCGGAAGTCAGTGACGCAGTTCTCTATCCGTTGTGGGACACCGGCATGGATGTTGGGCATGGTGTTCGCACAATAAAGGAATCTGTTCGCCAAGGGAAGGAGGACTTCTTTTTTCAGGTGGCCATGGCAGATGCCCGTTTGATCACTGGTTCGCAGAAACTGTTTGACAAGCTGCAGGTCCAATACAGGAAGAATTTTATTGATGGACAGCGTGAGGAGTTTGTCCGGACAATGAAGTTGTTTCGGGGCGAGCGGCGCAAGCGCTTTGGTGCCCATGCATACCTCCTTGAGCCCCATATAAAGGAAGGTAAAGGGGGCTTGAGAGATGTCCAGGCAATGCTTTGGACTGCCAAGGTTGTTTTTGGTCTTGATGGATTGCGGGAAATCGTAGATGCCGGCATTTTGCTTGAGGATGAGGCTAAAAGGTTTTCCGAATCCTGGAATATGCTCGTGAAAATTCGTAACAGGCTGCACTATATCTCCAAGCGGAGAAACGATCAGCTCTATTTTGAGCAACAGGAAGAGATGGCGCAAGCTTTTGGCTATGCAGGGAGCGATGGGGTTCTTGGTGTCGAGGAGTTTATGCGTGAGCTTTACAGCCATCTGCAGACCGTTGCCGTTACAACCGATCTCTTTTTTGAGCATGTCGATGAGGTGCTGGGTCTGACGGAAGAGCGGGGACGTTCAGTTGCTGACAGGGTTGTTGAGCAGGGGATAGAGATTAGAAATAAGCGGATCAGTTTGACTGTGTCGCAAGAGGCGGTCAGGCGAAAACCACAGTTGTTAATACGTGTTTTTCTGGCTTCTGCGAGAAGCGGGCTGCCTGTTCATCATCGCACGCAACGTGCTGTCTCTTCTTGCCTGGATATGATATCTGAAAAAGCACGTTGTTCCGGCAGGTTTTCCAGTCCATTTTTTGAAATTCTCATGGAGGGAAAAGATGTCATTTCGGTTTTAGGGGTTATGCTGGATACTGGGATGATTGGTGCGTATATTCCTGAATTTCAGCGTATTCGGTCACTTGCCCAGCATGATCTGTACCATATTTTCACCGTTGACAGACACACTCTGCAGGCGATTTCAGAGTTGCGGCAGGTTATTTTAGAAGAGCCGCAAATAGCAGGAGATGTTATTTCGCTCCGGGTTCTCTATCTTGCTGTCCTGCTGCACGACATTGGCAAAGGGGCGGGTGGTGATCATTCGGTTATCGGTGCGGAGATGGCTTCTGATATAGGAGGCCGCCTTGGTCTGACCGAAGATGAGTGTGATGCGCTGAGCTTTGTCATTCGTTATCACCTGTTTATGCCGGAAAATGCCATGCGCAGGGATCTGAGCGACGAAGTGTTTGTTGGCAGGTGTGCGGAGACGATCAAGACTCTTGACCGTCTGGCAATGTTGTATCTGCTCTCTGTTGCCGATTCCAAGGCCACTGGTCCTTCTGCCTGGAGTGATTGGAAGGCTGCGTTGTTGAAGGAAATGTTTCTTAAGATCCATACTCGGCTGGAGGTTGGGGATGGAAGTGAGAGTGACGCTCTGTTGGGTCAGGGGTATGAGGCACAAGGCGCTGCCTGGTTGAGGGGTCGGGTGGAAAATCTGCTGGTTGGTGAGCAGTTTTTTGTCGATGTCGATGATCTTGCCGATGATTATCTCACAAGTTTTACGCCGGAGGCGGTGGCAGGCCATATCATGCTTCATGCCGAGAACAGGGGCCTTTTGCGGCAGAAATCGCTGTTGCTTGGAAGGAGGCAGGGTGACCGATATTCACTTCTGGTGATGGCTCATGATAGGGCGGGGCTGCTGGCGAAGATCTGTGGCGTCCTCGCTCTGCACAATCTTCAGGTGCTCAATGCCCAGATATTCACCTGGGCGGATGGTACTGTTGTCGATGTTATCAGCGTGCGGGGTCTTGAGGGGAAGATGTATGGCAAAGAGGATTGGCAGAGGTTGAACCAGGAGCTCGACCAGGCCATTAATCATCGCCTGGATCTTGCGACTAAGCTGTATGAAAAGCTCAGGCGCCTCCAGCACAGACAAAAAAGTCAGCCGGCACGGTTTGAATCGCAGGTTGTGATCGATAACTCCAGCTCTGCAAGGTTTACCGTTATCGAAGTGTATTCGGCTGACCGTTCAGGGCAGCTGTATGCTATTACCCAGACATTAGCCGATTTTGGTGTTGTGATTTTTAAGGCTTTTATTGCCACTGAGGTGGAGCAGTTGATCGATGTTTTTTATGTTCAGGATGCCGGTGGTAAAAAGATTCAAGACCCGTTGTTGCAGGAGAAGGTGCGGGCTGGACTGCTCAGCACAGTAGAAAGTCCAGGCTGAATAAATGAGATATTGTAACAAATATGTAAGAAATATTTTTTTTCCTTTGCAAAACGTCCCAAAAATGTTATGTACGTTGTTTTGATAAATATGGCGATAGCTTTCATGCTGCCCTAAAGAAAAATCATAATCCTAAAAGGAGATACAAGATGACCAGAGATGAAATAATGAAGATTATTGAGGAGGAGAATATCCATTTTTTCCGCCTCCAGTTTGTTGATATTTTCGGTTTTATGAAAAACGTGGCTATTCCACGAAGCCAGATTGGAAAAGCGCTAGACGGAATGATGATGTTTGACGGATCCTCAATTGACGGTTTCGTTCGCATTGAAGAGTCAGATATGTATCTGAAACCTGACTATGATACCTTCTGTGTTCTGCCCTGGCGGAATAAAGATGGCATAGCAGCAGCCCGAATCATCTGTGATGTGTATAAGTCTGATGGAACGCCTTTTGAGGGCTGTCCCCGCAATAACCTCAAACGGATTCTGGCTGAGGCTAAAGAGCTGGGTTATACCATGAATGTTGGAACCGAAGCTGAGTTCTTCCTGTTTGAGCAGGATGAAAATGGAAATTCAACCACTATCACCAATGATACAGCCGGCTACTTCTCACTTGATCCGGAAGATATGGCTAATGACTGCCGCCGTGAGATCATCGAGACCCTGGAAGATATGGGCTATGAAATCGAGGCATCTCATCACGAAGTTGCCGAGGGCCAGCATGAAATTAACTTCAAGTATTCCGATGCCCTGAAATGTGCCGATAATACAGTGACCTTTAAATGGGTTGTAAAATCCATTGCTGCCCAGTACGGATTGCACGCCACCTTTATGCCCAAGCCGATCTTTGGTATCAACGGTTCCGGTATGCATACCAACCAGTCACTGTTCAACCTCGACGGTACCAATGCCTTTTTTGATGAGAGCGACAAGCTGCAGCTCTCCGAGGTTGCCTATCAGTATATCGCCGGTGCCCTGAAAAATGCCCGTGGTTTTGCTGCAGTGACCAATCCATTGGTTAACTCCTATAAGCGTATGGTTCCAGGGTATGAGGCACCTGTCTACGCTGCCTGGTCGGCTTCAAACCGCTCTGTACTTGTACGAATTCCAGCTTCCCGCGGCCTTGGAACCAGGACGGAAATACGTTGTCCGGATCCAACCTGTAACCCTTATATGGCGTTGGCAATGATGTTGGCTTCTGGTCTTGATGGTGTCAAAAACAAAATGACTCCTCCCGACTCTGTTGACGCTGATCTCTTCCAGATGACTGCTGAAGAGATGGATGAGGCTGGAGTTAAGGTTATGCCCGGCAGCTTAAAAGAGGCAATCGAAGAACTCAAAGTCAATCCGATTGCCAAGGAAGCACTTGGTGAGCATATTTTTGAAAAATTTATTGAATATAAAGAGAAAGAGTGGGATCGTTACAGAACCGCTGTTACCGATTGGGAGCTTAACGAGTATCTTGATCTTTATTAATGAATGATTGAGATACCCACGAGGTACTGGCCCGCATGTTCATTTGAACATGCGGGCTTTTTTTTTCCTGATTACCAATGATTCTCAGCCTTGATGATAAAAGAGGTGTTGTCAGTTTGACTGGCGTATTTACAAAGGATTGTTTATTAGTAGAAAATATAATGGATACGCAGGCATAATGAAAAAAAAACAATTCAAAGATACAAGAGACGCTATTGCCTCTTTTCTGCCAGGCCTTGTAAAGGAAAAAGGCTGGGAAGTACAGGTTGATCTTCACTCCCTGTTTCTGGACTGGCAGGACATTGTTGGAAATGTTGCCCAATATGCAAGCCCTGAGAAAATCAAAACAGGTGTTCTTTATATTCAGGTTGAGAATTCAGCCTGGTTACAGCAGCTTCAATACCAGAAGGTTGAACTGTTGGAGAAACTGAACGCCAGATTGAAACTATCTCATCTGCAGGATATCCGTTTCATATTAGCCAGTGAGGGGAAAAAACAAAAAGAACAGGAACAGAAGTCCGCTGTTCGATTTGAGCCACCTCCTGCTGAAGAACAAGAGGCCTTTCGCAATCAGATTGCCTCTCTAGAGAATGAAGAGATTCGGGAGTCATTAATGCGAATCTGGTACCTGTCCAAAGCCTGCAAGAGGGATGAGTAAGCGGCCATCCATGAAATCCTAGCTCTGCAGAGGTGCTTTTATATCTCCACTTGCACGACAAACAGCAACGTTGTCATGCAGGAATAATCCGTGAAAGCTGTTTTCTCATGGCTATAAATATTTCTTGACCGCCTTGGAGAACAGGGTATTCTTCTGCTTTGCACTTATAAATTGTTTCGTATGAACGTGACAGATACAGTCATGCGGGCAAATGTTTGGGCTGTTTATCAATACTACGATTAGAAAATTGATGATTTACGATAATATCCTGGAAGCCGTTGGCAACACACCCCTGGTGAGAATCAACCGATTGCAGACAAACAGTTCTGTTTCCGTGTATGCCAAGATTGAGTCGTTTAATCCCGGTGGCTCGGTAAAAGAGAGGATTTCCCTTTCGATGATTGAGGCAGGGGAAGCCTCCGGAGAACTGACCCGGGAGAAGATTGTTCTGGAAGCAACCAGTGGCAACACCGGTATCGGCCTGGCTATGGTCTGTGCTGCCAAAGGATACCGCTGCCTGCTGGTTATGCCGGAATCCGCTTCCATTGAACGTCGTAAGATCATGCAGGCATATGGTGCGGAAATTCTGTTGACACCAGCCGCCAGAGCAACGGACGGGGCTATTGAGAAATCCTATGATATGGCCCGAGAGTTTCCCGATCGATATTTCCTCACCGACCAGTTCAATAATGAAGCGAACTGGAAAGCCCACTACAGACGGACCGCTCCTGAAATTTGGCAGCAGACAGAAGGTGGTGTCACTCACATTGTTGCAACCCTTGGGACATCCGGCACGGTTATGGGGTTGAGTAAATGGTTTCATGAGTTTCATCCCCATGTAAAGATAATTGCAGTGGAACCCTATTACGGCCATAAGATCCAGGGGCTCAAAAACATGAAAGAGTCCTATAAGCCTGGGATATTTAACAAAAAAGAGCCTGATAGTATTGTCAATATAGATGACAATGATGCCTTTGAAATGGCAAGAGAGCTGGCCCGAAAAGAAGGTCTGCTTGTCGGTATGAGCAGTGGAGCGGCCATGGTTGTTGCCTTGCAACAGGCGACAACCCTGAAAGAGGGAATGGTTGTCGTGATTCTGCCTGACGGAGGGGAACGCTACCTCTCCACCCCGCTTTTTACCCAGGAAAAGGAAGAGGAAGAGAAAAAATCAAAGCTTCGCTTTTTTAATACCATGACAAGAAAAAAAGAGGTGTTCAAGCCTGGAAATGAGGGCAAGGTCACCTTTTACTCTTGTGGGCCAACCGCTTATGAGCCGGCCACTCTGCCGCACTGTCGCCGATTTGTTGTATCTGATCTGGTCAGGCGATACCTGGAGGCAAAAGAGTTCGAGGTCACTTCATATATGAATTTCACAGACATTGATGATCATACAATCAATGGTGCTGATAGAGCCGGAGTGCCGTTAGAGAAATTCACAAAGAGACATATTACCGGTTTCATGGAGGATATGAAGGCGCTGGGAGTTCAGGAAGATACGGGTTATCCGAAGGCTTCGGATCATGTTGCCGATATGATTGAGTTGACCCATGATCTGATCCATAAAGGATACGCCTATGAAAAGCACGGCTCAATTTATTTTGATATTTCCAAGTTCAAAAATTATGGTCGCCTCTCCGGTATCAACCTGTCTAAGATTAAGATCGGTCGAACTGTCGATCTTGACGATTATGAAAAGGACAATCCTCGTGATTTTACTTTGCTTAAACGATCAACTCTCTCTGAGTTGAAAAAGGGAATTTTCTGGGAAACTGATTGGGGAAATATCCGGCCAAGCTGGCATATCGAATGTTCTGTCATGTCCACCAGATATCTGGGTGAGACAATTGATATTCATTGTGCCGGCAGGGATCTTATCTTTCCTCATCATGAGAATGAAATTGCCATCGCTGAAGCCGCTACCGGCAAAAAGCTGGCAAATTATTGGCTCCACTCAGAGCTCTTGCTGGTAAACGGTAAGAAGATGTCTGCGGAAGCAGATAATATCATCACCTTTAAAGATGTACTTGATAAAGGATACAGTGCGAGGGAACTGAGGTTTCTGTTGCTGTCGGTCCATTACAGAAAACCGATCAAGTTCAGTTTTAAACGACTTGATGCAGCCAGGACATCGCTTAGGCGGCTGGATGAGTTTACCTGCAAGCTGGTTTGTTTACCCCCGGGAAAACCGCATCCGGAAGTGACGGCATATGTGACTGCCATGGAAGAGCAGTTTTTTGAAGCCATGGATGATGATCTCAATGTTTCCAAAGCGATGGGTGCCATTTATAAATTTATCAAGGAGACGTATACCATCCTGCAGATGAATAACCTTGATAATGATCAGAAAAATTATCTGCTTGGTGCCTTAAAACGGATTAACCGTATCCTTGGCGTTTTCAGGCTCGATGGCTGCCCGATGGCCCCGGAGATCAATAAGCTGATTGATAAAAGGGAACAGGCTCGCAAGGATAAAAACTGGAAGGTGGCTGATGAGGTGCGTGACGAGCTGATTACAAGAGGAATAACCATTATCGACACCCCTACCGGCCCGGCCTGGAGGCTGTCAAAAGATGGCCGGGAAGAAGAATGTGGTTTTTAGCTTAGCTTTGGCCGCTTTGGTGCACAGGAAGAGTGATTGTGAATCTGGCGCCATTATCCGGAGAACCTTCCGCAGTTATTGAGCCGTTATGGTGCTCAACGATCGTGCGGCAGATAGAAAGACCAATACCGGTCCCTTGGTATTCGCCATCTTTTGGGAGTTGTTCAAAGATATTGAAAATTCGCTCATTGTGCTCCTTCTTAAAACCTATCCCATTGTCTTCAACTGTTATCCTGTATTTATCGCTACCATCAGGTTCGTTGTTAAGGCGTTCTGTAGCCACTGTTATTTTCAGTTTTTTCCCTGTATGACAATATTTAAGACTGTTGCTTAGAAGATTCTGAAAGAGTTGTCGCATCTGAAGAGAGTTAGCTTCTATTGTCGGCAGAGCATCAGCGATAATAACAGCACCGGTCTGTTCAATGGGGACGCTCAGATCGTCCAGTACATTTCCAAGCGTTGTCTCTAAGTTAACCTTTTCATAACTGCCGTGATCGGAAGTGACCCGTGTGTATTGCAGCAGACCGTCAATCAATTCCTGCATGCGCATATTTGATGAATCAATTTTATTCAGGTAGGACAAACATTGATCGTTTAACTCACCCAGGCATTTTTTTCTTATTTGCCCGCTGAAGGCCTGAACAGTTATGAGGGGCTGCTGCAGGTCGTGTGAAATGATATAGGCAAATTCATTCAGCGCTTTATTGATTTGGCGAAGTTCTGCCGTTCGTTCATGAACCCTGTCTTCCAAATTATCCCGGGCATTCTGTAGCTCAATTTGGGTAAGCTTTCTGTTATTCGCTTCCTTTGCAAGAGATGCGTTGGCATCAATTAAATGCTTTTGGTTCTCAATGAGCCTGTCACCGAAAAAGAGAATAACCAGTGCTCCTGTGATGATGATCAGCAGATGGCTCAAAATCATTTGCCAATTATGAAGAGGGAGTTTCACGGGCATACTGAGTGAAATTCCACCTCGGATATCGCCTATCTTGTAACCTTGTATGCCATGGCATTTTAAACACTCCTTTTTTACAAACAATGGGGCCATATAGCGAAAGTGAATGTTGTCGGAATCTTCCCAGAACATTCCACGTTCTTGGATTCCTTTTTCAAAATCAGCAAGCCATTCACGTTCCCAGTCTTCCGCTTTGTTTTCGGGCCGGATAGGGTTGAGGCTGGTAATGTGGAAATGAACATTTTCTTTTTGTGCCGAAATCTCAGCAAGCTGACGAGTCATAAAGGCGGGGTTGATTTTTGTTAACTGTACCCCGTCAAGGGTGATGACGTCCCTTGCCGGATCAATCAAGTGGGGGTTTGGCTGCACATCAGGACCGACTGGGGCATAGAGTCCACCATGTTGGGCATTCCATTTTCTCGTTAATACAAGCTGGGAAAAAAAAGTCTGGGCATTGTTTAGAGCCAGGGTTTTGCGCTCTTTTCTTTCATCGTAAAGATTCCAGCAGAGTGAAAGCGTTCCGATGGTAAACCATGCGGCCAGAATGGCGCCAATATATTTTTTCATCAATATCTCAGCAGGTTTTATTTGCCGGCATTTAAAACAGTTGTTCTTTGTATTATGCTGTTCTTACCTGTTGTTTTGCAAGGCTGCTTGTGTAAATTGTTGGTAATATCTGTGGCACGGCCAACTATGGCGGAGTGTCTCATGTATGCTAGTACATTATTTTTATGAGGATTAATGAGAATCTTCCTTGGAGATGGACAGCAAAATGTTTATCGATGTTTCTTTGAACTTGACTGTGCAATAACTTGGATCGGTGACAGAGAGGAGAATTTATTTGTGTATTAGACGACTTGCAAAAAGTGTATCATTGGTGTAAAGAATCTCCACAATTTAAGCGCTCGTAGCTCAGCTGGATAGAGCAACGGACTTCTAATCCGTAGGTCGCAGGTTCGAATCCTGCCGAGCGTGCCAGATAATTCAAGCACTTAGTCACTTGCTGATTAAGTGCTTTTTTAGTTTTGGTTAATGAGTAGCTAACTCTTTATTGTCTATTCCTTATGTAGCGCGACGCAAGGTATGCGACCAATTGTCGTAAGGTTTGAACCCGGAATA
>CAZMFP010000005.1:0-124085 GCA_964565605.1 uncultured Desulfocapsaceae bacterium | reverse complement strand
AACACAAAGGGCTCTCCGGGCCTCTTTTTATTGATTAACTATGAGACAGCACTGACCTACAACATTTATAGTCCAATCTCCTTTTTCTAATGTCGTGAAATCATACCTTTTAAAGAATTCTTTATAAGAAGAGCCTTTTTCCTGAACGACAAGTTGCCCTTTTTCATTCCATATAGAATTTATTCTTTTTGCACAGCAACCTTTATAGGTGGCGAAAAAAAGGCCTTTTTTTTCTGCTAGTTTACCTACTTTACTAGTACCAGAACCAATTTCTGGAATGATTATTTCTCGTGTCATACAATTCCAAGGATTGAATATGATTGCCTTTCCAGAGTATAGCTTAATTAAATATTCAGATGATATAAAAGATGGTCTATAAAGGTTAAATTTTTCATCACAAAGTCGGTTCATTTGTGGTTTACTATAATTTGAACTAAACTTATGTTTCAATTTTGAAAAACCACTAATAGAAGTCATAACAAAAACTTCATTGTATTTCTTTACAGCCCAGAAATATTCAAAACTGACATGCTTCTTCCCATTCCTGTCACGCTTGTCTCGCTTTACAAACTTAAAAACATCCGGCGTTTTAAGATGAGCAGGAGGAGTTATATATATACTATGTTCAAATTTCTCCAAACGAACAACTCCTGAAGTTGTGATTCTTCCAAATTGGATTTTATAGAAATCACTCTCTTTAACATATCTTTCTATATCACTTTCTTCAAAAATCGATTGTCCCTCAATTTCTACAATAATATCTCCAGGGAGCACCTTTTTCTGGTTTGATAGTTTTACTTCAACTTTATGTCCATTTAAAAGATGACTATATTGTTTAGCTGTTTGACTTGATATAGAACCCAGCATAATTGACCCTAAAGATTTGTTTGATCTTTGAGATGATGCTTTTGGCATTTTTTCAA
This sequence comes from uncultured Desulfocapsaceae bacterium, assembly GCA_964565605.1. Lineage (GTDB taxonomy): Bacteria > Desulfobacterota > Desulfobulbia > Desulfobulbales > Desulfocapsaceae > CAZLGM01. The sequence goes on along the minus strand of CAZMFP010000005.1, from coordinate 123,162 downwards.
AACCCAGCACAAATCGACTTAAGTTAGATCCAGCATGACTGTTGATAACAAAAACAATCGCGTAAATAAAAAAGAACAGAACAAACAATAAACTTATTTTTTTACCTAGCATGATCAAAAGCTCCTTTTGGGAAAGCAAATCGTATTTTGTATTTCCGCCAGAAAAACAGATAAATTCTTGTTAGGCAAGAGGTTTTTAATGAGGAGGCATCAAATACATTATGTTGCATCTAATTCGACACAAAACTGCTCGAGCTCCTAGCAGGAATCAGTATTATTTCTTTTTGGCAATTTTTGTGCTTTTCGAGTTTATTGAAAATTGATTTTCAAAAGCTAATTGCCTAACAAAACGAGGGAAAGTTGACCAAAATCATCTCCTGATGATGTAGCTACTAAAAACAATGTCGATTAAACAAAAGAAATCTTTAGCAAGACAATTGCTTGCAGCTACCTCAACAATGTTTTGGGGGGTTGTAGTTCTCTTTATAACTGGCTTCCCAATTTCCTTTGCTTATCACTTTCCAAAATTTGCCATAATCCCTCTGTTACTCGCTGTTATGTTATTTGGTTACAGTTGGAAATATTATTCCGATATTAACGATAGAATCATGGCTTGGTGTATGGTCTGTATGGGTCTCATCTTTAGTGAGACTGCTTTGATTCTTATGTTAGGAATCAATTTTGAAGTAGCCAATAAACCGCTTTCTTTAGGGATTCTTTTAGGAACTATTGTATTGTTTGGTATTGGTTTGTTGATTCTCTGGAAAGGTTTACCCTCGTTAAGAAAGGTCTTTTTATGGAAACAGTAATGGCAATTATTGGCTGGATATCTGTTTTTATGATTATCTACGCCTGTGGCAATATTTGTGATCTTGTTGCCCTGAAACTGAAGATTTACCAGTCAAGCTGGTTGTTTTTTGTGGCTGGTCTGGTTGTTGGGTTTTTCGTTGTTGCTGAAACAGATTTTCCAGGCTACCAGGATATGAGCTGGATAGAGGAACACGTAGTAGCAATGAAAACCATATTCTCCACCTGGTGGCTAGCGTTGCTTGCGGTTTTTGGCTGGGGAAGTGCTATTTGGAGAATTCCAAGCTGCCTTTGCAGAGACAGCAAAACGAACCAACAAGAAAACAAATAGCTATACGAAAGATACCTTTTGATTAGCAAAATGGAAAGCGGAATTTGTTTGTTACGCTTATGAAGAAATTAAAAAGAACAGCAAGGAATGGGACAGGATTGTCAGAAAGATAGAAAAGATACAGAACAAACAGGTGAGCCCAACAAAAACAAGTAGAAGAATCTCATCCAGTCGAATATCTGAATAATTCTTCACACCTCCTACCATCTATTTATATAGCCCCTCAGTCAAAACTATAGATTCAACTTCATAAAGCAGTTGTTTTATGGACACTATATCACAGCCTCCAGGATAGGCAAAAACAAAGGGTTTTAATGATCTATGGGGAGGGGGTTTTATGGACGCTTCATTCTTAGGTAAAAAAGAAGTTTGTCAAAGGATGAATGGTAGTGTTCAGCTGGCATAAAATGACTGTTCAGCCATTCTTTTTTTTGGAAAAAGAGTCGTGTGATATCAAAGATCAAGCCAGGTTGTATCCTGATTAAGGACTTCACACCCGTTCTCAGTAACCACCACCATGTTTTCCAACCGGATGCCGCCCCAGCCGGGCAGGTAGACTGCCGGTTCAACGGTGACGACCATGCCGGGTCGGAGTTTTTTCCGGCTTCTTGATGAGAGTCGTGGTTCTTCATGAACGGCCAGTCCCACGCCATGGCCTAGGGCATGGCCAAATTCTTTTCCATATCCGGCGGCATGGATGATGGAACGGGCTTTGGCATCAATTTCCTTCATGGTCGCTCCGGGACGGATACCTTTTATTGCTGCCAGTTGAGCCCTGCGGACTATCCGGTGAAGTTCGAGATAACGTTTGTCGGCCTTTCCCACAACAAAGGTTCGGGTCATATCCGAGCAGTAGCCGTCAAGGATTAATCCCATATCGATCATGAGCGGCTGATCTTTTTTAATCGGATATCTTGCAGGAACGGCATGGGGCAGGGCGCTGTTGCCACCGGTTGCCACAATGGTGTCAAAACTTGGTCTTTCAGCCCCCAGCTTTCGCATAAGGTTTTCAAGGGACAAGGCAATATCAAGTTCAGTCATGCCGGCAGTGATCGTTGTAAAAACATCCTGGAAAACCTGCTCATTGAGCCGTACAGACTTTCTGATGGCATCTATTTCATCCTGGTCTTTAATCAGTCGCATATTCTCGACAATTCCTGCTGTTGGAATGATCTCAAGTCTTTTCTTTCGACCCATCTCCAGCAGTTTGTCTGCTGAGTTGTGGAGAAAATAGTGCGATTCGAAGCCGATCCGTTTCAGCCCGAGTTCAGGGAGCAAGCTGCCAAGCAGCACCATCAAGCCTCTGGGGTAGAGGCGAACCTCAAAATGGTCAGTCTCCTGTTTGGCCTGCTGATCATAACGAAAATCGGTAAGCAGATAATTTGGTCCCTTGGAACAGATCAGCAGCATACCGCTGCTCTCGTTTATGGAGTGGTCCCCGGCAGTGTAGCCGGACAGGTATCGGCGGTTTTCCGGCCTGCCGACAAGAAAGGCGTCGAGCTTTTTCCGTCTGAGGCTTGCCTGGAGTTTTTTTATCCGTTCCGGGTAATTCATAAAAAAATGAAAAGTGTATAATTGGCTATCAGATCAGCTGCTGGCGGATGGACTCTTTTCTCTCTTCAAGAGCCTGATTGTACTGGTCATTCAGCTCGGAAGTGGCTTTGGCCATTTCTTCTGCATACTTTGGATGCATGGCAGGGTTAATGGACATGGGATCGCTGATCTGTTGGCCCTGCTGGGCAAGCTGCTGCTGTAATTGAGCTCGAATGGCCTCTTCAAGCTGTTGTTTGACCTGATCCTTATGCTGGTTGTACTGGCCCAGAATCTGACCGATCTCCTGGCAGGTGCCGGAGGTTGCCCCGGAACTGTCGAGCTGCAGCAACCCCTGAATAGCACGTTCTGACCTGCTGACAGCAGCATCACTCCGTGGCAGGGTAATATTACGAAGCAGGGTCTGAAAGATACCTTTTCGAAGAAATGTCTGCTTCTCTTGAGGTTGTTCCTGCAGGGCGGTGTCGAGCTGATCGATCTGTTCGTCCAGAAAATTGGCACCGAGTTTCATGCCGTCCTGTTCGACATTTTCTTCTACAATCGGTCCACTGGAACGCTCGCTCATTCTGGCTGCCCGCTCCAAAACCATTTCCATGGTGCTTTTGATCTCTGCCATTGTGTTACCTTTTCCTGTTGATTTCTATAAATGTAAGAATGAATACGTCAGTCAAGATGTGATAGTAAAAAATTTTATCGGTGAATGCTATTGTTTTCGCCTGAGCCTGGCAGCAAAGAAACCGTCGATAGTGGTATCCGGTATGGTCTGCAGGCAACCGTTATCAATAAAGCGGTGGCACGTTTTTGGTAAACAGGCGGAGCAGTCATCAAGTTCGAACCGGCTGTCTGATTTGAGGAAGTGTTGAACAAGCTCCATATTCTCCTCAGGCTCAAGGGAACAGGTCGCATAGACAAGAACACCTCCCAGGCGGACCAGACGAGAGCCGCTCTTTAAGATGCCCATTTGTGTCTGTGGATATGCTCGCAGGTCCTTTTCTGTACGATTCCATCGAATATCCGGTCGTCTGCCGATGACGCCTGTACCTGAGCAGGGAACGTCCAGCAGCACACCGTCAAAAAGAGGAGGTTTTTCGGCAGCAAACTCTTCAATTGATTGGTGATGGGGAGTGACTGCTTCTTGGAGCCGCAATCGTTTCAGATTTTCAAGCAGCTGGGTGTATCGCCTGTTTTGCGGTTCAACGGCAGTTACCTGTATGTGGTGATCATGGCCCAGCTGAGCCATATAACAGCTCTTGCCACCAAGGCCGGCACAGCCATCAAGGTATCGGCCATGTTCGACAAAGGGAGAGAGCAAAAGAGGGATCAGTTGTGCACCCTCATCCATAACCAGAAAATCACCTGTGTCAAATCCGGGTAATTCACCCACGTTCCCTTTAAAACCAGGCAGCAGGAGACCATTTTCGGAATAACGTCCTTGCTCAGCCGAAATGTTTTTGTCACTTAGTTGCCGCAGTAAACCTGCTGTATCGATTATGGCCTGGTTCACAGAAAGAACAAGGGTTGAACGTCTGTTGTTGGCCCTGCAGATTTGTACCATCTGATCTTTGCCGTACTTTTTTTGCCAGCGATCGGTGAGCCATTTGGGATGGTTCAGGATAAAATTGAGGCTGTCTTCGTGAGGGATGTCGCCTATTTTACGGATAACAGCTCGTAAGACACCGTTGACAAAGCCGGTTAAGTGGGGCCGCAACCCAAGCTTTTTGAGGGCCTTGATAGTTTCGTCAACAGCTGCAAATGGTGGAATAGTATCAAGAAGAAGGATCTGCGCAAGTCCCACAAGAAGCCCCTGGTGGACCAGAGGGTGAAGTTTTTTTATGGGCTTTTTGCAAAATCTGGCCAGAATATGATCCAGGTACTGATAGTTGCGAAGAACACGGAACATGATTTCGTAAGCGAGTCTTCTCTCCGTGTTTTCAATTGATTGCCTGTTGCCTGCTTCATCAATAATATCAGTTAGGGGCCGTTTTGATTTAGCAAGCTCTGCAAGACTGTTGATGGCAAGCAGGCGGGAAGAGGGAGGGGTTTTTGTTTTCACTGATTTTCCACTTTTTCAATGGTTTTAACAGATGGCATGTCTTTGCCAAAAAGCGCAAAACCGATAGTGCCGATGACCCCGAAAACAAAGGCTGTAATCAGGTTGGTTTCAGGGCTGATCTGCCACAGAAAGGCGCCGCCCAGGGCAGCAAAAGCGACAATAATATCGCGGATCAGGTAATAGAGTCCAAACATGGCCGCTCTGTTCTCTTTTGGAGAGAGATCCATAATCAGCGCCTTTCTGGTTGGTTCACCAAATTCTTTAAATCCGCGCAAGATGAAAGCGAAAATAAGCCTAATCATCGAATGGCTATAGAGCAGAACCAGCGGGAAAAGGGTAAAAAAGACAAAGGTAGCCAGAACAAATGGTTTTTTGGTGCCCCGGTCGGCAAGGTAGGCCACCGGCAGATAGATAAGAACGGCAGTAGCCATTTCAATGGTGGTCAGAAGGCCGAACTGGACCGGAGTGACAGGTGTGGCAATCACCTTCATGCACCAGATAACCACAAATGCATAAGGAATCTGTTCGCAGAAACGGATCAGAATATCGGTGATTAAAAGTCCTTTCATGGCCGGATTCATCAACCGGAAAAGAGCCACCGGGTTTTTTTCCGGTTTCAATGGACTGTTTTGAGAAGAAGTGGAATGTCGGGGATGATCATCTTCAATCATGACCTGCTGCAGAATGAGAGCCAGTGTGGACATGGCAAGAGCTGCCGCAAAGGCCAGACGAACTCCATCTTTTTCTCCCCAGACGGAAACAAAAAGCCCGCCCACCAGGGGGCCGAGTGCCATGGGGATCCGGCGGACAAGCTGATGGACACTGACTCCCATGGTCCGTTTGTTTTGGGGTAGAACTTTGTAGATGAGGCCCATGGTGGCAGGAAGAGAAATAGCCGACCAGGAGATGAAGAGAACGGCGCCGACAAGGACAGCCTGCCAGGTTGGAATAACAATGACCAGTCCGAATCCTGCCATGGCAACAAGGTTGAAGATCAACAGTGATCGTTTGGTCCCGTATCTGTCGGCCAGGTATCCTCCCGGAAAGGAGTAGAGCGCAGAGAGCATATTGTCCATGGCTTGAAGCAGACCAACTGCAATGGCCCCGCCACCTAAGGCGAAAAGGTAGATGGGGAGAAAACGCTCAGCCATTCGTTCACCCATACCCACCAGGACGACCATGGCCAGCAGGCCCACAGTACTGCGCTGCAGACCGAGAAAATGTGAAATTCCGGCGATACGGGCAGGTTTATCTTTTTTTTCCTTGGTCACAGATTCTGGATTTATCAATGAGAAATTCAGCTCCGGAGCCGACAGATCGACTCATCAGCCATGGACAGGCAATATGGTCGATATGGATATGGAATGGTATGATCCATTTCATGGGGCGGCTCCTGATGAGAAAAGGTGGAAATGAAAGGTATAACCTTTCTTTGTCAACCATGAAACTGTGAATGTCAAGCCTATTCCTGCTCAGACAAGAAAACCATCTTTTCTCGGGAGGGGTTTGGCTAGACATTCGCTTTTTCTGTTGTTAATATAACTTGTTTGCTATCATAAGCGATATTTTATCGAGGGATATAACAGGAAAATTCATGTGTACTACGAAATGGTTCGGGTTTGGTGTGCTGCTGATGCTTCTCTTCATCAACACCTCAGTCCAGGCGTTGACCAAAGATGAAGTCCAGAAACGGGGTTACCTGCAATGCGGTGTTTCAGCCGGGACACCTGGTTTTTCCATGCCGGATGAAAAGGAAAACTGGACCGGTATGGATGTGGATATCTGTCGGGGAGTAGCTGCAGCCGTACTCGGTGACAGCAGTAAAATAAAATTTATTCCTCTATCCGATGAAGAGCAGTTTGGTGCTTTACAGACGGGTGATGTGGATATTCTGGTTAAAAACAGCAGCTGGACATTTGTCTTTGATTCCTCACTGGCGCTGAACTTTGCCGGTATCTACCTGTATGATCATCTAGGATTTCTCGTACCCGAAGAACTTGGCGCAAAAAAGGGACTGGATCTCAGTGGTGCCCAGCTCTGTGTATTACCGGGCAGTGTCCATGAAGAGGCGCTTGTTGATTTTTTCTCCAGCAGAAAGATGGAGTATAAGCCGGTTTTCTTTAACAGTTTTAATGAAGCTGTAAAGGCATATAAAGAAGGTAAGTGCTCGGTTCTAACTCATAAAAAGTCGATCCTGGCTGGGCTGGTATCACAGTTGGAATCGATCAACGATTCGGTCATTCTTCCTGATGACATAGCGAAAGAGCCATTGTCACCGGTTGTACGACAGGGAGATGATTCCTGGTACAATATCGTCAAATGGACCCTGTTTTTAATGATCAATGCGGAGGAGGAGGGCATCTCATCGCAGAATATCGATCAATTCAAAGAACAACTCGAACCGGACGGAAAAGAACGCACAGGTGTTTTCGGCGCTCTTGGTACCGGTTTGGGACTTTCTGATGATTGGGGCTACAAGGTGATAAAGCAGGTGGGAAATTACGGCGAGATATTTGAGAGAAACCTGGGTAAAGAGTCGGATCTTCAAATTGAAAGAGGTGCCAACCGCCTCTGGTCCGAAGGCGGTCAACTCTATGCTCCGCCCCTTCGCTGATTTGTTGGCGGGAGTCTTTGGTACTATCGAATACCTATGGATTCAGGATACTCAATAATCTCGCAATAAAGATTCACAATGAATATCCACTGGTTACAGCATGTTGCTTTTGAAGGGCTTGGTTCCATAAAGAGTTGGGCCGAGAATCGGGGATATGATCTTTCCTGCAGTCGCCTTTTCGTAGATGATGTTCTGCCGAAGCAGCAAAACTTTGATATGCTGATTGTCATGGGCGGCCCCATGGGTATTTACGATGAGGGTGACCATCCCTGGTTGAAACGGGAAAAAGAGTTTATTGCCAAGACCATTCATGCAGGAAAACCTGTTCTCGGGATCTGTCTTGGAGCTCAGCTCATCGCCGATGTCCTCGGTGCCAGGGTTTTTTCCAACAGCGAAAAAGAGATTGGCTGGTTTCCGCTAAAAAAAGATACGAGTTGCGACAACTCTCTAGCTTCTTTACTGCCGGAAGAACCAATGGCCTTTCACTGGCATGGTGATACCTTTCATCTTCCTTCAGAAAGTCGTTTGCTCTACTCGAGCACTGCCTGTACGAACCAGGCCTTTCTCTACCGGGAAAAGGTTCTCGGTTTACAGTTTCATCTGGAAACAACCCCAAAGAGCAGGCAACAGCTTGTTGACAATTGCAGGGACGAGCTGGTTGCTACGGCACCTTGGGTCCAGTCTGAAAATGAGATATTGGCAACGGATGCCCACTTTGATTCGACCAACAGGCTGATGAGTGATATTCTCGATTACCTTACTAAAAAGGCCATGGGAGGCCAAAAAGGATAAATCAACTGTGTAGTGGTCCTTCCATGACTCTGCTGCCCTTATAGCTGTAGTTCTTTCCAAAACGGGTCTGGCTGAATGATGATGCAAAGCCGAAAACAGAACATACTGCTGATGTGTTGTACACTTTTCTTCTGCCTCTCAGCAGGGCTTGTTACCACCGAATTCTTTCTTCGCCATCAGCACTCCAACATCCAAAGCAGTAATCATATGGATGATGGCTTTATCCGGTATCACCCCCAGTTGGGCTGGAAAACAGCCGCCAGGTGGCAGGGGAGTCACCGTCACTACGATTTTGAGGTAAAATATTCCACCGATATAAACGGTTACCGGACGACACCGGCTTTGGAAAAATCCAGGGATCAACGAGTCGGCTGGGTAGGGGACAGTTTTACCTTTGGGCTGGGAGTCGATGATGAGTTTGTTTTTGTTAATCAGCTGAATCGGCTTGATAACAGGCGGGCTCATCTCAATTTCGGCATACCGGGATTCAGTACCGATCAGGAGTTATTGCTGATCCAAAGGGAGGTCTCCAGGTTTCGTCTGGAAACGGTTGTTCTGGTAATCTATCTCGGCAATGATTTGCTGGACAATCTGCTGGATTATCCACTACAGGCCGAGCAGGCCAAGCCCCGCTTTGTCATAAAAAACAATAAATTGGAGGCTGCCCCCTATCCAGGAGCAATTTTACCGAGAAAACCAAAAGAGAATAATGTGACTATACACTCTCTACTGCTTGGTTCGGAACCGAGTAAACTTGGCTGGTTGCACCGTTTGGCTTTGCGCTCGGAGTTGGCCCGTCGTCTTCAGTTGATGCTTCCGGCCAGTGGAGATATTGAAGCGCAAATTGAGCAGCGACTGCAGCCGGCCCTTAAGCTGTTTGAAAAACTCCTGCAGGCGATTCGCTTTGAAACGGAGCAGGCTGGCATGAATTTCCGCCTTGTTCTACTGCCGGGCTCTTCTTTGATTAATCGCCCCCAAAGCCTTTCAGGTCTGTACCAGGACTTTTTGCGGCGCCAGATCATGCACTATGAAAAGAGAGAGGAATTGAAGATTTTTGATGTTAAAAAGCTGCTGCTCGATCATCAAACAAAAAATCTCTATCATGTGCATGAAGGTCATCTGACCGAAGAGGGAAACCGGATTGTGGCCCGTGGGTTGGTGAAGTGGCTTGATGAGGATTAGTCTGAATTTCTCACGAAGCGATACGCCCACTTCTACTTTGTCTCTATGCGTGTAAGCATAGGCAACTATAGCTTATACGCATGTTCCTCGTATAAGCGGCCGTCTCACTTCGTGAGAAATCCAGATCAGCCTGAATATTGTTCTTTTATGAAAGTGGTGGCAGGTGGAAGATAAGGCTATGAAGATTTCAAGTAATTTCTGATTGCTTCACCCAGCTCATCAGGTTTAAAGCCAAGCGGTCCCACACCTCCTCCATAAGCTATTTTTCCATCAAGATCAACGAGATAGAGCCTGGTCGGTTTGGCGGCATAAAGAGTGTTGACCCGATCATCCATATCATCCACATAAGTGGGAAAGCTGAAACCAAGAGTCTTTTCCAGTTCCCCTGCAAGAATGCGACGTTCTTCAATGGTCTTGGGAGCATGGATGTTTGTGGTCGTTTTCGGAGCGTAAACATGCACCATTTTCGCCATCAATCCGTCTCCAAAAGCCCAGCCGTCCACAGGATGGGCCTCGCTGATATAGATCATCGCAAATTGAACCCGATCCCCATACTGTCTGAAAAGTTCTTCGAGACGCCCGGTCCCTTTGATAAACGGCGGTCAGGAGCAGGAGCCAAAAATAAGGACAATTGGTTTTTTGCCTCGATAATCGGATAGCTTGAAAGAGCTTTTCCCGTCCGGACTTAAAAGCTCAAAATAAGGAGCAACATCCCCTTTCTTCGGAGCGTTACCGTCATGTTCCTGCTGCCAGGCCCACTCCTTGCGCATGTGTTTGATGGTGGTGGTGAGAAGAGACATGTTTATTGATGATATAGGAGAAAAATTGAGTGAAATTCTGTCGTTGCGAGTGAAACGAAGCAATCTCAGGTGGTTGCGTGAGATTGCTTCGCCCTGCGGTCTCGCAACGACTTAATCTATATCGAAGTGGATAGAGGTGCCACAGATTCGTGCAAGCACAACTGACCGTAAATATAACTGAAACAATAGAACAATATACCCAGGAAAGAGGACACAGGTGCTTCAGGTTCGCATAAGCACAATTGACCACACAACAATCTAATAAATGAAGAAATTAAAAATGGACAGAAGTGCAGCAGATTCGTGCAAGCGATATCTGTTAATCAAAACAGTTACACTGGAAAACGAATACAGATAGTGCAGGTTCGAGCGATCACTCTTGCTCGCTATAGTTTGACCTATGCGAGCAAGAGTGATCGCTCGAAGATGTGTTGTCTGTGTTTGTTTTCCCTCTATGAGGCTTGTTCCAGGGCAACTGCAACCGCAACCGACGCCCCCACCATCGGATTATTCCCCATACCGATCAAACCCATCATTTCAACATGGGCTGGAACTGAAGATGATCCGGCAAACTGGGCATCAGAATGCATGCGGCCCATGGTATCGGTCATACCATATGATGCGGGACCGGCCCCCATGTTGTCGGGATGCAGGGTCCTGCCGGTACCACCGCCGGAGGCCACGGAAAAGTAACTTTTTCCCTGTTGCAGACACTCTTTTTTATAGGTACCGGCAACGGGATGTTGGAAACGGGTCGGGTTGGTGGAGTTTCCGGTAATTGAGACATCAACACCTTCCATGTGATTGATGGCCACACCTTCTCGAACATCATCGGCACCGTAGCAGCGTACCTTTGCCCGTTCTCCGGTTGAGTAGGCTTTTTCCTTGACGATTTCCAGGTTGCCAGCACCATAATCGAACCGGGTTTCCACATGGGTGAATCCGTTGATTCTGGAGATGATATGGGCAGCATCTTTGCCAAGGCCGTTGAGGATTACTTTCAGCGGTTCTTTTCGAACCTTATTGGCCGACTGGGCAATACCGATGGCGCCTTCTGCTGCAGCAAAGGACTCGTGTCCTGCTAAAAAGGCAAAACATCTGGTCTCTTCTCTTAAGAGCATGGCGGCCAGGTTGCCGTGGCCGAGCCCAACTTTTCGCTGGTCGGCAACAGAACCCGGGATACAGAATGCCTGTATACCTTCACCCAGGGTAGAGGCGATTTCAGAGGCCTTTGTCTGTCCTTTCTTAATACTGATGGCTGCTCCCAGAGTATAGGCCCAGCAGGCATTTTCAAAACAGATTGGCTGGATCGATTTGACAATTTTTGCAACATCCACACCATAATCCAGGCAGATCTGAGCGGCTTCTTCAAGGCTTTTGATGCCATACTTCTCCAGGACCGGAACAATCTGATCGATCCTTCTGTCGTAGCTTTCAAACAGTGCCATGTTTATTCCTCCCGTGGATCGATTGTTTTAACTGCATCCGCGAACCTGCCATAGGTTCCCGAAGCCTCTTCCAGCGCCTTTGCCGGCTCTTCACCTTTGCGGATCGCATCCATCATGCGTCCAAGGCTGACGAATTTATAGCCGATCACCTCATCATCTTCATCAAGGCCCAGCTCAAGAACATAGCCTTCTGCCATTTCAAGATACCGGGGGCCTTTTGTTTTGGTACCGTATAAGGTACCGCAGACTGACCGAAGTCCTTTACCCAGGTCTTCAAGCCCGGCACCTATCGGCAGGCCGCCTTCGGAAAAGGCCGACTGGCTGCGCCCGTAAACAATCTGTAGAAAAAGCTCGCGCATGGCCACATTAATGGCATCGCAGACCAGATCGGTGTTCATCGCTTCAAGAATTGTTTTGCCGGACATGATTTCAGAGGCCATGGCCGCTGAATGTGTCATGCCGGTGCAGCCGATGGTTTCAATAAGGGCTTCTTCTATGATACCGTTTTTAATATTCAAGGTCAGCTTGCAGGCACCCTGCTGAGGGGCACACCAGCCAACACCATGGGTAAGCCCGCTGATATCTGTGATTTCCCTGACCTTGGTCCACTGTCCTTCCTGAGGAATAGGAGACGGACCATGATTAGTGCCCTGGGCAATCGGACACATTTCCATCACTTCCGAGGTGTAGTGCATAAGGTTCTCCTTTTGTCGTTTGATGATATGTAAGTTGTTTATATAAAAGGTTATACGAGTCTGTCAGTAGGTGCGGTTCTCTATTTTTTTACACAATTGAGCAGAAAGACCGGATAATTACGGGTAATACCATCTTTTCCAGTTTTGTCAAAGGTGTGAACGATCTGGTGGCTGCAATCAGAAAAACCGCAAGCTTCGAGTTTTTCAGCAAGGTGATCCGGATTGAAACCGTGGTGTTTAATCCCCTCTGCACCTTCTCCATGGAAAGAGCCGTCTTCCTCAACAAGATCAGCAATGAGCAGCAGTCCATCCCGGTTGAGCAGGTCAAAAAAACGATTGATCAACCCATCAACATGCTCGACATGATGAAGAGTCATGGATGTGAAGATACAGTCAAAAGTTCCTTCGATGCTGTCGGTCGTAAGGTCAGTCTGCAGAGTTGTGACATTGTCTATCCGCATCTTATCGATTTTTTCAGCGAGAATCTTCAGCATTCCGGCTGATGAATCGATGGCCAGCAGGGAGCCAAGTCCGGGGGCAAGGGTGAGTCCGACCAGCCCGGTGCCACAACCATATTCCATGGCAGCCATATCTTTTGTGAGGCCAAAGTCTGCCATGGCCTTGGCAATAGCTGTAGCTACCTGAACCCTCTTCTTCTTTTTGTCCCAGTCGGCCGCTTTTTTATCAAATTGGTTGGTAGACATCATTAGAGCTCCATTATGGTATTGAAGAGGTCTTTATCCTGTTCTATTTTTGCCCGGTTACCGATAATGGCACGGTGACTCTGCTCGAAGAGTCTGCGAAAAGGCTGGCTGAACTGTCGCAGGTCTTCCACCGTTGTCGAAGTGATCTCCTGGAGCCGCTGGACTTTATAGGCGGGTGTGATCCCCACAAAATACTCATTTCTTGCGGTTGCCCCTTTAGCGGCTGAACTCTGATGCGGGTCAAAACCGCCGTAAGTGCCGATAATGAGTTGTTCCATTTCTTTCGAGTGCATTGAAAGATTATCGATTACAGCAGGAATGTTTTCATACGCCTTGTAAGTCTTTCTGACGTGAGGATCTCTAAAACTGATGAGAGCCAGGTTGCCGGTGAATTGACTGAACTGGATGAAACAGCCGTAAGCGCCGCCCATTTGCCGGACTGTGTTCCACAGGTAGTCGCGATTCAGGAATGTCTTCATCACCTCGAAATGACCTGAATATCCTACTCCAGCAGGGAAGAGATTGCCGCCTTCAGCGGCAAAAACGACTTCTGCAGAAGTGATGAATCCTTCATGGTCGGCATGTTTTTCCGGTTGCAGTGTCTGTTTGGCAACAGGCTTATGGGCGAGGCTTTCGACAAGAGACGATCCCAGTTGTGAAAAGCGGCTAATTTCCCTCTCTTCAGCGGTGATGCAGAGGTGCATGTTGTTTGTATCGAACAGCAACTTGGCAATGCGCTGTAATTTTTCAAGAAAGGCTTCTTCACATTGATGGTAATCAGCAGCAAGCTCCTTGAGGGCAAGATAGGATGTGACCCCGTTCACGGCTTCGTTATACTGGCCGGCTCGGCTCAAATGAGAAAAGATTCGAGAGGCGGGCAAGGTGTATCCTTCACTCTGGACGTGATGCTCGGCCCAGGCAAATTCCCGGCCGATAATTTCACGGATTCGACTTCTGTCCTCTAGCGAGAGTTCGGAAAAAATCTGGGCCATAAGAGCAACGGTCCGTTCCAGATACTCTGGTAGACATTTAACATGCAGCCAGAATATTGGTTGAACCCGGTCGATATTGTTCTTGTGGGTGTAAGTGGACAGGGAGTGAGAAAGTCCGCCGGTGCAGGTGCCGATTTCTTTGGCAAAATGGATGAAATCCATCTTTTTTGTACCGATTTCGCAGGCAATTGTTCCAAACAGGTTCAGAAAAACAAGAAGATCATCAGTTAAACAGCCAAAATCGAATCCTATATCGATATAGCTGATATGATTGGTCGGCAGCTCATTGACAAGGACCTGGCGCTCAAACATTTCAACGGTAGAACTCTCATGGAAGTCAATGGAGGAAGTCAGATCATCGAGCTTGAGCCTGGGCAATTTCCCCAACTGTTCAGGGCTGTTTGGCCGCATCTGTATGTCGAGGAGTTCCTTTGTTCGGGAGATGATTGTATCTCTTGTACTGTCATCAAGGGAACTGAGGTGGGCAGCTATTCTCTGTTCTTCCTCTTCTCTTTCACGCTGCTGTTTCTCCCGGTCCGGAACCAGGGTTACCACCACGGATTGCTCTGTATTGAGGAGATAGGTCCGAATAAGATCTTCGAAATAGTCTCCATTCAAGGTCTTTTCTCGAATAGATTGAAACAGCTCTTCGTGAACAAGGGCGTCGAACGGGTTGGCACCATATTTTAGCGCCGTCATCGATTTGGAAATCAGGCTCAGTCCCCGCTGCGCTTTGCTGGCCTCTTCACGGGCATTAAATTCAAACTTGTTCAATTCGGACAGCAGCAAGTCCTGATCAATCCCATCAGTGGCCATCTCTGTTAAGACCGAATTGTACAGAGCAAGAAACGGTTCCTTCTTCTCTGGCTCACTGCCGATGAGGTAACTGATCATGATCGTCTCTGGACATGATGAAGAGACATAAAAACCGCCGAAATCCTTGCAGAGACCACTGTTGACAACAGCATTCTTCAGTGGTGAACCATCGGAGTTGAACAGTATATTGGCAATGATTTGAAAAGAAAAATTCAGTTCCCGTTCCAGTACCGTGCAGATCTTGGTACCGACGGCAAGATACGTTTTTTCCGCTGTGTCATCAGAGTCGACCGAGTAGCGGTCGGTGATCTGGCAGCTGCTGGAAAGAGGAGTTCCCGGGTCTGGCGAGCAGATTTTGCTTTTTTCGGGGTAGCTGCTGAGAAAATTGGTTTCAAGATAGTCCAGTTCATCTTCAAGCGGGGCATTTCCATAGAGAAAGAACATGCTGTTTGAAGGATGATAATGGTGCCTGTGAAACTGGACGAATTGCTCATAGCTCAACTCGGGGATATTCTTCGGGTCACCGCCGGACTCGTGGGCATAGGTCGATCCCGGCATAAGGCCGTTGAAAATATGATGAAAAATTTGCCGGGTAGGATCGGAAAAGGCGCCTTTCATTTCATTATAAACAACACCCTGGAACTGTACCGGTCCTTCCCCATCTTCCTGGTGATAATGGTATCCTTCCTGCTCAAATGTGGTCTGATCAAGCAGGGGATTGAAGACGACATCACAGTAGACATCCATGATGTTGTAATATTCCTTCAGGTTCCTGGTGGCAAAAGGATAGTAGGTGATATCAGAGCCGGTCATCGCATTGAGAAAGGTCATCAGACCGCCCTTGTTGATTTCACCAAAAACATCCTTGATCGGATATTTTTCCGATCCCATGAGGACAGAATGTTCAAGAATATGGGCAACACCCGTTGAATCTGTGGGGATGGTGTTGAAGGCCACGGCAAATGTTTTATTGCTGTCATCATTCTTAATGGCAATTAAGGGACAGCCAAGCAGGGCGTGCTCGAAGAGATAGACATCTGCACCGATTTCTTTGATATGGTCTTTTTCTCTTAATATGTAAGTGGAGTGGGGGGATTTATTAATAAGGGTCATATAGTTGTTGTCTGGGGTGAAATATGTGAAACATTGGCAGCTTCACATATTTTATTTCTTTTCTCCGGTTAAAATGTCTTGGCGGAATCGAGGAGCAGGGTTACCGGTCCATCATTTATTAACGAGACGTCCATCATTGCCTGAAAAGTCCCGGTAGCGGCGGTAAGCCCTCTTTGTCTGACAGCGGCGACAAATTGTTCGTAGAGTTGATTGGCCTTTTCAGCTGGTGCCGCATCTGAAAAACCGGGTCGTCTTCCTTTTCGACAGTCACCATAAAGGGTGAATTGCGAGACGATAAGGATTTCTCCGCAAATATCAACAAGAGAGAGGTTCATTTTATTCTGTTCATCTTCAAAAATACGGAGATGCAGAACTTTCTCCAGCATCCAGCCAAGCTCTTTCTCTCCATCATTTTTGTGTATTCCGAGAAAAAGGAGAATGCCGCGATGAATACGGCCGACAACCTCATCATCTACAGAAACCGATGCCTGGTGAACTCTCTGAACGACCGCTCGCATAGCTGTTGTTGTTTATTAAAGAAAGGTTATGGTTTGTATTGGGACAGAAACTTACGAAAATACACTTAACTACAGATGATTGTCAATTGATGTTATGGAGAAATGGTGACTTTCCCAATGAATTGACCAGGTGATGAGAATAAAAGGGGAGATTTCATCACACGTATGTTGCCGGTAGCTGCAAGAGTTTCCTTTTTCCTGTTAAAATCGACCGAGTTGGAATATAGATACTGACAGAAAAGGTGCGACCTATGGTAGCAGAATGGCCATAGTCGGTTGGATTTACCGTAAAAACAGTCAGGTTAGATTGAATAAAAGAGGAAAGAGATGAGGAAACGTTCAACTTGGATTCCCATCAGTTTTGTGCTGGTTGTTCTGGTGTGTATCTATCTTATGGCAATGACAGATCTATTTCTGCCTCTTATCCGCTTTATTCACAGTGAAGGGATTTCCGTTCCCCAGGCTATCGGTTGTTTGCTTGGTGGCCTCATCTTTTTTTATATTTGCTTAAAGGTGCTCATTGCCCTTGGTCATTATTTCCTGCCGGATAGTGAGGAATAAAGTTACTCAGATTCAGGTTTTTGATGGTGATATGCCGGATAGCCGGTAATTTTCCTTATTTTCCGATAGAGAGGACTTAAAGAGCGGTACATTTTTTTATAAACCTGGTGGTAGAGTTCCCGGTAAAGATCGACGTTGGCCGGTTCAGGTTTAAATGCACGGTCGTATCGAATCATCTTCTTCGATGCGGTTGAAAACGAAGGATGAATGGTGGTGCCAACGGCGGTAACCATTGCTGCTCCCAGTCCCGCTGTTTCCCAGGTTTCTCCTCTGACAAGCTCGAGGTTGAAAATATCTGCGGCGATTTGACAGATCTCATCACTTTGTGAACCACCGCCCGAGACGCTCAGGAGCCTGATTTTCTGTTTTCCAGCTTTCTCAATGGCATGCATGCCATTGAGAAGACCATAGTTCAGCCCTTCAATAACAGCCCGATAGATATGCGGTTTCTTGTGAATACTGCCAAAGCCGATCATGGCGCCTTTAGCGTCAGGTGTCTTTAGTCCTGGCCCCCAGAACGGCTGGACCATAAGGCCGTTTGCACCAGGCGGGGCTTCTGTCAGCAGTGTGTTGAGAACCGATTCGGCGCTTATCCCTTTCTTCTTCGCTTCCAGAACCTCCTTATAGGCAAATTCATTTTTAAACCAATTAACCATCCAGTAGCCGCGAAAAAGTTCAACCCCAGGGTTAAAGAATCCTGGCCTTGCAGCCGGATACGCGGGCATGAAACGGACAGGCTCAAAATAGTGTGGTGAGGTTGTCTGGACGGTGGCAGCCGTTCCAAAACTGAGATTAGCCTGATCTCCACCGGTAACCCCCATACCAATGGTTTCACATCCCTTGTCAGAGCCACAGGCAAAAACGGGGGTACCCTTTCGTATAGTGGTAAGGGCTGAGGCCTCTTTAGTTATTGAACCGATAAGCGTTCCCGGTGGAACGATGTCGACGAGCTTTTCAGGCTCTATGGGAAACAGCTTGGCATTCAGGTTCCACGGTTTTGCCCAGAGCTGTTTTTTGTAATGAAAGGGAATATGGCCGATCTGCGAGGCAATTGAATCTTTAAACTGACCGGTCAGCCTGAAGTTGAGAAAACCTGATATCTGCAGGTATTTATAGGTTTTTTGCCAGATTTGGGGTTGATGTTCTCGTATCCAGTTACACTTGGCGTCCTGCTGGACAATATGAACGGCCTCGTTCATTCCGGTGATATAGTGGGCTAAACGGGTAAAAAGGGAGGGTTTGAAAACCGGTGTAGCCTTTCGCTGATCGAGCCAGCAGATGACAGGCCTGAGCGGTATACCGTTTTCATCCACATTGACCATGGAGTTGCGTACCGTGGTAACCCCGACGCCCTGGATAGATCGGAACCAGTCGGGATGCTCGTTTTTCAGGGTACGGCAACTCCGGCATAATGTGTTCCAGAACAGCTCCGGGTCCTGCTCGGCCCATCCTTCCCGGCTGCTGAAATAGGGATCGTAAAACTGCTGATTTTTTGCAAGGAGCCTGCCGTGGCTGGAAAAGAGCATAGCTCGCAGACTCTGGGTGCCGCAGTCGATTGCAAGGATGATCTTTTCCGCTGATGCAGGTTTCATTATAAAGAAATCAGGGCTGGTTGCCGGGAGATCGTTTAGATTTTATTTCATGAATAATAGTCTTGATCTCATTTGGCTGAAAACCTAGATTAAATGCTATTTCACTGTAGCTGAGTCCCTGGTTCTTGGTAAAATCGACCAGTAACTCGGGTTTGATGCCGCTTTTTACAGACAGAGTAACGAGAAGGGTGAGCTCTTTGCTTGTGAGGTTTTGCTTTCGAAGGTTCTTGATCTGGGCAGGGTCAATGGAGTAGAAACGGCTGAGCAGGCTGTCTGTAATCTGCCGGGCGCCGTTTTTTGGATCAACACCATCTTGCAGGGAAGCCAGGATTCTATTTTTCTTCACAGCAGTGGTGAGCTCAGGGACTGAAAGGATGGTCTGCCAGTTTTTTCCCTGAGCACGAGAGGCCATGAAGGTGCCAATGGGTTCTTTCGTGAGTGATGACAGATATAAACCGATGAGCAGGTCATCAGAGCCAATACCGCCTCTCATCTTCATAAAAACAATTTGTCTCTTGTCAAAATCAAACCAGCTGCTGATAAATGAGTTCGTCGTGGTTGTTAATAGGTAGCCGTCCGATGAAAAGGTTTTTGACGGGTTGAACATTCGATTTTGGAAACAGTGGCAGTTTTTTGTCGAATTCGATGCTAAGGCGGTGTAGCTTTGCAGAAACAGCAGCAAGGCGAAAACGAGTAATCCTGATCCAAATCGGCAATAAATAAACATAATAGATCCGTCTGTATTACAAAATTATTTAAGTGAGTTTCTGTCCAGAAGCGGAAAAGGCCCATTTGTGGACAGTCGAACGTTATACGGTGAAGCGTGAGCTTGTTGAGCAAGGAATATCTATTTTGAAAGATGAATCACCTACCTTTTGCCAAACATGCGGCAGTGACATAGATACAGTAACATCATCCTGTCCCCAATGTCAGAGGCAGTTGCAGAAACCCGGCTTTCTCAGCCGCTTTTTCTTTGCCATTTGCCATCCTTTCGTAGCCATTGTACTTGCCCTGGGTATTATCGGCCTGGGTGTTGTTCTGATGTTTAGACTCTCTTTATCATCTCTTTAAAGTACCTGGCTATCAGAAAACGTCTCAAATCACTTTTCATGTTGTTCTTCTGTATCGATGGATTGTGCCATGGTGATTAAAAAACAGCTATATTTTTTAAAAAAACAGGGTCGTTTAAAGGAAAAATGGCCACCTGTCATATTGTTGGCGTTGAAATTAGTGGGAAGAATGCGATATTGATATGTAGGCCAGTGATAATTAAAAAAAATAACGCAAGTATTTGTATTGGTGGTTTTCTGTGTATTTGTTCAATAGAGAATCCGTGTTGCCGGAAAATGGTGTTATAGAGGAAGAGATGACCAACCACTACCAGGGTGCTGGAAACAAAATCGATAAGCTCATGCGAATCGATGGAGATGTCGAGTTTGATGGAACCGTTCTTGTTGAGGGAATGATAAATGGAGATGTCTCGGGAGAGCGGGTTATTGTGGCGGAAACGGGAGAGATTGTCGGGGACCTGGTGGTAAAAGAGGTGAATTGCCATGGGAGACTTACCGGTTCAATTGTTGCTGAAAGAGTCAGTTTTGGCCATTCTGCCCAAATCAAGGCCCGGCTTGAGGTGACAACTATTGAAATAGAATCGGGTGCCGAGATAGATTGCCAGATAGGAAAAGGCTGGAAAGAAAAGAAAAAGACAACAAAAAAGACAACGAAAAAAACAACTAGAGCGACAGTAGCCCCTGCAGATTCAAAGAAAGAGAAGAAGAAAGAGGAACTGGAAGTTGAGCAGCCGGAAGTAAAAAAAGCAGAGGTCACGGAAGTTGAAAAAATAAAGAAACCCAAAGAAAAGGCAACAGTTAATAAACAAGAGCAACCCAAGAAACCGCAACAAAAGGTAAAAGAAGAAAAAGCACAAGAGTCAACCAAACCGAAAAGCCGGAAACAAGTTGAAAAACCGGAGGAACAAAAGAGACAGACTTCACCCAAACTCACCCAGCCTGTTTCCATGGAATCGATCCGGATGGAGGGATTTTTCCCCGAAGGGGAGAGGAAAGGGATGGTGAGATCCATTACCGAGTTGATTCAGTCATCCCATAAAATGGTCAAGGTTATCGGTGATATGGGAAGCGGTAAAACAACAATCTGTCAAAAAATTGTCGAAGAACTCAAGGGGAATTGTGAAGTTGTTTATCTTGACAATGTGATCGGCTCAGTCAAGGAGATGTATGCCCGCATTGGTGCAAAGCTTGAGGTTGAGGTTGAGAGTGACTCCAGCCAGACGGATATCCTGGAGAATTTGAAAGGTTACCTGGCCGGTAATGGCAAAAAGCAGGTGATCCTCGCTCTGGATAACAGTCATGAAATGTATCCGGCCACCCTTGAAGGGGTCGTAAAAAAACTTGGTTCCATTTTTTCAGAAGAAAGCAACCGGTTGAGGATTCTTCTTTTTGGCGAAGAATATCTTGATCGTCATTTTGACCCAAAAGCAATCGGCTACTTTCAGGAAAATCCCGAATGCTCGTATCTGCTCAGGCCGCTCTCACAGAATGAAACCCGGCGCTATATCGATTTCAGGCTGAAGATGATTCAAAAATGTACAAACAGCGATCGACCGATCATCTTTCCTGCTGATTCTGCTGCTAAAGTGTATCTTTATTCTCAGGGAGTGATGGGGAAAATCGATCGAATCGTTGAAAAAGCCGTTGAAATGGCTGGGAAAAAGAAAAGCGAAAAGGTTCTTGCCAAATTTGTAACCAATATCTAGGGTGGTTTCACTCTTCTGACCAGCGATTAGAAGAGCACCGATCGTTCCAATTTCTATTCATTCTTAGCTCTTGGGCTATTTTCCGTCGTAGCGGGTTCCCGACAGTCATATCGCCTCGCCCACCATCATCGCGGATTAAATTCAAATCCAGCTAAAAGAATGCTGGAATGATGACTGATAGAGTCATTCACTCTTCAATATTTATCCTACCTGATAAGCTGCAGAATAGTACGGCCCAGGTTGGCAGCTACAGAAGAATGGTGCCGGATCCGTACAATACCACTTCTGCCGGGACTGAGCTGTTGCTGGTTTTCCGGTTTTATAAAAAGTTCATAATAAGGATTAACGATCCTGTAACGCCCATTTTCCAGGATGGCTGAAATCGGGCCGCCGAACGTTGAGAGGGTTGCGGCGGGCGGGGAGTGGGTAACCGGTGCCGGGTTGATGGCTGAAATAACACCCATAACCGGTTTAACTTTGTCGGGGAGGTAGATTCTGACCTTCTGGCCCTGGGCAACCTTCTCCAGCTCATATTCGGGCAGGCAGCCAACAATGGTCACATTGCCGGGTTGATACACTTCCCCAATAGCCTCACCTTTTTTGAGCCAGCGTCCCGGAATGAGATCATCTTCACGGTACCACCAGAGTGTTCCTTCGATGGGTGATGTTACATTTAACAGGTCGATTTTCCTGTTTATTTCCGCCAGCAGGTTGTCAAGGGCCAGTCTATGCTGCTCTTTAATCCTGCTTTGTCCCAATGTTTTTGCGGCACTGCGCAGCTGGTCCTGTTCCATGTCTACAAGAGCAACAGATAACAGTGTCTGCCTCCGGTTCATTTCCATCTGAGGATTTGATAGAGAGTAGAGCGGAGTGCCTTTTTGCATCCGACTGCTGCTCTTGGACTGGACCTTTTCAAGGTACCCTTCCTGATTGACGTATAAAATTTGCGCCTTGTTGGCCCGGATGTAGCCGCCAATATCCATACTCCACGGCAGGGGGATTACTAAGAGTCCCAAAATAAGCAGAAATGCGAGTATGGTGATAGAGGCCCGACCGGCCTGGAAATTGCTGCGTTGGTCGGCAACGATTTTTATCTCAGCAAGCAGTGGCGAAAGAACAAGGAGGTACAGCTCAAGTGCGATAAGCAGAAGTGCGAGACCTTTTGCAAAAGTATAATAGATGATCAACAGGATGGAGGTGTAGAGAAATATCCTGTAACAAAAAGCACAAATCCCGTAGATGATGAGAAAAATATGAGTAGAACGTTTCAATTGCAGTCGATTGACAGAAGGTGACAGGCCGAAAAATGTTTTTCTCATGAACTCTTTTACGGCAACGGCTGAACGGCTGTACAGATTGTCAATTCCGGTACCGTCCATAAGAAGATAGTAGCCGTCAAAACGAAGCAGCGGATTGCCGTTAATCAGAAGGGTGTTGATGGAGGTAACGGCAAACAGGTAGTAGCAGATTGAGTTGAGCATACCCGCACCGGTCGATGCCCAGATAAGTGCGGCGATGCCGCCAATCAGTATTTCAATGCCCATTCCGGCACCGTCGATCAGCATCCTGGTCTTCCGGTTCTTGATCTGCCAAGAGTCTGTGATATCGGTGTAGAGACGGGGCATAAAGACCATAATGGCAAGACCGATATTTCTGACCCTGATGCCGGCGGATTTGGCTGCATAGGCATGCCCCAGCTCATGGATACCTTTGATGATGATCAACGTCAGTCCGTAGCGCAGCAGTCCTGATCCGGTCAGGGTGGACATGAACATGGCTGTTACATGATGCCAGCGGCTGATGAGCAGGATGTAGCCAACAATCGATATCAGACCGAGTAATTTAAGAACCCGGCTGTTGAGGATGATTTTAATAAAAGGCCAGCTCCAGCCAAGAAAACGATCCGGTGTGAGTAATGGGAATTTAAAGAACAACCAGGAACTGAGAAGTTGCTTCTTTTTCATTTTATTTGCAGCCATTGAGCCGGCAATGACCCGTTTCTCCGTCAATTCATATACCGGCTGCATGAGGCCATTTGTCGACAGAAAAGCCAGGATTGAGAGTATCTCGGCCTTATCTGTTCTTATACCGCCAATGTGGAGTTGTTCCTGAAGCGTAGTCAGTGAAATATTGGTGTGCAGACGACTGACGACCTGATACTCCTGCTGACCAAGGCGAAAATAGCGGTCGGCCACCGGATCAAACAGGGTCCAGCTTCCCTCTTTTTCAGAGGGGAAAAGTTTAAGGTCCCGGCGAAGGACACCTGTGTTCTGCTCAGAGGACATGGGTTAGCCCGGATTTCTCATGAACATTTTGTTGAGAACTGAATCTGAAGAAGAATGTTATTTATTAATAATATAAGTATGTTATCTGTTCTGAGCAAAATGTTCATGAGAAATTCAGGTTAGCAGATGAGTAAGAATAAATTTAAAACCATTTATATAACCAGCTACCGTAACATTCAGCTAATACGGAGAAGTCGGCTGCTTGCCAGGCTAGCCTGCGGTCAAGAATCACTTGTGCCTGGATAAAGTGAAACGTCGGCTGTTGATGAATATTCTCTCTTTTATGCTATTGCTTCAAATAAATCCGTGATTCTTGAAATACGCCTGTCAAGCAGCCAATTTCTCCTCGATGGTTGGTGGAATAAATTTTGCCTAATTATTACCAATAAACATCAGCACAGGAGTGTTCGATAGTGCTGCATCTTTGCCCGGTTTAGCTGCCAGATAATAGTAGAGGCTATATCTGGCGGATAAACCGGGCAAGGATGTAGTGCTATCGGACGCTCATGGGTTTAGGTTAAAGTTTTCTCCACCATAACAACATATTCCTAAACAAATAGTGAACTAGCAGCACCTTATCCCCCTGCAATCGGGCGACACCCCGCATACCATTCACCAGATCATCGGTGGATTCCGGTAGAGCCTTAAGCGTATAGGCAAACTGGCCTGCCTCTGTAAGTATCGGTTTTGGGCTGATTGTTTGTATCTTGGCCTGCAATGCTTTTTCCGGTCGGGTATCAACAAAAAAGGAAAATTGGTCCCCAAGATTATCGATGATTGATGAGTCCGACTCATGAAGATAGACGGTGACAATCAGTTTGGCCGGTTTGATTATTTCAAATAGCCTGTCTCCGGCTTTAACAGCCTTGCCGCTGAAATATTCCGGGTCATCAATAATCAGGACACCGTCGATTATAGCGTTAATACGGCTATGCTCAATAAACCAGCTGCTTCTCTTCCTGTCGATCTTCCTGCTTTCCAGCTTCAATTCCAGCAGCTTGACCCGACCGAGTTTATCCATACTGGAAAAGGACTGCTGGCGTATCAGGTCAAGTTCGGTGGCGATAACTTCCTCTTTTTTACGTGAATCGGCCAGGTTAAACAGCATTTCCTCAATATCATAGACCAGTATGGTGGCACTTTTTTTAACCGTATCGCCATCCTTGAAGAACGATTGGCGAATCACACCGTCAAAAGGTGCGTAGCCGATCTGTTTGCCGGCTGGGGTGATTTCACAATCAGCAACCACCGTCTGCTTGACCCGAACGGTGAACAGGGAGACCAGAAATCCGAGAATGAGGAGAACTGCGATAATCCTTTTCAGCCATTTCTTTGGGCCGGCGCCAATGCGAAAAAGACGGGAACTACCATCACTTTTGAGCGCTAGTGCTTGACCAAAATGCTTGCCAAGCAGGCCGAGGCTGTTTTCCATGGAGGAATCAGAGCCGTCAAAGAACTCGACAACCCAGAGGAACAGATCGTCGGTGTCTTCTTTCAACTCGGGGCAAAGAGGAACAAGGACAATTGCCGGGGTAGAGCCGTCTTTTGATAAATGATTAAAGGCTTCAGAAGCTTTATTTGAAAGGCAGAATTCTTTTACATTTTCGGCTGTTACACTGGAGACCTGATCGATGGTAAGAAAATCGGAAACCAGATCCTGGATATCCCGGCAATATTCTGAATTACTCTGTACCGTCGTCTGGCCTGAAATGGCAAGAACGCGGATACGTTTTTTCCTGATGCGGACCAGAGAGCAGCGGTCATATTTGAAGAGAAGGCGGCTGTTATTGACAATATGCAGACCAACTTCATTCACTCCGTCTCTTTCAAAGGCCTCATGTCCTAGACGCAGGATTCCCGATAGCAGATTTAACTGAGCATCCTGTTGGTTGTGGTCCATTGGTTGAAACCTGGGTGAAATTTACTCAAGAGTGATCGTAACTTCTCCCGACATGCCGCCGCTGAGTTCACGGTTGCGGTTGTCGATGGCTATTTTTACAACAACGGTTCGGCTGCTTGGATCTATTGTGGCCCCGACTGAATACACTTTGCCCTTGTATTCTTTTTCTGTTTCATCGACTCTCACAGTCAGTTCCATGTCCGAATTGATCTTTGGTCTGAGTCTGGAAGGGACGTGGATGACCGCCAGCAGCTTCTGATCGTTAATTATTTCAATAAGTGGCTGAGCTGTTTGAACAAATTCATGTTCCCGTGCCAGAATAGCGGTCAACCGGCCGGCAAAAGGAGCGGTGATCCTGCATTTTTCAAGCTTGTAGGTTGCCAGTTTCAGTTGCGCATCAGAGCGCTGTTTGCGGATGGCGGCGATCTCCCTTTTCAGTCGGGCCTCTTCCAGGTCATGATCTCCTGCAAGCTTGCTCTTATGCAGTTCACGGAATCGTTCAAGCTCCTTTTGCGAGTAGCTCAGTTGCTTTTTACGCTCAGCCAGGTTCTGTTTTTCAATGATAACAGCCTGGTTGTAGGGGCGATTATCAAGGGTGACAAGAGTGGCCCCTTTAGAAAAAACTTCCCCTTCTTTGAAGGCTTGCTTTGTCAGAACTGAATTGATACCGGCTGATATGATGGCACGCTGAACAGGAAAGACGACCATTTTCAGCCGAAGCTCCCGGTTGTTATCCGCACCGTGAACCGGAGAGGAAAGGAAAAAAACAAGCAGTATCAATAGTCCAAGTCGTTGCATGATAATCCTCAATTTTGTCTGCAAAAAGAACGATATTCATGATAAATGGAAAAGACAGCGTATGCAAGTTAAGTATAGTACCATAGAGCATGAAAAATCGTTGAGTCTTGTCGAAGTTCAGCGCCGGAGCAATTTCAGGAGATAGCCGTAGTCGCAAGCACTCCCTTGCGACAACAAACCCGTTTCCAGTTGTTACGAGTGAAACGAAGCAAACCTGCAGGGAGGTTCATGGTGAAGAAATATCGTTTTCAGTCGGTCTATCAGAACATTTCAGACAATCTGAAACAGGATATTGTAGATCTTTGGCTGGATTCCAAGGTCCTTTCCGCGCAGGAGGCCAGCCGAAGGGTGTCGGAAGTTGTTTGTACGATAAGAAACAGCAATAACGAGTTGGTCGGTGTGACCACCGCCTATGCCCGGGAGTTCATCAGACCGGGCAACTTCTACTACTATATGCGGATGTTCGTCAAGCCGATGGAGAGAAGGTCGTATGAAATGCTTGAAGAGGCCTATCGTCAAACCTATCGAACATTATCTCAAGTTCACCATACTGAGAATGAGGTGTACGGAATCGTCCTTGAGATGGAAAATGTAAAATTCAGTGGGAAAGGTGTTATTAACAGGCTTGTTAAACTTGGGCCGGTCTACTGGGGGAAAAATGGTGTCGGACAGGATGTCTGGTATCATCGATTTGACACTGATCCGAAAAAAATGAACTGAAATTTCCTGCTTCGGTTATTGCCTGGAGTAAAACAACCAGGCGCTCTTGAATCTCACACTGTTCTGTGAGGAAGGATGGGTCGGGAGATCGCCGCAGTCGCTCTGCTCCCTCGCGATGACGGAACCTGTTTGGTCGTCGCGAGGGAACGCAGTGAGCGTGGCGATCTTCCTTACATCAACTTAAAATCCCGGCCAGCAACTTATCCACCTCACTCTCAAAAGCGGGATGGCGCTTAAGCCGTTCATTGATGCCCAAATACCAATCGGTGTCGGTGGTTGTATCTAAGTCGGCGAGCGCAGGGGTTCCTGCCATTTCAGGTAGTGTTGCTGTGATTTTGGGCAGCGGTAATCCCATCTCATTGATAATTTCTTCAAAGAGTGGATCATGTTCGAAAATTGGCTGGAGTTCATTTAGCCAGAAGTCAAGCTCATGGCCGAAAAGTCCCTGTAGATCGTCGAGAAAGCTTCTCAGTATATCGACACTGCCCACACTGTCCTGATAAAACTCACTGAGTTCAGCATAAAAGACCGGCCATGAACTATATTGTTTGCCAACGAAGTCGATAAAGGCTTTAGCGTCTTCATATTTCGAATAGAGCCACCAGGGCATGGTTGGGTCTGGTTCACCAGCAGGACCGGTGGTAATTACTCCCGGTCGAGGATCAGGTTCAGCCGGTTGCGGAACATCAGGATCCTCATCTTCGAAAGTAACGCCCCTTCCGGTTGAATCTTCATAGGCGCCCATATCAATTCCAAGCACATTCCGGTTAAATCCTCGCTGGTCCGTTACCAGTCCTTCCGGGTTGGAGCCGGAATTCAAGGCAGGGCTGCCAACACCAAGTGCATGGGTTCTGGTGGGACCGCCGTTATCGGCAAGGGGACCGAGTATGGGATCCTGGCCGAGACGATATTGCCATCTACACCATCGACGACATAATGACCGGCAGGATCTTCGATCAGTGAATTCGTGACGTTTGTGTTGTTCAATCGCCAAAAGTCGAACAGGTCATTGGCATAATATGTTGCCGAGTTGTCAGCAATTATGGAGCTGGTCACAGTGGTGGTTCCAGGACTGTTATAACCATACCAATAATACCATCCCCTTGAGTTCCAGAGCACTTGACTGATACCGCCGCCAACCACACCAGCATGGTTTGCGGCAATGGTGGAGTTGGCGATCATGTTGGTGCCGCCCGAATAAGCCGTAACGCTCATGCCGCCACCGTAACTTAGGGTAGTGAAACGAAGTCTTCCAGCTGTATGTTCATCTGTAGCAGCATTACCGGAAATTGTCGAGTTAATGATGGTATTGGAGCCATTTATCGCAACTGCTGAAACACCCCCACCGGAACTGGAACCAGAATATCTGTAATATCTGTACCCCATGTAAGAAGAATCATTGGCAACCATATGAGCAGTATTGCCGGAGATGGTTGAATTACTGATTCTGTTGGTGCCGCGTTGCTGAGCGCCGAGGTAAACACCTCCTCCAGTACTGTTTCCAGATGAAAAGTACCTGTAATAATAGTAGTAACCAGACCCTTGATGACCGATGGCTGAGTTTCCGGAGATGGTAGATTCAGAAATTGTATTGCTTCCACCACCATGAGACCAGGCCGCGATTCCTCCTCCGACACTCCGGATGCCGTGATAACTGGTGGGATCAACGTTTTGACCGACAGCTTGATTATTTGAAATAGTTGAATTGGTGATAATATTGGAGCCGCCAGAATCGGCAATAGCTACTATTCCACCACCGGTAGTGTGACCACTATAATAACAGACAGAACGGTTGCCGGAGATGGTCGAATCGGTAATCCTGCTGGTACTGCCGTCTCTGGTATAGCTAAATATACCGCCGCCACTGGCACTGCTCCAATATCGTCCATAACCGTAATAGTGATAACCAGCTAAGACGGAATTGTTGGTGATGGTCGAATTGGTGATATTGGTCTCACTGTTTTCGACAGCCGAGAGGAAAATACCTCCTCCGGTACCGTAGAAGGACCTATAGCGCATGCCATAGTATAACCCTCCCCAGTAGGGTCGCACTCTTTTCGCAGGAAAGACCAGCAGGTTTTTACTGTTAACCGTGTTTCCTGAAATATTGCTGTTGCTGATTGTCGTACTGCTGTTCTGGTAGGCGATCGCGAAAATACCACCGCCTGAATAATAGGCGAGATTGTTAGACACGGTTGAGTTCTGGATTGTGGTGGCCGTGCCTGAATACCCGTATGTGAATATACCGCCGCCCGCTAATGCCGTATTGGAGCTGATTGTACAATGGTTGACGGTAAGGTTTTCCGTGTTAAGTATGGCGCCTCCGGCCCCGTAGAACCCACCGTAACCATATGTGGCATCACCGTTTATCAGAGTCATGCCGGATAATTTAACGGTTCTGTGGACCAAAGGATCATTATCGCTGATGTTGAATATCCGGCTGTTTCCTTGAGCATCGACGGTGATCCGGTTTTCCCCATCAATGATCAGTGACTTGTTGATGATGAACTGGCCGCCCCATGGGTTGGTGGCATCGTTGGCTGTCATAGCGATCGTTCCCGACGGTACAAATGTCTTGGTGCCGAGGGCATCGGGATTAATATTGAGTTGGGCGGCAAAGATGATCTTATCGCCATCACCGGCCTGATCAATGGCTTCCCGCAGCGAATAATCGCCATAACCGTAATTGGTGTCAAATTCATCAACCAGGTTGTCGACCACATGGGCAACACATTCAACAGCACCGATGTCTACGCCATTTACATTTCTAGGATATCCGGCACCCCGTTGATCGTTGAGCAGTTCCGCATCAGCAAAACCGGCGCCTATTGCCGGGCTGCCTGCCAGCAGTGCATGGGTCAGGGTCGGACCGCCGTTATCGGCCAGCACATCCAGCATAGGATCTACATCGACAATGTTATTATTATCTTCACCGTTACCGGTGGCGGGATTATTGTCGACATTGTGACCGTCGGTAGTCTCGATTAACGAATAGTTGACATTTAGAGTCTGACTGGCATCAAAAAGATCATTGCCCAAAGTGGTAGCACTGTTATCAGCGATGATGGTACTGGTGATTGTGGTGCTTGATGTTTGTCCTCCACCTGGAAATAAATCAATATGGGTAGTGGCGACCCCGCCGCCATAGGTTGCCGTATTCCCGGCAATAGTCGAATTGCTGATCGTGGCGCTGTTATAACTGTAGGTAAATAGTGCTGCGCCTCCACCGATCCCGTTGTAATTGTTTAGGGTTGGGACACCATTGGCCTGGTTGTTTGAAATGGTCGAGTTGCTGACTGTGGCGGAACCAAATTTAATAAACGCAGCAAGACCACCGCCGAAACCTTCGACCACACTATTATCCGAGATGGTCGAGTCACTGATACTGGTTATTGAATTTTTCACAAAAACACCACCGCCACCGGAAGCTGCATTATTTCCGGTAATGGAGGAACTGGAAATCCTGGTGCTGCCGCCATAAGACCGAGTATAAATTCCGCCACCGTAATCAGCACTGTTGCCGGATATGGTGGAATTGCTGACCTCGGTTTCACCGCCGGAAGCCCCAAGTAGAATACCACCACCCTTGTCCCCGACGGAATTGCCGGAAATTGAGGAATCTGTAATTGTCGATGTCGAACCATCACTGACCCAGCTTAATATACCTCCACCTTCGGAACGACTCCTACCGTAATCCAGGTCAGTCGATATGTTCCCAGAAATATCCGAATTACTGATTGTCATCGAACTTCTTAGTCTTGTGGTTGAAAAAATACCACCGCCAAGTGCGGCATAACCATTTACCCTGTTGCCGGATACTACAGAGCCGCTGAGGCTTACAGTACTTTCTTGAGTTGTACGAGCGAAAACACCAGCTCCAAATCCGTAGAAACACTCAGAAACTGTATTGTTTGAGATAGTCGAGTTGCTGATTATTGTAGAGCCGTACTCCGTCACTGCATAGATGCCCGCACCATAACTGTAATGAACACCATTGGTGGTGTTATCGGAGATGGTCGAATTGGTAATAGTTGTCAAGCCTCTAAATGTCCAGACAAACATACCACCGCCAAATGAATCCCAGGCCGGGAGTATTCCAGCCGTATTCTCTGTGACGATGGAATTGTCAATAGCAACTGTGCCATTTCTGTTGGATACATAAAGTCCACCGCCGAATGTTGCTGTATTGCCTGAAATGGTTGAATTTGTGACGGTAAAGGTCCCGTCATCGCTGAAATTAGAATAGATGCCGCCGCCATACAGATCAGCATGGTTCGCGGTGATTACTGAATTGGAAATAGACAGGCTCTCGCGGCTGTATACAGCACCGCCACTGTTGTTAATGGCGTTCCCGCCTGTCAGTGTCAGACTGTTTAAATGAACTTCTGAATTTACATTGTTATCACCGTCATCGATGTTGAAAATTCGGCTGGCTCCCTGCCCGTCAATGACGACCCGGCCCCCACCGTCGATGGTCAGGTTGTGATCTATAGTGAATTCACCAAACCTCATGTTGATGGTGCCATGCGTTACCCAACTCTTGTCCAGACCGTCTTCGGCGATATTGAGCAGATTGGCAAAGTTGATAATATCACCGGGTGCTGCCTGTTCAATGGCCTCCCGCAGGGAATAATCGCCAGCAGTGTAATCACCATCACTTTCATCAATCAGATTGTCGACTAACCTGGCGACACCTTCCACAGCCCCGATATCCACACCACCTGCGTTTCGGGGATAACCGTTGCCGCGCTGGTCATTGAGCAGACCCGGGTCGGCAAAACCAGCACCGACGGCCGGACTGGCCGCCAGCAGCATATGGGTCATGGTGGGGCCGCCATTATCAGCCAACGGCCCAAGCTGAGGATCAATATCAATGATGTTGTATTCATCGACATCAGCACCGCTGCCGGTCAACGGGTTATTGTCTACACTATGGCCATCAGTGGTTTCAATCAGCGAATAACTTACATCAAGCCTGGATGAGGCATAGAGATCCTGACCGCTATTTGTCCACCAGCGGCTGCTGTTGTTGCCGATGATCGTACTGGTGATGGTATTGACTGATGCGCCATCGGCATAGGCAAAGACGCCGCCGCCACGACCACTGGAATTGTCGGTGATAGTTGCATTACTGATGCTGTTGTCGGCACCGAGTCGTGCCCGAAGATACAGTCCACCGCCTTCTTCATCGGCATTATTTCCGGAAATAGTGGAGTTGATGATGGAATTTTGGCTATCATCATAACCATGCGCATAAACTCCGCCACCTTCATCGGCCGTATTGTTTGTAATAGTGGAATTCTGAACGATATTCTCACTGTTGGCATTATCGGCGAAGAGATGGATGCCGCCTCCTTCATCCCGGGCCAGGTTATCGGCAACAGTGGAACTGTCAATATTGTTGCTGCCGCCGTTTGTACTCTGAGCCGAAATTCCACCACCTTCATCATCGGACCAGTTGCCGGAGATAGTGGAATTGGTGATGATGTTTTCGCTTACAGGGTCATCGGCAAAGACATAGATTCCGCCTCCTGAAGAGTAAGCCTCATTGTCGGTAACAGTAACTGAATCGATGATATTTCTACCGCCGTTCTCAGCATGGGCGTATATTCCGCCGCCATGTTGCCAGGTGGAGCTGTTTGAAACTGTTGAGTCGATCAACTCATTGAGACCGCCGTCGGCATGGAGAAAAAGACTGCCGCCTCTTGATGCACGGTCACTGGAAAAACTGGAGTCACGAATAGTAGTTGTTACACCTGTACCTGCCAAGGAGAACAGAGCACCGCCTCTGTTGGCATAGTTGTCTGAAAAGGTAACATTGTCGACAACAAGATTTTCGGTGTTAAAAATTGCACCGCCGTCACCGCTTGTATTACCGTTTTCAAGAGTCAGGCCAGTAATGGTCACATCGGTATCTACAGTCGCGTTATAGATGTTGAAAATCCGGCTTTGATGCTGTCCGTCAATAGTGATTCTGTTTTCACCGTCGATGACCAGCGATTGATCAACAGTAAATTCACCACCCCAAGGAGCTGTACCGGAGCCGGTCATCTGTATGGTGCCGGAATCGACCCAAATGCCGCTGGTGTTGGTGAGCTGATCAGCAAAACTTATAGTGGTAACGGTTCCCAGGCTGGAGGCCAGCTCAAGGGCTTCTCGCAGGGAGAAGTCACCATGGCTGAAATCGGAGTCCAATTCATCTACAAGGGTGTCGACTTCCAGGCTGGTTGGAGCAGCCTGCACTTCATAGCTGCCCATATCAACACCATTGCCGTCATCTCGTGCCCAGGGACCACCCCGTTGGTCATGCGACAGGTTTTGTGGATTTGCTCCTGCATTTAATGCCCGGCTACCGGCCAGCAAAGCATGGGTCATGGTGGGACCACCGTTATTGGCAAGCGGGCCAAGATTGGGGTCATGGCCTATGATATTGCCGTTGTTGCCATCAACGAGAGAATGTCCAAAATCATCTGTTTCAATCAGCGAATTTTCTACTGTTACCGTAGCATCAGGCCCATAGATTTCCAGGTCTGCACCGTTTCCGGTTGCGCTGTTGTTGGCGATGATGGTGGAGTCAATAGTTGTCGTGCCTCCATATTGGTTATGTATAAAGACGCCGCCGCCATAATCGTTGGAATCATTCCCCGCAATGGTGGAATTAAGAATAGTGGCTGTATTTCCGGTACCGGTCTTTATATAAACACCTCCACCGTACAACATTGTCGTGTTGCCTGAGATAGTGGAATTTAAGATAGTAGCGGTATTGGAATTGCCGGGGGCAGCGAAAATGCCACCACCACTATGAGCTAAAGCACTGTTTCCGGAAAGAGTGGAATTTTCAATTGTTATTATTCCATTTGTTCCAAATATTCCACCACCGCTGATGGAAGCAGTGCTGTCTGCAATGGTAGTGTTAGTAATACTCAAGTTTTCACGGCTATAGACTGCCCCACCGGAGCCGGTCACATTTCCGTTTTGCAAGGTTAAACCATTCAGGGTGACGTCGATGTCAGTGGTAGTACCGTCATTGATATTAATAATCCGGTTGATCGCTGGAGTGGAAGCATCCGGCCTAGCATCAATGGTGATCCGATTGCCACCATCGATAGTCAGACTTATATCGACTACGAACTCCCCTCCCCAGGGGGCTGTTGCTGCACTGTATGGGGTCATATGGATGGTGCCTTCTGTGACCCAGGTACCGGTGGAAGGAGAATAAATCGAATCTGCGAAATTGATAGTGTCGCCCGGATCGGCGTTGGCGATGGCTTCACGTAATGAGTAGTCTCCGGCAGAGAAATCGCCGTCATTGATATCTTCTAAGGTGTCCACGTCCCGCTTGGTAAATGGTTGCCGTTCATAGGCGCCCATATCGGTACCATCAACATCCCTGGAAAATCCGGAGCCCCGCTGATCATTCTGCAGATTCTGCGGATTAGTGCCTGTATTTAATGCCGGGCTGCCGGCAAGCAGGGCATGGGTCCAGGTTGGGCCGCCGTTATCGGCTAATACACCAAGCAATGGATCAACACCGATGATATTGCCGTTATCTCCATGCACTAGAGAATGGCCGCTATCATCTGTTTCTACCAACGAATTTTCTACGGTGACTCCAGCATCATTTCCGTAGAGTTCGAGGTCGGCAGCATTTGACACTGCCGTGTTGTTGGCAATGATACTTGAGCTGATTGTTGTCGTCCCTGTGGAATGATAGATGAAAACACCGCCTCCATAATCGTTGGCATGGTTGTTACAGATGGTTGAATTGCTGATCAACGTTGTACTGTATTCATGGGTTATAACAAATATGCCGCCACCATAGAGAGTACCGGCTGTGTTTCCTGAGATAGTGGAATTAGAGATGGTTACCGTGGCATTTCCATCTACTGTGGTATAAATTCCACCACCTCGGTCATCTGCTATATTCCCGGAAATTGTTGAGTTGGAGATAGAAATGGCAGCACCATTATCACCCGACAAGGAAATGCCACCGCCAAAAGTATCTGCAACATTTGTTTTTATTGTGGAATTAGAGAGATTTAAACTTTCAAGGCTGTAGATTGCGCCTCCAGAGCCAGTCACATTACCGTATTGCAGGGTCAGCCCGTCAAGGGTCACATTAATATTGGTTGTATCATCACCAGTAGGATGGGCAGCTGAAACATCATTGATATTGAAAATTCGGTTGGCGGCAAGGCCTCCGATAATACCGTTCACATAGTCCCATGGCCTTCCGTCAATGGTGATCCGCTCATCGCCGTCGATGGTCAGGTTCTGATTGATTATAAAATCGCCACCCCAGGTGGGTTCTGTGGCTGCCTGGGTCATGTAAATAATGGTGTCGCCGGGTGAACTGACCCAGTTTTTGTTTGCAGCGGTGTCCGGAGCATTATTAAGGCTGAAAGCAAACTCGATGGTATCGGGGATATATGGAGACTTGGCCAGCTCAATGGCCTCCCGAAGCGAGAGGTCACCGTCACCATAATCGGTGTCAAACTCATCCACCAGGTTGTCGACCTCCAGGTAGTCTCTGGGGTACTGATCCTCGTAAGCACCAATATCAACACCAGATCCGTCATCTCGACTATATCCAGTTCCACGCTGATCTGTTGTCAGTCCGTTGGCAGCGCCATGATGCAAAGCCGGGCTGCCGGCCAGCAGTGCATGGGTCTGGGTTGGGCCACCATTGTCAGCCAGACTCTCCAGGAACGGATCGAGACCGATGATATTGGTCCCATTGACAATGGAATGGCCATCTGATGTTTCGATTAGTGAGTACTCAACATTGAAAGCGCCAGCACCTGCTTGATGAAAGAGATCAGGGGAACTGCCCCCCGCAGTTACACTGTTATTACCGATTATGGTGGAGCTGATTGTGGTTGTGCCCCCAGAAGTCGCTATGGCCAGACCCCCACCGGTATAAGAACTATTTCCTGAGATAGTGGAGTTAAATATCTCCATTCTGGTTGGGTCAGAAGAGTTAATCGATGCAAAAACACCACCACCATCACCAGAGGCAATATTTCCGGAGATCGTTGAATTGACGATAGTTGTATATGTATAATCATCATTTGAATAGTCTCTTGTATAAACACCACCACCATCATCACAGGCAGTATTTCCAGAGATTGTTGAGTTGATGATTTTGGTCACGGTTGAACCGTGTTGATCACTTCTTACAAAAACACCACCTCCATCATCAGAGGCAATATTTCCAGAAATCGTAGAGTCGATAATGGAGGTTCTATTATGGCCATAGTAGTCTGTCCAGGAGTAAACACCACCACCTCTTACAGCATGATTACCGGAAATGGTTGAGTCACGAATTACCAGAATCTCCCGGTTAAATACAGCACCACCGGAGAAGGATCCTGCATTACCGTTTTGCAGGATCAGGCCGTTGAGACCAACATAGAAAGAGGCTCCAGGGCTAGGGTCAAAATCACCAATATTGAAAATCCGGGTGCCGGAGAGAGGATCAATACTATCATAGCCGCCATCAATGGTGATCCGGCCATCGCCGTTTATGGTCAGACTTTGATCGATGAGAAATTCTCCGCCCCATGGAGCAGTTGTGGCATCATACTGGGTCATATGAATAATGCTGCCGCTGGTGAGATTGGAAGCAAAGTTGATGGTGTCTGCAATATATGGTGACTTGGCCAGTTCAATGGCTTCTCTCAGCGAGAGGTCGCCATCGCTGTAATCGTTGTCGAATTCATCAACCAGGTAATCCACTTCCAGATTCAGCACAGGGTTCTGATCCTCAAAGGCACCTATATCAACTCCAGAACCGTCATCACGTAAATAACCGGCACCACGCTGATCGTTGGCAAGTCCATTGGCGATGCCGTTGTTCAATGCCGGACTACCCGCCAGCAGAGCATGGGTCATAGTGGGGCCGCCGTTATTGGCCAGATTTTCCAGCAATGGATCGATGCCGGTTATATTGTTGCGATCGAAGCTGCCGGTCCCTGTGACCTGGTCATTGTCGACCAGATGACCATCCGTTGTTTCAATCAACGAATATTCAACACTCAATGAGCCCAAAAAAAGGTCGGCAAGGTCGTTGCCAGGTGCATTTGCACTGTTATTGGCGATAATGGAGGAGGTAATTGAGGTGGTATAGGTATAGGCTATAGCGGCAACACCGCCGCCAAAAGCATTGGCTCCGGTAGTGGAGTTATTTACGATAGTACTGTTTCCGATGGTGGTTTGGGTGTTGGGCCGGCTATAGGCAAACAAACCACCTCCGTAACTGTTGTCTCCTGAAGTGTAATTGCCTGAGATCGTTGAGTTTGAAACTGTGGCGGTTCCGCTGTTATTCTGGATGTATATTCCGCCACCTCTGGATTGATCTCCTGTTGTGTAGTTATTGGAAAGAGTAGAGTTTTTGATATTTATAGTGCCATAGGACGTTCTAGCATATATGCCGCCACCAGAACTTTGGGTGCCTGTTGTAAAGTTGCCTGAAATAGTGGAGTTCTCGATACTGGCTGTACCGTTTAAAGTCATTATACTTATACCACTACCGCCACCACCATCTGTGCCGGTAATTGAGTTGCCTGAAATAGTGGAGTTATTGATACTAAAGCTGCCGTAATTTAAATATGCGTGTATACCACCACCGCCATGAAGTCTTTCTGCTATAGTATTATTTGAGATAGTGGAGTTTTCGATACTGAGTATGCCACCTCTTACAAATGCAGAAACACCACCACCATGACCAAACCCCGTTATGATGTTGTCTGAGATAAGGGAATCATTTATAGTGGTAGCAGAGTTGCTAAAAACTTCCAGGAACACACCGGCGCCGTGGTTTGTGGCAGTATTGTCAATGATAGTACAATTATTGATGCTCAGATTTTCTTTACTGAAAACTGCACCGCCTGATCCTGTCACATTACCGTTCTTCAGGATCAAACCATCAAGGGTCACATCAATGATGGTGGTATCACTCCCACCGGCAGTGGTGTCATCTATATTGAAAATCCGGTTTGCAGAAACGGTACCAACATTGTTATCCGGTCGGGCGTCGATGGTGATTCGGTTATGACCATTAATGGTTAAACTTTCATTGATATTAAAGTCACCACCCCATGGCTCTGTGGCTGCCTGGGTCATGTAGATGGTGCCGGTGCCACCGATGAAGTTTTTATTAGCAGCCGAGTCGGGTGCCTCGTTCAGATTGGCGGCAAATTGAATGGCATCTGGCATATATGGTGACTTTGCAAGTTCAATGGCTTCTCTGAGTGAGAGGTCACCGTGGCTGTAATCATTATCGGATTCATCAACCAGATTATCGACTTCCAGATAATCGCTGGGATTCTGATCCTCATAAGCGCCGATATCCACACCATTGCCATCATCCCTGTCATAACCCGCTCCCCGCTGATCGAACTGACCAGCCGGAGCAGGATGAAAACCTCTGTTTAATGCCGGGCTGCCAGCCATCAGTGCATGGGTCATGGTGGGGCCGCCGTTATCGGCCAGGTCTTTTATCAACGGATCAATTCCGACGATATTGTTATCCGTTCCATCTACAAGACCATGATTGCCATTGGTCGTTTCAATCAACGAGTAGGACACATCAAGTATGCTGCCAAAATTATAGAAATCATCTCCAACACCTCCGGCACTGTTGTTGCCGATAATGGTCGAGCTGATGGTGGTTGTACCGTAATATGAACGGATTCCACCACCTTCATCTCCTGCCGTATTGCCTGCAATCGTTGAGTTGCTGATGGTGCTGGTGGTGCCTGCGGCACCAATAACTCCCATATAAAGACCACCGCCGTAAGAGGTGGCATCGTTGCCTGAAATGGTTGACCCTGAAATCGTCAATGAACCGGCGCTTACAAAAACACCGCCTCCAAGAAAGGCGTCGTTACCTGAGATTGTTGAATTGGTAATTTCAGTTGTTCCTCTAATTCCAAATATGCCGCCACCACTTCCGGATGCTGTATTGGAGGAAATAGTGGAGTTTGAAATAGTGAGATTTTCCAGGCTATAGATGGCGCCACCTGATCCTGCCACATTGCCATTCTGCAAGGTTAACCCGTTGAGGGTGACATTGATGAAGGTGGTATCATCCCCACCGGCTGTTATGTCGTCAACATTGAAAATACGGCTAGCATTTTGGCCATCGATGGTGAGCCGGTTGTCGCCGTTGATGGTCAGATCACTGGAGATACCAAGTTCAGCTGTTAGATTGATAGGGTTGCTTGTCGGGTCGACAAAGTTTTTCGGGTTGCTGTCATCGGCATCGTTGAGTTCGGCGGCAAAATTGATTGTGTCTGGAGTATGGGGCGATGCCGCCAGCTCAATGGCCTCCCTGAGCGAGAAGTCACCGTAGCTGTAATCACCATCCGACTCATCCACCAGGCTGTCGACTTCCAGGTAATCCTTTGGGTCCTGATCCTCATAGGCACCAATATCCACACCACTGCCGTCATCACGGGCCTGGCCACGCTGATCAGACGTTAAGCCGTTGTCTGTTCCATGATTCAAAGCCGGACTGCCGGCCATTAATGAATGGGTCATGGTGGGCCCGCCGTTATCGGTCAGATCTTTTATCAAAGGATCAATTCCAACGATATTGTTATCCGTTCCATCGACAATACCGTGATTGCCATTGGTCGTTTCAATCAGTGAAGAAGATACGTTAAGTATGCTGCCAAAATTATAGAAATCATCTCCACTGGTTCCGGCACTGTTGTTACCGATAATGGTCGAGCTGATGGTTGTGGTACCGTAATATGTGCGGATCCCGCCACCCTCATCTCCTGCCGTATTACCTGCAATAGTTGAATTGCTGATGGTACTGGTGGTGCCGACGTTACCGATAACTCCCATATAAAGACCACCGCCATAAGAGGTGGCATCGTTGCCTGAAATGGTTGACCCTGAAATCGTCAACGAACCAGCGCTTACAAAAACACCTCCACCATAAACGGCGTCGTTACCTGAGATTGTTGAATTAGCAATTTCAGTTGTTCCCAACGTTGCAAATATACCGCCGCCACTACCAGTTGCTCCAGATGCAGTATTGTCGTAAATAGCGGTGTTGGAAATGGTCAGATTTTCCAGGTTATAAATGGCACCGCCTAAACCAGCATTGCCGTTCTTCAGGGTTAATCCACTAAGAGCTACATCGATGAAGGTGGTATCATCCCCACCTCCAGTTGTGTCGTCAATATTAAAAATCCGGCTGAGACCATCACCATCGATGGTGATTCGATTGTCGCCATTGATGGTCAGACTTTTATTAATAATGATCTCACCCAACGAACTAATGTCAATCGTACCCTGGGTAACAAGATCACCGGTCCCGGTCCCGTCATCAAGCTGGTAGGCAAAGATAATAATGTCGCCGTCGGCGGCCTGTTCAACGGCGTCACGCAGGGATACATCACCATCAATAATTGAGTGGTCGTTCTCGTCGGCCAGGGTATCGACAACGATGGTCTCCAGTGCGGAAACAGTTTGAACCGTATCAAGAGCAAGAGAGGAGGTAATACCATTTGAATATTCCAGTTCCCAGTCAGCACCGATGGAAGAAGAGCCGGTATCGTCGGTTGAAGCAGCCACATCAGCCCGGGTAAGTTTGGCCAGTTTATTTATAAAAGCTTTACCGGTATCACTCTCTGCTATTTTACAACCGTAGAGGTTGATATCGCCATCTTGGGCAAGGGCGGATGCCCAGTTCTGAACCAATTCAGTGTTCTTTTCCAGGGTGGAAGAGTCCACTACATCAGAACCCAGGACAAAATGGCCGTCACCGCCATGGGAGAAAATATGGATGGCGC
The DNA here is from genome assembly GCA_964565605.1 of uncultured Desulfocapsaceae bacterium. Lineage (GTDB taxonomy): Bacteria > Desulfobacterota > Desulfobulbia > Desulfobulbales > Desulfocapsaceae > CAZLGM01. The sequence goes on along the minus strand of CAZMFP010000005.1, from coordinate 82,306 downwards.
CAACATCCTCTCTGCCTTCCAGGGTTGAACTGATTACTTCAAGACCGGAATCGGTTGAACCAACCACAACCACTTCAACCTCTTCCTCTTCCAGGGCCTCAATAATTGCTTCCTTATCTGCCAGAGAGTCAGAAACAAAAGCAATCGGTTCTTCCTTTTCCTCTTCCGGCTCTTCAACTGTCAGCTGCTCATCATCGGTCTGGGGATCTGATCCGGATGGTTCTGTTTCTGCGGCAGATTCCTGTTCGTCTGACGTCTCGTTTGATTCTTCAGGAGTGCTTGGAGAGCTTTCTTCGGTCGACTCACTGTCGCTATTTGATGAGCTTTTATCTTCTTCGCCAGATTCCTGGCTGGGGGTATCTTTTGAGGAGGTTTCTTTGTTTTCTTCTTCAGATCTTTTTTCAGACTCGGAGGCGGGTGCAGTATTATCGGCGGAGTCCTGTTTTTCCGTTTCACTCTGTTTTTCAGGTGTCGGTTCCGACTCAATGGGAGCTTTGTTGGCATCAGCAGCAGAGTCCGCTGCTGGGTCACTGTCTCCAGGACCGGCAGCATCAAACAGGATTCGGTCTTCCAGTGCATATATGGCCATGTCAACTCCTCCCAATGCGTTAATTTGAGAGCCTGATATCTTTTCAATCCATCAGAATACTCTTCTTTTCGCTTTGGTTCATGTTATTGCCGGGCTGTGCTCGTTGTAAACAGCCGGACTTTGTCGCCCAGTTTCGCAGTAGTACTTCAGGTAATGGATAATATTGTTTTCATTGTTGCGGTCGCGTGGTGCTGTTTCACTACAGTTAACGACGCGGAACAACTATCCCTAAACGTTACTCGTTAAAAAGTTAACCGCTTCTTTTCCTGGAAAAAAAGGCGGTTTTGCTAATCAAAACTCATACTGCTGTTACTGCCTGTGGCTGAAGAACCATCGAACTCCAGGCCGCTACTGTTGGCAGGTGCTTCAACTGATCCATCCATATTAATTTCAAACCCGCTGGTCGTTCCTGCTTCACCGATGTCGTCTCCGCTGTCCGGGGAGATAAATGGTTCTGGTTTTGGTGGTGGAACATAATCTTCCCGCTTAAAGTTTCTTTTTCCGATGGCATTGAGCAGTCGATGATAGGCAAGATAGTAGTTGGCAAGGGATGTGGTGCGCCCAATAGCCGCCTCAGCTGTTTCCATTTTTGCCCGTCTGCTTTGCAAGGGATTGATCGAGCCGCCATCCTTCTCATGTTTTTCTGTTGTGGATTGGTATTCTTTCTGAGTGTTGTAGATTTCATTACTTATTTCATATCGGCGTTTCACTTCCTGGAGGTTGGCATGGGCAATACGAACCTCAGCAAGGATGCCAATTGAAAGGGCCAGGGTCTGTAGTTCGGTTTTTTTCTGTTCCAGCTTATCACTCTGATATTCAAAATAGCGGCCGGGAATATTCAACAGATCAAATGCAGCCTTGATGCCCACCTGCCACCAGCTCTGATTGTAAAGATACACATTGGACGATTCGGTAAAATCGGCAAAGAGTTTGACATTGGGAAACATCTTCAGAAGCGCTTTTTTCGCTTCAACGTATGCAATATGCCCTCTGATATCCAGCTCACTTAATTCGGGGCGAAATTCAAGCGCCAGTTGTTCCAGTTCTTCAATCGACGGGATAGCCGATTCGTTGAGCTTATCCAGAAAGCTGGTGTCAACTTCTATATTGCCAATGGGATAATAACCGAGCAGAGCACTGAGATGAATTTTGGAGTTTTCAAAATTACGGCGGTAATCAGTCAATTTCCTCTTGAGTTTGAGAAAAGTGATTTTTTCTCTCAGCATTTTCAATGGCGAGAAAAAGCCTTTTTCAGACGCTCCCTTTAACGCTGTTTCCGTCTCCTTGCTCAGATCAATCATTGCTTCGGTGTCTTTCATGGCGTATTGAGCCGCTGCCACTTTCAGATATGCTTTGACCACATCAAGAATCAGGTTCTGGGCGGCCCGACTCTGCTGCTGTCGGACGATAATGGATTTATCCTTATGTTGAATAGAGCTGTAATAGGAAAGGCCGAAATCGAGGAATGAGAAGAGCATTCTAAATTGAAACTGGGACTCGTTGACTTCACTGGAACGGCTGGGCTCCAGGCTTTCCTCCCCTGACTCGATGGATATGGACGTTGAGCCGGGTTCATTGTCTCTTGTAGAATACCCGCCACTCAGATCCATGGATGGCAGCATACCGAGCATGGTGGCAGTTGCCTGTTCTTCGGCGATGGCTTTTTGGAGATCTTTGACCCGGATATCGAGGTTGTTTTCAATGGCAAGTTCAATGGCTCTTGGCAGGGTCAGGGCAGTAGTGTCTGCATACACTTTCTTTTTGATCGTGTCAAAATGCATCTTGGCGTTGTCGATCCTGAGCTGCCTGTAATCCGGCTGACTGGCACAGGAGGTGATCATGATAAAAGTAAAAAGAACAGTTCCGCATTTTATGACTGATGTTTTCCACGGGAATCGGCATGTCATCCGCTACCTCCTGTTGTTGTTAGGGTGTGGCTTGAATTCAGACTTAATGAAAACTAATTGGGTTTTGGGTCGAAGTCAACTGTTCTGATAGAAAAAGCAGGGATTTCAAACGATTTCTTGGTTACAGCAAAACAAAAAATGTCACATGCGGTGAGTTGGCGGAATGTACATCAGGATTGGTGTGCTTCACCTTTGTTGTTTATCCAGTTTGAAGGAAATATCAAATATTATGAGATATCTTTCTGGTGGGATTTGGCGATGGTCAGGTTCTTGTCAGCCTGCTCATAATCCGGCCGGATTTTCAAGGCCTGTTCATAATGAAAAATGGCCTCAGTTATTTCTCCTTTCTGGAAATAAACAAAACCAAGGCTGTTATGGGCCTCAGCATAACCTGATTCGGCTTCGATCACCTTTTTAAGTTGCTCAATAGCGCCATCGTACTGTTTGATATCCCCCAAGGCAACACCGAGATTATAGCGGGCCGGCAGGAAATCGGCCTGGATTTCCAAACATTTCCGGTAACAGTTAATAGCTTCATCGATGTTTTTCTCATTATAGAAATCATTGCCCTTCGTCAGCCAGGGTTGGGCCAGTTCCAGGTCGTCAGTATGATGGACAACATCCCGCATCGCTTCATCGGGAAGGGTATAGGACGAACGGACCAGATTATCGCTCCAGTCGAGAATGGCCGGGAAACGGATTCCGGCAAGGAGGTTGACTGCAAAGATCTCTTCAACACCCGTTTCAAAACGTAAAAAAGCGACGATCTGTCCATTGGTTATATCAACCACATACACACCACATACTCTCTCGGGCAATCCTTTGGTGAGAGGGATCCCAGAGAAGACCGCGGTTTCCCGAACTTTTGAGAGACCGATGAAGGCCAGATTACCGATAAAATCGAGTCCACGGGTAAAGCCGGGCAGAGTAGCAACAGTAACGGACTCTTTTTTCTCAGCATCATAGACGTTCAGGCCGCCGGTCCCGGATTCCAGAAACCAGAGCCGGTTCTGGTGCCAGCGGGGCGAATGCGGCATGGAAAGCCCGTCAACAATGATCTCATTGGTGTCGATATCCATAACAATGCCGCCATCCGCTTTCTTCTGTCGCCAGCCTGAGGCTTCGTCGGTTGTTCCCAGAGCAGTAACATATCTGGGTTTTCCGTCTCGTAGACAAAGACCGTTGAGGTGGCAACGGTCGCGCATATCGTAGCCGGAAATAAAGGGCGGTCGCCAGCGTGGCACAAAGCTGTTCTGGCTGTCCAAGGTGCAAAGACAGGAAAATCGTGTATTGATAAACCATAATTCATCGTCGGCCCAGACCATTTCGTGAATATCGATATCACCGGTGACATGGATATTGTGGGGCAGGAAACAGCCATCATGGGGGACGGAGGACTCGATTTTTGAGCCCACTTCAGGTGTGTTTCGTAGAACCCAGATGGCCGACTCGGCTCCTACAGCGATTTTCCTGTTGTCGGCGGCAACACCCATTGGCTTGCGAAAATTGATGAAATGGCTGTTGACACTGTTACCTTCATTACGAATAATCACCAGTTTGCCGGCCTGGTAGGTCGAGACCAGAAAACAGGAACGGCTCTGTTCAAGAATCTGTTTGAGGCTGTCGGTATGGACGATTTTCAGATCGTCCGCTGTTGGGCCTGCAGGTTGTGAGCCATCATTACTTGTTTGTGACATGGAAAAACCTGTAAAAAAAGATATGAGTTCGAAGGGGATCGACAGACTGAAAAGCCTTCTCAATCCTATATGTTCAGGTAAAGCAATATTGGGACTATATACCGGTTCAAACGATGATGGCAACAGGAATCAAGCCAAGTTTACTATGAGTCGGTTCTTGACAGGGACTACTTAATTAGATTTAACTGCGTAGTGGTATGGAATTTGCGTTTACTCCAATGAACACTGCTATCATTTGGCAAAAAAATAAAAGTAAATATCTTCTTTTTTGAAAAACTTTCGATGATACTCCCCCGTCCCCGGACTTTTCTTAATTTAGTAGTTGTTGGATTTGTACTGGTCTCTTTGCCGCTGACCGTTGGACTGTTCTCCACTATATCCTATCTCGACAAATTGACAAATAGAAGTGTGTTAATTGTTGAATCGACCAAAGGTGGCGTGAAGAACTCCAACGATCTGTCATCAATCCTACAAAACATTGAGCGTCATATCAGATTATATGAGATTGTTTCCGCCAGTGAGCAACTTGAAGCAGCAATAGCATATTACCGGGAATCGACCGATCTGGTAGAAAAATTACTTGGACTCCCTGTCACAGGTGAACTGCGAAAAGGGATGCTTGGGCTCAAGAGCAAACATGAATCATTCGGCCGTCAACTGATGTTACTGCGGGACGAAGAGAAGAGCAAAACAGTGGCGCTCGAATCGTTATTGAATCAGCTTCATTTGATTCGTGACCGGGCGGCAGGCATTGGAATCGGCGTCATCGATTGGGTAGAGGATGAGGTCGGTCTGTTGACTGAGCTTGTCAGGAAAGCGGAAAATACTCTCACCAAGCAAACCATTGGTTTTATTCTATTGACCATCCTGATGATTTTCGGTTTCGCTGTTCTTATTTCATGGCCTATCAGACAGCTCAATAAAAGCGTGGAGCGCTTGGGAGCAGGAGATTTTGCAACCCCGGTCTTTGTGGTCGGACCGAAAGATATTGAATTGGTTGCCGAGAAGCTGGAGTGGCTTAGAAAAAGGCTGGCCTATCTTGAGCAGGAAAAAACGAAATTTCTCGCCCATGTGTCTCATGAGCTGAAAACCCCATTGGCTTCCATTCGTGAAGGTGCCTCTTTATTGAGTGAAGAGGTGGTCGGTAATCTTGATGAGAATCAACGCCATGTTGCAGCCATTTTGGTGAATAATTCGATCAAACTGCAGCAGCTTATCGATAATATGTTAAGAGTCAATATGGCCAAGGTGGACAGGAAAGAGGTGCCGCAGGAAATGGTGCCTCTTCATCAGGTCATCGAAAAAGTGGCCGAAGAGCAGACCAACAAGGTTCTTAGTAAAAAACTGAAACTTAACCTGGAACTCATCGATGTGCTGATTTTAGGCAATAGAAAAGAGTTGGAAGATCTTTTTGAAAACCTCTTCTCCAACGCGGTTAAGTTCTCTCCTATCGGCGGGGTTATCAGTTGTGACATGAAACTCTCAGACAGACAGGTACATTGTCTGGTCAGTGATGAAGGTCCGGGAATCCCCGAATCGGAAGATCAAAAGATATTTTCCGCCTATCACCGTATTGAGAGTGGGACACATGGGCAGGAAGAAGGCAGTGGGCTCGGGCTTGCCATCGTCAAGGAGTATGTGAAAAACCATGGCGGCAGTATTGAGGTGGTCCACAATAAAAAGGTGGGGGCATCGTTTAAGGTTATCCTGCCGCTGGATCGGGAGGAGGAAAAATGAAGCAGAAAAGTATCCGTTTCCTTCTGTTTGCTCTGTGTTGCTTATGTTTGACTTCATGCGCGGGAAATGAGGGCAGGTGGCTTATTATGGGGGTCGATCTGAAAACAGAAATGGGCCTCAGACCGGACCCGGTTGACAGCTTTTCCAGATGTTTAAAGGTGGAAAAGAAGATGTCGAGAGCCAAATTCACCAAGCTCTTTGTCAAAGAGGCCTCCCGGGTGAAAAAAAATCCGGCAATTGCTGACTGGGGTAAACTTGGTTGTCTAGGCTTTCACCCGTCGGCGTCTGTGTCTCAGGTGAAAAGGGCGGCTGCGTTGTTGCCTGATAAAGGTCTGCCGTCCGAGGAAAGACTGGTTGTTGACCTGTTGCGAGTGCTTTTAAAAAGAAGAGCGGTCGAATTGGCCGGTTCGAGAAAATGCTGGATCCGACTGCAGAAGAAGCGTGTTCAGGTAAAACAACTGGAAGAGCAGGTGAAGAAGCTGCAGGAGATAGAGCTGTTGCTGCAGAAGGGGAACTGATTTTGTTGGGTTTTTCCGTGTTCTGTTCCAGTGGTTGAAAGAGAGGTTATACATGAATAACAGTACCATCCTGTTGGTTGATGATCACACCGATCTGCTGAGCTTGTGGAAAATGCGTCTTGAGGGCAACGGCTATCATGTCATTACTGCCGAAAGCGGTGAACAGGCGCTGGCAGCCTTTTCAGCAGCCTCTCCTAATCTTGTGATTACTGATTTGCGAATGGGTAGTATGGATGGCATGGGGCTCTACGATGCTGTTCGAAAAGTAAACGGCTCGGTGCCGGTGATCATTATCACTGCCCATGGCTCAATCCCGGAGGCTGTTGAGGCAACCCGGCGTGGTGTTTTTTCATTTCTGACAAAACCTATTGATGGTCAACTTCTGCTTGAAGAGATAGAAAAGGCGCTGGCCGCCGCCGGTCATGTTGCCGGTACTGAAGATGGAGAGAGGTGGCGGCAGGAGATTATTACAAAATCCTCAGCCATGGAGGAGTTGCTGTCAAAGGCAAAACTGGTGGCCCAAAGCCTCACAAGTGTCATGATACGTGGAGAGTCCGGCACCGGCAAAGAACTATTGGCGAGGGCAATCCACCGGGCGAGTCCGAGGGCTGGCAAACCTTTTGTCCCTGTCAATTGTGGAGGAATCCCGGAGCCTTTGCTGGAGTCGGAACTGTTTGGGCACGCTAAAGGTTCGTTTACCGGAGCAGATCGGAGTTACCAGGGACTTTTCAGATCAGCCGACAGCGGCACCCTGTTTCTCGATGAAATCGGTGATATGCCGATTGCCCTGCAGGTTAAGATTTTACGGGTTCTTCAGGATAAGCAGGTTCGACCGGTTGGTGATTCCCGCAGCAGGCCTGTGGATGTCCGTATTATATCGGCCACCCATCAGAATTTGGAAGAGGGTATACAGCAAAAGCGATTCAGAGAGGACCTGTACTACCGGCTAAATGTGGTGTCGCTTGCCCTCCCTCCATTACGGGAAAGGCGGGAAGATATTCCGCTGCTGGTTGATCATTGCATTAAACAGCTCAATAAACAGAATAGACGGGATGTCACCGGTTTTGCTCCCGATGCTGTGAAACTCCTGCTTGAAGCCCCCTGGCCCGGTAATGTCCGTCAACTCTTCAATGTGGTCGAGCAGGCGGTGGCACTAACCACAACCGACCTTATTCCGGCCTCTTTGCTTTCCCGGTCTCTTCAGCAGGAACCTGTAACTATCCCGACTTTCGACGAAGCCCGCAGGGAATTCGAACTCAACTATCTGGTTCGACTTCTGCAGATGACTTCCGGTAACGTCGCCCATGCCGCACGTATTGCCGGCAGAAACAGAACGGATCTCTATAAAATACTGGGTCGCCACCATATAGTGCCCTCTGTGTTTAAATAGCACCTGTGAGGGGTTCTTCAACAGGAGAGAGTTTTTAAGCCTAGCTTTTTTTATCCGAAATACTTCCCGTTGTCGCAAAATGGGAACAGTTTGATTGTTCTCCCCACTCAAATTTATGCAAAACATCGGATTGAGAAGGCTTAAAGCCTGTCGCTATTTGGCGACATCAGCATTTTCGCATGAAAAACAGTGTGTTATTGGCGAGAGTGCCGTTGGAATCAAAAACAGGTCACGTGATAAAGCGGTTTATCTGGCCAAAGTTGAGCTTTTTAAAATCTGATTTTGGCATCATTTGTGCATATATAATTTCAACAGAATCCTGTGCCGGTTCATCATTCAACGTCCAGGTGTCCTTCTGTCGTATCGCCAATGCATGATGAGCCAACACTTCCTAACAGAAACACGTAATCTCTCTTTTTCCTCGTTTCCCCTGTTGGGTGATGGAACCGGTCAGGAAGCTGATTTGAATCATCACCGACTTTCAGGAGAATGCCATGCTGGAGATAATTGTCCATAAACAGGGTGGGATGGTGGACAGGCTTTTATCATTTTTTTATAGGATTTTTCCAATTCTATTTTGCTTTTTCTGCATAACCTTTTTCCTCTTTCTGTCCATATCCATGATCGAAGTCTATTCGATCAGGCAAATGGTTACATTCGGCAATGAGGTTTCACTTTTTTAGCTTGTTGATTTGCCGGTTTCAGGCCAGGTTGATGAGATAGTGAGATCATCGCCAAGTTTACACGCACGCATAAACGGATCGTGATAAAAGAGAAACCAGCTGTCTTTCTGGCTGTATTGCTGGAAATACTGTTCTTTTCGATCAATTACTTCTAAGGGAAAGTTATCATAGGCCATTACCCAGAGAGGGTTGAGTTGGGCATGGGTGGGAAACAGATCACCGAGGTGGACGGCTGAGGCCTCCTGGTCAAAAATTTCCACAATCTGATGTCCTCTGGTATGGCCACCGCTTTTGCGAACGGCTACTCCATCGCAGATAGATTGATCACCATTTATCAGTTGGATGTCTCCGTCTGTTTTCAGTTTGGCGAAATTATTCGGCAGGTAAGTTGATAACGCTCTACGGCAAGGATTCTCAACATCTTCCCATTCATCTTGCTGGATAATATGAACGGCCTTAGGCCATGTCAGCTCTTCATCGCCGTTTTCACCGATCATAATAATACCGCCTGCGTGATCAAAGTCGCAATGGGTCAGGATCACAATGTCAATGTCGCTGCGGGAGAGTCCAAGCTGTTCGAGCTGTTTCGGGATATTCCATGGCGGAGAGACCCGGAAAATCCTCTGTTGCTTCTCACTCAGCTTGTTGCCGAGTCCACTGTCGATGAGGATGTTTTTCTCATGGGTTTGGACGAGAATCGGATCGTTGCAGAGTGGAATCAGGTTGTCTTCATCAGGCGCATAACGTTTTTGCCAGAGGGATTTAGGTACAGGTCCGAACATGGTACCGCCGTCCAGGAGGAAGTTGCCGCCCTGAAGCCAGTGGATCTTGATATCACCTATTGTGAGAAGTTCTGTCATGGTTGGGTATTGGCTGTGATTTCTTTAAAAAGACCAGTATCGGACAGTCTCCTAGCTGACTCCTCTATAAAAAGCCAGCCGTGAGGCAAATGGTTTGAGCCTGGCCATTATACGGGCTCGCTCGTTTTCAGTTAACGGTTTTATCTCTGTTGAGGTGGTTACCATTGTGGCCACTTCTTCAGGTGTAGAGCAGCCGATGATGGGAAGAGTGATATCCAGAGAATGGGCATATCGGATGAGGGTTTCAGCATTGATACCAAGCTTTGGCAGAATATAATGGGAGCCGCCGACTACTTTCATACCGATTACAGCAATATTCTTTTTTCTTGCAGCTGAAAGTGTTGAAGTTAAAAAACCACCGATGATTTCTTCGATGGGATTAACTGGCAGCAGAACCGAATCGACCGGCCACTCTTCAACAGCTCTGGTCAGAATATCCGGGTCATGATGACCTGTTACGCCGATATGACCAACAGTACCGTTCTTCTTTGCTTCCAGGAAGGCCTCCAGGGCACCGCCGGGACGGGATATGGCCTCAATGTCCGACATGGTCCGTACATCGTGAATCTGCCAGAGGTCAAGATAATCTGTTTGCAGCCGTTTCAGGCTGCCCTCAAGGTCTGCCATGGCGCCATCACGATCGCGAGAAGCGGATTTTGAGGTCTGAAAAATCGATTTTCGAAGGGTTGGGTTTCCTCCCCAGATACTTCCCAGGTAGAGTTCACTGTCGGAATAGACCCGGGCCGAATCGAAATAGGTAACACCCAGCTCAATTGCCTTCTGGATAACACTGCGAGCCTCATCCAGCCTGTTGAAAGTTCGTAGAACCCCTTCTCCGCCAAGGCCTGCTGCAGAGACCTCTCTGCCGGTATTGCCGAAAGTGATCTGTTTCATTGTCGTACCCTCATTTCAGTGGAGATTGCCGCGATTTGTCCGCGATGACATGTTGTGGCTTTTACGAACCCATCATACCGGCATAATTTGAAACCGTTTGAGATTGCTTCACTTCGTTCGCAATGACCGAAGGTGTTTTTGTCACAATAGCCGGGATTTCAGGATCGACATCATTTCCGTCGTCGCGAGGGAGCGGAGCGACTGCTGCGATCTTAACTTATAGGCCCTCACTTAAGTCATTCCATTCGGGGTTCAATTCATCAATCAAATTCTCTTTCTTCTTCCTGGAACCGGCCTTTATCTGTTTTTCTCTAGCGATTGCCTCAACAATCTCTTCATGACATTCAAAATAGACAAGCTTGTGACAATTGTACTTCTTTGTGAATCCGGGAATCAAACTATTCTGGTGCTGATAAACTCGTTTTTTAAGATCGCTGGTTACCCCGGTATATAGAACCGTATTTTGTCGATTAGTCATGATATAGACATAGCCAGGCTTTGGCATGGTTTCTATTTTATTTTATAATTTATACAAGAGGTCGGAGTCTACGCTTACCTGCTTCACTTCGTTCGCAACGACAGGATGTACTTTCGTCGTCGCTAGGGAGTGGAACGACCGTGGCAATTGTCTTATTAAATTGGGATTGGAGATTGCCGCGCTTCGCTCGCGATCACGGTATGTGCTTTTATAATCATAGTTGGCCATGGGAATCGAGGTAACTACTGTCATCGCGAGGGAGCAGAGCGACTGCGGCGATCTCAAAGCCTCTTTTTCAGAGGAGGGATGGGTACCTGCTAGAAAACCGACTTGCAAAGCTCACCAAGGCGGCCAAGGTTCTCGCATACGTGAATATTACTCTCTTGCATGGCTTTGATTTTGGCATCAGCGGTTCCCTGTCCGCCACTGACGATTGCCCCGGCATGACCCATACGCCTACCGGGTGGAGCGGTCAACCCGGCAATAAAACCGACAACCGGTTTGGACATGTTGTTCCTGATCCACTCGGCGGCTTCTTCTTCGGCGTTTCCACCGATTTCTCCAACCAGTACGAGTCCCTCGGTTTCATCGTCTTGATTAAACAGTTCAAGGCAATCGATGAAACTTGTGCCGTTAATGGGGTCACCTCCGATACCCAGACAGGTGGTCTGGCCCAGTCCCTGGCTGGTTAACTGATGGACGACTTCGTAGGTGAGCGTTCCGGAGCGGGAGACTACACCCACAGGTCCTCCGGCCATATGGATATGTCCGGGCATGATACCGATCTTACATTGCCCCGGGGTGATAATGCCGGGGCAGTTGGGGCCGATGAGCCTGGTTGGTTTTCCGGCAAGGTAATTTTTAACGCGGACCATGTCGAGAACCGGTATACCTTCAGTAATGCAGACAATCAGCTCGATACCGGCATCAGCAGCTTCCAGAATGGCATCAGCAGCAAAGGGTGGTGGTACAAAAATCATGGAGCTGTTGGCGCCGCTTTCTTTCCTGGCCTCTTTCACACTGTTGTACACCGGGATACCATCGCACAGCGTGCCTCCTTTACCCGGAGTGACACCGGCAACAATGTTTGTTCCATATTCACTGCAGAGAGCCGAGTGAAACCGTCCCTCTTTGCCTGTAATTCCTTGAACCAGAAGCCTTGTGTTGTTGTTGATGAGAATAGCCATAATTACTCTGTGGGTGATAGTGTTGTTGTTTCTTTGGGGAGCGCAGATGATGGTGATTGAGGAACATCCAGCGGGCCCAATGGGCCACCTTGGAAAAAGTTTTGTTCGCTGTTCCCTGTCTGCTGTTGTTCATCCTGCTGATCGTCGGTTTCTACCCGTGTTTTCAGGTAGTCGACCGCTTCACCACAGTGGTCTGTAAAAATACCGTCAACACCGATAGTGAACAGGTACAGATCGATCAGCCCATGAAAGGTGGTGATGTTTTTTGGAAATTCGGCAGGATTATTTCTAAGCGTATAAACATGAGCGGCCATACCGAAATCTTTTATTTTTTTAATATAATCGGATCGGATGGCAGTACCGGCTTCATCGATCAGCATTGATGTGTGCAGACCGATTCCGTCAACGATCAGGGAAAGGGCGCGAAGCCCGAATCCGGAAAACATCCAGTCATAATTATAGGGAACCTGTCTGCTTCCCTGGTCAACCGTGGCCTCTTTGCCATTATTTGTATCAATCAGCTGGATCAAGTTGAGCTCTATCCCCATCATGGGAAAGAGGTCGTCATGGATTCGTTTGAGTTCATTATGATCAAAACATTGGAGATAGATTTTATCCTCTTTTTTGGTGTAACCAAAATGGTTGAGGGTTTTCAGCACCTTCATGGTGATATCTTTTCCATGATTCTTATGGAACCACACTTTTTTTATTTCAGGATAAATTCCGATAGTCCTCTGCAGAGTCTTTTCAAGGCCTCGGATGATAATCAGTTGCTCTTCAAAGGAGGGAATGGTCAGACCGGGATTGCCAAGATCAGCAGGAAATCGGGTGGGTTTGTCAGCAGATTCCTCTGGTGCCGAATCATCTTGGGGTACCAGGAGTGTAAGCTGCTTGATCTCTGCAAGGGTGAAATCGATGACATAGAAGCGACCGTCATCACGCCGGTACTCGGGAAACTTCTCGGCCACATCCGTCAGCCGATCAAGATACAGGTCATGGTAGACAATCAGTTGATCGTCTTTGGTCATAACCAGGTCCTGCTCGATGTAATCAGCCCCCATGCTGATGGCCAGAACGGTTGACGGCAGATTGTGCTCCATAAGGTATCCAGAAGCACCACGATGGGCGATTATTACTTTATCATCTGCCATGCAGGGAACCGATAACTGGAAAAATAGGATGAGGAAGATAACAATAGAGTATCTTGGTTGTTGAACCATATGATTTCCCTCAATTTGCCACCTTGGCCACTTTTTCTGCGGCATCCCGAAGATCGACGGCGTTGATCAGCTCTAACCCTGAATCGGCAAGAATCTTGCGGCCTTCTTCCACATTGGTGCCTTCCATCCGTACAACAACCGGCACATCGATGCCGAGATTGGAAGCGGCCTGCACGATACCCTGGGCCAAAATGTCACAGCGGAAGATACCCCCAAAAATGTTAATAAAGACAGCTCTGACATTTTCATCGGCAAGAATGATCTTAAATCCCTTTTCCACCATCTCGGCATCGGCTGAGCCGCCGACATCAAGAAAGTTGGCAGGTGAGGCCCCTGCCTGCTTGATGATATCCATGGTGGCCATGGCAAGACCGGCACCGTTGACCATGTTACCAACGTTGCCGTCTAAATTGATATAATTCAAGTTAAATTTAGCCGCTTCAAGCTCCGCCGGGTCTTCCTCATCCGGATCATGCATCTCACCGATATCCGGATGGCGGAACAGGCTGTTGGAATCGATATCCATCTTGGCGTCAATGGCGATTATCCTGTCATCTTCGGTGATGATCAGCGGATTGATTTCCAGCAGGGAACAGTCATACTCGACAAAAAGTTGATAGAGTTTGCGGATAACGCGGCTAAATTCCTTCATCAGCCCGCTATCCAGTTCAAGTCCGAAGCAGAGTTCCCGCAGGTGATACGATTGGATGGAGAGAAGAGGGTGGATGGGCAGCGTGATGATCCTCTCCGGATTGTTGGCAGCCACTTCTTCAATGTCCATACCACCTTCCAGGCTGCTGATAATAGAAATTGCAGCTCGAGAGCGGTCGATGATCAAAGAGAGATAGAGCTCATCCTTTATCGACACACCCTGTTCGACCAGCACCTTCTTCACAGTCTGGCCTTCAGCACCGGTCTGCTTAGTGACCAGATTCATACCGAGAATAGATTCCGCTGCTTCCCGGACCTCGTCTTCGGACCCTGCAAGCCGTACACCGCCGCCTTTGCCGCGCCCTCCGGCGTGGATCTGAGCTTTTACGACTACCGGCAACAGAAGTTCTTTTGCCGCAGCCGCAACCTGACCAGCCGTATAACAGATCCGTCCCTCCGGAACGGGAATGTCATAGCGGTGGAACAACTCCTTGGCCTGATATTCATGAATTTTCATTGTTGTCTCTTGCCGTCAGAAAACCGATTATTGAACCCCGGTTGGTTGCTGCGGAGCCATCATTAGACGAACTCCGCAGCGGTTTCACGTTACAGTGGTTCAGGACTTTTTAGGATAACCCATATCAGTTAATGTCTCGGTGATCTCGGAGAGGGATTCCGGATCATCAATGGTCGATGGCATGTTCCATTCCCGACCATCGGCAATGGCACGCATGGTTGCCCGCAGGATTTTTCCGGAGCGGGTTTTTGGCAGTCTGGCCACCTGGGATGCTTCTCTGAAGCAGGCAATGGCACCGATCTGCTGACGAACCATCTGGACCAGTTCTTTGAGGATTTCATCGCTTGATTTTGTTACTCCGGCTTTGACAACAAAGAGGCCTAAGGGCATCTGTCCTTTGAGCTGATCATTGATTCCAAAAACCGCACATTCGGCCACGTCAGGATGGGTGGCAATGACCTCTTCCATGGCACCTGTGGACAACCGGTGACCGGCGATATTAATGACATCATCAATGCGGCCCATGATGAAGACATAGCCATCCTCATCGATGTAGCCGCCATCGCTGGTTTCATAATATCCAGGGAACGTGGACATATACGAGTCGATAAATCTCTTTTCATTGCGCCATAAAGTGGCCAGAGTACCCGGCGGCAGAGGCAGCTTGACAACGATATTGCCTTCTTCACCGTTAGGCATCGGATTGCCGTCGTTATCGACGATCTGGACATTATAGCCGGGCATCGGTCTTGAAGAGGAGCCGGGTTTGACAGGCTGCTCTTCAATACCCCGGCAGTTGCCGACAATGGCCCAGCCGGTTTCCGTCTGCCACCAGTGATCAATGACCGGCACCTTTAAGAGATCTGAAGCCCAGTGATAGGTGTCCGGGTCGAGGCGTTCACCGGCAAGATAGAGCGCCTCAAAACCGGAGAGGTCATATTTCTTGAGCAGTTCACCGTTGGGATCTTCTTTTTTTATGGCCCTGAAGGCGGTTGGCGCAGTAAACAGCGCCTTGACGCCATGCTCGGAAATGACTCGCCAGAAGGCGCCGGCATCGGGAGTACCAATGGGTTTACCTTCATAGATGATGGTTGTTGCTCCTTTTAAGAGCGGTCCATAGATAATATAGGAGTGTCCGACGACCCAGCCGACATCAGAGGCGGACCAGAACACATCACCGGCGTCAATGTTGTAGAGATTTTTCATGGTCCAGTGGAGAGCCACCGCGTGGCCGCCGTTATCCCTCATAACCCCTTTTGGCATACCGGTTGTACCGGAGGTATAGAGGATGTATAGGGGATCGGTGGCTTCAACAGGCACACAGTCAACAGGAGAGCTGCCTGCAACCAGCTCAACCCAGTCCACATCTCTTCCGTCAATCATCTCAGAGGTGATAAAGTCTCGCTGGAAAACGACACATTTTTCCGGTTTGTGGTCGGACAGGTTGATGGCCTCATCAACAAGGGGTTTATAGGCAAGCTGTTTTTTACCTTCAATGGCACCGGAGGCGGTGATAAGCACTTTCGGCTGGGCATGATCAATACGTACAGCCAGCTCGTTGGCGGCAAAACCACCAAAAACAACAGAATGAACAGCACCCAGACGGGCACATGCCAGCATGGCTACAGCCGCTTCAGGGATCATCGGCATATAGATAACGACAGTATCACCTTTATTGACACCAAGTGACTGAAGGGCTCCTGCGAAGGTTGCCACTTTGTCCTGAAACTCTTTGTAGGTGAGTTTGGTAATGGTATCAGAAACAGGGGAGTCATAAATGATAGCGGTCTGATCCCCACGTCCATTTTCAACATGACGATCAATGGCGTTGTAGCAGGTGTTCATCTTGCCGCCTGTAAACCAGCGATAAAATGGTGGGTTGGAGCTATCCAGCACCTTGTCCCATTTTTCATACCAGTCAATATCAGCGGCTGCCTCAGCCCAGAATTCTTCAGGATTGTCAATTGAGTTGGAAAAAACGGTATTGAAATCTGCCATAATAGAAGTCCCCTTATCTTGGGTTGATAGGTTTACGGGAAGAGCAGTATGAAATCATGTTCTGTTAACATGGTCATAGCTGTTCCCTGATCAGATGAAAGTATACGTGCATCTCGTTTTATACAGTAATGATTTTCTTACTTCAAGGATAACGGGTGTATTTCCGGGTTTTGATGTTAAATGGATCCTGTTGGTTTATCATGGTTGCAATACGTATTTTTCTGTCAATACATGGCGTTATTTCAGGATAATATCTTGAGTTTTAACCAACTATTCAGTACAAAAGAGACCTATTATATACGTTAGACCGGCTCTTTATTTTGAAAAAGCTTAAATGAGTACCTTGGAAAACTGGATATTTCGTTCAAGTTAAAGGAACAACGAAAACAAAAGCGCAGCATAATATGTATATGTGAGTGTGTGTTTTTTGACGTGATACAAATGTTTAGTGAAATAATAATATTTCAAGGTGGTCAAATCTGTTTCCATGAGAGAGTGGCAAGGCGTTATCATCAGTTAGAAGATTAATCACTCCCACAGAATATAACCAAGAGGATGGCAGCAATGGCAAAGATTCAAGTGAAAAACCCCATCGTTGAACTCGATGGCGATGAAATGACCCGCATCATTTGGGCATTTATTAAAGAAAAACTCATTCTTCCCTATCTTGATGTGGATCTGAAATATTATGATCTTTCTGTCCAGAATCGAGATGAGACCAATGATCAGATCACCATTGATTGCGCCAATGCCATTAAGAAGTATGGGGTCGGGGTCAAGTGTGCGACTATTACACCTGATGAGGCCCGGGTCGAAGAGTTCGGACTCAAAAAAATGTGGAAATCTCCCAACGGCACCATTCGGAATATCATTGGCGGCACGGTCTTTCGCCAGCCAATCATCTGTAATAACATTCCCCGCCTGGTACCCGGCTGGACAAAACCGATTGTTGTGGGACGTCATGCCTTTGGTGATCAGTATCGGGCAACCGATTTTCTTGTTCCCGGTCCCGGTAAACTGACAATGAAGTTTGAACCGGCTGACGGTGCTGAGCCGGTCGAATATGAAATCTTTGATTTCCCATCTTCCGGTTGTGCCATGGGTATGTATAACCTGGATGAATCGATCCGTGGTTTTGCTAGGTCTTGTATGAATTACGGCCTGAATCTTGGCTGGCCGGTCTATCTCTCCACCAAGAACACCATCATGAAAAAGTATGATGGTCGATTTAAAGACCTGTTTCAGGAAGTGTATGAAAATGAATTTTCCGATCGCTTTGAAAAGGCTGGGATTCATTACGAGCACAGGCTGATTGACGATATGGTAGCATCAGCCCTGAAATGGGAAGGCGGATTTGTCTGGGCCTGTAAAAACTATGATGGTGATGTGCAGTCGGACACTGTTGCCCAAGGGTTTGGTTCTCTTGGTTTGATGACATCGGTATTGATGACTGAAGATGGAAAAACCATTGAGGCTGAAGCTGCCCACGGTACAGTTACCCGCCACTATCGGGAGCACCAGAAGGGAAATAAGACATCCACCAATCCTATTGCTTCTATTTTTGCCTGGACACGAGGGCTTGCCTATCGGGGAAAATTTGATGAAACACCCGATGTGGTAGAATTTGCTGAAACACTGGAGAGAGTCTGCGTCGACACAGTGCAGTCAGGATTTATGACCAAGGACCTGGCAATTCTGGTCGGTGATGATCAGACATTCCTGACAACAGAAGAGTTCCTGGCGAAACTGGATGAGAATCTTCAAAAAGCGATGGCTTAACCGTTCATTCAGTCATTAGCGTGATTAGCTGCAGGATTTAATAGAGCTGAAAAAGAGGGGTGTTTTCATCATTTCTTCATCTTGGTAGGGTGCCAATAGAGTTGAAAAAATTCTAACTAATAAAACCCAACAGGATAATATTAAGGAAATGTCAGTTTACGTTCCTCACTCGGTGAGCCAAGTGAGGTGCGCATTACAACAATGATCAGGCTAACACGAGGTGTTGTCAATTTGTCTGGCTAGCCTTCGGTCAAGGATCACTTCTTATGTAGGACACTACATATATTTTTTAACGTTCCTTTACCTTTCAAAACATTTAGCAAGAGTCGGTGATCCTTGAAATACGCCAACCAAATTGACAGCACCTCTTTTACCGTCAAGGCTGGGAACAATTGGTAATCAGGTGAGAAAAAATCACTGCTATCGATTCGAAGGCTCAATTGCAGGTGCAATAACTCACTGAAAAGGGAGGGAAGGAAATGGTGAGATGGAAATGGATGTTGATAATGGTCGTTGCCTCAAGCTTCTTTGTAAATAATGTGCAGGCAAAGTCCGAAGGAACACTGGGGGCCATCAGTGATGCGTTGGCCATCGGGGTTCCGGCCTCCGCCTTAGTTCTTTCTTTCTATAATGACGGTTTTGAAGAGGGGGCAACCTTCGGTTTGACGCTGGCAGCCCAGGAGCTGTTTGTTGAAGGAGCTAAAGACCTGATGTCAGAAACCGAAATTGGCAGGCGCCCGTCCGATGAGGAGGGAGAAAAGAGCAAAGGGTTCATCTCCAGCCATGTCTCAGCAACCACCCTGGGCGCCATCCGGCTGTGGGAGATGTATCCGGAAAACAGATGGGTTCAGGGTTTCTCAGTCCTGTCTGTTGCCCTTGTCGGCTATCAGCGGATCGAGGGTGATCACCACACAGCTTTACAGGTCGGCCTTGGCATCGGTACGGCCTTTCTATTCAACTGGATTGGCGATACGGTGAGCGACTGGCTGGAGGCAAAAACGGTGGACTATCTCCCTTATAGCCCTGATGGTGTCGACAATAAGCTGTTTTTCACCATGGGGATGACGCCTGAAGGCTCGGGCGCTATGGGATATCTGACCTATACTTTTTGAAGATTAGAGTGTTTTTGTAAAAGTTATTCATGAGATCGTCGCGGTCACGTTGTTCCCTGTAAAGCCAAAGGCTGTGGCAATCCCTGTCACGAATCCAGGTGTGCTGGAAGTGATTCTCAGAATATCAGTTCCTTGAAGTAGACGATGGACGGAAACTCGTCTGAATGGTCAATGTCGAGGCGGGAGCTGGGTTTAGCCACATAGATCAGATGTTTAAGGCCATAACTCTTTGCCGATTGAAGTACTTTTGCCGTATCATCAGCGAGCAAGGTTCTCTTTTTATCAAACCCAAGTATCTGTTCCAGTTTCTTCCAGAAGACCGGCTGTTCCTTGGCCTCACCCACATCCTGCGAACAGACAACCCGGTCAAACCACTTGCCAAGAGCCGTCTTTTGCATTTTGATCTCTAATGTCTTGGAATGAGCGTTGGTTACCAGGTAAACGGTTTTATTGAGGCTTCTGATATATTCCAGAAAATCTATTACATACGGGTGAACCTGGATCAGATGATCCACCTTGCATTTAAGCTCGGGAATGTCGAGGCCGAGTTGGTTTGACCAGTAATCAAGATCCGTCCATTCCAGAGTGTTTTCGACTCGCTTATATTTCTTGAGCAGTTCCTTTCTAGCTTCAATGGGAGTGAGCCCATTTTCAAGGGCATACTGTTCCGGGACATATTCTTCCCAGAAGTAATCATCAAAATATTTGTCCAGCAGTGTGCCGTCCATGTCCAGTAGAACGGTATCGATCTGTGACCAGCTGAAGTTGGGTTCAATTTTTTTATTTTTCCGGGTCATGTTGCCAGTTGTTTCAATTCATTGAGTGTGGTTTGTATTGGATGGAAAAAATCATCATTCTTTCCCGTCTGAAAGGGAAGAATAAGCCGTTCATCCGGTGTTAATTTGGCGGGTACCCTATATTTCTTTGTCTGTTTCGACTGGATATAGCCATAGAGTTTTTCGGGATTTATCGGGGTGCCGGTTGAGAGTGAAAGGACCAAAGAGTCTTTTCCTTTCTCAAGCTTGTTGATGCGAAGGGGGATAAGCTCTTTTTTCAGTCCGACGATATTAAATAAATTGACAGTTTCCTCTGGTAAGGAGCCGAAACGATCGACCAGTTCATCCCTGAGGTCTGCCATGGCGGCATCGTTTTCACCGACCAGGGAGGATATGCGGCGATAGAACTGGTACCGCTGATTGATATCGCTGATGTATTTTGCTGGAATATAGGCGGAAACCTGCAGGTTAATTTCAGGATCAAGGTCATCATCTACGGTTTGTCCGTCTTCCTGGCCAACCTTTGCTTTGATATCGGTTATGGTTTTCTGCAGCAGGTCAAGATAGAGATCGTAGCCGATAGCAGCAATATGGCCAGACTGGGAAACACCAAGGATGTTGCCGCCGCCACGGATCTGCAGATCCGACATGGCCAGTTTAAACCCTCCGCCCAGTTCACTGAAATCCATAAGAGCCCGTAGACGTTCCTTGGAATCTTTTGACAGGTGTTCAAGGGAAGGAACCAGCAGATAGGCGTACGACTGCAGGCTCGACCGACCTACTCTGCCCCTGAGTTGATAGATCTCGGCCAGACCGAGCTGGTCTGCCCGGTTGATGATGATGGTGTTAGCCGAAGGAATATCCAGACCCGATTCGATAATGGTGGTGCAGACCATCACATCGATCTCTTTATTGACAAAAGCGACCATCACCTCTTCAAGCTCTCGGCCACTCATCTGGCCATGTCCTATTCCAACCCGGGCTGAAGGGACGAGCTTTCTAACAAGCGCGGCCATATTTTCGATGGATCTCACCCGGTTGTGAACAAAAAAGATCTGGCCGCCTCTGCTCATTTCCTTAACAACGGCCTCTTTGATGACAAGCTCATCGTATCTGGCCACAAAGGTCTTGACCGGTCGTCTGTGTTCCGGCGGACTCGATATGACAGAGAGATCGCGAATGCCAAGAAGCGACAATTGCAGGGTTCTGGGTATGGGAGTTGCCGTTAATGTCAGAATATCGACTTCTGCTTTTATTTTCTTGATCTTTTCTTTGTGGGTAACGCCAAAGCGGTGTTCTTCATCGACAATCAGCAGTCCAAGCTGCTTATGCTCGATATCCTTTGAAAGAAGACGGTGAGTGCCGATTATGATATCAATTGTCCCATCTTTGAGACCGGCTACAATTTTCTTTTGCTGGGAAGCCGTGCGGAAGCGGTTAATACAGTCGACGCTGACACCTAACTCGTCAAGACGTTCTTTAAACGTTTTCAGATGCTGTTCCGAGAGCACAGTGGTCGGCACAAGCACAGCAACCTGGTAGCCGTCCTCAACCACCTTGAAAGCGGCCCGTACGGCAACTTCTGTCTTTCCATATCCCACATCGCCGCATACAAGGCGGTCCATCGGCTTATCCGAGGTCAGGTCGCCGATCGTTTCTGTGATGGCCTTGTCCTGTCCCGGGGTTTCATCATAGGGAAACGACTCTTCAAGCTCCTGGTACATCTCAGCCGGAGGAGAAAAGCGTTTTCCCGTACGCAGCTCTCTTTTTGCATAGATGTCGAGCAGCTCCCGGGCAACTTTCCAGACTTCTTCTTTGACTTTTGTTTTGACCGTCCGCCATGACTGAGAACCCAGCTTGTCTATTTTGGGACGGCGATCAGAAAGACCTTCATATCGGCTGATAAGATGCAGTCTGTCAACAGGCAGGTAGAGTTTATCTCCACCCCGGTATTCGAGCAGCATGAAGTCATTGGGGATATTGTTGAGTGTCAGAGTACAGATGTCCCGGTAGATCCCAAGGCCATGGGTGCGGTGGACGACAATGTCACCGTGGTTGAGCTCACTGAATGTGACCGGTTTTCCTTTAGGATGATGGATCTTTTTACGGGATCCAATTCGTGTTTCTCCAAAGAGCTCAATTTCTGAGAAAAGATGGACTTTTTCATCGATGAGTGAGAAACCGGCACTTAAAGGATGGGTGCAGAGGTAGAGTGTGTCTGTCTCTTCTATTCGGCTGATAGCCTTTGGAGTCAGAGGTGGTTGGATGGGGGTGACCTGCTGATGGTGGTGAGAGAGCATTTCCGCCAGGTTGGCGGAATGCTTTTCAGAACGGCAGCAGATGATAATTCTCTCACGTTCTTTCTGGACTGTTTTCAGGTGGCCGACTAATGGACCAATTACACCTTCTTTTCGCCTCTTCAGGTCGATTTCCTGCTTGATGGATTGGTGATTTGCACACTGGACAACCAGGTTTTCTTTTGAGGTATCATCAAAAACATGGCAGGAAATGGTTGGAAACCTTGAGATTTCGCTTTTGATTCCTTCGCTGCTAAGGAAAATTGTTTCAGGCTCAAGGGCAGGAAAGCCTCTGGAGCCAGCAGTTTGGTAGTTGGCTTCTATCCGTTCTGTAACCAGCTCTGCAGAAGTGTTCACCCCGGTCGGGTCGGGCAAAATAAAAATTGTGTTCTCGGGCAGGTAATCAAACAGGGTTGCGGGACCAGTACCGTGATCCGAATAGAAAATTGGCAAAAAGAACTCGATACCTGCAAATCGGCTTCGACTCTTAATTTTATCGATCATATGGTTGAGCTGATCCGGATCGACCTCTTTATGTTCGGCAAGATCATAGAGAAGGGATACTGCAGGATGTCGAGTTTTTTGCTCTGTAGGTTTGAGTATGATGTCAGATACCGGCAGAAAAAGAGCCTCTTCAAGTTCGTCGATGGATCGCTGGCTGATCGGTTCAAAAAGCCGGATTGATTCGACAAGGTCACCAAAAAGGTCGAGCCTGATAGGACCTTCGACTACCGAGCGGGAGTCGTTGACAAATGGCGGTGGAAAGATGTCAATAATACCGCCACGGACAGAAAAGTCGCCGACATTTCGAACAAAAGAGACCTGTTCATAGCCCATGGCAACTAAAGATTGAACCAGTTGGGCCACATCGCATTCTTCACCTGAAAGAACAAGTTCAATATGACGGATGAGAACCTTTTTAGGAAGGACCCGGCGCATCATGGCTTCAGCCGATACCACCAGATTAAATGGAGAATGATTTTCGAGCAGTTGATAGAGGCAGGAGAGCCTGGAGGCGGTTGTCTGCTGATCCGGTGAAAGAGGGGTGTAGGGCGGAATCTCGTAACCCGGATAGGTCAGGGTAGGTTTTGAACTGAAAAGCCGGATATCCTGTTCGACAATCGGGACCAGATTCTCATCGGCAACAACACAGCAACAGGTGGTGTCGGAGCTGAGCTGAGAACAGAGCCAGGCTGGAGCCGCGCCGTGCAGTCCAAGTACTCTGATGTTTTTATCGTTTTGCAGTTGTTGAATAAAATCCACAGCAATAAACAGCCACACAGATCGTGTGTGGCTTCTCTCCCGGCAAATCTTGGGGAATCAAGCACCCGACGGGTTTAGGTTTTAAAAAAAATTAGCAACAGTCTACTAAACACTTTCTCATCACAAAATCGGCTAACAATAAAAAGTGCCGGTCGCAACTCGTTGCGACCGGCATCAATTATACGTATTCTGGTTGTCTTTCAGATGTGGAGGAAGACGGCTTAAAAAATACCTCCAATGGTGAAATCCCAGACCGAGGAGTCCTCAGCATCAAGCGGATCCAGGTTGTAGCCCCAGACAATCCGGAGCGGTCCCATGGGTGAGAGCCAACGCAGCCCAAGGCCCACAGATGATCTGTATCCTGACATATCCCAGTCCATATCCTCATCCATGACATGTCCCATATCGAAGAACATGACCCCCATAACACCCTGATCTTTAGCGATGGGAAAAATCAATTCGACATTGGCATACCACATTTTATCACCACCAATCAGCTCATTGGAGGTGGCATCTCGTGGACTGATAGAAGCGTATTCGAAACCGCGGACGGTGTTGATGCCGCCCAGAAAGAAACGCTCGTATACCGGCAGCCTGTCCGTTTCATTTTCAAAAATCTGTCCCGCCATGGCCTTGACATGGAAAACGAAGTGAAGAGGCAGCGGAAAATACCAGCTGGTCGAAGCGGTGACCTTGGTAAAGGCGGAGTCGCCACCCAGAGGGCCGCCTGCATATTTGACGGTTAACAGATGTCGTGCCCCTTCAGTAGAGCCGTAATATTTATCTCTGGTGTCACGCTTGAGTTGGAACTGCATGGCCGAGGTCAGGTGGATATCCTGAGATCCCCTGATGATAAAAGAGGCATCGTCGGCGATATCGGAGAGCTCTGTGTCAGTTATTGAATATCGCGCATAACCGCGAACCTTTTCAAACAGGGGATAGCCGAACTTGATTGCGGCGCCTTGTGAGTCTTTGGTGTAATCGCTGTATTCGCGCATCATGTCAAAGACATCAAATCCCCATGAAAGCTGGGAATCAAAAACGCGTGGGTTGGTGTATGAAACGGTATACCGGTCGCTGGTACCACCGAGAACCCCTTTTAAGGCTAGTTTGTCACCTCGGCCCAGGAAGTTAGACTCGGAGATTTCAGCCATGAAGACGAACTCGTCCACAGTTGAATAACCACCACCGATTGAAAATTTTCCGGTTGGCTTTTCCTTAATCTCGATGATGATGTCCATCTTTCTTTTGTCCGCTGTCGGTTCCGGACTGATGTTGACTTCTTCAAAAAAGGAAAGTCGCTGTAAATTCTTGTTTGACTTGCGCAGGGCAGCGGAGTCAAAAACTCCACCCTCAACGATGGCAAGTTCACGGCGGATAACATTGTCACGAGTTCTGGTATTTCCGGTAATGATTATGCGGTTAATATAGACAAGATCACCCTTGTCTATATGGAAGATGATATCAAGCCGTTTCCCTGAAGATGATTTGTTGATTTTCGGTTCGAAATCGGCAAAGGCGAATCCTTTCTCAGCATAATAATCAGAGAGTTCTAAGATATCTTCTCGTAGTGACTTTCTGGAAAGATAGGCATCATTTCGAATGGAGAGCAGTGCCAGCAGTTCCTCTTTGTCAACAATAACATCACCGGCAAAATCGATGGTGCCGGTTTTGAAGCGAGGTCCCTCCTGGATGACGAAGGTAACAAAGAGCGATTCCTCTTCCTGGCGGACAACCGGGTCACCAACTTTTGCTTCCAGATAACCGTTGTTATGGTAAAAGGAGGCGATTCTCCCACTGTCTTGCCTGAGCAGGTCCATCTTAATAAGGCCCGATTCGGTCAACCAGGAGAACAGTCCCTTTGTGTCGGTTTCGATGACATCTTCCAGGTCTCCCTGACTAAAGATCGTGTTACCTTTAAAAGTGATCTCTCTGATATAGGTCTTTACCCCCTCTACAATGTTAAAGTCGACAACAACCTTTTCTTTGTCGGGGTAGCTTACTTCGCTGCTTACTTTCGTGTTGTAATAACCCTTTTCTTTATACAGCTTTAAAATGTCCTCAATGGCCCTGTTGATATCTATCTGGTTGAGGATAGACTGCTCTTTTAAGTTGGCCGCTTCCTCAACTTTTTCTTCATCGATTTCATCTGTTCCGTTATAACGGATAGCTGTGATGACCGGTTTCTCAACTACTTGAAAAACAATCTGCTTGCCTTTGTCACTATCGGAAGCAACAATTTGGGCGGTTTTAAAATATCCCATCTTGTGAATTGCTTTGAGGTCCTCGCGCAGAGTGGATGGATCGTAGACATCACCGACCTGGGTCTTTATTTTTCGTAGGATGGCGCCCGAATCGATACGGGTGTTACCTTTAGGAGCGATTGAGCCGATGAGCAGATCCCGGTGAGTGTGGCTGTCAACCCGGGTGATGATTTCAGCAAGACCATTTTCCAGCTCATCTAGTGATTTCTGCTGGACAAAATAGTGTTTGGGGGGATCCAGCGTCAGCAGATCGTAAACCTTGTAATCAAGACTGATCTGACCGCCGATAACTGTTAAAGAACCGATGGCCACGTAATCAAGGCCGGTGGATTCAGCCAATTGTTTTAAAGTATCGACCGAGGGAGGCCAGGGGCCTGAATAGTTGACAAGAACTGCTGCCTGGCTTCGTTCCAGCATAGTGTAGTTCTTCTTGGCCACCACAGCGCTGAGCAGAGTGTCTGCTGTATTCGACAGTTCGGCTTTGTTTTCAGGGCTGTTGACCTGTATGGGCAGAAAAACGGTATTCTGCTCAATGGCAGCAGCCTGCCAGGGAAAAATCAGCAGACAAAAAAGGAAAAAGGATAGAAAAAAAGAAAAAGATCTATTTCGCGGACAATAAGATTTTAATCGTGTGGTGAAACAGTTCATTTGGTTTCCTTGCTGAGTAGTGATGGTCGGATAAGGTGCTCCGGTTTAACTGTATGATTCTACTAGGCTATTTCGCGTAATGAAAAACACTGTCAGTATCTTAACGACTTCTAGTTAAAATATCGGTCATTATGCCATGTTTGACAAAAAAAGCAAAGAGAGTCTCATGCAACATCAAGACAATTCAAGATGGTTCCGGCTGAGCTGAACAGTCATTATCAGGTGTGGGCCTGAAGCGTGTCATCGATGATCTCATGGACTCTTTTGGCAAGAACGTTTCTTTCTTTCGTTGAATAGTGAGAGGAATCAATCGGTTTTCCCACTTTGACAGTAATCGTCCCTGGTTTTGCCAGCAGGGTATCCTTGGGCAGAACGTCATATGATCCTAGAAAAGTGACAGGAACAACGGGAACGTTTGCTTTGATGGCCAGAAGTATTGCCCCACCTTTGAAAGGAAGCAGGTTGCCGTCGCTTGAGCGGGTTCCTTCAGGAAAAATGAGGACAGAGGCTCCAGTCTTTATTTTTTCGGCTGCTTCATCAAGACTTTTCATGGCCTCCCGTCCCCTTTTCCTGTTAATGGGAATATGACCCAAAGCCAGCATGGCATGACCGAAAACAGGAATGGAGAACAATTCCTGTTTGCCAATGCCTCGAACCGACTGGGGAAAGTAGCCATGGAAACTGAAGATATCAAACTGTGAGGTGTGATTACCACAGAAGACATATACCTGCTGCGGGTCAAGGTGATGGGTCCCTTTGATTTTCACTTGTACTCCGGCGAGTCTGCAGATAGCCCGTGATACAAAAGAGGGATACTGACGGCAGGTGTGAGATGGCTTTCTGAAGATATATCGTGCAGCAAGGATAGCGCACACGCAGCAGCCAACGAGAAACAGGGCAGCAATAAGGGTAAATGACGACCGGAGCAGGGAAAAGATGTTCATCAGACCGAATGACCCTTGTTAATTTTTAACCCCCTTTAATTCGGCAAAGGGTGTGGTTGAATCAGCGTGAATCGTTTCAAGCAGTTCGTTGGGATCATCAAAAAGAATCATATCTTTCAGGCAGGGAGCAACAATTTTTTCCTGGTAGGTGGAGAGTATATTCATATGGGTCCAACGGTCAAGATAGTAGCGTACAAGGCTGGGCATCATGGTGAAAATTGTCTCCTCGGGAAAAGGATCGACAAAACTTGATTGTTCCAGTTTCGCTGATGAAAGTGTCTGAGTTTTATAAAATTGCTTGAGAAACATAATTTCCGGGGGCAATTGGGCGTTCAGACCTATTTTTGTTAATCCTTTGAGGATGAGGGAAATGGAGTTGCGTCCCATTTTGGCAAGAGGGTATGGGACGAACACTTCCCTGGGAGTTTTGAGTGCCAGATACGATTTAACCGTCAGAATCAGCTCAGCCAGATTGACTGGGTTTTTATCGACAAAGTGATAGGTCTGGCCGGAAAACTCCTTGCGGTTTTCCAGGGCGTGATGCACCAGGTAGGGGAGTTTCCTGGCATTTGAGTATGAATGCATGACACCTTTCTTTGTAAAGAGAAAAGGCATCGATTCATCAGCAATGGTAAACAGCAGCCTGTGAAAGCCCTGAATCTTGTGATCATGGTCACCATAGACAATTGCCAGCCGGATGCTGGTGTAATCAAGTCCTTCATGCTCGTGCATATATCGAAGGGTTTTTTCCGACATCAGCTTTGATTTGGCATAGTTGTTCATTTTGGCGGAAATCGGCAGATGGTCTTCTTCCACCAGATTTTCGCCGACCGGTAAAGTGGCCGCTGAGCTGAGGTGAATGTAGGGGATATTCATCGCCGCTGCCGCTCGAGCCAGGTTCAGTGGGCCAAAATAGTTGACCTCAATGGCCAGCTGGGCATCTGAATTGATGTTGGCAATGGCACAATTAATAACAAAATCCGGTTTTACCTGGCCGAGGTAGCTGAGAATGTCACCGGCATTTCTGATGGATAGCTTTTTCGAGGAAGGTGCTCGAATCTCGTAAGTATCGGAATAATTAGTTTTGAAATAGTGGGCCAGAGTACCCCCGATAAGGCCTGAACCGCCGATGAGGACGCCTATTTTCTTTTTAGAAGAACTGTTCCGATTATTCATACTGATTAACTGTTCCAACAAGCAATGACGGATCGATTAATCGTTTCCGCCAGTGTATTTTGTCAACCTGGATCCGGCAGCACCAGCTGATGCTATCGAAGGGCAGGTTGTTCAATAAGGTTAACGTTGTATGGCCGTATCATTTCTTAACATATGAGTGGGTTATTGGCACAAACAACAGATCTCATTACGAATTCATTGTGGATATAACTGTCCACTTGGTTCCCCAATATTTTATTGAATTTTGTACATTAGCACGAATGGCTGGAAACTACACGTTCTTTTGAGCAATAAAAATGATTTCTTTGTTCAATAAAATTGATCGCAAATGGTTGGCTAACAAATTATAGTATCTGCAACGAGTGGTTTCAGCAGCGGAGTAGGGTTCACAGTATGAAGAAATATTCCAATTACTTTGAGACCATTCTTCCTGTTGTTTTTATATCTAAAACCATGTCTTGCAGGAGAATATGAAGAACTTCAATGCACTTCTCGTTCAAAGCGGCCTCGACCTGCTTTTTCCACCGCGCTGCCTGTTTTGTACCTCCTGTCTGACTGAGGTCCATAATCATGCTGAAATTTGTCCGGACTGTTGGAATGAAATTAAATTTATCCGGTCACCTCTCTGTTCCTGTTGCGGAAGCCCTTTTCCAGATGCTGCAGGCGATGACGATCATCGCTGCGGTGCTTGTCTGAAAAAATCACCAGCTTATAGTGCGGCCCGTGCAGTTACAGTTTACGGGGAGGTCGTGAAGTACCTTTTGCATCGGCTGAAATATTCTGGGGACACTGCCGTTTTCCCTGTGCTCGCTCAGATTGTTCAGCAAATGGATTTGGAATTATTTGAAGGTTCTGATTTGATTATTCCGGTTCCATTACATAAAAACCGCCTGCGCCTAAGAGGACTTAATCAGGCGATAGTGCTTGCTCGATTATTCTTTCCTCACAGCTACAACAAAATATCATACAACCTTCTCAAAAGAATCGTTGATACCATTCCCCAGACAACACTTGATGGAGAAAAAAGACGGAAAAACCTGCGTGGCGCTTTTCAGGCCGCGGCATCATCACAGCTGAAAGGCAGGTCGATTTGCCTTGTTGACGACATTTTCACAACCGGGACAACCGTATCAGAATGCGCCAAGACTCTAATTCGGGCAGGGGCAAAAGAAGTAAAGGTGCTCACTGTTGCCCGGGTTGTCTAGACACAATGTCGCGCAGAGCTCGGATCCTCTGTCAACCATTATGTCTAGAACCTGTTTCTTTTATTCACTAATAAATCATCCTAGATTGTTGAAAAAGGCTGAAATCTGAGGAGTAATTCGTTATAAGCTCACCAAATGAGAATTATTGGCGGTTTGCAGGTTGAGGGTTATGCAGCTGCCCTGTTAGCGGGGAAAAGAATGAATAATTCCCTGTAATGTTCGCTTGGAAGCTTTACTTGTCAAGGTTTTGACATATGCTCATTAAGAAAGTGAGAGAGGGCAAAATTGAGATAGGAAAAGAGTGTGGGATTTAAAAAAAAATAATTTTCTATTCTTCGTCTAACCTACTGTTCTCACATGCAAGTTGAAAAGGCCGATTTTGTTTAGCTGAAAAATTGATTTATTTGTAGATAATTTGAGATAATCCGAATAATATCAAATTTAATGAATACGTTAAATTGTGGATAAGCAAGATTGATTATGAGTAACATGTAAAAATAACGTTAGAAAAACGATTTTTTCTCAAGCTGTGGAAAATAGGGGAGAGAGAAAGGAGCTGCTGTGATAAGCTACGCTCAGCAGGGATTTGGGAATGATGAGCAGACGATATTAGAAATTGTGCTCAATCGACTTTGACGTTAAACTAAAAATCGATTTTAAAAGGGTCCATAAGTTGTGCGGTTCTGTTATTCTCATCTTATGAAGTGCCGCTGCAGTTTCAGCTTATCACTTGTCACCATGAACAACACCATTCAACGGGTTGGCAGTTATTGATTGGGTTGTTTCAACGTTATCCAGTCTCGAAAATATTTCAATAAGGGTATGCCGATGTTGTGGGATCAGATTAAAGAGAGTCTTCGGAATTCGATGCCTGAACACACCTTTACTCTCTGGATTGAACCACTTAAATGTGTCAAAGACGACGATTCGACTCTGCGACTGGGGTGTCCCGACCGCTTTTTCAAGGCATGGGTAAATCAGAATTACCTGGAAACCATACAGGAAAAAAGCAGTGAACTCACTGGGCGGGATAGGGAAATCTGTCTCTGTGAGGTGGCTCCTCAGCCTGATGAAAGACCGGCTAAAAAGCTCCAGAGGCGATTTCCCGAATTTCCGGCTGGAAAATCCCGAAGCCGTTCGCTTCATCCCCGGTATACTTTTGATGAGTTTATCGTTGGTGATTCGAATATTCTTGCCCAATCAGCCTGTAAAACGGTCGCCGCCGGTGATGATGCTGTCGGGCCGTGTCTTTTTCTCAACAGCACAACAGGCTTGGGAAAGAGCCATCTGAGTCATGCTGTCGCCCACCAGATATTATCTGAATCTCCAACGACCAGGCTGCACTATCTCACTGCCACCCAATTTTCCCAGGAGATGATTCGGGGAATCCGGGATAGAAAGATGGATCAGTTTAAGACGAAATATCATGACCACTGTGATGTTTTGCTGGTGGAAGATGTACATACTTTGACGGGCAAGCTTAAAACCCAGGAAGAGCTCAACGAGCTGCTCGATTCCCTTATAAAGAAGGAAAAAAAGGTCATCTTCACTGCCAATATCGGCCCCAGGGAGCTTGAGGGGATCGATAATGAATTCCGTTCGCGCATGAGTTCCGGTCTGGTCACTACCATTCAGGCGCCAGACAACGAAACACGAACCAGA
The DNA here is from genome assembly GCA_964565605.1 of uncultured Desulfocapsaceae bacterium. Lineage (GTDB taxonomy): Bacteria > Desulfobacterota > Desulfobulbia > Desulfobulbales > Desulfocapsaceae > CAZLGM01. The sequence continues at coordinate 50,854 of CAZMFP010000005.1, read as the reverse complement.
ATCGTTGAAAAGAAGGCAAAAAGTAGAAACCTCAGGCTTAATGAGGACCAGATAAACTATCTTGCCCACCATATTATGGGTGATGTCAGGCAGATCGAATCAGCCATTCTTAATATCCACTCAAAAGCAGTGCTTCGAGGGGGACATGTTGATATGGACCTGGTCTATGAGGTTGTTGAAACCATAGCCGGAAGTTATCGAATTTTAACGGCCCAGGTTGTTTCTGAGTTTGTTGCCGATCAGTTTAAAGTGAATGTCACCGATATGAAGTCCCGTTCCCGCAAGAAGGTCATTACTTTTCCAAGACAGGTGGCCATGTATCTTGCCCGGAAGCACACATCTGCTCCACTGACAGAGATTGGCCGGGTATTCAATCGTGATCATTCAACAGTTATGCACTCAATTAACAAAATCAACGACCTGGCCCGGCGTGATACCTCTGTTGGCTCGCAATTGAAACTGCTGAGTGATAAGGTGCGCAAGCTGTAGTTTATCTGTTTTTCTCTCCCTGCTCTTTTCTGTAACAATTTCCACAACCCGCTTTCATATCTTCTGAAAAGTGATAAAAAGGTGATATGAATAGCCTTGCAATCACCTCCCTCATGCCATAGTCTACAGAATTATCACGATATTCTTCATCTTGGATTGTATCTGTTTCCACCTTTTTTGGAATACAACAGTATGAATAAAAAATTAATCGAACGGTTGCTCGTTGTTGCTGCAGGTATCGTTGGGGTTTTTCTGTTTTTCTATTTCGATCTTCACCAGTATCTGAGTCTTGATTACCTGAAAGAATCCCAGGAAAAATTTCAGAACCTGTACAAAGCCAACAAGGTCACGGTCATTGGCGTCTATGTCCTTGTTTATATAGTGGTTACAGCGCTGTCATTACCGGGAGCAGCGGTGCTGACCCTTGCGGGTGGTGGCCTGTTTGGTTTCTGGGTTGGACTTGTAGCTGTTTCGTTTGCATCAACAATTGGTGCGACAATTGCCTGCGGTGTATCCAGATTTCTTCTTCAGGATTGGGTGCAGAACAGGTTTGGTGATAAACTGAAAATGATCAACGAAGGCATTGATAAAGAGGGGGCCTTTTATCTTTTCAGTCTCAGACTCATTCCGGTTGTGCCGTTTTTCGTGATCAATCTGGTATTTGGATTGACACGAATTCCGCTGTTGAGATTTTTCTGGGTGTCACAGCTGGGCATGCTGGCAGGTACGGCAGTCTATGTGAATGCAGGTAAAGAGCTTGGAAAAATCGATTCCCTTGGTGGTATTCTTTCACCTGGATTGATTCTTTCTTTTGTCATTCTGGGCTTGTTTCCCATTTCTGTAAAAAAAATAATGGCTCTCTACCGGAAAAAGCTCGGAAAAGAAATAACCTGAAGAGGATAAAATGGCCACTTACGATTATGATATAGGGATTCTCGGGGGTGGGGCTGCTGGTCTGACAGTGGCCTCCGGGGCGGCTCAGCTTGGGGCCAGGACACTGCTCATTGAAAAGGAAAAGGAGTTGGGTGGCGATTGCCTTCATTTTGGTTGTGTTCCGAGCAAGACACTGATCAAGACAGCCAAGGTTCGGCATATCATGCAAAACGGCGGCTTGTACGGCTTACCTGAAATTGAGGTCCCCGAGGTTGATTTTTCTCCTGTTCGTGACCGCATCCGTTCAGTCGTCGCCAAAATCCAGAAACATGACTCCGTTGAACGGTTCAACAAATTGGGTGCCGAAATTCTTTTCGGTGATCCTGTTTTCTGTGATGAGCACACTGTCAACCTGGGTTCCAGGCGGATCAGTGCTAAAACATGGGTCGTTGCCACAGGTTCGTCTCCAGCTATTCCGCCACTCGAAGGGCTGGATAAGGTGAGTTATCTCACCAACCGGGAAATCTTTTATCTTGATTATCTTCCCAAAGCGCTCATTGTTCTGGGGGCCGGCCCCATAGCTGTTGAAATGGCCCAGGCCTTCTGTCGGCTAGGCAGCAGCGTCACAGTTCTTCAGCGTTCCGAACAGATTCTGTCGAAAGAAGATAAGGATATGGCCGATCAGGTGCAAGCGGCAATGGAACGGGAGGGGGTTGTTTTCCATCTTGGCTGCTCGCTGCAACAGGTGGCAGAAGAAAATGGTCGTAAAAAGATTATTTTTACAGATAAAACAGGAGAGACGCAAAGCGCAGAGGGAAGTGACATCCTGGTAGCTCTTGGCCGCAGTGTCAATGTGGAGGACTTAGGTCTTGATGCGATTGATCTTCAATATTCCCGCAGGGGAATTCAGGTGGATAAGCGGCTCAGGACCAATCACAAGCATATGTTTGCAGCTGGTGATGTGATCGGCGGCTATCAGTTTACCCATGCTGCCGGTTATGAAGGGGGTATTGTGTTGTCCAATGCGATATTTCACTTACCTAGAAAAGTTGATTACAAATGGATGCCGTGGTGTACTTATACCAGCCCTGAGCTGGCTTCCATCGGCATGAACGAAAAGGCTGCTCAGGCTGCCGGGCTCGATTATACGGTCTGGACCGAAGCGTTCAGTGATAATGATCGTGGACTGGCTGAAGGTGAGTCGGAGGGCATGATCAAGCTTATCCTTTCCAAAAAAGGTGAAACACTGGGCGTCCAAATCCTTGGACTCCACGCGGGTGATCTGCTTGGTGAATGGGTGGCGGCTCTGAATGGCGGCATGAAATTATCAAAGCTTGCCGGTTCAATTCATCCTTATCCAACACTGGTTGAAATCAACAAGCGGGTAGTCGGAAAGGTCTTTTCTGAGAAGTTATTTTCAGACAGGGTGAAGACCGCATTGAAACTGTTTTTCAGTTATCGAGGCAGTTCGGTCGAAGGTGCCAAGGACGTTGCACCAAACAGTGAGAAGAGTTAAAAAGAAAGATGATCACTTGGTTATCACTTTGCTTTTCTGGTATTCCGGGACAGTGGTGATAACAGAGACGTTACGATAAACAGATTTGAGAACTTCATTTGAGTTTTAGAGAAAAAATTCTGCTATTGGTTCAGATAAATGAAAACACTCGTTTTATTGGGATCTCCAAGGAAAAACGGCAATACGGATATTTTGGCCCAAGCGTTGATTGAAGGCATTGAAGAACTCGGCGGAGAAGTGGAGCAGGTCCGGTTGAGCCGCTTGAACATCGGACCGTGCGTTGCCTGTGCCAGCTGTGAAAAAAATGGCAGGTGTGTCATTGATGATGATATGCAGGGACTCTTTGGTAAAATTGATGAAGCCGATTGTGTTGTAATCACTTCTCCGATCTATTTTTATGGGGTCAGTGCCCAGGCAAAATTGTTTATCGACCGGACCCAGGCCATGTGGAGCAGAAAATATATCTTAAAACAAAAGGTAGAAAGTAAAAGCGGTCTGAAACGGTTTGGTGTGTTTCTCTCTGTGGCTGCTACCAGTGGTAAGCGAGTATTTGATGGAGCTGCGATGACAGCCCAGTACTGTTTCGATGCCATAGATATCAACTATGGCGGCAAGGTGGTAGTGCCCGGCATTGACAGTAAAGGGGCAATGAAAAAAGCCGAAACCGAGCTTGAGCGGGCCAGAAAATTCGGACAAAAGCTGGTTCGGATGACAGGTTTTTCCCGCTAAGCATCTGTTTTGCGCTTCTTAAAATAATCTGTTCATCATCCATAATATACAAACCCTGGCTTTTTTCATCTGTGATACGGAATCCACCAGAGAAAGGTCATGGATTTTCTGTTTAGTAGAAATCGGCAGGTATATGGAAAATCAGTGGGTTCTCATCTTTTGATGGATTCGTAAAAAGTCACTACCCGTCATCGCAAGCGAAGACTGGCGATCTCTAATCCCCTCATCCTTTTCTGATTCAATCTGCCATTAAAGGTTCCCGTATGAGCAACAGGTACTCATAGGTGTATAGATCTTCAATAAAATGGCGAATGATCTCGTGCTCATCCTTTTGGGAATTGGATTTTAAAATTCGATGAATCCTGTTGGAAAAGTTCACTTTGATAAAATCCGTGTAGTTGCCCCGGACAACCTTGTAACTAAAAGAGCGGGCTATGCTTTCAAGATGGGAAAAGTAAATGGTGTATTCGCTATGGCCGATAAGCTTGATCTCTTCGGGGTTTCCTGAAGGCTCAAGCTTGATATAGTTTGCCATATGATCGTTGAGTGTTGCCTCACAGCTGTGTTCACTTACAAAAATAAATGGGACATTACACGAACACAACCTCTCAAGTGCCTGCATGGCCCCGATATTGAGGTTAAACGGCTCATCTTCAGGAAGATCAATTATGCCTTGTTCTAGATACTTATGGATCCGGTTAAGGGACTTATTGCCATGATTTCCACAACTCACCATGTCATTAGTCACTTGGCAGGCTGTAGGAAAATCACCTACAATTTCATTCATGATCACCAGATCCTGGTCTTGAATCAGGCCTGGCTCAATATCAAAAAAATCTGATTGAATAGTGCTGATGTCAAATGGGCTCAGAGTCTGACGCTGGCGTGCAATCATGGCAGCAGAGATGTCCACCATGGTTGCCTGAATCGTTGGGGAATCAGCCAACAGATCACGCATCAGGTAACCGTAGCCCCCTCCCACTTCCATCACTTTATTACAATACTTTTTGGGGATATTTTTAAATAGATAGGCTGCCAGCATCTCTCCATAGGTGCGGTTTTGGGAAAGGATCAGCCTTACAGGAGAAGTTTTCGGTTCAATACTGTTACATACGGTGACCTCCCACATGAGATCACTCATATCATTTTTATGATACTGTTCGGTTTGGTTTAGGAAGAAGGACATATAAGCAATTAATAAAAAAAGGGTTGAAGATCTAAGAAGATCTCCAACCCTTTAATTTGTCAACTGGTTTTTGGTTATCTCTTAATAAATAACCGCCACCTGTTTAAGTATTATTTCATCAGCTTTTTGGCACCTTCAACAGCCATATCAACAGTTGTCGGATCCGCCAGAGTTGAAGTGTCACCAAAGGATTCAGGTGCAAAGTCGTGGGCCGCAACTTTCTTTAAGATCCTTCTCATGATCTTACCTGAACGGGTCTTGGGCAGGAAGTCAGACCACTGAATAACTTCAGGTGTAGCTATTGGTCCAATGTCCTTTCTGACATGCATAACCAGTTCTTTCTTGAGTTCATCAGTCTTTTCAACACCACTGTTTAAGGTTACAAAGGCATAGATGGACTGGCCCTTGATGTCATGGGGATAACCCACAACAGCTGCCTCTGCAACACTCGGATGACCAACCAGCGCAGATTCAACTTCTGCAGTACCCATCCTGTGACCGGAGACGTTGATAACATCATCTGAACGGCCGGTAATCTGATAATAACCGTCCTCATCTCTTCTACAGCCGTCACCAGCGGTGTAGTAGCCAATATTTTCCTCAAAATAGGTCTCAAAGAAGCGGGTCGGGTTTTTATAAACACCCATCATCTGGCCTGGCCAGGATTGCTTCATGACCAGCTCGCCGGCACCAACACCTTCAATTTCATTGCCCTCATCATCCAAGAGTGCAGGCTCAACACCAAAGAAGGGAACTGTTGCCATGGCAGGTTTGATATCAATGGCGCCTGGAAGCGGGGTAATGAGGATGCCGCCGGTTTCCGTCTGCCACCAGGTGTCAACAATAGGACATTCACCCCGACCGATGACATTATAGTACCAGTTCCATGCTTCTGGGTTCAAAGGCTCACCAACGGATCCCAGGAGTCTAATGGAGGAGATATCATGTTTTTCAACCCAGGAGTTGCCCTCTTTGGCAATGGCCCTGATGGCTGTCGGTGCTGTGTAGAAAATATTGACGTTATGTTTTTCAACAACGGCCCAGAAGCGTCCAAAATCAGGATAGTTGGGTACACCTTCAAACATGACTGTAGTAGCGCCGTTACACAGCGGACCGTAGACAATATAGGAGTGACCGGTTACCCAGCCGATATCAGCGGTGCACCAGTAGACATCACCATCATGATAATCAAAGATCATCTTATGGGTATAGGAGGTATAGACCAGGTAACCGCCTGTGGAGTGCATAACACCTTTAGGGGTTCCTGTTGAACCTGATGTGTAGAGGATGAACAGGGGATCGCAGGCATCAACCTCTTCTGCGGGACAGTCAGCATCCACTTTAGCAACCTCATCATGGTACCAGACATCCAGGTCATCGTTCCAGTCTACAGCAACTTTGTCAGAACCTACCCGCTCAACAACGATGTGTTTTTTAATGGTGGGACAGTCTTTAAGGGCTGCATCGGCATTGGCTTTCTGGGGAACGGCTTTAGCGCCCCTGAAAGTACCGTCACAGGAAACAAGCAAGTCACTTTCACAGTTATTGATTCTGTTAGCCAGCGCGTCAGATGAGAAACCGCCGAAAACAACAGCATGGATGGCACCGATTCTTGAACAGGCAAGGATACCCATGGCCAGTTCAGGAATCATGGGCAGGTAAAAGGTTACCACGTCACCTTTTTTAATGCCGTTGGCTTTCAATACATTGGCAAACTTGCAGACTTCTGCATGGAGGTCTTTGTAAGTAAATTTTTTGGTCTCATCGGGATCATTGCCTTCCCAGATCAAGGCTACCTGATCTCCACGGGTCTCAAGATGACGGTCAAGACAGTTATAGGAAATATTCAGCTTACCACCGGGAAACCAAGAGATCTGATGGTCATCCGGACTTTTTCCATAATTATTATCTGAGACCTTGTCCCACTTCTTGAACCATGTCACTTGCTCTTCGGCAACTTTGCCCCAAAATTTATCCGGGTCAGCAATCGATTCTTCCCATAAAGCTTTGTACTCATCATAGCTCTTAATATAGGCATTTTTTCTGAAATCTTCTGGTACTGGGTAAATATCTTTCAGCTTGACATCCGTCATTTAAAACCTCCATTGCAAAAAAAGTTGATAAAGATAGGTAGTTAAGCGACAAGGCCGGCTAGATCCGGTAACCGCACTTTACAAACCCATAAACCCCTATTGTATTTATAACAAAGCATAATGTACCGTGAAAAGGGGGGTTGCTGTCAAATCAAAACGACTTAACAGATGTATAAAAATATTTTCTGATTAACAATGATTGTCCCCTTGCCTGAAAACAGGGTGTTACCGGTTCACCAGACCATTTGAGGATCAGAATTCTCAACCAAGTTTTTACAGTAACCCAAGAAATACCAACATGATATAAAGTGTAATTATTAAAAGGTATTTGATTACCCCTATTATTCAGCAAATTGGAAAGGGTGTCAGCTAATCAATGGAAACCGAACGTGGTCGTTGCGGGTGAAACAAAGCAAACTTAAGCGATTAGGTTGGATTTGAACGTCCAGCGGCTTTGCTACAACTTCTACTCATACATACTAAATTAAAAGCCAAGTTTCTTCGCCGTGCTGAGAATTCGGGGTAATCAGAAAAAGGTATATCCTTGACCACCAAATCGATAACACCTCATGTCAGGTGAAATATTATTGGTAAAAGCATCCCGCCCGGTCCGCCGGGTCAGGAGTTCATACCAATATTTTATAAAGAAACAGTGGTTGGCTTTTGTTCGGTAGAAGAAATTGCTACCCACATGGGGAATGGTTTAAAAGACAACTTTTACGCTATCTTCTAGATCAGGCTCCAGGGATTTTCCGCCTTAATTCGGATCAGCCAGAAATTCTCTGGTGCATTGGTTATTCGCTTTTTCACCCGCTCACTGAGCTGGTGCGAATCTTCCACCATATTATAAAAAGAAGAATCAATACCGATAAAACCGTCTAGTAGGTGGACCATGGTGTGTAGAATTTTCGATTCGTATCCCTGCTTCATGTCGATCAGATCATCAAGCTTATCAAAATCCATAGTTTTCAGCTCATCAACAAATGAACGGATGGTTTGTCTGTTCAGTTCCATACCATTTTCGAGCTGTTGAAAAAATTGGTCGTCGGTAGCAGCTAGAGAATGCTCCTTTTCAAAAAGAATTTGCTCATAGCTGACCAGGGCGCTTTTTTCAAGAAACAGGGAGACTTTTTCACAGCCGCTTGTAAAGTCGTCTGCTTCGACAAGAAAGAGGAGGTTGGAAATAGAGTGAGACTCAGTCATGTTCGATGGCTTGGAATTTATCGATGAATTTTCGGTCGATATAATCTTTAATCCAAAAGGCCAGCCGCCCCCCAAAGGTTACCCAGCCTTTATGGAGTACGCCAAAGCTTTCACCGAGGTTAAAGATCAGCAGATAATCGCCGCCGGGATTAAAGGCTTTTAGAGCTTTTCCTTCCAGCGAAGCGATAAGATTGTGGAGCAGGATCGGATTTTGTCTGACGGCATAAACGCCGACTTTGGCAAGAGGTTTGGGAGCGAAATGAATGCAGTCTCCACCACCGAATATTTCCGGATGGTCAGCTGCCTGCAGGTATTTGTTGACAAGCAGCCCTCCATCGGGGCCGGTTGGTATTTTTGATTGTGCAAAAATAGTAGAAGGTCGAACACCGTGGGCCAGGAAAATAATATCGGCTTTGTAACTTTCACCGGTCTCAAGAAGAATCCGGTTTCCGGTAACCTGCCGAACACGACTTGTCTGAATCAGCTCGATTCTCTTGGTCGCCAGTGCTCGTTTGGCCAGCAGCCGGACATTTGTCGGGAAACGTTTCAAATAGTTACCGGAGGAGAAAATCTGTATGGTTGGCTGGATGCCGCCGTGATACCCGACAAGCTGCCGGATGTTTCCGGAAATTTCAGCTGAAGAAGGGCCGCCGCCGATGATACCTATACATATCTGTTTTACCATCGTTTGAGACAGGATGGCTTCCTGGGCTTTGATCAGTTTTTCAATGGGTTTGGCGGAATAAACTGGAGCTTCCTGTTCTCCAATGATTGTTTGATCAACATAACTGCCGGCATTAAATGAAACCACATCATAGGAGATGGTCGCACCGGAGGCCAGCATAAGGACTCTCTGGTCGGGATCAACCGTTTCAACTTTATCAGAAATAAAACGACATCCCTGTTTTTCAACAACATGGCGGGTGGCAAAACGAATCTGTCCAGGGGTGTAGGATCTGCCCAGCATGCCAGGCCCCATTCCCGAGTAGTAGTGGTAATCCGAGGGTGCGATTACGGACACCGTATGGCCCATTTCTCGAATTTCTTTTAGGGCGGCCAGAGTCGTCATGTGGGCATGACCACCACCGACCAGAACAAGATGTTTCCCCATGAGTTGCTCCTTTCAACGGATGAGCTTGTTCAGCTGATGTTTTCCATGAGTTTGCCTAACTGCTGCAAATGCACTTTTTCTTCTGAAGCAATTTGAGCAAGGGCTGACTTACAACTATCATCCTGCAATTGCCGGGAGGCACGCTCGTATAGATCCAGCGCCTGGGCTTCGATGGACATAGCCAGGCCAATCACTTCAGTTGGCGAATCGAGGTCGGGATGAAACAGTTTCAAATATTCCATGGTTGAGAGTCCACCTTCAGCAATATCGGTCACCAGTTTAGAACGCATGACTTCGTGGTCGATTTCCAGGCCACTGATGCTTTGGTACAGAGCTAATATACTGTCCCGGTGCAATATTTCAATTGTTGAGAGTTGCTCAAATAGATCTTTGACCTGACTGTTTTGAGACCTGTTTGCCATCTCCAGGTAAAAATCTTCCAATCCAAGCTCAAGAGAGTAAGCAACTACCAGAATATCAGCAGGAGATTCACTGCCGGAGAAAAGAGAAAGTCCCAGAGTCTCATCACCGATGGCGGTCCCGTTTTGATATGCTTTAATACCACCGGAAAGATTGGTGACTTCAAAGCCATTGGCCAAAAGGAGTTGGGCAGCGACCCGGCTGCGCCCGCCGATTGCTCAGTAGACCAGGATGGGAATATCAGGATTAAGCTCATGCAGCCGTCCTCTCAATTCCGGCAGCGGGATCAGTTTGGCCCCGGGGATATGACTATGCCGATACTCTTTGGGTTGGCGGACATCAAGGACCAACAACTCGGTTGATGGTGTTTTCTCAATGAGTTTGGCTCCCTGGAGAGTGTCAATGGATTGTACAGGTGTGAGATATTGTTTCCAACGCATAATTCCGACTATGTTGAGGTGTATGGGATTGAATTTTTATTTATGCATTATGCCCTGTTCAGAGGTGAATTGCAAAGTGAGTTGACAATCGGTTGAGACAATGCGTAGTATTGGTTTTTCTGATTACTCCTATTATTCAGCAAATTGGAAAAGGAGTCAGTTTCTCAACGGAAATCAAATGCAGTCATTGCAAGTGAATCGATGTAATCTCATGCGGTTAGGTGAGATCGGAGTCTATGCTTACCTGCCATGGCCAGCACCCTTTCAATGACTTCTACAAATAAATACAAAACTAAGAAATTTTTAGCCATGCTGAGAATCAGGGAGAATCAGATTGGATTTTGTTAAATTGTTATGCTGCAAGCAAACGAGTACCTTTTTCTAACGGGCAATGAAATTTTTCTATAAAACCTCCGTTGACATCATTCATCCACAATATATTGCCGGTTGGTGTTTTTCAAGATTGAACAGGCAGCGCAGGGTCGAGCTGGAACTCTTTTGCGGTAATAAACAGGTTGGTGAAACGGTAGCCGATATGTTTCGTGAAGATCTGCGGGAGCTGGGTCTGCACCCTGATGGAAGGTGCGGATTTGAGTTTGTTATCAGCAAGGACGACTGGACCCGGCAGGACAAGAGGTTGTCCCTTAGCCTGAAAGGCTCAGGAACAGTTCTTGCCGAAATCGACAGTGAAGGTGTTGTTCATCATACACATCAATGGCTTACCGACCTGGTGGGGAAACGATTGTCTGTCAAGCAGGGACAGCAAGGGAATATCCTGTTTTTACATGTTCCCAAAACGGCAGGTACCTCTTTCAACACACTGGTGCGCTCACTGTTGCCGGATGACGGGAGTGTTGCTCATATCGAACTGATGGACAGTAGAAAATATAAGGGCTTGCAGCAACAATATCGGTATATCTCCGGTCATCTGCGTGTTGGTGTTTTTAAAGAGTTTTTTGATCTGTCAGACAGTGAATTATATGCAATTGTCCGCGAGCCGTATTCCCACCTCCACTCCCACCTGAAATGGCTGATAAAAACTGCAACGGCAAGTGATGATAATTATTTTAAAAATTCCAATCCTGTCATCTATCAGCTTGGGCAAGAGCTCAGTCGCATCGATTTAAGCAATGTTGATGTACTGGGCCGATTTGCAGAAGAGATTCGGGGGGCCGGCGCTGCCTTTTTTGATAATATGCAGACTCGCTATTTTCTCGACAGGGAGCCGGCAAGGGTATCCAGAGAAGACCTTGTTCAAGCCCAAGAGAATATCGGCCTGTTCACATTGATCGGCTTAACGGAAGAGTACTTCGATTTTGTTGAGGGTTTCATGCGGCTTAACCGCCTTGATAAGCCGGTGTTAAAAGAAAAACTGAACCGATCGACAACCCCACCGCTGTTTGATTGGCAAAACGAACAGGTCCGGGAAGTGCTCTATCCTTTGGTCCGTTTTGATCTGGAGCTGTATGAGCGGATCAAAAAGCAGAGACTGGGGTGATTTTGCAATAAGAGAAAAGAACTCAGATCGGGGATTGTGTCGAACAAAGATGTCAAAGGGTAAGATCGCTTAAAAATAGATCTTTTTCACCTCGCTTTCCCCCTGTTCACTCTGTATCCCGGCCAGCAGGTTGTCTGCTGCTTCGGTGGCGTGTTTCATCATATCATTGAGTCCAATGCCCTGCCAGCCAAACCCGCAGACAAAAAGATTACTATAACGCTCGGTCATCTGGTTCCGCCAGTCGAGCAGGCCTGGGTATCCTTTTTCCAGTTGAGGGATTGCTCCGGATGATCTGAGGATTTTCACATAGGCAGGGTCTCCGGGGAGATGCAGGAGCTGCCGCATATCTTTGAGAATATTGGTGATCAGGGTCTCATCATCCAGCTCCAGGCGTTCCGGGTGCCGTCTGCCGCCGACAAGGACCTCAAAGAGGATATGACCATCGGGAGCACGGCCAGGGAACATGTTGGAGGAGAAGAGACAACCCAGGCTGAACCGCTGTTCCTGCTCAGGAGTGAGAAAGCCAAAGCCTGGGGGGAGTTTGGCATCATCTTTGAAACCGAAAGCAACAGTTGCAATTTTTGCCTCACTAATTGATGGGAGTGGAGGCGGGGTGCCAAGCTCGGAAAGAAGTTCAATTGAAGGGTTCACCGGAAGAGCGATAACCAGGTTGTCTGCGTAAACAACCCCCCTGGAACAGTCAATGGACCAGCGGTGATTCTCTTTGGAAATTGCTGAGACAGCGCAGTTGAGAAACAGGTCGATGCCATCTCTGAGGTTTTCAGCCAGTTTCTCCGGAAGTCGCCCCATTCCCTGGGGAAAACTGGTCATGGAGGGTAAGCCTTTTTTCTTAACGCCCTGGCTTTTATTCTTTTTAGACTCTTTTAATTTAGCCAACAGGCCACGGATAACGGAGCCGTGTTTCTTTTCCAGCTCGCGAACTCCGGGCATGACACCATCGATTACCAGTCTGTTGAAGTCACCGGCATAGGTTCCGGTAAAAACAGCATCGATGAAGGGTAAGAGCGCCGAGCCAAAACGGTATTCGGCCCACTGGGCAACTGTCGGTTCACCGCCAAGAGGTTTTTTAAACAGATCGCCTAAAACCCTGAACTTGTCCGGCCAGGAAATCAGCGGTGCTTTGATGATCTTCGGTGGGCTTTGTGGGATAAGCAGCAGCTCATTGTTCAGGCAGACATAGCGGACAAAGCGGCTGAGCGGCGCCTTGACGCACTCTTTATCAAGCCCTGTTTCAAAAAGAATAGCTTTTGATTCATCACAGTTGTCTAAAAAACCATGAGGGCCGATTTCGGCAAGGTAGCCCTGGTCATGATGAGACCTGATAGCTCCGCCAACCCGCGCGCCTTGTTCCAGCACAAGCAGGCGATGGTCCGGCTCTCTTTGCCTCAGTTTATGGGCAACAGTCAGTCCGGAGAGGCCTCCGCCAACAATAACGGTTGTGTAATGGTTTTGAGTCATTTTCATTTCAGATATGCCGTTACCTCTGTCCCATCGACTGTCACTTCAATCCAACCGCCTTCAGAGATCATTCCGGGATTAATAATGAGTGTACTGCCGATTGTATCCTCACCCTTGGCTTCATGGATGTGGCCGGTCAGGCAAAGAGGGGGTTGAATGTTCTCAATAAATTCCCGGAGTGCAGGCGAGCCGACATGGGTGCCGTCGTGTAGTTTATCAACTTCTGTATCATATGGAGGCATGTGGGCTACCAGGATAATAGGCATGTCACTGGTGTCAGTGGCTGCAATTAACTCTTTTGCCTGGGAGTAGGCAGTATAAAGAAGTGCGCTGATTTCCTCTTCGGTAAAATCGGTAGGATAATTATAAGGAGCAATGTTTGAACCGCCCACACCTATCAGGCAACAGGTATCGTCTAGAATCTTTGCCTGGCTATGGAGGTTGATACCGAGCGCCTGTAAATAGTTGTTGACTTCCATATGATCGAGATTGCCAATTTGAGCGTACACTGTTTGATTCACAGCCTTCACGCTATCAATAATTTCCCTGGCGTCATCGGCCCCGCCAAAATTGGTCAAGTCTCCGTTCAGGATGACTGCATCGGCAGAATCGATTCCGGGGATGTCCTGGAATTTGCCAAGGGACATATGGATATCACCAAAACAAATAATTCTCATGTTGAGCGTCTGTTTAATATAGTCGATTCTGTCTTTTATCGTGTCAGGCTCTGCCTTGACAGGGTGAAAAGTGTGATTACTATTTTGGCCCACATCAACCCAAAAAGCAACGCAAGAGTTCATCAGCGGCACATCTTTGGTGATTTGGGTCGTACCGCATAGGAGTTGCTATAGCGATACGACTCAAATCACCAAACCTGTACCGCTGCTAAACTCTTTCGTTCAAAATAGGAATAAAAAAAACAGTAAAATAGAAGAGGTGGTAGTCATGACAGAAACAACGACCCATGAGTTTCAGGCGGAAACGAAGAAACTGCTCGATATCGTTATTCACTCACTTTATACCGAGCGGGATATTTTTATTCGGGAATTGATCTCCAACGCGGCGGATGCCCTGGAAAAATATCGGCACGAATCCTTAACCAGTGATGACGGTTTTGATTCTCATGTTCCGCTGGAAATCACCATCGATCTGGATGACAAGAATCATACCTTCACCATTACGGATACCGGGATCGGTATGACCCGGGCGGAGCTGGAAGCTAATCTTGGTACCATTGCCCATTCCGGTTCCAATACCTTTTTAACTGAGCTTGCCGAAGCGGCTAAAAAAGATATCAGTCTGATTGGCCAATTCGGCGTCGGCTTTTATGCCGCTTTTATGGCCGGAGCCAAGGTCCGGGTGCAGAGCCGATCATGGGACGGTACTGAAGGGAATGAGTGGGTTTCCGATGGTACCGGCACCTATTCCATCAGTGAGATGACGGGACTCAGAAGGGGGACGAAAATCATCGTCGAACTGAAAGAAGACGCTCACGATTACTCGGCCAAGTGGAAAGTGGAGTCGATCATTAAACAGTATTCCGCCTTTGTCCAGTTTCCCATCAAGCTGGAAGATGAAACTGTCAATACGGTCCAGGCACTATGGACCAGGAACAAGAACGAAATTACTGAAGAAGAGTATACCGATTTTTATAAGTTTATCGGTAATGCCTCCGATGATCCCACCTATCGACTGCATTTTTCAGCGGATGCTCCACTGGCTATCAATGCACTGCTCTTTGTGCCTAAAGAGAATTTTGAAGGCCTTGGGTTCGGTCGGATGGATCCCGGCGTCAATCTCTACTGCCAGCGTATTCTTATCGACCAGCATTCGGAAACCATTCTTCCCGAATGGCTGCGGTTTTTAAAAGGTGTGGTTGACAGTGAAGATCTACCGCTCAATATCTCCAGGCAGTCACTGCAGGACAATGCCCTGGTGGCGAAACTGCGAAAAGTGGTAACCAAAAGATTTTTAAAACACCTCGCTGAGCAGGCGAAAAATGAGCCTGATAAATATCTCGAATTCTGGAAAACCTTCGGCATTTTCATTAAAGAGGGGATTACGTCCGATTACGAATACCAGAAAGAGCTGGGTAAACTTGTTCGTTTCGAGTCGTCACGTTCGGAAGCCGGTGTTCCAATAAGCTTGAGTGACTATGTGGAGCGGATGAAAGAGGACCAGGAGGAACTTTATTATATTAATGGTTCATCCCGGGCGGCCATTGAGTCCGGTCCCTATGTTGAGATGTTCAAGAAGAAAGATATTGAAATTATTTACACTCTCGAGCCGATTGATGATTTTGTTCTCTCCCATTTAGGTGAATTCGATGGCAAAAAGCTGGTTTCTGCCGATCGTGCCGATCTTTCCATCCCTGATGCAAAGGAAAAAGACGAAAAAGAGGGCGAAGAGACCGCCGAATCGCTGCTTGACGACAGCTCCAAGGAATCATTGATTGGCTGGTTGAAAAAGAGTCTTGGAGAAAAAGTTGGTGATGTGCTCGAATCAAAACGTCTGGTTGACGCACCGGCGATGATTGTTAATCCCGACGGCTATATGACCTCAACCATGGAGCGGGTGCTTTCTGCCTCAAAGCTTGAACAGGGTATGGGGATGCCGCAGTCCAAGAAGAACCTTGAGATCAATATGAGTAACCCTTTGATTGTCAAACTGGCAGAACTGCAGAAAAATGATGAGCCCTTTGCACAGGAAGTGGCTGAACAGATCTATGATAATGCCATGATCCAGGCAGGGCTGGTTGTAGATCCTTTAACCATGGTTGAGCGGAACTACAAAATCCTCCAGCGGGCTGTTGGCGAATAAGTGAGAAGTGGTTCATCGGTTGTGCTTGTCAGCTTCTGGTGGTCACTGCGGGAAATTTCTTTCCCTTGAAAAAAGGCGGTCTTCGGGCTATAAGTGAGCTTTTGCTGAGGAGGAACAGGCTGAAAACCATTGGTACAGCCTGCATACTCTTTTTTGTGTCATATACTCAGGCCACCTTGAAAAAAAGTACTTTTCAAGGTGGCCTTTAGTTAAGCGGCCAGATAAGGGACAGGCCGCACACTACTCCGGGAGAAAACTATGTTCATCTTGTTTCAACGACTCATACTACCCTTTGCTCTGCTCTTCATTTTAGTGGGTTGCGCCGACCATCCTGTTCGTCATCTTTCCTCCGATATTTCCATGATAAAAAAACACCACTCGACAAGACAGGATGTCCTGACTTTCATGGGTGAACCGGATCTGAAAAGAAAGGTGTCCGGCGATCAGGAGGAGTGGGTTTATGAGGAAGAGCAGCGTTCATCCCTGCAGGATCTCTATGTTCTTGGAGGATTGTTCAGCGGCCATGGATACAGTGCCGTTATCATTACCTTCAAAGGCAAATTGGTCGTGGATTACGTCTACAGAACAAGTGAAGAAGCCGGCGTTCACACCAAGTAACGAAGAAGCCAATAGAGCCGGTGAGAGATCGATATTCAAAAGCTCGGGAGCGGATGGTCCGTGAGCAGCTGATTCCCCGTGGTATCAGAGATGAAAAGACACTGATGGCCATGTCCCAGGTTCCCAGACACCTTTTTATAGACAAAGGTCTTGGGACGAAAGCATATGGCGATCACCCTTTGCCCATCGGCTCAGGGCAGACAATATCTCAACCCTTTATCGTGGCCCTGATGACCCAGTCTTTACAACTGACAGGAGATGAAACGGTCCTGGAAGTTGGAACCGGATCGGGATATCAGGCGGCTGTGCTTTCGCGCATCTGTAGAAAGGTCTTTACAGTTGAGCGCATACCCGCGCTGCTATCCGAGGCTCGAAAAGTTTTTGATTCATTACGATATAACAATATTCAGACCAAGCTTGATGATGGTACACTGGGGTGGCCGGAACATGGGCCTTATGATGCCGTTATTGTGACTGCCGGAGGGCCGAGAATTCCGGAACCTCTGCTCGACCAGCTGGCTGACCCCGGCAGGCTGGTTATTCCTGTTGGTGATACGTATACCCAGGAGCTGAAGCTGGTTGTGAAAGAAGATGGTGAGGTGACAGTATCTCACATGGAACATGTCCGTTTTGTGGAGCTGATAGGTGAACATGGCTGGAAAAACTGAACAGATAAAAAAGCCCTCCCTGCTGAAACGGCTGTATGATGTGTGTATGGCATGGATACAGACACCGTACGGTCTTTTTGCCCTTTTTTGTATCGCCTTTGCCGAGTCATCATTTTTCCCGATTCCTCCCGATGTATTTTTGATAGCCCTTTGTATTGCCGCCTCAAAAAAATCTTTTAAATATGCCTCTATCTGTGCTGTTGGTTCTGTCGTCGGCGGGGCATTCGGTTATGGTCTTGGACTCTGGTTTATGGACAGTGTCGGCCAGCAGATTCTCGACTTTTACGGCCTGCAGGAAAAATATCTGGTCATGCAGACACTCTACCGGGAATATGATGTGTGGGCCGTAGGTGCCGCCGGCTTTACACCATTGCCGTACAAGCTTTTTACCCTTACTGCAGGTGCATTTGAGATCGACTTTCCCAAATTCATTCTGGTTTCTATTTTCTCCCGCTCAGCCCGATTTTTCCTTGTTGCAGCCATCATCTGGAAATTCGGGGAACCGATGCGGGTCTATATCGACAAGTATTTTGGTATCCTCACCACCGTCTTTATGATCCTGTTGATCGGGGGTTTTGTTTTAATAAAACTTGTGCTATAACATTCCCTTGAATCAAACAGGTGTGCTGCAGGTCAGGCAGGACAACTTAATACGTTTGTTTTTAGAGGGCCAGCACCTGTTGTTACCCTCTTTTTTCCGGAATATTTCCATGTTCAAAGGGATTGGCCGATGAATCTGATTCGATTGATTATCCTTCCGCTGCTTTTCTTTCTGCTTTGTTCAACCGCTGCTTTTGCCCACAAGATTGTACTGAAAAACGGTAAGGTCATTCGCAGTCCAATGGTGGTTGAGAAAGCGTCAACCGTTGCCTACGAACGATATGGCGGCATGATCGAAATCCCACGCAGTGATGTGGTAAAAATCATCTATTCTAAAAAGGTCAAACGAACTGTTCAAGGTGGGCAAACTTCAGGCCGTTCGATTCGCCAAAACGATCTGGCAGAAAAGCTTGAGGCAGCAAAGCAGCCAAAGAATCCTATTGAAAGAGCGAATATGTGCTCTGTGTATATAAAAACGGTTGCCGGTTCCGGCTCCGGTTTTTTTATCAGTGACGATGGGTTGGTTGTTACTAATCGCCATGTAGTCAGAGGGAGTGAGAGGCAGAAAGAGAAAGTCTCAAAAACAATAAAAGATGCCGATAAAAATTTTCAGCGGTTACAAGCGAAGCTGGAAAAAGAAAAACAGCGGATTGTAAAATATGAGAAACGGTTGAATCGCTGGTGGAAAGAGTATTCTCAGCATAAAAAACAGGTGCGGACCGAGAGTGACAGGCAGCAGCTGAGAGAACACCGTCGCGATCTGCTGGATTATGAAGAAGAACTGAAAGCAAGAAAGCGCAGTTACCGGCAGTTAAAAAAAGAGTATGAACAGAAATTAGACGAATTTTCCGCGAAAAAGAACCAATACAACCAGATACGGGAAGAGCAGCAAGGTCAGTATAAATTTACCGTAACTCTGGCTGATGGAACCAAATTGCCGGCACTGCTGTTGAAAATAAGCGATTCGTACGACCTTGCTCTTCTCAAAATCAAAGGGGTTAAGACACCCTACCTGAAACCGGTAAAAAAGAGTGAAACTGCCCTGGGTGATCCAGTCTATGCGGTAGGATCACCTTTAAATCTATCCAACAGTGTCACTTCCGGGGTCCTTTCTTCCTACCGTAACGAGTATATTCAAACAAATGCCGAGATTTATCCCGGTAATTCCGGAGGGCCGCTGGTTACAAAAGAAGGGCTGGTGATCGGTGTCAACACAATGAAGCTGGTCACGGAAAAATTTGAAGGCCTTGGTTTTGCCATCTACATTGATTACGTCTATCAGGAATTTTCTCGTTTTCTTCGATAACCGACATTTTTTGTACAGGCCATTGGGGTGAGACCACTCAACTGTAGACCAACTCTTTTTGCCAAAAGTTGACAAAGTCGGTGAGTTTGTGCAATCATTAGATAATCCAATTGTTTGTGTAGTGAAGAGCCTGTCAATTTCTGGCAAGATGTTTTTATGCAGGTTGTAAAGGAGCAAATCCGATATGCAACAGGATGGGGATGTGCATTCAGCGCAAGTTGTTGGTGAACTGCTTGATATCATACAGAATGTTGTTCTCGTAATTGATTCTGATGATCGTATTGTCTTTGCCAATAGCCGGGCTGGGGAGATGTTCAAAACAGAGGTGAAGGAGCTGTATGGTTCGCCGGTTTCCCAGCTGTTTATGCCGGAAGACAGAAATATTCTCGCTGAAAATATTCTCTACCTCACCAGAAAAGATGGTGAGTTTGAGGGAGAGGCTATGCTCAGGCGGCCCGATGGTGGTGGGTTCTTGGGGATGATTGGCTCAAATCTGTTCAACTGGGACAACCATATACAGGGGATCGCCCTGACGATCCATGACCTGACAGAGCTCAAGCAGATAGAACAGCAGCTCAGGCGCTCGGAGCGCGTTGCCTTTTTGGGCAACCTGATGAATGATCTCAGTCATCAGATTCGTAATCCTGTTATGGCAATTGGAGGGTTTGCCCGGCGGCTGGATATGGAAGAAGGCGGAACATTAAAAACTCAGGCCATACTCAGTGAATCGTTAAGGCTTGAGAGCCTGCTTGATCGGTTGAATCATTTTATCCATTTACGCTGTCCGGACCCAAAGTCGATGCCAATAAGAGATCTGATGCATAAAGCGGATACCCGACTCAGGGAAAAGGTGAAACTGTCCGGTTGCCAATTGGTGAATGAATATGATATCGGTCTTGGTGATGAGTGGCTGTTGGCCGACAGTGATCTTCTCTTTGATGCCTTTACGGAAATTGCTATCAATGGCTGCGAATCGTATCAGGATTCCAGTGTGGATAATAAGGTAATTTTTCGTTTCGAAACCTCAGATGACCCGGTACTGTCTTATGTCATCAGATTTATCGACCATGGCAGGGGAATGACTTCTGAATGTCTGGAGAAGTGTTGTTCACACTTTTACACCAATAAAACACATCATGTTGGTATGGGGCTCACCCTGGCAAAAAGAATCATCGAAGAGCAGTATGGAAAAATGACGATTTCTTCGGAAGAGGGAAAAGGAACTGTTGTTTCCGTCCATCTGTTGAAAGAGCGCCGACGGCTGATCAGGCGGGTGCGACTTTCGAGCAATCACTGAGTTCTGAATATTTTACAACCGCAAGGTTTGCATCTGTTCTCCAACCTGCAAAGCCATTATTACTCGACAGGTATCCATTCAAGAGAGCCCTTCTTTTTACCTGAAACCAGAAGCTTTGATTACAAGTGATATGTCAGTTGTTTTTTAATCCTTCGGCAAGCCTTGAGACATCATCCATTGTTTCCTGTAGATTAATGGTGAGTAGTTGTCTGTTCTCCATCACAAGTCGGCCATTGATAATGGATGTCGTCACATCTCCCCCTCTTGCCGAATACACCAGCAGATCCTGGTTGTAAAACGGTGTTAGATGAGGGGCTTGAAGGTCAACCAGAATACAGTCCGCCTTGGCGCCGACTGTAAGAGTGCCGACATCTTGTAAACCGAGCAGGCGGCTACCGGATTCAGTGGCGCAATTAAGCGCCTGGCGGGCCGGCAGGGCGGTGGCATTTCCGGCTGCTGTTTTTTGGACCTTGGCCAGCATGGACATTTCCCTGAATAGATCAAGACTGTTGTTAGAGGCGCAGCCATCGGTACCGATACCGACCAGAACATCCTCTGCCACGAGTCTGTCAACCGGAGCAATGCCGGAGGCAAGCTTAAGATTGGATTGAGGGCAGCTCACAACATGGGCTCTGGATTTGCTGATTGTGTCGATATCATTTTCATCCAGCCAGGTACAATGGACGCAGATCGTATTTGAATCCAGCAGACTCAAGGATTTGAGATGTTGTACCGGAGAGTTGCCTTGCGGTTCTGTTATCATGGCCTGTTCATTTTTTGTCTCAGCAAGATGAAGGAAAAAGCGAACACCTCGCTCATCGGCAAGTTTTTTTGCTTTGGTGAGGGTGTCGGCGGAACAGGTGTACGGGGCATGGGCAAATACAGCAGGGGTAAGTAATGGATCTTTTCCAAGGTGTTGATCAATAAAATCGGCCACAGTCTGGACGTTTTTTGATGGATCGGGAACACCGGGGGCAGGAAAATCAATGACTCCATGGGCAACAACCGCACGCAGACCGGCCTCGGAATAGGAGTTGGCCGCCTGGGCTCCGAAAAAGTAGGCATCGGCCACACAGGTGGTACCTGAAAGAATCATTTCAGCAGCGCTCAGCTTTGAGCAGGCCTTGACCATGTGCTGGTTGACGCTTGCAGCTTCGGCGGGAAAAATATGATCGTTGAGCCAGCTTGCAAGTGCCAGGTCATCAGCCATTCCGCGAAAAAGCGACATGGCCGCGTGATTGTGGCAGTTGATCAACCCGGGCATGAGCAGTTGGCCTGTGCCGTCGATGAGTTTTTCTGCTTCACGCCTGGAACAGCCCTCCATGGGGCCGATTTCCTCAATGGTGTCTCGTAGAATTCGAACAAATCCGTTTTGAATGCAGCTTTTGGTTGCTTCAGTAAGAATTGTGCAGTTGGTAATGACAATGGATTTAGGCATAACATTTTGGTTGTGGCGGAGATTGCTGGTCATACGGGAAAAGCACGAAAAACATGGGATTTTACAGGTCAACAGAGTATACTAAACGCTTTTCTGTTTTTTGTCTGTAAGTAAATGTTTTGTTTGGACGAAACAGTTCAAAGAAGGTGTTGTTCACCAAATTTTGAGAATGCGGGTTGCCCTTATGGCAGATGAAAAATATTCGGGTGAGAATCATCATGGCCCGGATCGACTGGCTCCCTATCCGATAA
Source organism: uncultured Desulfocapsaceae bacterium (assembly GCA_964565605.1). Taxonomy (GTDB): domain Bacteria; phylum Desulfobacterota; class Desulfobulbia; order Desulfobulbales; family Desulfocapsaceae; genus CAZLGM01. Next base: position 28,819 of record CAZMFP010000005.1, on the reverse strand, counting down.
GTCGACTGGCACCATCTATTGAGCTTGTTGATATGGCGTGTGAAATAGCCAAGGCCGATGATATCATTTCTATCCAGGCTACCGGCAAACTACGTCTTCTGCTGGATCAGATGAGGGGCCTGCAGGATGAGGCCCGGACAATTCTTGAAGAAACTCGAAGGAACCAGGAACTGCACAGGGCCCATTGTGGTTTTAAGAAGATAGCTGGACGAATATACTATCTGTACAGAAAAGAGGATTTGAGTCTGCAGTTTTCCATGATTGCACCCGAGGAGTGGAACGGGCCTCCACCGTATCGTTTTGTCGGTGCGTTTCGGCTGGAAAACGATATGAGTTGGACACCCGCCAAAACCGATGAGCCTGATGGAACACCTCTTTAGCCAAAATTTCTCATGAGTCGAAGCGGCTGCATGTGCACGAAACGATCCAATGAGGGAGAGTTTTCCATGTCTATTGGATCAGGTTAAGAACAGATGAGGTCTGACGGCACTAGCCGCTGTTTATGAAATAAGGAGTATGAATCATGGGCTTTCGTTGCGGTATTGTCGGTCTGCCCAATGTGGGTAAATCGACAATTTTTAACGCCCTTACTGCAGCAGGGGTTGATGCTGCCAATTATCCGTTCTGTACCATTGAGCCCAATGTGGGAATGGTGCCTGTGCCGGATTCCAGACTTGATGTACTGGCTGAAATGGTGCAGACAAAAAAGAAGGTCGGCACCCAGATGGAATTTGTCGATATTGCCGGTCTTGTGAAAGGAGCAAGCCGAGGTGAAGGGTTGGGCAACCAGTTTCTTGGGCATATACGGGAAGTGGATGCCATTGTCCATGTGATCCGTTGTTTTGAGGATGACAATATTGTTCATGTGGATGGGACTGTTGACCCGGACCGTGATCGTGAGATCGTCACAATGGAGTTGATCCTGGCCGACCTGGAGAGTGTTGAAAAACGGCTGAATAAGACGGTTACCCAGGCAAAATCAGGAGACAAACTCTTGCGTGCCCAGGCTGCTTTTCTGGAAAAACTTCGAGATCTGCTCAATTCCGGTAAGCCGGCCAGGAAAATGGAAGTATCTGCTGATAAGGAACAGGGACTGCTCAACGAGTTGTGCCTGCTGACAGCCAAACCGGTTCTCTATGTGGCTAACGTCAGTGAACAGGATGCGCTTGATGGAAACAAGCATGTTCGGAAGCTGGAACAGGCTGCAGCCGAGGAAGGTGATGGTGTCGTCATCATTGCCGGTTCCATAGAGCAGGAACTCAGTCATCTTGAGGCCGAGGAACAGCAGGAGTTTTTAGAAGAGATGGGGATGAGTGAGCCGGGGTTGCACAGGTTGATAAAAGCGGGTTATGAGCTTCTAAGTCTGCAGACTTTTTTCACCGCCCGTGAAAAAGAGACCCGGGCGTGGACCATCAAAAAAGGGACAAAAGCATCCAGGGCAGCGGGGAAAATCCATACCGATTTTGAGCGGGGATTTATCCGGGCCGAGGTGATCCCGTACGAGGATTACGTTGCCTGTGATGGAGAAAACGGGGCAAAAGAAAAGGGAATGATGCGGTCTGAGGGTCGGGATTATGTTGTTGATGATGGGGATGTTATATTGTTCCGTTTTAACGTCTAGCCGGCGCCGGTAAGGACTTGCCAGCACAGTATCTTTGTCCGATTTATCCGCTCGATAGAGTTGGTGCTCTAATCGACCGAATAAATCGAACAAAGCTACCGCACTGGCAAGTCCTTACCGATGCCGGCTGGTATGAGCAAAAAGCGGTCCTATAAAGCAGGGATGAACGCCATGCCGGGAGAGTGGTTTTGAGACATCATCGAAATATCAATTGAATAAACAGAAAAATGGATAAGACAATATATATCAACGAATTGAAGGAAGGGGATCGGGTTGATGATCTTTTCCTGGTTCAGTCGGCAAAGCTGGGCAAGACACGAGTGGGAAAACCTTATCTGATTCTTACTCTTATGGATAAAAGCGGTGAAATCTCCGGTCCGGTCTGGGAGAAAGTCGAACAGGTCCAGCAGATAAGTCAGCCCGGATCGTTTGTTCATGTAACAGGAAATGTTCAGTCGTATCGGGATAAGCCGCAGCTGAAAATCGGCCAGGTACTGCCGATCGACCGGGAAGATGTGGATATGGGCTGCTTTACAGTCGCCTGTGAAGGAGATCGAGATAAGATGGCTCGGGAAGTTCAGTCGCTTCTTCAATCGATTGATAATCAGTTTGTTAAACAGCTGCTGCAAGACATCTTTGATAACAGGACCTGGGAACTCTTTCAAGAGGCACCGGCGGCAAAAACAATGCATCATGGCTACCTTGGAGGATTGATGGAACACTGTCTCTCCATGGCTAAACTGGCAGATATGATTAGCAGCCATTATAAAGGAATTGATAGATCGCTGCTTATGGCTGGTATCTTTCTTCATGATATTGGAAAACTACAAGAACTTGCCATGGATAAGGGGCTCATTGAATATACCGACAGTGGGCGCTTAAAGGGCCACCTGGTTATGGGAAGTGAACTGGTGGCTGAAAAAGCCGCTGAAATTGATGCCTTTCCCCCGGGGCTGCTTCAACAGATCCAGCACCTGATTCTCAGCCATCACGGACAGCTTCAGTTCGGTTCACCTGTTGTGCCGATGACCGTTGAGGCGCTGCTGTTGAGCCAGATTGACGATATGGATGCCAAGATGAACATGATGGAACAATTACGCAGAAAGCTCAAAGAGCCTGGGTTCCAGTGGTCCGACTACCAGCGGAGTCTTGAGCGATTTCTCTATTTGCGCCCCTTGGATGAGCAAGGAGAAGACGGTGAGCAGGATACGAACCCCGGTCAGACCAGGCAACCGTCTCTTTTCTAATTCTTTATTGGACCCTGTTTGATGAGCAGTAATCTAAACCAGTTTCCTCTCAGATTTTCTGAACTACTTGGTCAGACGAAGGCCAAAAAGATGCTTGCGGCCGCCATTCTCTCCGGGCGTCTTCCCCATGCGTTTCTATTCAGAGGACCGGACGGAATCGGCAAGAGACTGTTTGCAAGAAGCCTTGCCGCCAGTATCAACTGCCGAAGTCGAAAAGGGGCCGACGGCTGTGGTGTTTGTCCCTCCTGCAGGAAATACTCATCGGGCAATCATCCGGATTTCAAGGTGATCAGCCCGGAAAAGAATACTATTCGTATCAACACCATACGGGAAATGAACAGGAGTCTGGCCTATCCTCCCTACGAGTCATTCCAGAGGGTTATTCTACTCGAAGACATCCATGTCATGCGACAGGAGGCAGCAAACAGCCTTTTAAAGACCCTGGAAGAGCCACCTGAAGACAACCTTTTTATATTAACAGCGGAATTGTCAAAAGAGGTGTTGCCGACAATCATTTCCAGGTGCCAGGTAGTACCGTTTTTTAGCCTGAGTTCTACAGAGAGTTGCCGGATTTTGCAGATGCATGACCCGGAGCTTGGTGAGAAAAGGGCATTTCTGTTCTCTCGTCTTGCCGAGGGTAGTCCAGGCAAAGCGCTTTCTTTCAGGCAGACGGAAATGATTGATATTCTGGAAAAAGTAGTTGCCGTTCTGCATGATCCTGCGTATCATTCCGATGATCGGATTGGCGGGGTCCTTCAGGTTGCAGCATCTATGGCCGATCTGAATGAACACCTTCCAGCGTTTTTTGGTTTATTGAGAATCTGGATTCGGGATCTGATTCTTGTTTCTACTTCTCAGCAGAAACGGATTGATCTTGAGTTTATGGAGGCAATGGTTCGCCGGGAATGGGGTGAGATAATTCCTGTAGATCGACTGTTTGATAAACTGTCAATAATTGATCAGGCCCAAAGAGAATTGAACCGTAATTGCAATAAAACATTCGTCTGTGAGGTGCTGCTGTTTAAACTGCAGAAAGGTTTGACAGGTGAGAAATAGAAGAAGGAATCGCCTGTTCTACAATGTATCGAGTGAATAAAGATTTGCCTGATCCAGTGATTTTCAGTCTGGGCGATCAGGAAGGTTTAAATATATGGAAAATGAAACAGTAGAAAAAGAAGAAGCGGTTGAATCTGAAAATAAGAAGGAACTCTATTATCGTATTCGCTTCAGAAAAGACTCCCAGGAGCTTTTCACCAGTTCTGCCTTATCCGGGTTGTTACCGGATGAAGTTGTCATGGTTAAGACGGAGCATGGCTTAGAGCCGGCCATGATTGTCTGTTCTGTTGCCGGTTGTGATGCCCGGGAATTACAGGCGAAAATCGATAATGTTGTGGTCAGAAGATCGACCCATGATGAAAAGAGTCGCTACGATAATCTGGCAAACAGAGAAGAACGGGCCAAGAAAACCTGTCTTGAACTGGTGGAAAAACATAAACTGTTGATGAAACTGATACGGGTTGAGTGTTTTTTTGACGGTTCCAAGATGATTTTTTATTTTACAGCCGAAAACCGGGTTGATTTCAGAGAGCTTGTTAAAGATCTGGTTCGGGAATTTCGCACCCGGGTGGAAATGAGACAGGTGGGAGTTCGCCATGAGACAAAGATGATTGGCGGTTTAGGCGCCTGCGGCAGGGAGCTGTGCTGTTCATCATTTATCAATACCTTTGATTCCGTCTCAATTAAGATGGCCAAAGAGCAGGATCTGCCTCTGAACCCATCGAGGATTTCAGGTGTATGCAATCGTCTTCTCTGCTGTTTAACCTATGAACATGATACCTATAAACAGCAGAGAAAAGGAATGCCTAAATGTGGAAAGAAAATCCGCATAGGTAATGAGGAGTTCCAGGTTATTCGGCAAGTTGTGCTAAGCGGTGAACTGATTGTATCTGGTTCAGATGGAGTGCACAGGACCTTATCGAGGGAAGAATGGAGTTCGTATAAACCGGTAAGGCCTATGAAACAGAAAAAGAAAAAAGTTAAGAACAAAAAAACGAATCGATGACGACATATATTACAACCCCTATTTATTATGTAAATGCACAGCCCCATCTTGGCCATGCGTATACAACTATTGTTGCCGATTGTTACGGTCGGTTTCGCAGGCTATCAGGAGAAGATGTCCGGTTTCAGACAGGTACCGACGAACACGGGGATAAAATTGCTGAGGCCGCAGAAAAAGAAGGGGTCGCTCCCAGGGAGTATGTTGATAATATTTCTGCAATGTTCAAAGCGACCTGGCCTTTACTGAATATCAATTATGATCATTTTATCCGGACAACGGATAGTGAACATATTGAAACGGTCCAGACAATACTGCAGCAGGTGTATGATCGCGGTGATATCTACTTTGATGAATACTCGGGACTTTACTGCAAGGGGTGTGAGAGATTTTTAACGGAAAAAGAGCTGGATGGCGGCAACTGCCCGGACCACCAAAAGCCGCCGGAAGAGATATCGGAGCAGAACTATTTTTTCCGTATGTCAAAATACCAGCAGACATTGATTGATCATATCAAAAACAATCCCGATTTTATAACCCCCGAGAGATATCGTAATGAAGTTCTGTCGTTTTTGAGTGAACCGCTGGAAGATCTCTGCATTTCAAGACCAACATCACGGTTGACCTGGGGGATTCCTTTGCCCTTTGATGACAACTTTGTAACCTACGTCTGGTTTGATGCCCTCATCAACTATTTAACCGGGATCGGTTACCCAGCATCTGACTCATTTAATCGCTACTGGTCGGTGGCCGAACATGTCATCGGCAAAGATATTCTTAAACCGCATGCTATCTACTGGCCGACAATGCTGCTGGCGATGGGACTGCCGCTTTACCGCAAGCTGCATGTACACGGTCACTGGATTATGGGTGATACCAAGATGTCAAAATCTATCGGTAATGTGAAACGACCGGAAGAATTGGTAAACAATTTCGGGGTCGACGGCTTCCGTTACTTTGCCCTGCGAGAAATGTCCTTTGGGCTGGATGCTTCATACACAACAGAAGGAGTTGTTGACAGAGTCAATTCCGATCTGGCCAATGATCTGGGCAATCTCTTCAGCCGGTCGCTGGCCATGTTGAAAAAGTATCGCGACAATGTCGTCCCGGAGCCCGGTGAGCATAACGATACCGATCGGCTTTTGATTGAAACAGCTGAGAAGATGGTAAAAAACTATAGTGCGAACATGGCCGATTTTCAGTTTCATAAAGGATTGCAAGCTGTCTGGGAGCTGATCCGTCACGCCAATAAGTATATTGTTGTGAATGAGCCGTGGAGTCTTGCAAAAGAGCCTGAAAAGGATTCCAGGCTATCCGCGGTTTTGTATAATCTGTCGGAGTGTTTACGGTTATTGTCCCAGGTTCTGGAGCCGGTAATTCCACAGACAGCAGCAAGGATGCAGGCAGTATTTGGTTTGAATCAAACGGTGGAAACCGAGATGAATTTACAGTCAGGTTCTGCCTGGGGTCTGCTTGTGCCTGGAACCCAACTGGGAGAAACCCCGCAGCTCTTTCCCCGCATCGATAAAAAGAAGATGAATGCAAAGGCGTCTGTTGGGAAAAAAACTAAAAAGAAGAAAGCTTCAAAACAGGCATCAACCGACGAGCCAATGGTTGATTTTAATCAATTCAAAGAACTGGATCTTCGGGTCGCAGAGATTGTCAAGGCCGAGCCAATCAAGAAATCAGACAGGCTGTTGAAATTAACGGTTAAAGCTCCCGAGGAAAGAGTCGTTGTAGCAGGTATTGCTGAGTATTACCAACCTGAGGAGTTAATCGGCAGACAGGTGATTATTGTGGCCAACCTTAAACCGGTTAAATTGATGGGGGTCACCTCCCATGGGATGGTACTGGCTGCAGCGCAGGGGACAGGAGACAACAAACGTCTTGTGCTATCGGCAATAGCAAAGCGGGTTGAACCGGGATCGCCTGTTGCCTGATGTATCCGGCGCAATCGTTTGCAGGAAGAGAAGCAGTACAGAGTTGAATCGTTGAATTGATGGATAGAGGGAAAAAATGGAAATAATGGGTCATTTTTTACTGAAAATACTCCAGTTTGTTAATTTTTTACTGGATATGTATATGTGGATTATTATCGCAAGAGCAGTGATCTCTTGGGTAAATGCCGATCCGTATAATCCCATTGTTCGTTTTATCTATGATATTACGGAGCCGGTACTGGGAAGGATCAGGAGGTTTTTACCGTTGAGTATGGGGGGCATCGATTTTTCACCGCTTATTCTTATTATGGCGATAATGTTTGTCCAGAGTGTTCTGCTGAGTACGTTGCAGAAAGTTGTTGCCGGGTAGTGGTGGCAAAAATCTGTTTGCCCGTATCGAGGCAGGATGCTTTTGCTGGAAAAACCGGGTAAAAACGGCAAAAGGAGTTGGAGATGAACTCTTGTTGAGTGTCGTTTCTTCTTTCAGGTGGTGTTGTAAAGGGTACAGGAGCGAGGTGCAGACATGACAATTACTCCGCAATCGATACGTGATAAGGAATTTAGAATAAAGCTTCGAGGTTATGATCAGACGGAGGTAAAGGAGCTTCTTGATCTTGTTGCGGAAGAGTTTCTTCAATGTCTTGAACGTCAGGGAAGACTGGAGAGAAATATTGAAATCCTCAGACAGAAGAATAGTGGTTTACGCCAAAGTGAAAATACCTGGAAAAAAAATGTGGCCGAGTTTAAAAAAACGGTTCAAACAGTAACGGATCGTTATCGTCAGGAAAGCGAAAAACTCAATAAGCTGCATACAGTTATCAGCCAGTTGAAAGATGAAAAACAATCAGCTCTGCAACAGTTGAGTGGTGCCGATACCCGTTTAAAAGAGATGAAAAGCGGAGTTGCAAAGGATCGATCGGTTCAAAATGGGTTATTACAGCGGATAAGCTCACTTGAGAAGCGAAATGAACAGCTCAAGGATGAAAACAGTCTGCTGAAAGAAAAGCTTGCTGCTGGAAAAACGCCCTCTGAAATAACGGCTCAAGAAAATGAGCAACAGGTGAAAGAAGAGCTCAACAAAGCTCGTCGTGAGATTGAAAAGGTAAGAAATGAAACACGGCAGGAGTTGGCATCCTTTCCTGCCGAGATCAACCGGATGAAAGAAGAGTATGAAGCTGTTAAAGCAAGACTCAGGGCCATTGTCAAAGAATACCTCGAAAATCTCGAAAGTAACTTAAAGCTTGGTAATAAACTGTTGGATAAAGAACCGCCGTTGTCCAGGGCGAACAGGCAGGAAGATGGGAGGCTGGCTAAAAACAAAGAGGGTATTGATAACCGTAAGCAGGTTAAAGGCTCTCGGCGAAATAACAGCTCTTCAAGAAAGCGATATAGCGTAATTGAAGGTTTTGAAGATGGGGATAATCTGTTTCAGTCGATTCCAATTCCGGATGAAATGCCACTGGATAGTGATTATCTTGATGAGATAAGCAAAAGCCTGTTTCTGCCCACCGATTAGGGCGTTTTTCATAAAAGGATTGGCGTCAAAACCATCAGGAGTATTTGGGTCGGCAATGGTGCATTTAAACAGTTGCACAAAAAAGAGTGTGAGTCTGGTCGTCAGTCTGTTTTCATGGTTGTTGTTTGATAATTGAAATGTAATAGAACACGGTAACCAGATGGAGTATCTGTCAACCTTAAAAGACGGAACGGTTGTTATTTCTCTGCATGTTCAGCCAAAAGCGTCATCCACCCGTTTTTGCGGGACCTATGACGGAGCATTGAAAATGGCAGTCACCTCTGCTCCGGTTGACGGAAAAGCGAATAAGGCGGTTATCGCCTTTCTCTCATCATTTTTTCAAATACCAAAGAAGAGGATTACACTGATCAGCGGTTTACAATCCAGGAGAAAACGGTGCGCTCTTAAAGGTTTGAGTTTAAAGCAGGTCGTTGGGTATCTGGAAAAGAAACCAGGGAGCCATGAACAAGAGGGATAGATATGCAAAGGTATGTGATCGGCAATTGGAAATGCAATAAAACATGGGAAAATATTAAAGAGTGGTTTGATGTTTTTAATAAACATTATCGACCTGATCCGAATCTTCAGGTTATTATTGCTCCCTCGTTTATCTTTCTGCGTGATACGGCCCACTATCTGAACGATCTGAAGCTTGAAAACGTCTCCATTGCAACCCAGGATATTTCTCCATTCCCAAAAGGATCATACACGGGAGCTGTTGCTGCTGATATGGTCAAGGGACTTGCCCAATATGTTATTATCGGTCACTCGGAGAGGAGGCGCTATTTTCATGAGACCTCCCAGGATGTGGCCAATAAGGTAAATGAGACTGGGGACAGTGGCCTTGTGCCAATTGTCTGTGTTGATCAACCTTATGCCATGTCTCAGCTGACTTCCCTTGTCGATATTGATTGCGATCAGATGATCATAGCCTACGGTCCGGTTGAGGCAATGAATTTCAGAATACCTGAGGAGCCGAAGCAGATTGTTCAGGCGGTTTCGTTCATCTCCCAGATATACCCCAAAGTGCCGGTTGTATACGGTGGTGCGATTCATCCGGATAATGTTGGGCAATACGCCACTCTGGAGGGTGTGGCAGGTCTTTTCGTGGGAGAGTCCAGTCTTGATCCGCTGTCATTTGCGGCAGTCTGCCAGGCGGTTTCAGGACAGTAGCGGTTTTTTTTGGTCTGTAATCAAACATAGTGGCCTCTTTTTCTCCTCTTTCAATAGCGAATATCCGCTATTTCATCCTCTTCCGTCTTTTTTTTAACGCCCGATTTTACTATCCGGTCTTTACCATTCTTTTTATCGATTTTGGTTTGAGTATTGAGCAGTTTGCCCTGTTAAACAGTGTCTGGGCGCTCTCGATAGTCCTTGCAGAGGTGCCTTCCGGTGCCCTGGCCGATATAGTCGGGAGAAAACGGCTGCTGCTGACCGCTTCGATTCTCATGATGGTGGAAATGGTCTTGATCTCTTTTGTACCACTGGGAAGCACCAGGCTTGTGTTTTGGGTTTTTCTTCTCAATCGTGTTTTCAGCGGATTGGCAGAAGCCCTGGCAAGCGGAGCTGATGAAGCGCTTGCCTATGATACTTTGGTGGAGCGAGAGTTGCAGTCATATTGGCCGCAGGTTCTTGATTTACAGATGCGAATCAAATCGGCCGGTTTTGTCGTTGCCATGACCATCGGCGCCCTTGTTTACGATCCTGAAATAATCAATCAATTGCTCTTGCTGATGGGTTCTGATTGTCAGATTTCCCAGCAGGTCAGTATGCGTTTTCCGGTCTATCTGACCCTTGTACTTGCAGTTCTTCTCTTTTTCACAACCCTCAGGATGAGGGAACCGCTGCATTTGGGACAGGACACGAGAACCAATAATGATCTGCCTCTACGGATTCGCAAAGCCTCGACAATGATGTTTCAGTCGGCAAAATGGATCGTTCAGACAGGGTTTGCGTTCTCAATCATCCTCTTTGCTATGGCTTACGACCATGTGTTGAGGCTGATGGTGACTATGACAAGTCAATATTACCGACTGATTGAGCTGCCGGAGGCAAGTTTTGGCGTTATCGGTTCGGCAATGGCAATGATTGGGCTTGTCGCCCCCAGGCTTGCCCGCTGGATGATAACTCGTTTCACTCCGGTTCAGAACATGTTCTGGCTCAGCACCATAACCTTTCTGGCCCTTTTGGGAATTTCTCTGTTTGTGCCTTATTTCGGTGTCATACCGATGATTCTGTTGACTGTTGGTATGATGTGCACGTCGTTCTTCTCCAGCCATTATCTCAACAGGATTACCGATTCACGGCAGCGGGCAACTGTTTTGAGTTTTAAAGGGATGGCTCTAAACCTTGCCTATGGTTGTATCGGTGTTTTGTACGGTGGACTCATCCTGTATCTTCGTGGAAACCGGCAAGCAGCATCACCTGGCCTTTCGGAACAGCAGCTCGAGAACCTCTCATTTACCGAGTCGATAGGTTGGCTTCCCTGGTATGGGATTATCATAATAGCTGTTGTTTTTCTTTTGACTTGCTACCTTTCGAGAAATAGCACCATTCATCAACAAAAAGATTGAATGGCCGGTTCATATCGGCTTGAATAGGCTGAATTGCCAGATTATTCAATTGAACCAAGTAAAACTATTTGATTACCCAAAAACTAAAGCTAGCACGGGTCTTGTCAATTTGGCCAATGAGCCGTGGTCAAGACTCTCTACTTTCAGGGTAACAGCAAGATGCAGGATGTTTGCGAGTTTTCCAGGGCCGGGAAAAAATAACTTGAAACCCGTGGTCCTTGAAAACGTTTGCTAAACTGACACGATATCTTTTGTTGTCGAGGCAGTAAAGTCGTAGGAATCAGGTGAAATATTAAGAGAAGGCGAGGTGTCCATGGAGCAGATATCGATTTGCTGTCCCCATTGTCAGGGAAAAATTCATTTATCCGTTATTAAAGAAGGCGGCACAACAGATGAAATAACAACAGTCGATAATACAGAAAAGACTACTATTCAACCGCTCATCAAGTGGACAGATCAGTATAATACCGGAATCGAGAGAGTTGATATTCAGCACCGCAGACTGGCCGGGTTGATAAAATGAAATTAATCAATGTGTGAAGATCAGTCGCCTGGGAATCAATTGCCGGGGAAAGGTGAATGATATCTTAAATGAGCTGCGAAATTATACTATGGAACATTTCGCCGCTGAAGAAGAGCTCTTTATGAACAGCGATTACCCGCAGAAAGAACGACACGTCTTGAAGCACGATCTGTTTAAGAAGCAGGTTGATCAGCTCTACAATGCCTTCGAAAAGTCGCAAATTGACTTACGCCCCATACTGGGGTTTCTTGCCGGCTGGTTTCTAGACCATATTCAGGGGACAGACAGACGATATATTCGTTATATTAAGCCTAGGTAGTTCTGCTCATCAATCTGCTGATTCGTTCCTGGATAGGCGGGTGGGTAGAAAACAGTTTGGCCAGCTGCTTGCCGGAGAGCGGGTTGACGATATACATCTGGGCGGTTGCCGGGTTGACATCCATCGGTCTTTGCTGGTTATAGTTTTCCAGTTTCTGCAGTGCGGAAGCCAGGGCGTTGGGTTGACCGCAGATGGCTGCTCCGGTCGCGTCCGCTTGATATTCGCGGGAACGGGATATGGCAAACTGTATCAGCATGGCGGCAAGAGGCGCCACAATCATCATCACGAGTGAACCAAGCACTCCGCCTCTTCCTTCGTCGTCGTTTGAACGGCCTCCGAAGATCATTGCCCACTGCGCCATGGTTGCCATGTAACTGATGGCGCCTGCCATGGTCGCGGCAATGGTGCTGATAAGGATATCACGATTCTTGATATGACCAAGCTCATGTGCCACAACACCTTCAAGCTCATCACGGCTAAGAATATTCATGAGCCCTGTGGTAACGGCTACGGCACCGTGTTCGGGGTTGCGGCCTGTGGCAAAAGCATTGGGGGTGTCATTGTGGATGACATACACCCGGGGTTTCGGCAGTGAAGCCCGGCTGGCCAGTCCTGCCACCATTTTGTGAAGTTCCGGAGCTTCCTGGGTCGTTACTTCCTGAGCCCCTCCCATTTTCAAGGCAATTTTGTCACTGAACCAGTAGCTGAAAAAGTTCATTCCAAGTGCCATGATGAGCGCAAACATCATACCGCTCTGACCGCCGAGGGCCTGGCCTGCCACCATAAAAATGGCAGTCATGATCGCCATGAGCATACCGGTTTTAATCATGCTTGTCATGTTGTCATCCCTTCCTTTATAATGTCTTGTTCAAATTCAGATTTGTTTCCTGTCTGGGAAATAAAATAAGATGTGCAGAATGGTTGTCAAGCATTGGAAGAGGTGACAATCTTCTCAATACCCTTAAAGTCGTTTTGGATCAAAATCCACGTTTAAGGAAAAGGCCTGCTTAATAAGAGCTTTGAGGTCCGATTTGATTGTGTGGAGACGGGGGATTTTCGGGATATCGGGCAGGAGATCTTTGGCCGGCAGGGGAGGGATAATCTGTAGTTTCTTTCCAAGGTCCTGCTGTCCAGAGGGTTCTTCTTTATGTGCACTGAGGTCTACACTTCCAACGGGCATATTGTCGATATTCCGAAAAAACTGCATGATCATTCCGATATCGTTTTTTCGATAAAAGAGTTTTATCTGTTCGCTGATGATTTCATGTTCTTCTGTAAGTTCCTGCAATGTTTCATGGAACAGACGGATATGAGAGTATAACTGTTGGTAGGTGTCGTAAAAGAGGTTTCTGTAACGACTTCTACTGGTGATCCCGCGGATTTTAATTGTGGCAAACACCCTTTTTCGAATAGTGGCGGAAGTGTTGACATAGGAGTCGAAAAAAAACTTGGATTGAAATCCGGTGAGTTCAAAAAAAGTGTCAATCAGCGAGTCGTTCTGTAAAAGGGTGTATATCCGAACCAGATCAAATCCCACATTTTTTTCAAGCTCAAGAGCTGTTTGGGTAATGAGTTCCAGATATGCGGAGGTGTCGTTTTCAATCTGCTTGCGGAAACCGAAATAACGGTCCGCTATTTCCTTTTTCACTTCAAATGCGAGCGCCTTGCTGATGTCGTCCATTGTTGAAGGAGCAGATTTTTGAGGGTTTTTGGAAAAGAGTGGTTACAGTCTCTTTCAAAGCACCTTTAGAGTGAACTGTTTGTCGCTTGACAAGTTGCGGTTCTTTGGGTTCTCTGTCCACAGATGTTATGTGTAGAATAAACCGTTACTCAGGCAAAAAAAAGATAAAAACGAATTGTGGTGAATATGGCCGGTTTTGATGCAGGGGAAGACATTGTTGCCAGGGTAAAAGAACAGGCTGATATCGTGCGGATTATTTCTGAGCATGTCAATCTTAAGAAGAGTGGGGCCAGATACCTGGGGTGTTGTCCGTTTCACAGTGAAAAAACACCTTCATTTTCCGTGCATCCGGCTAAACAGTTTTTTTACTGTTTCGGTTGTGGAGAAACCGGAGATGTTTTCTCGTTTCTGATGAAATATAACAATCTTGATTTTCCCGCGGCACTCAAAGAACTTGCTGGAAGATACCAGATTCAACTTCCAGAAAAGCCATTGTCCAAAGAGCAGAGCAGACGTGTATCCCTTAAGAAACAGATGGTTGAGCTTAATGGAAAGGTGGCAGCGATATACAGGAAGATCCTGCGCGGCTCACCCCATGGAGAAGCCGCAAGAACATACCTGAAAAACAGAGGACTGAGCCCTGCTGTTGAAGAGAGGTTCCAGATCGGTTATGCCCCGGCAGTTGAACAGCACGGCTGGAATTTTTTAGGGAACCAATTGAATGGTGAAGAACGGGTTCTTGCAGAAAAATTAGGACTGTTGGTTAAAAAAGAACGCGGAGGCCATTATGACCGTTTCCGTGACCGGGTCATGTTTCCCATAATGGACGGCCGGGGTTTTATTATCGGTTTTGGCGGTCGGATTGTGGGTGAGGGTCAGCCTAAATATATGAACTCACCTGAGAGTTATGTTTTTAATAAATCACGTTCACTCTTTGGCTTTTTCCAGACGCAGCAGGTAATTAGAAAAGAGCAGCAGGCCATAGTTGTCGAGGGAAATTTTGACCTTGTCTCCCTCGTTGACAATGGATGTGAGCATGTGGTGGCCCCTTTGGGCACCGCATTGACCAGGGAGCAGCTTTCTCTGTTAAAGAGAAATTGTTCAGAGGCGGTCATGCTCTTTGATGGTGACGCGGCGGGAATAAAAGCAGCCATGAGGTCTGCGCCACTGTTTTTAGCTGAAGAATTAAACGGTAAAGTGGCCCTGCTGCCGAGTGGTCATGATCCTGATTCTTTTGTGAGGGAATATGGCGTGGACCGGTTGAGCCAGCTTGTTGGGGAAGCCAGCCCGCTTCCGGAGTTTGTTTTTGATCAGCTGGTGAATGAGCATGGCATGACTTTAGATGGCAAGAGAGCCATTGTTGCCGAATTGCAGCCATTGCTGACGAGTGCTGTGTCCCCGCTGCAGCGTTCTGTGGTGTTAACCCATTTTGCCGAAAAATTAGGACTATCTCCAGATGATTTTAAGGGGATGGCTGCTCAATCCACTCATACAGGGCCGCCGGTGCAACAGCGGGATAACCGGAAAAAGGAGCTTCTCCCTGTTAGTGCTGCTCAGAAAAAGCTCCTGCAATTTATGTTGCTCAATCCTTTGAGCTTTGAACAGCTTGCCCTTGCCGGAATACGTGAATGTCTGTCCGGCACGGTTGGGGAAATCCTCTTTCTTCAAATACAAAGAGAACTTGCCAGGAACAGCATGCTGCAGCCGGAGGATCTGCTGACCCTGTTACCGGAGGGAGCGGAACGCAGGTTTGTTGCCGATATGCTGGTTAATATTGGAGGGCATGGGTTGGAAACAACCCAAACAGGCTCTGCAGGCGAGGGTGAGGCAGAAAAGGAAGAGCTTTTGGAGTGGATACGGCGTGAATCGCTGAAAAGAAGATCTGTTTCATTGTCTTTAAAAATAAAAAAAGTTCAAGCAAGTGATGATTTTGAGCGCTTAGTGCAGCTGATGGCTGAAAAGGTCGAAGTTGATAAGCAGCTGCAGGATATGTTGGGTGGAGCGCGCTAATGTGTCAGGTATTTCACTATCATGTTGTTTTTAAAAAAAAACTTGATATAATGGGTTGCTAATTTGCCAGATGATATACTTCAAGATTACCAGCGAACAACTTTCGAATAAAAACAAAGGAGAACTGTATGTCGAGTGACGAACAGGAGAACCTTTATGAAGATGATGCTGAAGCCGAAAAGGAACTACGTCTAGGCGACAGTAATATTTTTACAGAGTTGACCGGTATGGGTTCTTCCGACCAGGACCCAATTACCGTTGAGCTGCCGGACGGTGTGAGTGAAGACCGGCGGACTGGCAGACCTGATCGCCGTTCACATCCGTTTTCTGACAGGAGAAAGGCACACCGGAGACGTACCTCCAGAGGATTGGCCAGTCGATTGGAACCATCCCTGGATTCCATGAATATCTATCTGCGTGAAATGGGCAGCGTTCCGCTACTGTCCCACGAGGAAGAGCTGGAGCTGGCAAAATTGATGGAAGAAGGCAAGTTCAGGCTCCAGGAACTGGCATTGTCAACCTGTCTTTCTGTTGCCGTATTAACAGAGATTGGTGATCTGTTACGTGAAAAGAAAGTTAAAATCACCCTGGTAATCGACAATGCAAACAAGGATGAGAGTGAAACTCTGGCAAGAGAGAAATTCCTGCAGTCAGTCGAGAAGGCCTACTATCTTGACATGGAGAGAGAACAATTACGGAACGAATCGGTAAAAAAGGAGCTTGAAGGATCCATAGATATAAAACTGGTCGACAGGATTGAGAATATAGGCGATGAGATTGCCGAGCTGTTTAACAATCAGCTGATTAATTCAAAATATATCAATACGATAATCCATGGTATGGAAAGTCTGGCCGAGCGTTTCAAAAAGGTATGGGCCGGTGCCATACATGAGCATAAACTTGCAGCCTTAAAGAAGCAAAAGGCAGGGTATAGCCTTGATCAACTGGAAAAGATGATTTCTGCTGAGTTGAACAGGAGTGTGGGGGTTGATTTCCATTCTTTGCAGGAACGTATCCAGCAGATTGATACTACAAGGGAGATGGTCAGGCATGCTCGGGAATCATTGGTTCGAGCCAACTTGCGCCTGGTTATTTCCGTTGCAAAAAAGTTTGTTAATCGAGGCTTACAATTTCCCGATTTAATCCAGGAGGGAAATATCGGTCTGATGAAGGCGGTGGAGAAGTTTGACTATCGCCGGGGATACAAGTTCTCTACCTATGCAACGTGGTGGATTAAGCAGGCAATAACCAGAGGGATTGCCGATCAAGGTCGAACGATTCGCTTACCGGTTCATATGATTGAAACGATTAATCGTCTTTTGCGGGTTACGAAAGATTTTATGACCGAAAAACAGCGGGAGCCGAGTCCGGAGGAGATGGCGGAAGAATTGAGCATCGATGTTTCCAAGGTCAAAATAGCTTTAAAGACAGCCAAAGACGCAATCTCACTGGATACTCCGGTTAATGATGAAGGAAATACTTCCATTGCCGACTTTATTGAAGATACGTGCCATCTGGATCCCCAGGATTACACGATGATTGGAAGTCTCAAAGAATGCCTTTCCCAGGTTCTTTCCTCTCTTACTCCGAGAGAGGCAAAGGTGTTGCGGTTGCGCTACGGCATCGATGTGGATTGTGACCATACCCTGGAGGAGGTTGGGCGCTGTTTTGCCGTAACAAGGGAGAGGATCAGACAGATAGAAGCACAGGCTATTCAAAAATTGAAACATCCATCGAGAAAGGATGAACTCAAGATTTTTATGACCTAGCCGGAAAAAACAGTTTCGGCCCAAACAGGATAGTTGAGATGTACTGTTGTCGGCTGAAGTTTCAAGGCCTGGAGTAGTGTTGTATAAATTGGTTGCAATGGACCTGTGGCCATCATCATTCATCCTTTAAACCAACGGTCGGCCTGTAATTCAGGCAGTAAATTTCCCCAGACATTTTTTTGCTTCAATTGCTCTAACAGTCAGGTTGACGGCAAAAACTCCATATTTTTGTATATAACGGACTGTTGCACCACTCTCCAGCCGGCAGGAATAATTTCTAATATCAAATTTCCGATTGGCATTTCTGATCGCCAGGCCAATGGGTTTATTCGTATAGTTGATAGATAACAAGAGGAAAGACGGTGAGTAAGATTCTTGAATGGGTCAGCATGAGTCTGATACCCGGATTGGGAGATGTGGGGATTCGTTCTCTTGTCAGCCATTACGGTTCTGTTGGAGAGCTCTTGCGGGCAAGCAGGAAAGAGTTGGAGAATGAATCCGGTCTTAAACCGGCTGTTATAAAACGGTTGATCGACCATAAGACCCTGTTTAGAGCCGGTGAGTCGGAACTGCATAAGCTGAAGCGGTTTGGCGGCAAAGCGATGTGTCTGGATGATGAATGTTATCCAGCCTTACTCAAAGAGACCGGTCGACCGCCTGTGGTTCTCTATACATTGGGAAACAGGGATATTCTAAACCAATGTTGTGTGGCCGTTGTCGGCTCGCGGGCGGCAACCGATTATGGAAGGCAATGTGCTTTTAATTTTGGCAGTGAGCTTGGCGCCAGATCCGTGGTTGTTGTTTCCGGCATGGCTCTGGGTATTGACACTCAGGCACATCACGGTTGCCTGTCGGTTTCGGGCAGTACGGCTGCCGTGCTCGGCTGTGGTCTTGATGTAATCTATCCGTATCGAAACAAACAGCTGTACCAGCAGATCAGGAATCAGGGTGTTCTTGTCAGTGAATATCCTCTTGGGACAAGGCCAGACGCTTTCAGGTTCCCAGCTAGAAACCGAATAATTGCAGGTCTTAGCCGGGGAGTTGTTGTGGTTGAGGCGGCACGAAAATCAGGCTCGTTGATTACTGCAAGCATGGCACTGGAAGAAGGAAGAGAGGTTTTTGGTGTGCCGGGCCGCATCGATTCGTTTAAATCGGCAGGCACTCACTGGCTTCTCCAGCAAGGGGCAAAGCTTGTTCAAGGGGCTGATGATATTCTCGAAGAGTTCAGGATGGTGTGTGCAGAACAGCGTCATCAACCGAGTGTGTCTAACGAGAAAAAGTCAGCATCGGTTGGTAATGAACAGAATAAGCTGCTGGAGATGTTGGATGTTTACCCGATTCACAAAGACGAAATGGTTCACCGTTCAGGCCTCTCTGCCGCGCGGGTAAATGAACTTCTGCTCTATCTGGAGCTGGAAGGTCTTGTTGAGATACTGGTTGGCGGTGAGATACAAAAAAGGGTAAGATAGCAAATTCTGATGACCAGTGATTCTTGGCTTGGGGTAAGATCTGGTGTTAGGCTGAGTTTTCTGTAGAATCAGACAAAATTGTATGTGACTCAAAATGGGTTGATTGAGATAAAACCCTTTGTATTGAACACCCTTGGTGAAAGAATAACTCAAAATTAGAGGAACACAATGCAGGAAATTAAGATTGCTCCTTCCATCTTATCCGCCGACTTTTGCAGGCTTGGTGAAGAGATCAAGGCAGTTGACCGTGCCGGGGCGGAAGTGATTCATGTTGACGTTATGGATGGACATTTCGTACCTAATATCACAATCGGCCCCTTGGTTGTAAAAGCAGCCAGGGCAGCAACCAAGAAGATTATAGACGTTCACCTGATGATCACCGATGCGGACAAGTATCTGGACGATTTTGCCGCAGCCGGAGCGGACTGGATTACGGTCCATGTGGAAGCATGTACTCATCTGCATCGAACAGTTGCCAGAATTAAAGAGTTGGGCAAAAGGCCGGGTGTTGTTCTTAATCCGGCAACACCTCTGTCAAGCCTCGAAGTCATACTTGATGAGATAGACCTGGTCATGCTGATGAGTGTCAATCCGGGTTTTGGTGGCCAGTCCTTTATTGAGTCGTCAGTAGCAAAGATAGAGAAGCTGAGATCGATGATGGATGAAAGAGCACTTACTGCTGATATTGAAATCGATGGGGGGATCAGCCCCAAGACCATTGCCAGGTGCGCCGCTGCCGGGGCAACCGTTTTTGTCGCCGGATCGGCAGTTTATGGCTGCCCGGAATATGGGCCGATTATTGATGAATTGAAGCTGCTGGCAAATCAGGCCATCTCAGCAGGTTGAAACAAGTGTTGAAGGAGTGTCCGGTTCTTCTCGTTGGTATAAGTGAATAAATAATGGGAGAAAATGAGATGACAAAACGAAAGGGCCTTGAGCAGGCGGCAGTGTACACAAAGCTTCAGGAATTGTCTGAAAAACCATTTGATCTCACAACGTTGAGGGATGAACAGAACAAGAAGAGATATTCTCAGTATGTCTGTTCTGCGGCCGGCTTTGATCTCTTTTATGGGACACAGCAAGTTGATGATACCGTGATAGACTGTTTGCAGAATTTGGCCGATGAGTTGGGACTTATCGATCAGTTTATTGAGATGAGAAAAGGTGCAGTGCTCAACAGGATTGAAGGTTTTGAGTCGGAAAATCGACAGGTTCTCCACACAGCAAGTCGAGATATCTTCTCTGAAACTCCCCGGGAACAGGCGGCGGCAGCCCAGGCTTCTAAAGAAATTGATAAACTGAGCAGCTTTCTTGATGAGCTTGAAAACGGTCAACTGGTATCTGAACAGGGGGAGATGTTCGATACCATGATTCATATCGGTATCGGTGGGTCCGACCT
The DNA here is from genome assembly GCA_964565605.1 of uncultured Desulfocapsaceae bacterium. Taxonomy (GTDB): domain Bacteria; phylum Desulfobacterota; class Desulfobulbia; order Desulfobulbales; family Desulfocapsaceae; genus CAZLGM01. The sequence goes on along the minus strand of CAZMFP010000005.1, from coordinate 8,693 downwards.
GGGACCAAGGTCAATTTTTGAAGCATTGATTGCCCATGGCAGAAGAGACAGGCAGGTCCATTTTATCTCCAATGTTGATCCCGATGACGCGGCCAGGATTCTGGCCAGGGTCCATCTGCCAACTACCCTGGTTAACATCGTCTCAAAGTCGGGAACAACTCTTGAGACACTTACCAACGAGACCCTGGTGCGCCAGGCGTTCCTGGATGAAGGCCTTGATCCCCGTTGCCATTTTATTTCTGTTACCGGCAAGGGGAGCCCGATGGACAGCAAGGAGAACTACCTGCGATCCTTTTATATGTTTGATTATATCGGTGGGCGCTACAGTTCCACTTCCATGGTGGGAGCCGTGGTGCTTGGGTTTGGAATCGGTTTTGACAATACAGTCGATTTTCTGCGGGGGGCACACGCGGCTGATAATGCAGCAGAGGAGCGGGATATACGAAAAAATATTTCCCTATTGCTTGCTCTTGTTGGCATTTGGAATCATAATTTTCTGGGCATGGCAACTCTTGCCGTATTGCCGTATAGTCAGGGTTTGCACAGGTTCCCAGCCCATCTGCAGCAGTGTGATATGGAATCCAACGGTAAATCGATAACACGATATGGGAAAACGGTGTCTGGCCAGACTGGGCCGGTTTTATGGGGAGAGCCGGGAACGAACGGCCAGCACGCTTTCTATCAACTGCTTCATCAGGGGACTGAGAAGGTACCGGTTGAATTTATCGGATTTCGCAGAAGCCAGTTTGATCGAGATCTCCAGGTGGAGAAAAGTTCCTCGCAGCAGAAGCTGATCGCCAACCTTTTAGCCCAATCACTGGCTCTGGCTGTTGGTCAAAAGACTGAAAATCCCAATAAAAACTTTTCTGGAAACAGGCCAAACTCAATATTGCTGGCGGACAGGCTGACTCCGGAAAGCATGGGGGCACTGCTGGCAATATATGAGGCAAAAATTGTCTTTCAGGGGTTCTGCTGGAACATCAATTCCTTTGACCAGGAGGGCGTGCAGCTAGGTAAGCGGCTGGCTTCCGGCTTTCTTTCCATTATCAGTGGAGAAGAAGAACAGAACAAGTCCATTGAGGAAACTATCCTGCGGGTAACAGGAACCGGTTGAACCCGAAGACTTAGGAGCCATTGTGCATATAGGGCTGATAGGTTTCATCAGCCGATTTTTGTTGACAAAAAGGCGGCCAGGAGATAATTTCACGTCTCGGGAGTAAGATTAGGCATAGGTCTGTCTTTCGTATTTTATATTAAAGGATATACTGCGATGATATGTGAAGAACAATTCAGCAAACGGTTGGTTCGTTCTTTGCGAGTTTCCATTTAAAAGAATAGCTCAATCATGTCATCTCAAAGAATATAGGATAGGTTGATTATTTATTAACAATGTAAAGGAGGAAAACATGGCAAAGCATGAGACGCCCCTGTTGGACCAGTTGGAGGATGGCCCGTGGCCAAGCTTCGTGACCGACATTAAGCGCCAGGCTGAGAAAAAACCTGAATGTTGGGATATTCTTGGTCAGCTCGAGCTGTCTTTTAAAGACAGAATTACTCATTGGAAGCATGGCGGTATCGTTGGTGTTTTCGGATATGGCGGTGGTATTGTTGGTCGTTATTCCGATGTTCCGAAGCAGTTTCCAGGAGTTGAGCACTTTCACACTGTTCGTTTGGCCCAGCCGGTATCAAAGTACTATTCTACCGAACATTTAAGAGCACTTTGTGACCTTTGGGAAAAATACGGTTCCGGTATGACCAATATGCACGGTTCAACCGGTGATATCGTTTTCCTGGGTTGTCGTACAGAAGCTCTTGAGCCGCTGTTCTACGACCTGACCCACAATCTGCAGCAGGATCTCGGCGGTTCCGGTTCCAACCTGCGTACCCCCGCTTGCTGTCTTGGTGAGTCGCGTTGTGAGTGGTCCTGTTTTGATGCAGAGGAATGTTGTCATCATTTGACCATGCACTATCAGGATGAGATTCATCGTCCTGCTTTCCCATATAAATTTAAATTCAAGTTTTCCGGCTGCCCGAATGACTGTGTTGCAGCTATTGCCCGTTCCGATATAGCCGTTATCGGTACCTGGAGAGATGAGATCCGTATCGACCAGGCTGCCGTAAAAGAGTATGTGGAAGGTAATATTCCCGCCAACGGTGGTGCTTATCTTGACAGGGACTGGGGTGCTTTCGACATCAAGAAAGAAGTACTTGATCTCTGCCCCACTAACTGTATGTGGATGGAAGGCGATGAACTGAAAATTGACGACAGTGAATGTTATCGCTGCATGCATTGTATCAACGTTATGCCTCGTGCTCTGCGCCCCGGTGTAGAAAAAGGCGCTTCTGTTCTGGTTGGTGCCAAGGCTCCGATTCTTGATGGTGCCCAGTTCGCTACCTTGGTTGTCCCATTCATGAATGTAAGTAAGGATAATGACTTTGAAGAACTGATCGATTTTATCGAGAACGTCTGGGATTGGTGGATGGAAGTTGGAAAGAACCGTGAGCGTGTGGGTGAAACCATGCAGCGAGTCGGTCTGCCGACCTTCCTCCAAGTTATGGGTGTTGATATTATACCGCAGCATGTTAAAGAGCCGCGTTCCAACCCATACGTATTCTGGCAGGAAGAAGAGGTTCCTGGAGGTTGGGAACGTGACGTCGAGGCTTTCCGTAAGCGTCACGCGGCTTAAGTCCAAGTTCTTTTCGTGTTTATTATATTATTCAAGATATAAAGGAGATTCGTTATGGGTTACAATCCCGATAAACCGATGGAAGACAGGATTACAGATATCGGACCCCGATATTATGCCGAATTCCATCCACCGGTTATTGCAAAAAATAAAGGTAAGTGGCTCTGGCATGAGATTACTCAGCCGGGTGTACTGGTTCACAAAGCCGAGTCTGGTGATGAGTGCTGGACCGTTCGTGTTGGTTGCGCCCGCCTGATTTCAATCGAGCTGATCAGGGAAATGTGTGATATTGCTGATGCACATTGTGAAGGGTATTTTCGTTTTACAACCAGGAACAATGTTGAGTTCATGGTTGATTCCAAGGATAAAGTTCAGCCTCTGATCGATGATCTGGCTGGTCGTGGCAACAAGTTCCCAGTAGGTGGAACCGGTGCCGGTATCACCAACATCGTCCACACCCAGGGCTGGATTCACTGTCACACCCCGGCAACTGACGCCTCTGGTGTAGTTAAAGCGGTTATGGATGAGCTGTTTGAGCATTTTATTTCAATGAAAATGCCTGCTCAGGTACGTATCGCTCTGGCCTGCTGCCTGAACATGTGTGGTGCAGTACATGCTTCCGATATCGCTATCCTCGGTGTTCACCGTAAACCGCCGATGATTGATCATAGCCGGATTACCGGTGTATGTGAGCTGCCGCTCGCCATCGCTTCATGTCCGCTTGGCGCTGTCAAGCCGGCAAAGGCTGAAGTAAACGGAGAGGAGATTAAATCCGTTAAGGTCAACAACGATCGCTGTATGTTCTGCGGTAACTGTTACACCATGTGTCCTGCCATGCCGCTGGCTGATCCTGAAGGTGACGGTATTGCCATTCTCGTTGGTGGAAAGGTATCCAACTCAAGAACCGCTCCAAAGTTCTCCAAGCTGGTTATCCCATTCCTGCCGAACACCACTCCTCGTTGGCCTGAGACTGTAGAGGCCATTAAGAAGATTGTTGATGTCTATGCCAAAGAAGCTCGGAAATATGAGCGTGTTGGCGAATGGGCAGAGAGAATCGGTTGGCCACGTTTCTTTGAGAAATGTGATATTCCGTTTACCATCAAATCAATTGATGACTACCGGCTTGCCTATGATACCTGGCGTACTACGACACTGTTCAAGTTCACCAGCCATATCAAATAACTGTTGGTAACTCAAAGCCGGCCTCACGAATTGTCGCGGGGCCGGCTTTACCGATCTGTTCTTCGACAACCCTTTGAATGAAGGAGAATGATTATGCCGTTAAGTAAAGAAGAACTGAAAGCAGCAATCCTTAAAAAAGCACAGACTGCACCGAAACCGCAGCTCTATGTTAAGGATTTCTATAAATGTGATCCTGAAACAAAACCACGTGCCATTAAAAACGCAGCCAATGATCTGGTGAAAGAAGGCAAGATGACCTTCTGGTCTTCCGGCTCAACCACCATGTATGCCGCTAAAGGCCGTGCCAAGGATGAAGAAGGAGACGGAGGCATCTAATCTATTTTATCATTAGACCTTTTCTCAAATTATCCGAGATGTAAAATGCAGAATGGACATTCCATTCTGCATTTTTTTTTGTCGAGTAGTCCTCAATGAACAATCCTGAAACAGTTTTTCTTAACAGAACAGATTCGACCAACCGAGTCGCCTTTGCTATGGCAAAAGATGGTGCTGTTCATGGAACTGCGGTTATCGCAGAGGAACAGGACTGTGGGCGTGGACGATTAGGAAAACAATGGTCTTCTCCCGCCGGCAAAGGGCTCTATTGCTCGATCATTGTCAGGCCCCGTATAGAGCCGGTTGATTTCCCCCTGATCACAATGACTGCCGGGCTCAGTGTGGCACTGAGCCTGGATGAATTATCCGGGGTAGTTTTCGGTCTGAAATGGCCCAATGATATTTATCGCAATGGTAAAAAATGCGGTGGAATCCTGGTGGAATCTTCTTCTCTTCTCAATCCCTCAGATGATCATTTTGCAGTTGTCGGCATTGGTATCAATGTGGATCAACGGACAGATGAATTTGGAGCTGATATCGTAACAACTGCAACATCACTCTACCTGGAGTGCGACAGGGTAATTGATAAAAAGCGATTATTCAGCACTGTGAGGTCGGGATTGCTCAATAAAATGTTATCTCTTCAAGTAAAAGGCTTTGCTCCGATACTCAAAGAATGGAAACAGAAAGATATCCTCTTTGGCAGAAAGCTCAGCTGGGTGAATGTGAAGGGGAAGGTGGTTTCGGGTGTATCACTTGGGCCTGATGATAATGGCAGGCTCCACATCAGGGAGGAGAGCGGTCTGGTCCATGAGGTGATTTCCGGTGATATCAGCCTGGCCGGTATTGAATCAGAACAAGAGTAGGATATCTGGGAACAGGGCATGGAATAGGTGGGTTTAACCTCCTATCCATGCCTTAGCTGAAAAATGAGTTAATCTGATTAACTCTATTTTTCAGTAAACTTGAACGGTGAACCACCTTAGCAGCGAAAATTCAATACAGTCGTTATGAGTGAAACGAGACAATCTCAGGCGGTTAGGGGAGATTGCTTCTTCCAATGGCCTCGCAACGACTTCTATAAATACATGCCTAAAAAAACAAGTTTCTTACCTCTACTAAAGAAGTATGGGTAATCATCAGATACGTTAATAGCGGTAGTAACTTGGTTTATAAGGTCCTTCGACTTTAACACCGATATAGTCAGCCTGTTCCTTGCTGAGTGTGGTCAGGTTAGCGCCAATTTGCTTGAGGTGAAGTCGGGCAACTTTCTCATCAAGATGTTTGGGGAGAAAATAGACCTTGTTCTCGTAAGCTTGATGGTTGTTCCACAACTCGATCTGGGCCAGTACCTGATTGGTGAAGGAGTTGCTCATCACAAAGCTTGGGTGGCCGGTTGCGCAACCAAGGTTTACCAGTCGTCCTTCGGCGAGCACGATCAGTTTTTTACCATCAGTGAAGGTGACATGGTCAACCTGGGGTTTGATGTTCTCCCAGGGGAGGTCTTTGATGCCGGCAATATCAATCTCCGAATCAAAATGGCCAATGTTGCAGACGATGGCCTCATGTGGCATCTCTTCCATATGAGCCCGGGTGATGACATTGACATTACCGGTACAGGTGACGAAAATATTGCCTATCCCAGCGGCTTGTTCCATGGTAACAACCCGATATCCTTCCATGGCAGCCTGTAGAGCACAGATCGGATCGATTTCAGTGACATAAACAGTGGCTCCCATACCCCGCAGCGCCTGGGCACAGCCTTTTCCCACATCACCGTAACCGATTACAATGGCATTTTTTCCGGCGATCATCACGTCAGTTGCCCGTTTGATCCCGTCGATCAGTGATTCCCGGCAGCCGTAAAGATTGTCAAATTTTGATTTAGTAACCGAATCGTTAACATTAATGGCTGGGCACATCAAGGTGCCGGCAACAGCCATTTCGTTGAGTCGATGAACACCGGTGGTGGTCTCTTCACTGATCCCTTTAACGAGCTTCATATCGTCTTGATATTTCTCGTGCATAATAAGGGTCAAATCACCTCCATCATCCAAAATCATGTTGGGACGCCAGTCGTCGGGACCGAAGATGGTCTGATCAATGCACCACCAGAATTCTTCCTCACTCTCACCTTTCCAGGCAAATGTAGGAATTCCGGCAGCAGCCATGGCAGCAGCAGCATGATCCTGGGTGGAGAAAATATTACAGGAGGACCAGCGGATTTCAGCACCGAGATCGACCAGGGTCTCCATTAAAACAGCGGTTTGGATAGTCATGTGCAGACAGCCGGCAATGCGTGCGCCTTTGAGCGGCTGGCTCTCCTTGTATTCTTTACGTGTGGCCATTAAGCCGGGCATTTCTGTTTCGGCTATTTCTATTTCTTTTCTGCCCCAGTCCGCCAGGGACATATCGGCAACTTTGTAATCGTTTGAGGACGTTGTCATTGTTTATACCTTCTTTATTCAAATTGGGTTACTCGGTGAATTACGACATATAGAATATGCAGGTGTTGTCACCGATGATGATGTTTGACATAAGTGCGCATTAAGACGAAGAAATGGCGCTCTTGTCAAGGGAAAAGTATGCAATCATATACTATTTATTCATTGAGATGGCAAGCTATGCAGGAAGTAAAAAAAGAAGTACAATGGGCACCTTTCAATTCTACAACTGAATAAACACTACAGGAATTGTGTGTATGACCATGATTGATCCTTGCGTGCGTAGTCATAGTGATTACACTAGCAAGGGAGTTTGAGATAGTTTTCATACGTCAAGACAATCTTTTTATCTAAAATAGACTAGTGTCGTCTTAATGATGAACTGTTGTGGCAAAAGACAATAAGTTTTCAATAGTTCAGCATTGATACAACATTAGACAATAGAACAGAACGAAACCATGTCAATTCAGGAAGCAACGAAGGTTTTTGAGATAGAAGAACAGGGGCTCGCTGCCGTAAGAGACAGGATTGGAGATGAATTTCTCCAGGCAGTCGAGATGATCATTGAGTGTCCAACCCGTCTTGTTATAACCGGTATCGGTAAATCGGGTATTATCGGCCAGAAAATTGCGGCAACCCTGAATTCGACTGGAACACCATCTTTTTTCCTGCACCCGGTTGAAGCCCTGCATGGAGATCTGGGCATGGTTATGCCGACAGATGTGGTTCTTGCAATATCATATTCAGGTGAAACGGCGGAACTCAATGGGCTGCTCACCAGTTTAAAAAACAGGGGCACCGCACTTATTGCTATGACTGGTGGACTCTCATCTACTCTGGCAAAAGCGGCTGATATTGTTTTAAACATCAGAGTTCCACAGGAAGCCTGTCCGTTGGGTCTTGCTCCGACAGCGTCCACAACAGCTACATTGGCTATGGGGGATGCTCTCTCTGTGGTTCTGCTGAACAGGAAGAAGTTTCAGGCAGCAGATTTCAGAGAGAACCATCCTGGCGGCAGCTTGGGTGAGAGGCTGAAAGTTCAGGTTTTAGAAGTTATGTTAACAGGTGATGCTGTCCCGGTTGTGGATGAAGAACAGAAATCCGGCCAGGCGATAGATGTCATGAATGAGAAGAATCTGGGTGCGGTACTGGTCACCAACTCAGCAAAGCGATTGGTGGGTATTGTGACCGACGGTGATATCAGGCGGTTTATCACAGACGAACGATCAATGGAAATATTGCCGGTCGCTGAGATAATGACCAAAGATCCAATTACCATAGATCAGCAAATGAGGGCTGCTGATGCTTTATCGATCATGCAGCGTCATGAGATAACCGTTCTTCCTATTGTTGATGACGGCTTGCTGACTGGTATTCTTCACCTCCATGATCTTTTAGGTAAAGGTGAGTTTCGTTTTCTGGTCTGATATTGCTGAAGAATTGAGGCAGTAAAACGTGTTTGATTGTTGGAGTGTTTCATTAAAAAGAGGAAGTAGAAAGCAAATGAGAGGCTAAGATATGTGTCAGATGAGTGTCTATCTAGAAGAAGAAGGAAGCCAAGAGAACCTTATGGAAAATGCATCCAGGTTGGAGGTGTCCGGTGATTCGATTACCGTTTCAACACTATTTGAAGAGCCGAAAGAGGTTAAGGGAGTGCAAATACAATCGATAGATTTTCAGACCGGTAAAGTGATTATTGCTAAAAAGAACTGAATGGTGAGAAAATGAACCAGAAAGAAAAACTTCGTGTTCTGCTTGAACACTGGATTGATCATAATAAAGGCCATGAAGCGGAATGTTCAAAATGGATAGAGGTGTCCAAAGAGGAAGGAATGGGTGATGTTGCCGCCAGTATTGAGCAGGCTGTCACAGAGATGAATAAGGTGGGTTCTCTTTTGGAGAAGGCGTTGGAGCAGGCTGGTGGAAAGCTGGAAAAACAGGATGGCAGTCATCACCACCATCACCACCATCACCATTGATGTAGTCTGACGAGGGTGTTCATAATTTTGTGTCAGTAAGCCAAAGCTGATATATTCAGCGAGAA